>JBBRPD010000022.1:0-66818 GCA_038228575.1 Chitinophagales bacterium | reverse complement strand
TACATCAAAATACGGCGCTAAAATCATGTCATTGCGCTGGTAAGTGCAAAAGGTTTGTAGTTGCTAACCAATTAAATAAACCGTGTGCCGGTAGGTACACAACAATCGCAACCCTGCCGGTTTATTATGTATAAATGGCATTACAAGCAAACTGTACCGATTTAATAAAAGCAAAAGAGGCCGCCCTATTGCCAGGCGGCCTCCTTCATAAAAACCGATCAATAAAATTACCTTACAGTCATTTTTTCGATATGGCTGTATTCGCCGGCAGTCACTCTCACAAAATACATTCCCGGTACGGCATCGTTGAGGCTAAACTCAATTGGGCTACCAGTGTTTTCTGAAAGGGAGCGCGTTTCCAATACTCTACCGGTAAAGTCTGTAATAATAATTACTGCATCTGTACGGGTGGCTGGTATTATAATAGTGAATGTTCCGTTTGAAGGATTGGGGAATACTTGCGTTGCTTCAGGAACACTACCCGCATCAGCGAGCAACTCCTCTCTTGCGTCTCTATGACAGCCACCGGAACATGTCCCAAGGCGATCATCTGAATGTTCTGACAGATGAGCTGCAACCGCGTTTGCGCTTATGGAAAGCTGTTGTCGGTTGGAGTGGCAGCCCGAAGTAACATGGCATAAAAGTACCTTACCGCAGTGCGAGTGGTCAACCGCATCGATCACCGACATGGAAACAGTCTTTGAAACGGAACAGCCATTGCTGTTGGTAGTAATAACGGTGTAAGTGTATTGACCGGCCGTCCTTGTGCTAAAGGTTGGATTGGCCGCAGTACTACTGCTTAGCGCGGTCGCTGGCGACCAAGAATAGGTAAAGCCGCTGCCCCCTGTGGCACTAACCGAAAGTGCCGCAGTTTGTGGGCCATAACCGAGATAGATATTATTAGCTACTCCGCCGGTATAGTCGCCACTGGCAGGCGTAACAGTTACAGTACTCCTCGGATTATATTGAACAGTTACAATGCAGGTGCATGTTGACACGTTGCCATGTATATCTGTAACTGTTAAGGTTACCCTATTGCTTCCTGCCTGTGAACAGGTAAACGTATTAGGGCTAACAGACATGCTGGAAATGCCGCAGTTGTCATAGCTGCCATTATTAATATTTTCTGGTGTTACTGTGCCTGTGCCGCTTGAAAGATTTAAAGTATAATTCCGGGCGACAGCATGTGGAGCCTCAGCGTCGTTCACTGTTATGGTCTGGTTAGCACTCGAGGTATTGCCGCTGCCGTCAGTTACAGTCCAGGTTATTGTTGTTGTGCCTACAGGATAACTGGAAGATGGATGGTTGTTCGTTACACTGGCCACGGTACAATTATCAGCGGTTGCAGGCGTGCCAACAGATACGGTGGCGCTATTCGAGCCGGTTGCACTATTTACAGTAATATTGGCCGGAGCGGTGATTGTAGGGTTAACATTATCTATTACCGTCACAGTTTGTATGGCTGTTGCAGTGTTTCTGTTGGCATCAGTTACCGTCCAGTTTACAGTTGTAGTACCCACAGAAAAAGTAGTTGACTCATGATCATTGGTAACACTGGCCACAGAGCAATTATCATTAGTTACCGGGGAGCCCAAAGCGATACCGGTTGCAGTGCAACCCGAATTAGTATAGGCTGTAATGCCCGTAGGAGCAGTGATTGTTGGATTCACGTTATCAATTACCGTCACAGTTTGTGTGGCCATTGCTGTATTTCCGCTTTTGTCAGTTACGGTCCATTTTACTGTTGTAGTACCTATAGAAAAAGTAGTCGACTCGTGGTCGTTGGCAATGCGGGAAACAGAGCAATTATCATCCGTTGAAGGGTTGCCAAGAGCAACATCGGTTGCACTGCAGCCTGAATTGGTGTAGGCGGTAACGTTGGCCGGCGCTGTGATTGTCGGATTTACATTATCAATTACCTTCACAATTTGCGTAGCTGCTGCGGTGTTTCCACTGGCATCGGTTACCGTCCATTTAACTGTTGTTGTCCCGATGGGAAAAGTAGTTAATTCATGATCGTTAGTAATGCTGGCTACAGAGCAATTATCGTCGGTTGCCGGTGTGCTTAAAGAAACGCCAGTTGCACTGCAACCTGAATTAGTGTAGACGGTAACGTCAGCCGGGACCGTGATGGTTGGGTTAATATTATCAATAACTGTTACAGTCTGTACAGCAGTTGCGGAATTCCCGCTGGCATCAGTCGCTACCCACGTTACGGCTGTTGCGCCCACCGGAAAAGTGGTTGACGGATGGTCGTTAGTAACGCTGCCTACAGAGCAATTATCATTAGTTGCCGGGGTACCTATGGAAATATCAGTCGCACTGCAACCTGAATTGGAATTGACTGTAATGTCACCCGGAGCCGCGATGGTCGGGTTAATGTTATCAATCACCGTTACGGTTTGCACGGCAGCCGCAATGTTGCCGCTTGCGTCGGTTACCGTCCACGCTACAGTTGTGGTTCCCAGAGGAAAAGTAGTTGATGGATGGTCATTGGTAACGCTCGCTACAGAGCAATTATCCGCGGTTGCAGGAGTACCTAAAGAAACGCCGGTTGCACTGCAATCTGAATTAGTATATGCTATGAGGTTGGCGGGTGCTGTAATTGTTGGATTAACATTATCAATAACTGTCACAATTTGCGTTGCTGTTGCAGTGGCACCGCTGGCGTTTCTTACTATCCAATTTACAGTTGTTACGCCCACGGGAAAATAAGAATCGTGATAATCATTAGAGACATTTTCCGTATAACAACTTCCACCTGTTGCTGGTGTACCAAGGGAGACTCCTATTGCAGAACACCCGTAATTTGCATAAGTGGTTACATCAGCAGGGGCTGTTATGGTTAATGGAATAACAGTTACGGATGTTGCGGATGATGTGCTGCAATTGCCACCAATGGTCATCACATAGCTTCCTGAAGTAGTGGCAGCATAAGTTTGCGCGGTTGCGCCATTCACTGCAGCGCCATTCATAAACCACTGATAAGTGTAGCCTGCGCCTGAATTTGCGGTAAGCGCGACTGGCATGCCCTCGCAAACAGTTGTGGAACCGCCAGTAGTTATTGCAGCCGTCGGGGTGGTCCATGTTCCGCAGGAGCCGATCGCAATGCCTGCAACCCAATTTGACGTCCTTCCGCTGAGCGCTAAATTATTCAACGTTCCATTGAAGCCGTTGCCTGAAGCATCGACCAATGTAGTGACTGAGGGGTTAACACCCATGTTTAGCCCTTGGTTAAATTTATAATAGGCAACTAAATCTGACTCGCTACCTGTCAACTGGCAGTACATTTTATACTGTACTTCCCCCTGGCATTTTGCAGTATTCCAGATACGCACGTCATCAACTGAACCCATGAAGGGTTGTGACGAAGAAGCATTATTGCCGATAATAATATCGGTAGTCGAGTTTATGGAAAGGCTTGAATTTACTACACCCTGAAGCACCCCATTCACATATAATCTTATGGTTGAGCCATTAAATGTGCCGGTAAGGTGATACCAATTGCCCGGTATAAATATAACAGACGTTACTTTGTCGCCATAACCTTCGCGGCCGATTTCAAATCCGAAAGTATTATTGCTACGCTGTATGAAGCCATACCCTATGTGGCTACCATCGTTGGGTTCCTTGGTTATGATGGTGGACGCCACATTTCCTCGCGAAGGGTTTACCCAACATTCCAGGGTAACATTCGTCGGACTAAGAGCCGATGTATGAGCGATCGTGACATAGTCATCGCTCCCATCAAAGTTCAAGGCGCCTCCATCCGTTTGCGCTCCTGCCGGAGCAGCACATATCAATAAAGAGAAAGCAATGATCATGGCTGCCCAATTGCTGGCATAAATTTTCTTCGATCTACCTGTAGCTGTCTGTTTCATACCATAAGAATTTAACAATGTGAAAAGATGAAGATGAAAATATAAATAAAATATTTTAAGTATTCCTGAGCATAAAATGCAACTTGCACCAGCGCTGGAAAAACGTTATTTACATTGAAAACAGTAGAGAGAGGTAAGAAAAAGTGACAGGGAGAATTATATTTTCAAAAATATTATTTATGTTAACAATTTACTAATAAAATCGAGTAATTAAACTTTTGCAATGTACTTAAATAGATAAAATGCAGTTTTGGGCGATTTTTTGAAATTTAATTGTTAATAGCCTAATGATAGATAAATAAATTTTAATGGCTTTTTCAACGAATTACACAGATGTCTTGTGATTATTGTAACTTAAAGTTACATACACTTTCTATGAAAAACCAAAAAATAATAAAGAAAAGTTTTCTTCTCGCTTAAGATGCATTGTATCATACCTCAGTGAATTATTTTTTATATTTATATGATAATGAAATGTTAAAAATGATAAAAAATTATATTTTTCATTTGGTTTTTGAGGCAAAAAATGGCGGTAGTTGACTTTAATTGCAAACCACATTGCGGAGGGTTTGAGGCTGTTGTTGTTGTCGGAAGTAAATACTTCCTGAATAGCTGGACGAAGTTGTAAACTTCGACCAGTGGGTGGTTAACTGCCAGCTGAACTAAGTTTAATGGTTAACATTATTTATTTCCAGGTAAAGTCGATATAATTCTTCCTGGATTCCAAAAGAAAACTCTATTGTTCGCTTCAAAAGATATTGGATGCATATTGTCAACACCAGATTCAAACGGTTTACCTTGAACCATTTCAGTCATTCGGTGTTCTACTAGTTTCCATACACTCTTTGTAATCTTATCTGAATTAGTGGGTAGTTTACCTATAAATTTGTTGTAGTAGTTTGCATATATGTCAAACCAAGAGCCTTGTACTTTTTGCGAAAAAATGAAGGCAAATTCTATAGTATTTGTATTTGCTAGTATTTGTGTAGCAAATTTCTCCAATAAATCATGCGGTAGACTAAGCATTCCTGTGTTAAGTAGTATAATGCCTGCCGACTCAAACGTCTCTTGCTGCCTGAAAGCTTTTATCTGTTCTGATGCTTTTTTAAAATGTCCCTGTATGGAGTTCTTTATTAACTGATGATATTTAGCCGTTTCTTCTCTATAATTAATTTCTGGATTGAGATCAATAAAGTGTTTCGGGAAATTCTGGAAAATTTCACCAAGTTTATTCTGTCTGTCCATATTGTATAGACTTTCAGATTGGATGTCTTTAAGCTCATAAACTATTTTGTCCAAGAAAAAGTCAGGTGTTTTTAATGTCGATTCTGGAATTTTGATTCCACCAAGTTCAACGAATATTTGCTCAAAGTCGTTCTCTGAAAATCTTGGAACCTTGAATGGGTTAAAGCCAGAAATGTTTTTATCCTTAAACTTAGTAAAAGAAAATCCTTTCTGTTGCGCATACTGGTAGAAATCCCAAAACTCACCACCTTGTTCTTTACACATTTTCTCAATCAATCTATCAATATAAGGTTCCTCACATATCGGATAGCCATTCTTTACAGCAATATCGTACACCAAAGAATAGGAAAATGTTCGTTCCTGAATAAGGATAAAGCAATCAGCAAATGAATTTGTCAGCTTATTATATCCCTCATAGATTACACGTAAAATGTTCATTAGTATATTTCTCAATTTTCATTTGAATAAAAATACGACAAATTAGGTCCCCTTGCATATTCCTGTAAACGAAAAAGCCCGCGAGTCCAAGGGTCCGCTTGGTCTCGAAATATGCCAGCGTCTCGCTAGCCTAGCCAAAAACAAAAAAGCGAAGTGCTCTTCGCACTCCGCTTTTTTGTTTTGTGAATCCTATGGCATTCGAACCAAAGGCATATATCGTACAATACAGAGACTTGCATTTACGGCACACCCAAACCAAACTTCAGCGAAATCCCCTAAATCACACTAAAATCAACGGTTCAGACTAAAGCCCTGTAAACTAAAACCAGGAATACCTCATCAAGGTGTAATCCTGTTTCAAGACGAGTCAATCTGCTTATTCTCTATTTCAAAGCTATCAATGAAAAATAATAACTAAAATTGATTTACACCAGAATAACAGCAATGACATTTTGTTTAAGAAAAAAGATATAATTTTACACAAAATTGGTGATGCTATGAATGATGATGCCGGTGCTATAAAAAATTATGATGTGCTCATCATAGGTGCCGGACCGGGGGGATGCAGTACTGCTATCGCTCTGAAGGATGCCGGGTTAAGGGTCGCAATGATAGATAAGGCCACTTTTCCACGCGATAAGGTTTGCGGCGAACTGATGCACCGTAAAGCTGTGGAAACGCTCAACATCATGCTGCCGGGTTTTGAACAAACGTTCAAAGCATTCCCCAAAACCCTTGTACTTAAACATACACAGATCAATTATAAAGGGCAGATGATTCAGTTTGACTGGATGAATGAATCATATACCTGCCCGCGTATGGAGCTCGATAATTTTCTGCTGGGCCAAGTAAAAGCGCATACCCAAACAGCTGTATTTACTGCGACAAGTCCTGATAAAATAACGGTAATAGAAACTGGTGTTACGGTAACTATTAAAGATTCCCCCACTGTTTTTACGGGTAAAATAATAATTGGTGCCGATGGTGCTAATTCCATAGTGGCTAAGCAACTTACAGAACGCACTATTGACCGTAAGCATTATCTGGGGGCCGTACGGGCCTACTATTCTAATGTAAAAGATACGCACCCCGATGTATCGCAGGTGTTCTTCAGCCCCAAATATGGCCTCAACTACCTCTGGGTGTTCCCTGTGGAAGGTGGTAAGGTAAATGTAGGTTTTGGGCTATTATCGCAAAATATATCGGACAAAAAAATAAACCTGAAAGATGCCTTTCACCAATACTTTAAACAATCGCCTGAACTAAGCGCGAAGTTTAAAGATGCTGTGCAGGAAGGCCCGCTGGAAGGCTTTGGCGTGCCGCTTGGCTCCAGTATTGGTGCGCCCTCGGGTAACAGATTCCTGTTGTTGGGCGATGCCGCTTCGCTTTCTAATCCCCTTTCGGGCACAGGCATAGGTAATTCTGTACTCAGCGGCAAACTGGCCGCAGACCAGGTGCAGCGCTGCTTTAAAACCGACGACTTTACCGCCGCAGCCATGCTGCAATATGATGCAGGCCTGCAAACCGCCATTGTTAACGACCTCGTAAAAAGCTACAATGTACAACGCACACTCTCCAAACTTCCCTTTATCCTCGATGTTGTTTTCTGGCTGGGTAAGTTTGAAAAAGTAAAGAAGTACATACAGAGTATGGTGTAAATCAATTGTAAATTATTAATGGTTAATTGTTAATGGCTACCCGCAGTTTTTTTTGGGTGATATGATATTTACTTTGTCATCTTGCCGCACGAAAGATCTTCCACAAGTGGAGAATTTTGTGCTATTACAGTAGATGCTTCCTGCGTCAGCATGACAAGTTAATTTAGGCTTACACAAGTGCGCATAGTATTGTTACAAATCAATCACCCTAACTTTATCATCCTGAGGCACGAAGAATCTTCCACAGGCGGAGTATTTTGTGTTATTATAGTAGATGCTTACTGAGGCAGCATGACAAAGCAAGAGTGCACCATTTTATTTCTACCCTCCGGCGCATTGCATCATTCTTCCTGCTATTTTTATGAAAAAAAGCAATGAGCGATCTCAGCGATACTATACAGGAATCAGCGGCCCACGGTAATGAAAGTAAAATGAATGCCCGGGTCGCTATATGGGTGGCCATAACCGCTACTTTTATGGCGCTTTGCAATGTTAAAGATGGCAATATTGTGCAGGCAATGTCTCAGGCACAGGCGCATAGCATTGATGCATGGTCTTACTACCAGGCTAAGAGTACCAAGGAAGCGATTCTGCAAAACAGCGTTGAAAATTTAAAAGTGCAGCAAAGTAATGGCTACGAGGCATTGGTGAAAAGCCAGGAACTGCAAATTGCCAAGTACGAAAAAGAAAAAGGCGAAATTAAAAAGCAGGCCGAAGGTTTTTCGAAGGAATACGAAGATATTAATGTGTTCGATGATCAGTTCGATATGACGGATGCCCTGCTTTCCATAGCTATTGCCATGTTTGGTATCACCGCGCTTACACAACGCAAATGGCTGTTCTATTTTTCAATGGGTGCCAGTATATTGGGTATAGGCCTTGGCATTGCTGCATTCCTGAAAATCAGTCTGCATTCTGATATTATTTCGCAGATTTTGGGGTAGTATATTTACGTTATTATTGCCAAGTTATATGCAACGTCGTTCAAATCATGGTTGAGCGTCCGGTCTGTAATAGCAGCGTCAAATGTTTATGTTGCTGATGGAATACAAATCATCATCGCATATATTTGAATGCATGATATCAATGTAAAGTTAAAGGTCACATGAAAACTGACTGATTTTGAACTTTCTATTGCGCAAACACGTATTTCTTAAATTACTTGTTACTTAACTAGCCATGAATAACTGATTATGATCCTGATCGTCGATGACAAATCGGAAAACATATTTTCGCTGAAGTCGCTGTTACAACTGAATCTCTTTGAAGTTGACACCGCTCATTCGGGCGTTGATGCACTGAAAAAAGTACTGAAAAAAGATTACGAAGTTATTATTCTCGATGTTCAGATGCCGGATATGGATGGCTATGAGGTTGCCGAAACCATACGCGGCTACAGCAAATCGAAGAACATACCTATCATATTTCTTTCTGCGGTAAATATCGATAAACGTTTCATAACCAAGGGCTATACTGCTGGCGGCTATGATTATTTGCCAAAGCCCTTCGACCCTGACTTACTGATGCTGAAGGTGAAGATGTTTCAGAAACTGTACCGCCAGACCCAGGAATTGAACGATGTAAAAAAAAGTCTGGAAAAAACGGTACTAGAACGCACCCGGCAGTTACGCGAACAAAACAGTGAACTGGAAGCCCGCAATGATGAGTTATTGCAATATGCCTACATAGCATCGCACGACCTGCAGGAACCTCTTCGTAAAATATCAACATTCAGCGAAATTATTTCAGATCGCTTCCTGAATAAGAATGAAGATGCGCTCTCTTACACCAAACGCATTACCAATGCGGCTAACCGCATGCGCGAACTTATTGACAACTTGTTGAAGCATTCGCAACTAGCCGACATAGCCAAATTTGAAAAAGTAAACCTGAACAATGTTATACTGGGCGTTATTTCCGATTTTGAACTGAGTATCAGCGAAAAAAATGCGACCATTGAATTGGGCGAATTACCGGTAATTGAAGCCATTGGCACGCAGATATCGCAAGTGTTTTTAAACCTGCTGAACAATGCCCTTAAATTTTCAAGGAGTGATACCCCACCCTTAATAAAAATTGAAGGCTGGCGCATTCGGGCTAAAGACTTTAACAGCGAGCCGATGGCTGATGGTCCGTTTTTAAGGATCTCATTTACTGACAACGGTATCGGGTTCGATGAAAAATATCTTACCAAGATCTTCCTACTTTTCCAGCGCCTGCATGGCCGGGAAACCTATACAGGTACAGGCATTGGGCTGGCAATTGTAAAGAAAGTAATAGATAACCATAACGGCATTATTACAGCAAAAAGCTCGGAAGGGCTGGGCACAACCTTTATTATAGTGCTGCCGGTTGAAAATAAAGTGAAAACAACAAAAAATTCCTAATTCCTGTTTCTACCATGACGACCTTTAAAAGAAACCTTGTAGCCGGGTATTGTTTTTCGCTGCTGTTGCTGGTTGTAAGCTCCGTTGCGTCCTACATCAGTATCAATAGCCTGCTTGATAATGCCGGTCTTGTTAACCATACCAACCAAGTAACTTCCGAGCTTGAATCCATTCTTTCTACGATGAAAGATGCGGAAACGGGTCAGCGGGGATTTTTGCTTACGGGCAATGAAAACTTTCTGGAGCCCTATGTTGGCGCAGAACAAAGGGCAAGGGCGACGCTTGACAGGGTGAGAATACTGGTTGCCGATAACCCGGCACAACTTGATGGCATAAGCATACTGGATACAATAGTTTCGGCCAGATCGAACATTTTACGCAAACTGATAGCAGAGAAGCGCAAAGGAACTATAATTGTAGAAGCAGACATGATGGACGGCAAACACATGATGGATGAGGCGCGCAGACTGGTTAAAAAAATGCAGGACCGCGAAAATGCGCTGCTCATAAGCCGCACCGCTGCCATGAAAGATTCTGCCGCGGCTACCCCCATTATTATTATAATTGCCGGGGTGCTGGCTATTATTATTACACTCGTATCGTTTATACGACTGAGCCAGGATTTTGAAAAACGGGAAGATTTGCAAAAGCAGCTCTTAAAAAAGGACATTGAAATAAACCGCCGCATTGCGGCCATACAAAACATAGCCGACCGAATAGCCCTCGGTGACTATAAAATTCGTGTTGATGATGCCGTGGAAGATGTATTAGGCGAACTGGCTGTATCGCTTAATAAAATGGCCGATTCGCTGGATACCTCATTTGAACAACTGAGCCAAAAGGAATGGTTGCAAAGCGGCATTGCCACCCTTAGCAATGAATTGATTGGTGAAAATGATGTTATTACGGTGGGTGAACGCAGTGTTACCCTACTTGCTGAATATACCGAAAGTAATGCCGGTGCCTTCTATATTGCGGGCAACGATGGGCGCTTTTACCTGCAAAATAAATATGCACTTTCACCCAATAATAAAAACACCGTTCTGGCACTGCATGAGGGCTTGGTTGGCCAAAGTGCAGCAGCCGGAAAAACACTGGAAGTGACCAACCTGCCGCAGGATGGCTACAGCATAAGCTATACAGCGGCCGACGTTAAACCTAAAGCTATAATTGCTATACCCGTTATTTTCGATGGCAGCGTAAAGGCTGTTATGGAATTCGCATCGGTAAAATGTTATACACCTAATGCCAAGGAATTGTTTGAAACCGTGGCACTTGATATTGGCATCGCCATTAATACGGCACAGGCCAAACACAAATTAGAAGAATTGCTTGCGGAAACGCAGGCACAGGCTGAAGAGTTACAGGCACAGCATACTGAACTGGAAGCACAATCGGAAAAGTTGCAGGCTTCGGAAGAAGAACTGAGGGTGCAGCAGGAAGAATTACGCCAGACCAATGAAGAACTGGAGGAACGTAGCCGGTTGCTGGAAGAAAAGAATGAGGAAATTGTAGAAAGCAACCTGGAAATACAAAACAAAGCGGAAGCCCTGGAAAAAACCACGCGTTACAAATCCGAATTTCTGGCGAATATGTCGCATGAACTCCGAACACCGCTTAACTCTATCTTGTTGTTATCGCGCCTGCTTTCTGAAAACCCCGATAAGACGCTGAGCAATGACCAGGTGGAATATGCCAAGGTAATACTGGGATCGGGCAACGGATTGTTGCTGCTGATAGATGAAATACTGGACCTGTCGAAAATAGAGTCTGGCAAGATGGAACTCGAGTATAAGAACGTGAGTATTACCGATATTTTACGGGAGGTTGATGCCCTATTTAAGCCGGTAGCCACTGAAAAAAATATCGGGTTTAAGATCAATGCGGTTTTGGGTATACCCGAACGCCTGGAAACAGACCAGCTAAGGCTTACACAGGTGCTGCGCAACCTGATATCAAACGCGCTGAAGTTTACGCAACACGGCTCAGTTACCCTGGAGATTGCTAAAAAGGGCAATAACCTGAATTTCGCCGTAATAGATACTGGCATAGGTATAGCCAAAGACCAGCAAAGTGCCATATTTGAAGCCTTCAGGCAAGCTGACGGATCGACACGCAGAAAATATGGTGGCACTGGCCTGGGCCTTTCCATTAGTAAAGAACTGGCTAAATTACTGGGTGGTGAAATTACCCTGAGCAGCGAACCGGGAAAAGGCAGCATATTTGTGTTAACAGTGCCTATTGCTAAATCAACAGCCGCTGATATGACGAAAGCCCTGCCGGAAAAAACGCTACAAACTATTGATGAAGAAGACCCGACCGACCTCTACCCCACTACCGAAAACTACATAAGCCTGGCTATACCCAACCCCATAGCAGATGACCGCGACACGATTAAGCCCGGCGAAAAAGCCATTCTCATCATTGAAGATGATATCGCTTTTGCGACTTCGCTACTTACCCTTACCCGTAAAAAGGGCTATAAGGGGCTGGTTGCAGTTCGGGGCGATGAGGGCGTGGAACTGGCCACAAAGCATAACCCGATCGGTATTTTGCTGGATATTCAGTTGCCCGTTAAAAGCGGCTGGCAGGTTATGGCCGAACTTAAAGGAAATGCCGCAACACGACCTATACCTATACACGTAATGTCATCGCACAACGTAAGGAACAAGAGTATTTCGCAGGGCGCTATTGACTTTATTAACAAGCCGGTAGCCTTTGAGAAAATAGGCGAGATGTTCGAAAAAATTGAATCGGCACTGAGCCGCGAACCTAAAAAAGTACTCATTATTGAAGAAAATCCGCAGCATGCCAAAGCACTCGCCTACTTCTTAGATAATTATCATGTAAATACGGAAATAAAGAAAACCCTTACCGACAGTATAAACGCCCTGAACCGCAACGAAGTTGATTGCGTAATACTGGATATGGATATACCAAGCAGCCAGGTTTACCAGATACTGGAAGATGCCAAAAAAACCGAGGGTATGGAAAATCTGCCCATTATTATTTTCACGGGCAAGAACCTGACGCAGCAGGAGGAAATGAAAATAAAGCGGTATGCTGATTCTATTGTATTAAAAACAGCCCATTCTTACCAGCGGATACTGGATGAGGTGTCGCTGTTCCTGCACGTAGTGAATGAAAAGAAGGAGGACCAGCCAGGCCCTGTGAGCAAAAGCAACGGCATGGGCGAAGTGCTGAAAAACAAAACCGTGCTGATTGCCGATGATGATGTACGCAACATCTTTTCGCTGACGAAAACGCTGGAAAAATACGGCATGCACATTATTACAGCCATTGATGGCAGCGAGGCACTGAAACAATTGGACGCAAACGCCAAAGTTGACGTTGTGCTGATGGATATGATGATGCCGGAAATGGACGGTTACGAAAGTATAAAACGCATAAGAGCCATAAGCAAGTACCGTAACCTGCCCATAATTGCGGTAACAGCAAAAGCAATGAACAGCGACCGCGAAAAATGCATAAGCGCAGGCGCATCAGACTACATTACCAAGCCGGTTGATGTAGACCAATTGGTGTCGCTGTTGCGGGTTTGGTTGTATGAAAACGCTTAATTTTGATGTGTAAAAACACCTGTAAATTGATGAACGAAGGACAAAAATCTATTCTGATAATTGACGATGACGGGCGCAATATTTTTGCATTGTCGGCTGTGCTGAAGTCGCGGGGTTACCCTACTGTATCGGCGACGAATATGGCCGAAGCGTTCCATTTGCTGCACGAGAATAACACCATAGGCATTGTGCTGATAGATATGATGATGCCGGAAATGGACGGCTACGAAGCTATACCCATACTTAAAAGCAATAGTGTTTACAAAAGCTTACCCGTTATTGCGGTAACCGCACAGGCCATGACGGGCGACCGCGAACGTTGCCTGGCAGCCGGTGCCGATGAATATATTGCCAAACCTGTTGACGTGGATAAACTATTGAACATACTTAAACCCTATACGTGGACGCCAACTATATAAATGACGAACAGCTGGATGTACTGCTTAACGAACTCGGTTCGTTATACGGGTATGATTTTACCGAATATGCCAGAAGTTCCATGAAGCGGCGCGTTAACCGCTTACTGATAGTTGATAAATTCACCGACTTTGACGGGCTTTTGCACACCATAAAAAACGATGCCAATTACTTCAGGCGGTTTGTGGAAGAGATAACCGTGAACGTTACAGAAATGTACCGCGACCCCGCTACCTTCAGGGCTATACGCGAAAAAGTGCTGCCCGATATTGCCACCCACCCCTTTATAAGAATATGGCATGCCGGTTGCTCCACAGGCGAGGAGGTATATTCCATGGCCATAATGCTGCATGAGGCCAACCTGCTGCATAAGTCGCTCATTTATGCGACAGATTTAAGTGCTATGGCTATTGAAAATATTAAGCAAGGCGTGTTTCCGGTAAGCCAGTTGGGAAAGGATACGGAGAATTATATAGCATCGGGTGGTAAACGTGATTTTTCGGAATACTATACGGTTAAGAATGATACCGCCATATTTAACCAGAACCTGAAAACCAAGATCATTACGGCAACGCACAACCTGGTTTCTGATAGTTCATTCAACGAATTTCAGCTTATTTTTTGCAGGAATGTGCTTATTTATTTCAATAAGAACCTGCAAGACCGCGTGCTGTCGCTTTTTGATGCCAGCCTGGAAAAGCTGGGCTACCTGGTACTGGGCACCAAAGAAAATATTCGTTTCACCAAAGTGGCCGCCAAATTTGCGCAGCCCGACAATACCCAGAAGATATGGCGGAAGACATGGTAGGCGGCTGCCCGGTGGTGGTAATTGGGGGCTCCGCCGGTAGCCTTACCGTACTCACCGGTATTATCGGTGCCCTGCCCGTGCCGCTTGCGGCCAAAATAATTATTGTGCTGCACCGTAAGAACACCAACGATGTGATACTGGCAGCCCTGCTTTCCAGAAAAACCACCCTGCCCGTGCGCGAGGTGGAAGATAAAGATGAACTGCTGCCCGGCTGCATATACCTGGCACCACCCGATTACCACTTACTGATAGAAACCCCCGATAGTTTTTCCCTGGACTCATCAGACCGCGTGCATTACAGCCGCCCGAGTATAGATGTTACTTTTATCTCGGTAGCCGATATGTTTGGTGCCAGTGTTATTGGCATCCTGCTTTCCGGCAGCAACAGCGACGGCGCAAAGGGCCTCGAATACATTAAGCACCGCGGCGGCACCACCCTCGCCCAAGACCCCCTAACCGCCGAATTCGCCTTTATGCCCCAGCAAGCCATCAACCTCCATTGCGTAGATAGGGTTATCGATGGGAAGGAATTAGGGAAGGTGGTGGAAGGGATGGTGCAGGGTTAGTTTCGTTTGGAGCGGCCGATAAGATACAGTAACTCTTGCGCTGAGCGATGGTCTCCGTCCTCGTCCGCAAGTTCAATGTGGTACCGGGCCATCTCGAGAGATTGTTCTACTATTTCACCTTCCAAATACATTTTCCCAATAAGATAGTTGAGTTCGTTAAACTCATAACCACTCAGCATTTCTCTCTTCCCGAGTACCATTTTTTTGAAATATTGCAACGCCTTCAGCCTATCCTTTTCAACCCCGATCCCGTAGTAGTAACAGAGCCCAATTCTTATATCCGGCCATGCTTCTTCATCATTTGCATCGGCATCTGTATAAACGTACAAGGCGAAAGCTTTAGTAAAATCCCCGAGATCCCTATAGAGGCACCCAAGGTTAAATGATGCTGCTTTTGACCCGCGCCTTATTGCCATTTCATAAAGAGATATGGCCTTATCGACATCTTTTTCACAGAATATCGCGTCATCTTCACTCAAGTAATTCGCATAATTTAACATTGCCTCAAGACTGCCATTCTCCATGGCAACTTTAGTCCAGTAAACAGCTTTTTTGGGGTCAGCAACTACAATTTTGAGCTCTTTGATCTCAAGCCCAAAATGATAATGCATCGCCACTTCTTCCTGCGCCGCAACATTACCATTTTCTGCCGCCTGAAACAAGCAATTCCAATCATCAATGTTCTCTATTTTATTTTGCATATCAAAGATCAATTAGCATCGACTTCGCAATTACCTACCCCTTGCCTTTTTAGGAGGATTATTCAGCAGGAATATAATATAGCTCCCGCGGTGTAACCTCTAAAAATAAATAAAATCCGAGCGCTATTGCAAGTAATTCGGGGCTGTTTTTTAAACATCATTGCTTTGCTAGGAACAACTCCAAAATATTTTTTCCCTTTTTTCTCAATTTCGCTTTGAATCTCAAAATTATTTGTACTTTTGCACTCCGAATTTGGCGAGATAGCTCAGTTGGTTAGAGCACAGGATTCATAACCCTGAGGTCGGGAGTTCAAATCTCCTTCTCGCTACTTGAAAAAGCAGTTAAGTGTAAAAGCTTTGCTGCTTTTTTGTTTTAGGTCATCTTCTCCTATGCTCCCGCAACACCCAAACATCCCGAATTGCCTACATATCTTTCATATACTCAAAATATATTTGCAAAAAGCATTAAAAACAGGTGTTTTAGCTCTGTTTTGGGATTAAAAATAGGTATATATTGCAAAAATTTTATTCGTAAACGCTATGAAACTAATTTATATAGAGTCCTGCTTTTTACGGGCTACACCAGTTTTAGATATCTCAGAATTAGCAAAGCTTTAAATATTGGCTTTATTTTAAAACCACAATGCATAAACATCAAAAATAATGTTAGAGAAAATCTTCAACCTGTTTTATTATTCTTCTTTTGATCTGATAACGGAAGTTGGAGCAGTATGTCACTTAGTATCAGGTACTGACGAAGATAAAGTTATATTTCTACAACAAAATATTGAAAAGGATTTTTTAAGTGCTGTAAAATTCCCAATTCCGGATAACATTAAGATTAAAGTAAATGGCGTTGTTTATAATGGAATAGACCATATAACTTACCGAGATTATTGTTCAAAGGGACATGCATATATTATTTATGAAAACATTTTTAACCATCACGATGCCTCACCATCGCCACTAATGGTTGTTACACCTGTAAAAAATGGAAAGATATTTATGGAAGGAACAGAAAAAGGTAAGTTGCCAACAAGCCCATTCCCATCCCATATTCATGTTGATAAACAAGATGACTGGATTATCGGCTATATAGACCAAGAAGGATTTCATTTAGATAGGCTAATTAATGATGATTTCTTTTCGGCCATTAGGCTCTTGTTTAATGCTAGTCACTATGTGTCTGCAATGAAGTTATTGATGATTTGTGTTGATACAATGTCGTTTCTTGAATTTGATGATACCACAGGTAATTTCGTGAAATGGCTTTATGCTTACGCCGAACTCACTAAGATAAATGTAACACCAGAAGAATTGTGGGAATTTAGAAATTCTATTTTACACATGACTAATTTGGACTCACGAAAAGTAAAGGCCAATAAGGTAACAAGACTAAATTGGTATGTTGCACATATAGAATACAAAGGCGTAGAATTATCTGACGAGGGTAAGCATTTTAACTTCAAAATACTTGTTGATATTATTGCGTCTGCAATTCTTAATTGGACAAATACTTTTAATGTTGAAAAAGAAAAATTTGAACTGTTTGTTAGTAGGTATGATAGGATAATATCTGACAAAAGAATGACTACAATACACCATAATAACAAATTTAACGGGCGATAAATGCAAGGGTTAATTTGGGTGCTAGTTGAAAATTTACGATTTTATATAGTTAAATAAATAATAAAAAATGGGAAAGACAATTTTAGCAGTTTGGCATGAAGCAGGTAGAGGGAAAACCCAGACACTTAGGGAGTTTGCTAATTTATTACTGCTGACCTATCCGCACTACAATCCAATTTTTCCCGTACCCGCGTCAGTGCCTGTTAGAGGGGATTTTAGATTAGTTGTTGAAATAAATAATAAGATTATTGGCATTGAAAGTCAAGGAGACCCAAACACTAAATTACAAGACCGCTTAATTTATTTAGCGGATGTTTATTATTGTGAAGTTATTTTATGTACTACCAGAACAAGTGGACAAACTGTTGCCGCAGTAGAATATTTATGCAGAAACAGGAAGTTTGCAGACGTATGGACGTCAACATATGAAATTACAAGAGCAAACCAACCTTTTGCAAATAATATCAAAGCAAAGCATATCCTTGAACTTCTACAAGGACTGGGGGTTATTGTATGAACATAGACAGCGAAATTTATCTAGCCGAGTTAAAGAAACAACTGATACAAAAAAAGAACTGGCAACAAATTGTTTTTGATAAAGATTGGAAGTTACAATTTCCGTCTCATGCCGGGGTATATGTTTTCAAAGAAAATAATGACATAGTGTATGTTGGCGAAACAGGCAACCTGCGAGGCAGAATGAAAGATTTGTTTGATACTAGACATCATACCGTCAGAAGAACAATTGGGCAAAAACTCTTCTCCTCAATAGAGGGTTATCACCCAGCAACGAGTAAAGTAAAATTTGCTCCACATATAGAAATAATGGTCAATAACCACATCTGCACAAATTTATCTATTGCTTTTCTTGAAATCAAATTGGGAAGAAAGGAGTTAGAAGAAATGATTGAAAAAGAGATAAACCCGGAAATCCGCTTGAATAAAAGAGGGAAAAGAAAAACTGAATAATATTGTCATGCAACTAACCAAACACCAAGTCTGGGAAGTGTTTCCAGACGCCGCAACTTTTGAAAGCTTTCAAAAGAAATTTGCTGAACTGATATTTATTAAAAAAGAAGTGCCTGAAGTAGTGAAAAAATCTGCCGCTATTTCAGAAAAACTATTGCTTCATAGCTATTATGAGTATGGATTTATTGATGTTTCACTCACTCACGCAATTTTTGCTTTTGAGAAAGCCCTAAGAATAAAATGGGCTGAAATTCATGGCAAAGAATCAAAACTACAACTAGCCGGACTAATCGACTGGTTTTACAAGGAACGATATTTTGAAACCTTAAACGATGGGTTGCCTCATCAGTTGAGACATATTAGGAATGGCAAAGTACATGACACAAACGAATCGCTTGGTGGGGTAGTTTTTATTAGAAAGGTCTATGATACATATCTTCTCATAAACGATTTGTATGAAGATGTTCAGCTGCGTATCAAGAGGACAGATACAAGGCATAAACTTAGTGATGCACTATCAAAATTAACAACGACGGGAGCTATGCTCTATTGCAACGATCAGCGTCTAATTCTTTTTTCTGTGTTTCCCATTTTTATCAATAATAAATCCAACCCCGAGATAATCAGCCTTTTTGTCTGCCCAATTTTCGATCAATCTCCTTATACCAAGAACGAAGTTTATACTCCCAAATATACAGTTTTGAAGTTAAGAAATTGGTCACTTAAAGATGATGTTTTTGAAGGTATAGATATTGAAACAGAAAAGCCAATCTACATAAAGCTAATTGAAGATAAAGTTAATGCCAGCCGTTTTACAATATGGTCGGAAAATTTCTGGAATTATGAAAATGCTACCATAAACTTGTTTTCAACCTCTCAACCAATAGACGATCTTTTCATTAAAGAGCTACAAGAATTTCAGCGTACTTAGTTGCTAGGCCTTAACAATTCAGGCCATCTCTGCTATTCCTTACGTTGCTTCGCCTTGCTGCTCGTCATTGCGGAGTATCCCTTTCAATATACATTTCTCCTTCTCGCTACAAAAGGCTTCCTGCTTCAGGAAGCCTTTATTTTTTTACGCGCAGGCTGTTTACCTTTATGCTTCACGTAATCGTTGCTTCCAGTGCCGTACGCCACTATTGTTTCCAGGTTTTTATATGCCGCTTGTATTGCTTCGGCGGTCTTGTTATCGTGTGGGTCGGGAACCGGCAATAATATGCAGGCACAAACCACCGCACCAGTGGCTTATGCTGCTCCGGCTTATGATAATTCGCTGGCTAAAGGTGTGGTGGTGGATAGTGTGCGTGGTGCCTGTGGTAGTTATGCCATCTATCTGCCCAAGTATTACAATGCGGCTACAGCCTACCCCTGCATTTATTGCTTCGATGCACATGCCCGCGGTGCCCTGCCTTTAAGAATGTATCAGCAGATCGCCGAAAAATATGGTTTCATACTCATAGGCTCCAACATCTCGAAAAACGGACTGGATATAGCTGCGCACAATCAAATTATTGCTGCGCTATGGAACGATACCCATAACCGGTTGCACCTGGATAGCAGCCGCATCTATACCTCGGGCTTTTCGGGTGGCTCAAAGGTAGCCAGCCTTGCGGCTATAACACATGGCGGGGTGGCCGGGGTTATTGGGTGCGCGGGTGGCTTCCCGAACATAGGCCCGGGCTTCAGTCACGATTTTGATTATTTTGCCCTCGTAGGCGACTATGACTTTAACCTGCCGGAACTGGTGCAACTGGATGGCAATCTGTCGCAATTCAAAAATCCGCACCAGTTGCTCACCTTTAGGGGCATACATAGCTGGGCTCCGGTTGCCGAATTCCGTACCGCTGTTTTATGGATGATGGTCAACAGTATGAAACGCCGGGCAACACCCAAAAACGACACTATTATTGCCGCACTGCAAAAAGACTTTGATAGCAGGATAGCCAGCGCCACAGCAAAAGCAGACTGGGCAGGTACCGTATGGCTAACCGATGGCGCAGCACGCGCCCTCAATGGCCTAACCGATATAACAGTTTACAACCAGCAAATAGCACGCAGGGAAACCCATGTCGCATATAAACAAGCGGCAGCCGATCTCCAAAAAATATTATCTGCCGAGCAAACCCAAAAGCAAGAACTTGCTGCACAATTTGCCACACATGACGAACAATGGTGGAAGCAGAAAATAACCGCCCTTAACCAGCAGGCCAGCCACAGCAATTTGCAGCAAGCCAATGCAACCCACAGGGTGCTCGCCTATCTGGGGTTTGTGTGCTACATGAATGTTGCCAATGCACTGGCCAATGGCGATATGGCGCATGCCAGCAGCTACATCAATATTTTCAAAATGGCCGACCGTAAAAACCCGGATTTCAGCTATTTTGCCGCGCTTTTCAACATGAAGAACAATAACAGTAAAGGGGCAATGGCTGCATTAACCGAGGCCGCAACATTGGGCTACAGCGATACGGAACAATTAACAACTGAGCCTGCATTTGCGGCATTGCTGAACGACGCTACGTTCAGGCTACTCATGGAAAAAGTAAAGAATAACCGTTCGGGAAAAACGCTACCGTAAGCGCATTGCAAGTATGCACTAAAAAATGCGCATCCAGATAGCTGCGCATTTTATTTTTATTTATAAAGTGTTTATTGCTACTCCTTCACAAAAGGCAATACCACCGTGCCCTCATTTGCCATTATGCGTATAAAATAGTTGCCCGATGGCAGTGCGTTATCCAGGTGAATGGATTGCTCAATAGTACCATTGTTGGGTTGCAATGTGCCGGTAGTTATCAGTTTGGCAGTTACATCTCTTACCTCAAAAGCAAGGGCATCATTACCGTTTACTTTTCCGCTAATGGTCAGTACCCCGCTGTTAGGGTTAGGGAACAGCGCAAACGTCCCAGCAAGCGATTGAATGTCGTGGATGCCCAGATAGTCGGCATAAATAACAATCGTGTTACTGCTGGCCGTGGTCGAAGTTGCGCAAGGCGCATTGCTGGTAACTATGCAATATACGGTATCGTTACTGCTTACGTGGGTGGCGTATGACGATGATGTTGCACCCGATACCGCTGCACCGTGTTCATACCATTGGTACATTGTAGGCGTGCCGCCATACGTAGCCGTAGCATAGAAGGTAATGAGTTGACCTATATAGGCTACAGTATCGTTAGGCGTGGCAATAATGCTAACCGTTGGCGTAACCACCGGCACCACCATCATGGTAATGCTATTGCTGGTAGCCACAGCCGGAACAGGGCATACCACGCTGCTGGTCATTCGGCAAGTAATTACATCGCCCAATGTAGGTATGTAGGTAAACGTAGTGCCCGTATCCACCATCGTACTGAACCGCATCCACTGAAATGAAGGTGAGCTGCCACCATTGGTTGGTATAACAGTAAAGGTTACCGTATCGCCCGCACAAACGGAATCACGTGTTACCCATATACTGTCGGCAACAGTAGTAAGGCTGTTTACAGTAACAATATGTGTTGCCGTGGCTGTGCCACAATAATTACTTATAGAATAAACAATCGTATCCAAGCCGGCAGTAACACCATTCACCACCCCACCGCCTGAAACTGTAGCATGTGTGTTGGTCGCACTCCACGTGCCGCCGGTTGTGGAATCGGTTAAGGTGACTGTTGAACCCGCACATACTGATGACGCACCTGCAATGATTCCCGCCGAAGGGAAAGGCAATACAGAAACTGCATGTGTTGAAGTAGCTGTTCCACAAGCGTTGGTTACTGAATACACTACTGTGTCGGCGCCGACTGACGAACTAAACATCCTGCCACTTGCCGATACTGAAATATGTGCACCCGTTCCGCTCCAGGTACCACCAGAAACTGACGAACTAAGTGAAGCTGAATCACCCAGGCATAATAATGAAGCTCCAGAAATAGTACCTGCGGACAATACGCGTTCTATGACTGTAATGGTATTGGATACAGATACAACAGTATCGTCCATAATGGTTCTCATAACACATTTCACAACATCGCCTCCAGCCACACTGTGTGTAGTAAAGTCCACGCTGTCGGTTCCAGCAGCAGTTGTATTAATAAACCACCGATAATGAGGATTGCCTACCGAATAAGGCGTAGCGCTGAAATGCATAATACCACCATGGCAAATGGTATCTTCGGTTGCTGCGATACTCACGTGAGGAATCAGGATCCTGTTGCGTGATGAGTCGGTAAGCACAACGGGGTTTATATCAAAATAAATACCCGCATGCCCATAAATAAGCGTACCATCCGCCAGGCCTGTTCGTGCTTTAATATCATAAACAAACATGCCTGTACAAAGTCCATGATGTGAACTATCTAACAAATTAATACCATGGAAATCAAATTTAAGAATACTATGCCCGCCGCTGTACAATACAGTAGTGGTCATGGTGGCCGTTGCGCTAACAATATGTAAAGTAGAAACATCGAGGTTATCAGACAGTGTGTCCATAACATAAATGTTATGTGCGGTATCGTTACCGTCATTTTCAAACTCGACTGTATACCTGAGTTGGGTGCCATTGAGTATGTTGCCGGATGGCGATACAGCTACATGATTAGGGTCGTATGAAGCCCTTACCGTATCAATTTCTATCACATAATTATTCGAAGTATCAACATCACCTGAGCCAATCGGCGTTATTGAGATATCAGAATGTACAGTATCTCCAACAGTCAGGAATGCACCAGATGGTGCATTGACTCTTAAATGAAAATCAGGATGGCTGCCAGAAATATCTGATAAATGCGAAATGTACCATTTGACTGTATTACCAGAAATATAATTTGGTGTGGGGTATGCGGATGAGAAGTAATAACGTGGGCTAAAATGTACCGTAACAACAGCACTATCTGATGTACAGTAATGGTTTCTGGCTGAAATGAAAAAATCCTGTGCATTGGTTCTTGCAGGTGATGTTGCGGTCACTAGCATATCATACCCGGTTGTTGCGGAACAAGCCAGGCCTGCCATGAGGGTGTCATGTCCATAACCGGAAGATAACGTATCATATAGCACGCCGGATGATGGACAGCTAATTAAGACCGTAGTTGGCAATAATTGAAAGGCATAAATATCACCTGTTGAGCCGTATGCGTGATAATAAGCACTAGATGTTGCTGGTATTGTATCTATTCTTACGCCATTAGAATCAATCGCAATTTGCAAGGGTACTATATTGGCCATATCGCCAGCATCATTAATACAGTTGCTGTTGGCATCATAATACATTGACAAACCAATATCATGACATTGTAGGTAATTATACGAATATGACACAGAATCAACTGCCGAGGATCCCAGGTATAAAACATGCTTTACTGCATAGGTGCCAGATGTTGTATAGACGTGACTAAAAGTATCGGCATAAAACATATAGCTACCACCCACCGAGCGATAGTCGCTAGTGCCGTCACCATAATAAGTTCTGAGATTCAGGCTAGCTGTTGGGATATTGGTCACTACCCTAAATAACGGCCCACTGCAATTTCGAGTTAACGACACATAAAAGCTATCGGCAATAATACTACCTGCCGGAACAATGGGCAGAAAATGAGAATGGCAGGTAGAACTGGTTGTAAAAAACACATTTGCCATGCCTGCCGTTAAACCCGTAACCAGCCCGGAGGTTGAAATTGATGCGATTGATACTGGCGATATGCCCCATGTTGGCGAAGCCACTGTGGTAGTGGCAGTAACTGTATCGCCTGACATTAATGCAAATGGAAGTGAAATTGCCGAGGAAGCAGCCACCGTAACCGGCAACGTACCAACCACATAACCACACGATGTATAAACTGTATAAGACAGGGTTACAGCACCGGCAGCAATACCCATAAGGACTCCTGTAGACGAATTAACGGTTGCAATCATTGACGAACTTGTAGACCAGTACCCCCCTGATGATGAAATAGTATAGGTTACTGGGACACCTATGCAAATATTAGTTAGCCCGGTTACAGTGGGTGCAGTGCCTGCCGAACCAGCGACGGTTATTGACGCGGTTCTATACAGAGTGCCACAAGAACTGGTGATAGAATATGTGATTATAGCTGTGCCTGCCGAAACTCCACCTACAGATGCATACCCACTCCTTCCTGTTATGGTGTCTACCGTCGCGATTGAAGTATTACTACTTGACCAGGTACCTCCAAGAATCGAGTCATATGCATAAGCAATACTGCCTGGACAAACTGGCGAAGTGTAATTAATTATGGACGGAGTACCCGTAATATATAAAGCACTATCGCGCATTGTAGTAGGGCAATGGCTAGTTGTATGTACACCTAAAACTGAATATAATCCAGTGGTATAAGCCCCGGGCCAAATAGCTATCGGCCCAAAATCAATTGGCACTCCTGTACTACCAGATATTGGGGAGCCCACCGATGCACCACCAGTTGTGTACAGTTGATAGTCAACACCACTCTCAGAATTAGAAAGAATCATGTGCGGATATGCTCCACCACAATAAGCCCCCGTCATGTAAAATGGGTAAGCGATAGGGCATTGTGCTTTTGACAGAACGGCACTGCAAACCAATGCAACGAGCACTAAAATTTTTTTCATAAGGATATATTTTGGGCAATTCAATATTGTTACAACTTAAAGATACGGTTATTTGGAACAATATGCAAATTCTACTCCTTCACGAAAGGCAATACCACAGTGCCCTCAGTTGCCATTATTCGTATAAAGTAGTTACCTGATGGCAGTGCACTATGCAGGTGAATGGATTGCTCAATAGTACCATTGGTGGGTTGCAATGTGCCGGTAGTTATCAGTTTGGCAGTTACATCTCTTACCTCAAAAGCCAGGGCATCATTACTGGCTACTTTTCCGCTAATGGTCAGTACCCCGCTGTTAGGGTTAGGGAACAGCGCAAAAGTACCCGCCAGTGATTGTATGTCATGGATGCCAAGATAGTCGGCATAAATAACAATCGTGTTGCTGCTGGCCGTGGTTGAAGTTGCGCAAGGCGCATTGCTGGTAACTATGCAATACACGGTATCGTTACTGCTTACGTGGGTGGCGTATAACGATGATGTTGCACCTGACACCGCTGCACCGTGTTCATACCATTGGTACAGTGTAGGCGTGCCGCCATACGTAGCTGTGGCATAGAACGTGATCAGTTGACCTATGTAGGCCACAGTATCATTAGGTGTGGCAATAATGCTAACCGTTGGCGTAACCACCGGCACCACCATCATGGTAATACTATTACTGGTTGCCACAGCCGGAACCGGACATGCCACGCTGCTGGTCATTCGGCAAGTAATTACATCGCCCAATGTAGGTATGTAGGTAAACGTAGTGCCCGTATCCACCATCGTACTGAACCGCATCCACTGGAATGAAGGTGAACTACCACCATTGGTTGGTATAACAGTAAACGTAACCGTATCGCCAGCACAAACGGAATCACGGGTCACCCATATACTGTCGGCAACAGTAGTAAGGCTGTTTACAGTAACAATATGTGTTGCCATGGCTGTGCCGCAATAATTACTTATAGAATAAACAATCGTATCCAAGCCGGCAGTAACACCATTAACTATACCACCGCCTGAAACTGTAGCATGTGTGTTGGTGGCGCTCCAGGTGCCGCCGGTTGTGGAATCGGTTAGGGTGACAGAAGAACCTATACATACCGATGATGGCCCTATAATTGCACTCGCATGCAACACAGGATATAAACTAACAGAAAATCTTGCAGTATCGCTCCCGCAACTGGTGCTGTCAATAAAATAAACGGTGTCAATACCGCTGGATATCCCACTCAGTATACCGCCAGATGACATGGTTGCATGCGGATTGCTGACGCTCCAACTACCAGTTGCAGAGCTAGACGAAAAAGCGACCGGCGTACCTAGACAGATATTTGGCGGACCTGAAATTGAGCCCGCATTTGGCAATCGGTTTATGGTAACAATATGTCTTGCGGTGGCGGTACCGCAGTAGTTGGTAAGCGAATAAGTAAATGTATCTATACCCGCACTAATACCAGTAACCACGCCAGATGAAGCAATGGAACCACGGCCGTTAGATGCCGACCAGGTGCCGCCGGTAACAGAATCAGTAAGTGTTATTGATGCGCTGATGCACACAGCTGATGCGCCCATTATTACACCTACGTGCGGAGGTGCGATAACCGAAACTGTATCGCATGTAGTATCGCGCCCGCATGAATTGATGACGGAGAAACAAACGATACCTGTTCCGGGTGTGGTACCTGTGAAATAAGCAACTGAATCGTGGGCAGAGCTATATGCAAGACCGCCTGAACCATACCATACGTTGCTGGAATAAGCGAGCGTAGAGCCATGGGTTATGAACGCATCTGTTGAACCGGCACACAAAGTTGACGAACCAATTATGTGCCCGGCGTCAGCATTAGCATTGATCGTAACTGTCGTAGTTCTCACGGTAGCCCCACAAGCATTTATTGCGGAATCATATAAAATAACAGTTCCCGGATGCACGCCAAGTAAAAAAACGCTAACAGCGGTTGAACTTGTTATAGTTGCATTTCCATTGGTCACCCTCCAGTAAGAACTTCCCCCTGCGCCGACAACAGCGAAAGCGGAATCCACAATTGTTGCGCCGACACAAACAGTTGTTAGTCCGGTTATTGTAGTTACGGTAGGCCGACTTCGAATGTTAACAACAGCAGTAGAGCGGGCAGTTCCACAACTATTGCTGACCGTGTATATGATTGTGTCTATAATACCAAACGGGCTGCCTGTCATCGCTGTTACATCTCCTGAAGATACAACTGTCGCAATTGATGAATTGGAAATGCTCCACGTACCTCCACTTACAGTTGAAGTGAAAGTGTAGGTATCGTACTCGCACATTGTACTTGCACCAGTTACGGTTCCCGCATTTGGTGCCGGGCGAATAAAAACCGGAAACGTAGCCCCTGATGTACCGCACGACGAACTGGCAACAGTGTAAGTGACAGTAATGGCGCCGGTTGTAACACCTGTCAACACACCGGATGCAGCATTAATAGATGCGACTGACGATGAGGTACTCCAGGTGCCACCGGCATCGCCCGAAGATGTATATACAACCGGTATACCGGTACAAACTGTGTCCATTCCGGTAATTGTAC
The DNA here is from genome assembly GCA_038228575.1 of Chitinophagales bacterium. Classification (GTDB taxonomy): domain Bacteria; phylum Bacteroidota; class Bacteroidia; order Chitinophagales; family Chitinophagaceae; genus Flavipsychrobacter. The sequence continues at coordinate 39,393 of JBBRPD010000022.1, read as the reverse complement.
CAGCGTCAGGTAAAGGAAGAACTGTAATGCTTTTAGTAGAGAAAACACTACCGCAATATGATGCAATTGTGTATGTTATGGTTGCAGCCCCTACAGCTACACCCGTAACTACGCCTGATGACGAAACCGATGCAATAGACGGAGACGACGAACTCCATGTGCCACTCCCGCTTGACGCACTAAGCGTAGTAGTCGATCCATGGCAAACAGATGAGGAGCCTGAAATTGTAGCCGCCGTTGGTGCTGTATAAACTGAAATAGTGGTTGATACTGTATCCGCGCCGCAAACATTTGTATCAATATAGCTGATTAATGTTGAACCGAGTGAAACACCCACAGCATATCCGGTCGTATCTGTTCCACTCGCCGTAGCAACTGAGCTGTTGCCGCTTACCCAATAGCCGTGTGTGCCACCATGGTCAATAAAAGTTGTGGAGTAACCCAAACAGACAATTCCGCTACCGGAAATAGTACCTGCATCGGGCAGGGGTTTTACCTCAATATCATGATACAAGCTATCAGCACAGGTGTTAGCGATTCCATATTTAATAGTGGTCGTCCCTAAACTTACTCCATGCACAGTAATGGAATCACCTGCATGGGCAACGATAGGGCCAATACCGGTATTTGTACTACTCCATATACCTCCTAAAACAGTATCCTTCAATACTATCGATGAGCCCAGACATAATAAATGCGATCCGGTAATGTCTCCTGCCGATGCCTCGGAATCTATCATAATATTGAACATTGCAGTTGTAACGCCACAATTACTTATAACGGTATGGGTTACTACCGCTGTCCCGGGTTTATAAGGCCAAAGCAAACCATCAGCCTCATCAATAAAAGCAACAGTAGTATCGCTGATTGACCAGTAACTATTGTAAGTAGAATGATCATCATATAACTGTACGATATTCCCTATGCAAAACCTGTAAAAGCCATAAATACTGCCAGCATCTCCTTCCGTGTATATAGGACCCGCAACTACAATCGTATCAACAAAGACATGGAAAGTATCAATTGAGCTGCCGTGCCGGTAATATACTTCTGTTGATATTAGGGAATATCCATAAAAACGGACAATAGAATCAAACGCGGTTACAGTTAACGCAATCAAAGAACTATCATATGCTCTAGTATACCATGTTCCTCCTCTTAAGGAATCGGAGAGTGTGACGTAATGATCAACCTCTGCTGGAGAAAATGTCACAAAAAAACTATCTATGATACCTGAGTATGTGTAAGTAACCAGATATGTGCCAGCTGTATCGCAGATGACATGAACTAAGGAATCATAAATATCACGGTGCAATTGAATTCTTGTAGAATCATTTGTATGCCATACCCCACCTCGAACTGAATCGAATAGCGTATAAGTATGGGACGAACATACTAGGTATGGTATCCACGAAAACCCACCACCACCACCACCGCCGGTATAAGTTGGCGCAATGTAGTCTGTGTCACTTATGCTCTCGCTATCAGAATAAAACAGAACCCTGTTGCTATCACATACGAGTAGGTCCATATCTCCGTTTAAGAAAATACCAAACGGTCCGCGGTTCGTATCAAGTCTGGCAAAATTGCGTTCTACCCCGCCCGCCAGGTGCATGGCATCGAAAACCCTTATGGAATTAGAATCGTGCTCCGTACAGTATAACTTGCAACCAGTTGAAAATATATCCATTGGCTTATTAAGCGAAGCTGAATCGATCTTTACCATCGAAGTTAAATTGTAGCGGTCAATTTTGTTGTTCGCATATTCCGTTATGTATACGTCGGTTGCTTTTACAACAACAGCTTTAGGCGCGTTCAGGCGGGTTAGCAATACCGTTTTAGTTGCTGACGATAGCGGATTGGTTATCTTTATTAGTTTACCGGTATTGGGTATATCCGCGCCGCCTGCGCCAACCGAATCGCCACTTACGACATATAGATTTTGTGCAGAATCAAGCGCGATACCCCTTAGGTTAAACCAGGAGAGAGGGGTGCCTGGCGAATTATTGATTACCCTAAGCAGGTGAAGACCCGCATCATATATTAGTATATTACTGTCGGTTCGCTCGCTTTGCACAATATAAAGATTGCCGGAATTATCGTAAACCAATCCGCTTGGCTGCGTAAGTTTTACACTATCATTGGGCTTCAGCCCTTGTGTAAGCCGCGTAAGATTATTCCAGACTTTTACGGTTGCTCTTCCACCGTAGGTATTCCAATTATGACCTGCGACGGCAACTTTAAGCACATTGCTAACGGCAATGGCAACTGGTGCATTCGTTTTAGCACGGTATAAGTGGCTGGTGTCTTGCCCGTGGCAAGGCTGTATGTGGCTTTGTGCTATTGCTGATAGCGAAGTGCTAATGAAAGCTACGAAAAACAACAGCTTTTTCATAATCAGGTATAGTATTTAAGAGGTACGTGTATATATTAACCACAACTTACTATCAACTTTAACATTATGCAAACGAAAAGGAATAAACGGTCGCTTTTTTTCACTAACGGTTGTTTTATGACACTTTTATTAACAAATACATATAAAAAATAGCTTTCGACTTTGCACTAACCAACTATTTACCGCTTATCATTCACGACTTACAACTTATGACTTACGACTTACGACTTACGACTCAAGATGACTTACAACTATAACCCAATTGACATTACCTATACACTTATGCAGATAACAACGTAAATTGTGCCTTCAAAACACATACACATGAAACGTTTTCTGCTTGCGGCATTCCTTCTTGCTGCTTCCACCAATTATGCTGATGCTCAGCTGAAATTACCGGCGTTAAGTCCGAACTGTAAAATTGTACAGGACTTCTCTACTTCCAGTATCGAGATCACCTATAGCCGCCCTTCGGTTCGTGGCCGCAAAATATTTGGCGACCTGGTACAATATGGCAATGTATGGCGCACAGGTGCTAACTCAGCCACCAAAATAAAATTCGGCGAAGACGTTGACTTTAATGGCAACAAAATAAAGGCCGGTGAATACGCTCTGTACACTATTCCGGGTAAAGACAGCTGGGAGATCATACTGAATACTGGTGTTGGTAACTGGGGTGCTGATGGTTATAGTAAAGAAACCGATGTATTGCGCTTCAATATTAAGCCAGTACCAATGGAAGGTGTTTGCCAGACATTCACTATCGGTATTTCTGATGTCAGCTATTCAAGCTGCAAACTGGAAATGATGTGGGAAAAAGTAAAAATACAGATCCCTGTTGTTGCCCGCAATGACGATGCGATTACTAAAAACATTGATAAAGCCATTAACCATCCTTCTATCCCTTATTTTCAGGTAGCTAATTACTACAACGAAAATAACATGAAGTTGGAACTGGCACTTTCTTATGTTGAAAGGGCGCTTGATGAAGACCCGAAAGCATTTTACATGTGGGCTTTAAAAGCAAAGCTGGAAAAGAAACTGGGCCATAACGAAAAAGCTGTAGAAGCCGCCAACAAATCGATGGAAACGGCCAAAGGTTCTTCATTTGAAGCAGAATTCATACACAACAATACCAAGCTGATCAACGACATTAAGAAAGGTGAGAATTTTTCTACCAAGAAAAAAACCTATTAATATTTCAGGGTAAGGTGTGCCACACTTCAAAAAAGTGTGGCACACCTTTTTTAATACACTACTTCCATGCAAAAAATACTTTCTGCGGCATTATTGGCTGCCAGCGTTATTTCAGTGAGCCATGCACAGCAGGTGCGCCCGGCAAGTTCTGATAAAATCTATCATGAAATTGCCCAGATGCGCCACCTGGTAAATGTGCTGTACGTTGCAGCGCACCCTGATGATGAAAACACCCGCTTACTGGCATGGATGGTAAATGACCGCAATATCCGCACCGCATACCTTTCGCTAACCCGTGGCGATGGTGGCCAGAATATTATTGGCAGCGAGCAAGGCGAAGCACTAGGCCTTATACGCACGCATGAATTAATGGAAGCCCGTAAAATTGACGGTGCCGAACAGTTTTTCAGCAGAGCTATCGATTTTGGCTTTTCAAAAAGCTACGAAGAAACGTTTAAGCACTGGAGCAAGGACACGCTTACCGGCGATGCCGTTTGGGTGATGCGCCAGTTCCGGCCCGATGTGGTTATCTGCCGCTTTCCGCCTAATACACAGGCTGGCCATGGCCAGCACGCCGCATCGGCAATTATAGGTGCTGAAGCGTTTACCGCAGCGGCTGATGCCACAAAATACCCGGAACAATTGAAGTACTACCCTACCTGGCAACCCAAGCGCATTTTATGGAACACCTATAAATTTGGCGACCGCAATACAACATCGGAAGACCAATTTAAACTATCGGTTGGCGATTACGAAGCACCAATGGGTTTAGGCACCGGCGAAATAGCTGGTAACAGCCGCAGCATACACCGCAGCCAGGGCGCAGGCACCCCAAGCGTACCCGGCATACAAACCGAATATTTTAAATTAGTTGCCGGCGAACCCGCTGTAAACTCTTTGTTTGATGGCATTGACATTACCTGGGGCCGTGTAGGCAGAAAAGATATTGGCGATGACCTCAAGACAATATTGAACGCCTTCAACTATCGCCACCCCGATGCTAGTTTGCCCGCACTTATGAACCTGCGTAAGAAAGTACTCACCGTAAAAGATGCGTATTGGCGCAAGGAAAAATTGGCCGAGCTTGATAAGATAATACTGGACTGCACCGGCTTTATGGCTGAGTTTTACACCAAGCAACCGCAATCGGTAGTTGGGGTAAGCATGCCTTTTATATTGCAGGTAATTGCCCGGTCGGAAACGCCTGTTATGCTACAAAACATTAACTGGGGCAACGGCACCGATTCTATGCTTAACCTGAATGTAACCGGTGATTCATTACGTAAGTTTGAACACACCGTTATGTTGCCTTATGCTGCACCCGTTACCGAACCTTACTGGCTATCGCAGCCGCCGACTACAGCGGGCTCCTTCGCAATACCGGGTTATGATGTGCTTGGCTTGCCGGAAACCCCCAATAAACTGAATGCAAAACTGACTTTAAAAATTGGTGCAGAGATATTGAGTATTGACGTTCCGCTTTCGTATAAAAAGCTGGACCCAGTGCGCGGCGATGTTGTTGAAGCGTTACGCATAGTACCTTCCGTCACTTATTCGTTCACTAATAATCTGTTGATTACTAATGCAGATGGCTCAGTTGATGCAAGTGTTAAAATACATGCCTATAAAGATTTTGCTGACGGTACGCTTAAAATTAAGAATGCCTCCGGCACTATATTAGACATTGATCACCTTACAATTACTGCTAATACCGATACGGTTATCAGCTTCCATTTGAATGCTGCAATTTTTAGTAAAGGCGACCCAAACGCCTATTACCTGTATGCGGTAATGCACCGTGCAGGTGTTGATGTAGGTTCCTACCTGCACCTGATTCAGTACAACCATATACCTACGCTGCAATACTTTACCACTCCTATTACTAAGGTTATTAAGAAGGACTGGAAGAACAACGTAAAACACATTGGCCTTATAGAAGGTGCAGGCGACTATATGGCCACCTTCCTGAGGCTGGCAGGTATTGAAGTGGACGTACTGAAGGAAAGTGACTTTACCGATGCCGCAAAACTTAAAAAGTATGATGCCATTGTAACGGGTATACGTGCCGTAAATGTTGAAAAACGCATGAACACCTGGTTACCGGTATTGTTTAAATATGCCGAAAACGGCGGCACCGTAGTAATGCAATACAACACCCTGCAAGACATGGCTACGCAAAAACTGGGGCCATACCCCTTCACACTTACTGATAAGCGCGTAACAGAAGAAGACGCTAAAATAACCTTTATTGACCCTAAAAGCCGCTTGCTCAACTACCCTAACATAATAACCGATGCTGATTTTGACGGCTGGGTCCAGGAACGTGGTTTATATTTTGCCACAAAATGGGATGATAAATACAAACCCCTGTTTTCCATGCACGACAATGGCGAAGAGCCTTTGACCGGCGGCACACTGTATGCCAAAGTTGGCAAGGGTAATTACATTTATAGTTCATTGTCGTTTTCCCGCCAATTGCCTGCTGGTAATAAAGGTGCAATGCGTTTGCTGATGAACTTTTTAAACGTGGGAAAGTAAAAACATGGTGAGATGGGTTAACCTTGTACTGAGGCTGAATTATTACCGTAATATGCGGCGGGTTTATACCCGCCGTAATTATTTAATGTATTCGAGGCATAGCCCAAATGAAGTGCTTTCCTCACCCCCTCTCCATAAATGGTAGAGGGGAGAATGATGTCTGCGGCGTATCGCAGCGATGATGGAAAAACTGGCAATTACATTCCTCGGCAAATTGAATATTGTCCCTCAACTAAAACTCCACAACGAGTTGGTCAACTGCAAACCACAAACTGTAAACCGGTAAACTGCCAACTGTAAACTGCCGACTTTAAACTGCCTGCTATTTATCAATATACGTGTAGGTATAGTACAGCATAGGCGTTATCCAGCCATTGCGGCGATGACCACCAACGAGTGGTTCTGTTAGGTACCATTTGTCTTCATCTTTATGTTCGTATTTATTGTGGGCATAGCGGCGGTACACTTTGGGTTGCTTATCCTGCCACGTAAGGCCCAGCACCTGACCATTAAAGCTGGTACGTAAAGAATCGGTCCCGGAATAATAATTAGGCGACCCCTTTGGCATATCAAACGCCAGAAAATCATTCTTTTCCCCGATGATCCATTCTACCGACACGAATACGCCGCCACCCTTTATTTGTATAAATTTATCATGCAGATTTACGCGTACCCATTGGTCGCCATGGTGCGCTTTAACCACAACTACCGTATCCGTAATTTCCTCGGCAGGCGCACCGGTTGCAGAGTCTTTAGCGTAAATATGTATCCTGAAATCATTATCGCTGGCACCACCTTTTGCTATGAAGGCACCCACCTCCTGCAAAATACCTAATGTGTTCTTTTCCATTGGCAAATACAAGGCTATTTCATCATAAATTGTAAAATAACAACCACCCGTATTGTTCCCTTTTCTATCGCCTGCAGTGGCTTCAACCACGCCTCTACCGTGTGCCCCAACCGTCACCATTTCCAGATTATTCTCCTTCTTTTTTAACTCTATAATGATGGAATCCTCCGGCAGGTCCTCCACCAAAAAGTCTTTAGGAACGAAACCCTGGGCCGAAAAAATGAAAAAGTCTATTGAGTCTTCGTCTGCCTTAAATTTAAAAACACCGTTTACATTGGCCTGAAAACGATAAGTATGGTCTTTAGACTCAATGATGGCCATAGGTAACCCAACACCCGATGGCGATATGATACGGCCGTAAAACGACCGCCTGCCTGCAAAAGCGGCAGATGTAGCCAGCAGTAACAATACGGTTATGAAAATGTATTTCTTGGACTTAAGCATAATTTTTAATTTTATCTCTTCACCTCTTCCTAAGAACGGAATGCAAGAACCGAGAAGCACAAGCCACAATACGTTCCCACCCCGCTTGCCAAACGTACAAAAAGCGGACCATACTAAAAAAGGATGCCAAGCGGCATCCTTTTTTAACAAATAAGCAATTTATAGTTATTACCAAACCCTGGCCCTATCCGCTTCAGGACGGAACATTTTGTCGGTTGGTTTAATGTCGAAAGCTTTGTACCATGCTTCAACATTGCTCACTGGCATATTGCAACGCAATTCGCTCGCCGAGTGTGGATCTGTTTTAAGGCGGGTAGCTATTTCTTCAGGAGTTGTATTCGCTCTCCAAACCTGAGCCCAACTTAAGAAGAAACGCTGATCGGGTGTAAAACCATCTATCTTCTTATCGCTCTTGCCTTGTTCTGTTTTCTTGAATGCTTCGTAAGCGATGTTGATACCACCTAAGTCAGCCAGGTTTTCACCTTCAGTCAACTTACCATTTGCATGGCAGGTATCAATAACGATCATCTTGTTGAACTGGTCAACCATTACGTTTGCCTTCTTTTCAAAGTTAGCAGAGTCGTCTGATTTCCACCAGTTAGCCAGGTTACCTTCTGCATTATACAAACGGCCTTGATCGTCAAAACCATGGGTAATTTCATGGCCTATAACAGCACCAATACCACCATAGTTAACTGCATCGTCAGCACTTGCATCGAAGAATGGGAACTGAAGGATACCTGCAGGGAAAACGATTTCGTTAAATGCAGGGTTATAATAAGCGTTTACGGTTGGTGCAGTCATGCCCCACTCTGTACGGTCAACTGGTTTACCCAATTTGTTCAGTTCGTAGTTATATTCCCATGCTGAAACGGTCATCAGATTTTTCACATAATCGTTGTTCACGATAGTAACCGCGCTGTAGTCCTTCCATTTATCAGGATAGCCAATTTTCTTCATGATAGCATTCAACTTGGTCAAGCCCAGCTTCTTGGTATCTGCACTCATCCAATCCAGCTTCTGTATACGCTCAGCGTAAGCATTTTGCAAGTTGTTCAGCAATTCCATCATACGCTTCTTAGCTTCCGGCTTGAAATATTTTTCAACATATAGCTGAGCCAAGAGGTCACCTACGCCGCCATCAACTTCATGCAATACCCTCTTCCAGCGTGCGCTTTGTATTTTTTGTCCGCGCATTTTAGAACCATAAAAATCGAAATGAGCTTTATCAAAATTGCTGCTCAGGTAAGGCGACATACTGTTAACGATATGGAACTTCATGTATTTCTTCCACACTTCAATAGGTGTAGCTTTCATTTGCTTGCCTAATGCACCAAAGAAACCCGGAGTTGCAACCAGTATTGAATCCTGGCCAGTTACCTTCAAACCAGCAAGAATGGTCTTGAAATCTAAACCACCTGCAATTTTATTAATGCCATCAAGGTTGTATTTGTTATACAACTTTATCGGGTCCCTCATTTCAACACGGCTAAGCGATGCTGAAGCAAGCGCTAATTCCAGGGCATATATCTGAGCTGCATCTTTTTTTGCAGTAACAGAATCTTCTCCCATCATAACCAGCATTTTAGGTATGTATTGCTTGTATGATTCTCTTATCTCGGTAGTACGTGCATCCTTGTCGAAATAATACTCCCTACCCGGCATACCCAAGCCACCTTGTGCGAATTGGCAAATTTCTTTTGTTACAATTTTATCATCAGGGGAAATACCAAAGCTGAATACCTCGCCCATACCCATGGTATGTTCCAGTGTAATTTCAGACATCAGGCCCGCCGCATCTTTAATAGCATCAATACGCGCCATTACATCTTTAAGTGGTGTTATGCCCGCTTTTTCAATAGTTGCGCTATCCATACCGGTACGGTAGAAATCGCCCACTTTTTGAATGGCACTACCTGCCGGCGCATTTTTCACGCTTGCAGCAGAATCTAATAAAGTGTGCAAAGCCTTCAGGTTATTTTCAGCAAGAATGTTGAAACTTCCCCAACGGGTTTGGTCACCAGGCACCGGGTTGGTTTTAAGCCATGCACCATTGGCATACAAAAAGAAGTTATCGCCCGGGTGAACGGTAGTGTCCATATTGGCCACATCAATGAACTTTGTTGCCGGGGCATCAGCACCTTTAAGCGCGGGCTGCTGGCAAGCCGCCATAGAGGCAATAGCCATACCGGCTAAAATTGTGTTTTTCAACTGCATAAATTGGTAATGTTGTTTTTAACGTACCAAAAGTACAATAAGCATATTGAAACACATAATTTATGCCTAAGGGAAAAATCGGGGGATTTTTATGAGTCGTAAGCCGTAAGGCATAATTAGAAAGTAATTAGTAGAAAGTAGAAAGCTGTTATTTGTCTGGGTATTTTTGTATTTTTATATTATGCTCCGTCAAATCATTACTCCATTGGAATCTTCTTTTACTTTGCACTTCCCTATCGAAATGCTTGGCAAAACGATAGAGGTATTGGCCTTTGAATTAAAAGAGCAAACAGGTGAATCATCAGTAGCTGATGATAACAGTAAACTATTGCGGTTACAAAGAATTGAAAACCTTACCAAGGGCAAACTGGTCGATTTAAGTAAATTTAAGTTTAACAGGGATGAAGCAAACGATTATAATGAATAATTTCATTGCTGTTGATACCAATGTATTACTTTATTTGCATGACAACTCGGATAAAAGAAAATGAGACATTTCGAAAGACGTACTCTCTGATAATCCAAAAATTCCGGCACAAGTTATCTCGGAATTTTTAAATGTCACGCGAAGACAGTTAATGTTACCTAAAGCTGATATAGTCGCCTACTGTGCTGATCTTCTTAAAGATTGCGTTGTTATTCCTGTATCATGTGATACATTGAACAATGCTGCATCACTAATCAGAAAGTATGATTTTCAAATTTTCGATTCAATAATTGTCGCTGCATCTTTGGAAGTTGGTTGCTCGGTTCTATACTCCGAAGACATGCAAAACGGACTCATCGTAAACGGAATGACTATCCTGTAGATTTAATCGAAATCGCTTCTATTTTGGGTTCTGAACTATGGTCTGCAGCATAATATAAAGCATGCGTTTCCATTTCAACTCCGACTAGCTTTCGTTGATGCTCTCTTATTTCAGCCAACTTTGATTTGCTAGAAATTACAGATCAACCACTATAGACTAGGCCCAAAAAAAAACTTCAATTTTGCTTTTGAACGCTTTGCCTTGCCAATCATTTTTAAATTCCCACAATTGTTACAAATAGCATTGTAAAGATAGCGACATAATGCATAGCCTATTAAGCTATTAAGTTATTGAGGAGACCAATTCCTACTTGAAGGTTCGGTTAATAAAGCCCAGTATTTCGTTAGGTTCGGGTGCGGCAATACCACAAATCTCAGACCTTACAACATCCACAAATGCTACGTTATCCTTACAATACTTGATGCGACTAACGTCACCGGTACTATCTATTAAAATATTGCTACTTTTCCGGCATTTCATTCTATATTTTAGGGCATTATTTTTGCCTAAAATTATCACACAGTTTTTCTTTCCCGGCATATTGTCTAAAACGCTTTCAATACATGAATGACAACAGTTATCTGATACCAGAACGTATTTGACCGAATCATCCATTTTAACGGACCTACCAAAATTTTGTTTGAGATAATCGGCAAACAACTGAGACTCTGATTCGGGCGCTTTTTTGTTACAACCATAAAACAAAATCAAAGCGCTACATATTATAAACATATATTTTGTCATGCGAAATATTTGATATGTACAGTTTTTTATTGTAAAGATAGGAATTAATTGTTGTCAATTGAGCATAATTGATCAGATTAAATGTTTTTTTCACTTCCTTGTTATTAATAACATATACACTAACTGGTTTATCAGAAAAAACAGGCTCAAAAAGACCTGCATTTTCTTTTTTTGTTATGCCTAGCAGTCTAATAATAATAGCATCTTGAGAGCCATCATCAAACAACAATTTACTAAACATTTCATTCACCAATGTTTGCCTCTTCGCATAAGACAAAATTCCCATACTATCTTTACAGTACTGAGCTATTCGACACTTTCGAAGATTATTTATTGCCATATTCTTAGATTTGCCTGACTGAAGATCAACTACAGTAAGACTATCTGAAAAACTAAATAGATACCACAGTTCATTCTTTGCATTTAAATTGCAAACGGGAGGTGTTTCCGGATAGGTAAGTGTCTGAAAAAGCCTTGGATAGGTAAGATAGGCTTGCTTTTGCTTGAAAGTATCATTTGCCAACCCATATACACCTAATATCTTTATATCAAAAAAGCCATCTTTATCCTTTGGTACCGTAGCACTATTTAAAGGGATTTGATAAAATAACGTCCTTCCGGAAACAACTTCAAAATTCGCAAACATGGAACTGAGAAAATTTCCGTTGCCTGATACCGCATATTTAACGCAGTTGCCGCGATACGATTCAATATACATATTGTCTGTAAGGGAAAACAATACAAATTTTTTATCTTTATATGAAAAATGTAATCGATTATCGGTAACTATTTTTGGAATATTTAAGCTATCGATTTCCTTTCCGTGTTTGTTAATAACGCTGATTTTCTCTCTAATACTATCTACATATGCAATCTCTATTTCACCTGATGAACTGTGACCAAAACTTATTGATTCAATATTTGGATATGCGCCATGCGGAAGTAAAATGCTATCAATAGGATTTAAGTCTTGAATATCAACACTGCCACTTTTGCAAGAGAAAATAAAAAATGCTATCAGAAAAAAAATAAAATAATATTTCATTTATTGTAATAATTAATATACTAATTCGTGAATACATACATAAGAATCGTTTGATTTCAATATATAAATTAAGAACACCCCGACTAGTCGAGATGTTCTTAATTATTTTTAAGGATTTGGGTCCAATTGAGTACTTATTGCAAACTCAAAATTATTTAATCCCAAAGGCATTGGTCCGGCTTTGTAAACAGCTTTACCTGGATCATTGTTTGAAACACGGAGAAGACCATAGTCTCCAGATTGAAGTTTAGTTAATTCATCTTGTGTAATACCTGGGTAAATGTCAATAGCTCCAGGTCCGTTAAAGAAATTAGATACGCCAATGGTACCGCCATTTGCCGCTATTGCTAATTCGCTAAACCTTGTGCCTTTTATAATAACAGTCGAACCACAATTACAGCCACTCAAACATGCAGAACAATCAGTCTGGAAACTAAAAATAATTTGCGTATTGTGATTTGCCAGCTGGTAAGTTTTTGCAAGATTGGGCACGTCCTTACTAATCTGCTTTTCAGCTTTCCGGCAAGAAGCAATACTAACGAGCGCTAGGACACCTAGCAGAACTACTTTTTTAATCATAAGTTTTGTTTTAGTAAAATGATTTCTACTCTTTTATATAGGTTTTCGAATTCCCCTAAGATGCATCTAACGCAATTATACGATTATTTTTTTTAAAAAAATCATTTTACTAAAAATATTTTTTTATAGTAATTTTTATTATCATAAATAATATTGACTAAATAAACTCCAGTAGGCAAATCAGTTATACTTATTTTATAATGACTTTCATATAGATTAAATGTATAACATTTACATATTTTGCCTAAAACGTCAATAATATTAACGTATAAAGTAGATTTTATTGTTTGACTTAAATAAATATTTAAAAAAATATTTGTTGGGTTCGGGAAAATATCTATCATCATGTTGACAACTGTATCACCCGGGGGTAGTAGTATACTGGGATGCTTATTAAGAGTATATAAACTACCTTTGATAGATAATAATGAATTCATTCTTTCGCATTGTCCAGGAGTAAAAAGAAATTTGCAAGTGTCGTCTGAATAATCCATGTAATTCATGAAAAGCACTCCTACTCCATTACTATCTGAGCAGCGATCGTAAAATGGAAAATTTCTACAACCAAATGTAGGCCCAGCTTGAGGTGGAGTATCTTCAATTCCGTCATCATCACCATTCATTTCATTGGGGCAAAGATTCCCATCATCCCCCCAAATGTGCCACAATTCAAAATAGTGGCCGAATTCATGCACCAGCGTTAGCCCCTTTGTCCTATCATCTAAATAAAAATCACTGGGAGCATTCTTAACTCCGAAATAACCGTAATTTATAACAACCCCGAGTTCGTTATCGGGGATAACAGAATTTTGAGTAAAAATGAAAGGTATCGTGACCGCTGCTACGGAGGAAACGCCGCCGTTATTCATTGTATTAATTATCCATACGTTTATATATGTTGTTGGATCCCAAATATCAACCCCTCCGGAGTAAGAATATTTACTGTCGCTGAACGCAAAAGTAGACCCAATAGTACTACGCTCTTCAAATCCAGTTTTATTAGTTACACGCAATTCAAATCCAGGAGTAAAATTTCCATTAGGATCGGTATGAGCAAGCGCAAACCTTATACCGGGCTTACTTGAAAGATGCCTAAGAACATCTGGTGTCCTTGATGAGTATAACGAGTCATTAAAACAATCGTTGAGTGCTATTAATTGTAATTTTACACGTTCAGCAATCCCACCTAGTCCACCTATACGATTTAACTGCTGTTCATTTAAAATAAAATGAAAGATTAGCGGTACCGGAGCATCCGTATCATTAAAAAATCGCGCAACTTTCGGTATTGTTTTGCTTTTTTCTATTCTTAACGCTTTCAGAATATTTTGCGTACCACAGTATTGGCCGGAAGAAAGAGGAACAACAATATACGACAATAAATACAAGATGAATTTAGGTATACTTTTAGTCAGCTTCAATTTCTCCAAAATTATTTGACACTAAAATACAAAAAAAAATAAAAACTAGCAAATATTTACCTGATAAAAAAATTAAAAAAATATATTTTTATATGTTTGTATAAACATATAAAACAGTGTGCTCATTGTTTATCAATCAATAGTTCTTCGATAAATTAGCACATTTGCAACCTATTGGAGACTCACAATTATCATAAAAACATGTAGTCATTTACCCATTTTATTTCTATTTTTGACCTCATGGATACCAGCAACCGCAAACCAGTTTATTACAGCGAATACCTGCAACTAGACAAGATATTGAATGCTCAGGAACCCGAAAGTGCCAAGGAAGGCATAAGGGCAGATGACGAGATGTTATTCATTGTTATTCATCAGGCTTATGAGCTTTGGTTCAAGCAGATTTTACATGAACTGGACATTGTGCGCGGGGTGTTTAAACAAGATAACATACAAAACAGTTCGCCCGATATTTATAACAGCCTGCACCGCCTGCAAAGGGTTTGTACCATTCTTGAAGTTGCCGTAATGCAAATGGGCATTCTGGAAACTATGACACCGCTCGACTTCCTTGATTTCCGCGACCTGCTGCGCCCGGCATCTGGCTTCCAGAGCATACAGTTCAAAATGATAGAGGCTACCCTTGGTTTGCAATATGGCAACCGCCATGGCAAGGAATACTACCTTTCGCAACTTACCCCTGCTGATGTAGACCGTGTGAAGAAAGCCGAAAGTGAAGAATCACTACTGGTGCTGCTGAACAAATGGCTGGAACGTATGCCCTTCGCCAAAGACCCTGCTTATTGGGGCAACACCAGCGGCGATTTTTGGAAACATTACCGCGAAGCCTACAAAAATAGTCTGAGAGAAGGTGAAGAACAAAACCTTACTTTATTCGACTCCCTCTTCACCAATGATGCCGAATACCCTGCCGACCGTGCTTTTTCGGCAAACGCCAGCCGCAATGCTTTGTTCATAATGCTGTACAGGGATTTCCCGCTTTTACAATTACCATACAATTTACTCAATACCCTGCTTGAAGTTGACGAGCAACTTTCCATGTGGCGGCACAGGCACATACACATGGTGCAGCGCACCATAGGCAAACGAGTAGGTACCGGTGGCAGCACTGGCGCAGCCTATTTACGCGGCGCAGCCGATTCTCACTACGTATTCAAAGAACTGGCCGAGCTCACCTCATTCCTGTTGCCAAGGCATTTACTACCGGCACTACCCCCTGCATTGGTTACTGATTTGAGTTACAAGATGTAAGTTTCAATGCGTGTGATAAAACGCAATATTCAAAAGTTTCGCTTTGTCAACTTTCAAAAAAGTTGACAAAGCTCCTTATGCTTGATTATGACATCTAAAAATCAAAACTCTGGTTAAAAATCGTCATTCCACAGCAGCATTGAAAGCTCCGCTAATTTACTTCAAATTAATTTTCACCCAGTAATCGCCTGAAACAGTTTTGTAGGCAACAAGACCGTCCTGGATGGTCCAGAAAATATCTTTAACATCCGTACTTTCGACTGCCCTTTCCTGATAATCCCTTTCCGGCTGATAGTAGTTGGTGATCATCCGACTCCCGATGCATATACTATCCTTATGCAACAATCCTAAATCGACATTATTCTTCGATGAAAAATTCTTGAATTCTATGTGGCAACTTCTGTGTTTAGTTTGAGGAGAGTTTTCGATTGAGATAAGAGACTGATAGTCAAACCAAGAACGATTGCCGTCAACAGAATGACTAATCCACAAATCCTTTGGAAAATAATTCACCTCCACCCCAAAGTAATTATAGGCAGGAAGTGCGAGAAAAATCCCACCCTGCTTCTTCTCTTTTCTCTTTATCGACTTCACTACAAACCCCTCAACATGTCCGTACCTGTCAATAAAACAGACACTATCGTTTTTTGAATAGGGGCGAGTTATGGAAAGTTGGTTGCTGTCTAAATCAAAATCGTTCTGATCGTAACGCGATGCTGACCAGCTGCAAAACCAAATAAATGAACCAACAATAATGAAAATGGCCAATACAAACCATAAAAAATAGTAAAATTTAGCTGCACTAGATGCCATGGCTTAAAATATATAATGCCCGTACAAGTTCCCGACGAGTTCCGAACATCAACGCTTAAAACTACTTAAATAAATGGTATTCATCCTAGCGCCCATGGAACTTCATAGCACCCAGTAGCCATTAAAACTCTATTCAACTCTGTGGTTAAAAATTGTCTAAAGCAACAATAGCTGAAGCTAATAAAATTAATGCGCACCAGGTGGTTTAGGCTGTCCAGCAGCTGCACCCATAGCTTTTTCTTCCTGCATTACCTTGAACACCTGTTGCAGTATATCTTTCGAATAGTGCTCCTGTGGCATCAGTTTTTCAGCTATTCTAAGTGCATTGATACTTAAATCGAACTGGCGCTTATTGGCATATGCAATACCGAGGCCGCACTGTGCATTATAATCGAGCACATTACTGAAGTGGTATTGCAGCGCTTTATTAGCAGCAGCAATAGCTGCATCATTTTGGTTTGTGGATGCTTTGGCTACCGAAATATAGGCAAACAGGGCCGGATTATCATCTTTGGTCGTCTTTATGTAAGCCATATAAAGCGAATCGGACACGTTATGGTGCGCAATTTTCAGCGCTTCAAGGGCTTTATAATCCAGCCGCGCCGTATCTTTTACAACAGCGCAGATGGTGAGGCCGTCAATCGACTCAGAGTAAACGGTTTGGGCTGGTGGAAAGTAATTTTCCAGGTAATCGGGCTTTACAAAGAAGTTACTATAAACACCATAAGTCCACGCCAGAGCATTACGCCCTGTTACCCCGGAAGGTATTACCCTCACCTTGGCACCCGGGCAATGCCTGCTTAAATAATATTGAATAAACCTGTTTTGATTACTGGCTATCGTAATACTGTCTTTTGATTGCGCTATGGGTTCGTTCTTTATCAACCAGTCCATCGACTTTTTCATGCTTATCATCCAGTAGTCGGTATCATAATTGTAATATGCCGTCTTGAATCCACCGGCGAATTCATTAAAATAGCAATATTCGTAGGGGTGGTTTTGGAATGTAAAAATTAGTGGCTTTATGAAACCGGCTAAGCATGCAACACCTACAACCAGTTGCAATACTGGCTTATTTAACTCCTTCATCAATTCATTTAAACCCAAGGCAGCTATAATACAGATGCCGGGATAGATGAATAAAAAGTGCCTCCAGCCGGAGTACAGCGCCACATTTTGAGCCACTGCATAAAGTGGCGGAAATAATATGGTAACCAGTAACAACATCACCAGTTTCATATTATAATTCCTGCGCTTTAAAAACACTAAAACCATTGCTATGGCAAGCAGCACCATAACAATTATGGGCGTGGTAAGCAGCATGAATTTAGGCAAATAATGATTAGGAATGGTGAGCGAATTGATACTTGCACCCTCAAAATTAATATTTACCTTCAAAGGGAATTTAGATACTACACCCAATGCTTCCGGTATCCTAGTCATCGGGTTGAGTAAAATAAACGGCCAGGTTAGCACCATTAATACCACACTCGCAACACAAATGTAGGCAAGCTTGATAATTATGTTTTTTGCATTGGCAAAGCATTGCTTCAGCAGCTCTTTATTAACAACCGCATAAATACCCATGAAAAGAAATAGATACATAAGCAGAATTAAACCGCCAATACGGGTATTGAGAGTAAAAGCAAGGCTCAGCATTAACCACGTTGATGTCCTCCAGGTGGGGTCAGGCAGTTCTTCCAGCAGTTTTATAATAAAATAAAGGCTCGCAAGGTAGCCCGCGCAAAACGGAATGTCCTTGGTGTTAATATATACGTGCCCGAAAAAAGATGGGGAAAGAAAAATCAGCCATATTGTAAATAATGCGGCCCTCCAGTCTGCCAGTTTTTGCGCAATTAAACCAGCAAGCAATAAACATATAATACCAAAAATTTCGCTGTACACATGGCGCACATCAAATTCATGAGCGCCTTTATCAGTACCCAGAATTTTGTTGGTACCTACCGCAATATACTCAAATGCACAACCATAATAGCGGAGCAAGTAGCAACCGGTCGTATCGACTGTATTTATTGTGCCGCGCTCACAACTGCGGTCTTTCCCGCCACTGCTGTAAAAGGCAAAGTTGGCTTTACCGTAGTTATTCATATCCATCTCATCGCCATGGAAGCCAACATTGTAGCCGGTAAGCCATACAATGGCAAGTATGCCTAAAATAGAAAAGAAAAATATTTTTTTCAGGTTACCATCACTAAAAAATGTATTGGAGAGAGTAGCCGAAACCGGTCGCAAATTTTCCGCAGATTGCGCACCCGTTTGCTTTTCCTGTTTGGGTTCGTTCTTGTTGTTAGCGCCTTTTTTCATTTAGAGCGATTGAGGGTTTGTTGAAATGACAAAGCAAGTATACTAAATAAATTGCCGCGGTGCAAATAATAGTGCAACACCGTTTAATATATAAAATTACTATCGCAAAGTTTATACAGTCGTCCCGCAAAAAGTCTATTTAAATGTTTGTTCAGTTGCACTTTACATATGATACTTTTTATTTCGGAAATATTTTCGTTTAAAACATCTCCTTGAGGGCTTCGCGGCCCAAAGTACATTGGCTGCAAAGTTTCCAATAGTGCTAGAAAAAAATAATGCAAAAAATGGAGTTGTTTTACCCCCAAAGGCAATGAAGTAACAACTTTCACCACTTTTTGAGGTATGACCAAATAAAAAGCCCTGACCAGACTACAACAATCATTAACAGAATACTGGAGTAACAAAATTGAATGGTAAAAGTTATTGTTGTTGTGCATTAGCTGCATTTTGCAATTGGAGCATAATATCTTTTGCAAGTGAGTTTTGAGGAATTAATGTTTTGGCATCGCGTAAATTCTGTAAACTTAAATCATATTCACGCTTGTTGATGTATGCAATACCTATTGCACACAGCGCATTATAATCAAGTTCATTAGAAAAGTTATACCGGAGTGCCCTGTTTGCAGCCGCTATTGCATCATCATTGTGCTTCAGGTATGCTTTCGCTAACGACATATAGGCATCAATTGCAGCGTTATAGTCTTTTGTTGTTGCTGCATAAACATTATATAGAGAATCGGCTAGTGCAAAATTGCCAACCGACAACGCATCCATCGCTTTCAAATCAAGTCGCACTGTATCTTTTAAAACAACCGTCACAGGCAAACCATCAATTTTTTCGGAATATATAGTTGTACCTGGCGGAAAATAATTTTCAAGATATATTGGCTTCAACATAAAATTATTAAATACCGCGTATTTCCATTTTTCAAAATTACGGCTGGTACACCCCACTTTTACAAATTTGATCCTCTTTGCCTCTTCAGGATATTGCACAGTAATATAGTACTCAAGTATACGGGGTATATTCGTGGCTATCCGAACAGTATCTTTTGTCTTACCAATTTGTTCATGAGTCATTAACCAGTCCATTGATTTTCTCATAGATATTTGCCAATAGTCATTATCGTAGTTATAATAGGCCTCCTTAAACCCGCCGGCAAATTCATTGTAGTAGCAATATTCGTATGGATGATTTTTAACTGACCAGATCACCGGCTTCGTCATTGCAAACAAACATACTAGACAGAAAGTTATTTTGAGCGGTATTGTTTTTAAGTATCCGGAAATGGTGCATATACCGAGAGCTGCAATGATGCATATTTCAGGGTAAATAAACAAGAAATGCCTCCAACCAGTATAGAGGGTAGAATTCATTGCCATGGAATACGCCAAAGGAAATATTGCTGCGAATAGAATCAAAGCAATAGCCCTAAAATTATTGCTCTTGTATTTAACTATTGTAAATAGCAGCCCCAAAGCCAGTAATACCAGCACGAATACAGGTATGGTGATGAAAATTAGTGTAGGGAGGTATGTCTGCGGTAAGTTAAATGAATCAATAGTATCACCTGCAAAATTTACAGATATTTTCATTGGGTATTTCTGAACAATGCTCATTACTTCAAATAAATTACGAATAGGACTCCTTAGCATATATGGCCAGGAAATAACAACGAGTGCCAACGCCCCAAATACAACCACCAGATATTTAATAGCTATTTGTTTAAAATTACTTAAAATACCATCTCGCAATGTTTTATCTGTAATGAGATATACAAACGAAAAAACGATCCAAATAAAAATAAGCAATACGCCACCAATTCGAACGTCAATAGTAAAGGCCAGCGACACCATGAGTTGAAGTGTAGTTTTCCACGAAACCCGGGGCAGTTCCTCCAAAAAAGACATCACATAGTAGATGGACGCAATATAACCAAAACAAAAGGGAATATCCTTGGTATTAAATAGTATATGCCCACTAAATGACGGGGAAAGAAAAACAAGCCAGGAAGCCAGGATAGCCCCCTTCCACCCTGCCAGTTTTTTGGCAATTAACCCTGTGAATAAAATTGCAAGAATACCCAAAAACTGGTTTACAAAATGCCGTACATTAAACTCCTGCTTACCATCGCCGGTACCTGCTACTTTGTTGGCAGCCCGGGCTAAGTACTCAAAACCACAACCGTAATACCGTAACAAAGTATCAAACTGGTAAAAGCCTGACCTAACGCCCAGGTAAGTAGTGTCTTTACCCATACTGGCATAATAGGCAACATTTGCTTTGCCATAAAGGTTCATATCAATTTCGTCCTGGTGGTAACCAACGTTGAAACCAGAAAACCAGGTAATGAGCAACATTGCAAGCAGAGAACCGAAAAAGACGCGCTTCATCAACTTTTCGGAAAATAAAGTCGATTGATTTTTAGGTGTAGCTTCGGGCAAACTGGCAATATTATAGATTTCCGCTTTCGCGGCTGATTCTTTTTTTATTAGCATTTCATCCCTTCTTAAATATAAATAATTTATTTTTATACAGAGTTTCCCTTATTAATGCGGTGTTACCTGACCAGTTACTTGCCCTGCATAAGTCTACTAATTTCCAGTACCCGCTGCCTGGAGTAACCGTCGCCTGGCATCAGTGATGCTGCCTCCCCAAAAGCTTTTACACTCAAACTATACTGGCGCTTATTAGCATAAGCATCGCCTAAAGCACATTGTGCGGAATAGTCAAGTTCATTCGAAAAATGATATTCCAAAGCCCTGTTCGCTGCCGATATGGCCTCATCATTCTGGTTGATCAATGCCTTGGCTACAGCAATGAAAGGATCAATTGCGGGGTTGTGATCTTTTGTAGTAGCAATGTGTGCTGTAAATAGCGAATCGGCCAATTTATAATTTGAAGCCTGCACTGCCTCAATAGCCTTATAGTCTAAACGGGCGAGGTCTTTTATAACTGCCGTGACCGGTAAGTCATCAATTTTTTCGGAATGAATAGTTTGGGCAGGTGGGAAGAAATTTTCCAGATAGTATGATTTAATGAATAGTGAGTTATAAACCGCATAGTTCCAATATTGCTGGTTACGGCTATAAATACCCGCATATATCACTTTAACTTTGGCAGACGGATAATGTCTGCCAATATAGTAGGTGGCAAAATCAAAAGCATTTGTAGCGACGGTAATCGTGTCTTTGCTTTGCGCCAGGTGTTCATTTTCCATTAGCCAGTCCAATCCGTTCTTTACACTTATCTCCCAGTAATCAGTGTCATAATTATAAAAACCGCCTTTGAAGCCACCAGCTAATTCATTAAAATAGCAATATTCATACGGATTATTTTTAATACAGAATAACACGGGCGTTACCAGCAAAGCACCAAAAACTAACCAAAACGCCATACGATAGACAGGCTTTTGCAACCGGCTTTGCATATCATAAAGAAATATGCCGCCAAATGCTGCCATAAGAGGAAATATAAACAAAAAATGTCGCCAACTGGTGTAAAGTGCCGAATTGCTGCCAACTGCATAGGCAACCGGAAAGACAACAGCAAACACAGCGATAATACCATACTTAACATTGTATTTTTTGCGCTGCATGAAATAGATTACCAAACCCGCTATTAAACAAAGAATTACAACAATGGGAATCGTAATAAGCATGTACTTAGGTATGTAATAAGGTGGCACACTAAAGGAATCAATTGACTCCCCTTCAAAATTCACCCTTACTTTTAGTGGAAATTTCTTTACTACACCAAGGGCCTCGATCAACTGCTTAGGATCCATTAAAACAAATGGCCAGGTTACAATAGCCAATATGATGGCCCCAGATATTGCCGTAGTTACTTTAATGCCAATGTCTTTTGCGTTCTGAATGCATTGCGCTAGCAACTGGCCGTTTGTGAACAAGAAGTAGGCCATAAACACCACTAAATAAAACAACAGCATTAACCCCCCGGCCCTTATGTTTATGGTAAAGGCAAACGACAACAGTATTGCCATCGTCGTCTTCCAGGTCGGAGCCGGCAATTCATCGAGAAAATTGAGTATAAAATAGATAGAAGCTATGTAGCCGGTGCTGAACGGTATATCGCGGGTATTTATAAAAAAGTGCCCCATATAAGAGGGTGTAAGGAATATAAGCCAGGAAGCAAAAATGGCAGCCAGCCAGCTTTTTGATAACTTCCTGGTAACCAGTCCGGTAAACAACACACTAAGAACCCCAAAAAACTCGCACACTATATGCCTTACATTAAACTCCTGTATACCATCCCCAAGTCCGGTAACTTTATTAATAGTAGTTGCAATCAATTCATAGGCATTACCATAGTAACGCAGCATATAAAAATACTTGCCCATTACACTAGTATCGTTACCTCCGCTGGTGTAAAAAGCTAAATTAGCCTTGCCGTAATTATTCAACTCAATATCGTCGCTATGAAAACCGACATTGAAGCCTGCAAACCATGTTACAAGTAACATAATCAAGATAGAGCCGAGGAAGATCTTCTTCAACATAGCCTCATTAGCAAACAGCACACTTGCAGCTGGGATAGATTCATTTAGTGCAAGGTCCGCTATCCTATTATCCTTGTCCCTTGTACTAGCTTCGGTATATTTTTTCTGTTGTTTGCTCATAGAATAGTTACAATAAATAAGGACAATTATACAAAATAATCAATCGATATACGGACAAAAAACGGTCATTCTCTGGAAGTTAGAGAATGACCGTGAAAATAAATATTATCAATAATTCAATAGATATACTAAGATTAGAACTCAAATGCTGCATTTACCAGCTTTTGTTGTTCTATAACATGCAATTTAGAAAAACCAGTTGCCGGCGATGCGCTGGCCGCCCTGCTCACATACCTTATCGGGAAGTTTTCCAGATTCATTTGCAGAAACGATAATGCACCCATATTGCGCGGTTCTTCCTGTATCCAGACCCACTCAGCCTTCTTGTACTTTTTCTTTAGTGCATCAAGCTGCTTTTGTGGCAAGGGGTATATCTGCTCTAAACGAACAACTGCCACATCGCTGTGCTTGTCGGTTATTTGCTTTTCGCTAATATCGAAATATACCTTACCCGTACAAAGCACAACACGCTTCACCGCTGCTGCATCGGTAATGCTGGCATCATCTATAAGTTCTTTAAAGCCGCCTGTAGTAAATTCAGCAACCGAAGAGCAAGCCCTCGCATGGCGCAAATTAGCTTTAGGCGCAAAGTTCACTAACGGTTTGCGGAAATCCCACGCCAATTGCCTGCGTAAGGCGTGGAAGAAGTTAGCCGAGGTAGTAATATTGGTTATTACCATATTGTATTCCGCACACATCAGCAGGAAACGTTCCATACGCGCGCTGGAATGTTCTGGCCCGCCACCCTCGTAGCCATGCGGCAATAGCATTACCAGGCCATTCATTGCGGCCCATTTCTGCTCGCCGCTGCTTATATACTGGTCTATTATTATCTGCGCTCCGTTTGAAAAATCTCCGTACTGCGCTTCCCATAAAACAAGGTTATTCGGGTTTGCCATCGCATACCCATATTCAAAACCCAACACTGCATATTCACTCAGCAGGGAATTGTAGATGTACATACGCCCCTGGCTCTCCGATATCCTGTCCAGACGGCTGTATTCTTCATTGGTATTATGGTCATAAAGTACCGCATGCCTGTGGGAGAAAGTACCGCGTTTTACGTCTTCGCCGCTCAACCGCACTTCATTGCCATCGGCGAGCAGGCTGGCATAACCCAGCAATTCACCCGTGGCCCAGTCCACTTTACCTTCTTTTTCATAAAGGGTGATCTTATCCTGCAATAATTTCTCCACTTTTTTCAGCGGACTGAACCCTTCAGGCCACTTCATAAGCGATTCAAATAGGTGTTTGAACAAACCTTCTTTAATTGCGGTAACCGGAGATTTTACAAAATCTTCAGGTGTTGCCTTTCTCAGTTCCTTCCACCAAAGTTCAGGTTTCTGGTAAGCGTATGGCAAAGGTTTTTGTTTCACCTCATCTAAGCGCAACTGTAGCTCTGCCCAGAAACGGGTTTCCATTTCCTTAGCCAGTTCCTGCGCGTCGGGCTCATCATGTTTAAGCAAAAACTGCGTATAAACCTCACGGGGATTAGGATGCTTGTCTATAAGCGCATAAAGCTGCGGCTGGGTAAATTTAGGCTCGTCGCCCTCATTGTGACCATGCTTGCGGTAGCAAACCATGTCAATAAAAATATCTTCATTAAATTCCTGCCTGTACGCAACAGCGAGGTTAGCGCATTTTACCACAGCTTCGGCATCATCGCCATTCACATGCAATACCGGAGCCTGCAACATAGAAGCCACGCTAGTGCAATAGTCTGCTGAGCGGGCATCATCAAAATCGGTAGTGAACCCTATCTGGTTATTAATAACAAAATGGATAGTACCGCCGGTTTCATAACCTTCCAGTTTGCTCATCTGCAGCAACTCATAGGTTATCCCCTGCCCTGCAATGGCTGCATCGCCATGAATGAGTATAGGAAGTATTTTATCATTATCCCTATTGTGCAAGGTATCAGCCTTCGCCCTTGCGAAACCAACAACAACCGGGTTTACCGCTTCCAGGTGCGAAGGATTAGGTGCCAATTGAACATTAATAGATTTGCCACTATGCGTTATAATATCACTCTGGAAACCCAGGTGATATTTTACATCGCCGCTGCCCATTGTCATATCTTCAGGCATATTGCCCTCAAATTCCGAAAATATCTGTTCGTAGGTCTTCTTTAAAATATTGGCCAATATGTTCAGCCTGCCCCTGTGGGCCATGCCTATTACCACTTCTGCAACACCTGCATCTGCCGCATCATTAATAATAGTATCAAGCGCGGCAATAGTGCTTTCACCACCTTCAAGGCCAAAGCGCTTCTGCCCAATGAACTTGGTGTTGAGGAATTTCTCAAAAATAACACCATCATTCAAGCGCTCTAATATGCGTTTCCTTTCATCAATGCTGAAGCTCTTCTTCATCATTTCCTCAAAATTCTTCTGCACCCAGTGGCACTTTACCGTATCGTTAATATAAGTGTATTCCACACCTACATTACCGGTATAGAGCATTTTAAGGCGTTGCACTATTTCTTTCAGTGGCGCATCTTTCAAACCCACAAACCTGCCGGCAAAAAAAGCGGTATTCAAATCGGCGTCCGACAGACTGAACTTATCTAATTCCAGCTGTGAATGACGGTCTTTACGACTACGAATAGGGTTGGTGGTGGCAGAAAGGTGGCCGCGCTTGCGGTAAGCCCTTATTAACTCAAATACACCCATTTCCTTGGCAAGATGATCGCCCGAAACTCCTGCACCACCTGTTGCAGTGCTTGTGGCACCGCTCGGGGTTTGGGAATAGGCAAAATCGAAGCCTTCAAAAAATTTCCTCCATTCAGGATCAACCGTCGTGGGCTCGTTTAAAAAATCGTTGTATAGTGATTCTATAAATGCAGAAGTGGGACCTGTAACGTAAGAAAAATCCTTCATTTTATGACTAGTAATATTTTTTTTGAGCTATGCGTAATTGGTATTAAAAAATACCATATTTAGAAGTGCAAAATTAGGTTATTAATACTTAAATAAGCCACACTTTGCTGTCATTTTTCTGCTAAAAAACGACATAATTTTCAGTAAAAGAACATAATTCGTACAGCAATTCAAAAATGCCTGCGCATTATGCGGTATTTTTCAAAATAAAACATACTTTTGCGCTCTCAAAAACAGAGCGGTCACATAGTTCAATGGATAGAATAGAAGTTTCCTAAACTTTAGATCCAAGTTCGATTCTTGGTGCGACCACAAACCAATAAAGCCCTTGTCCAGCAAGGGTTTTATTATTTCTTCATATTAAGAAATCGAACTTTTATATGCAGCGCAAATGGCGCTTTCGCTTGTTAGACCTATAGTCTAAATCTCAAATCGGTTTTATAAGATTGATGAAATTTATTTAGCTTTAGATTCCTAAATGCCGGATATAGAGATTATATTGAGTCGCTAAAGCTTTGGGGAACATCGGAACTTATCTATCTGAACAATGGCCGACGAAATTAAAAAACATAAATTCAGACAAAATACCAAACTTCAAATTGAGGTTGTGCCGCTGGAGAGTTTGACCAAAGTAAATAAAGACCATTTAATAACACCCCACAGAACAAATTTTTATCACATCTTTCTGCTCGAAAATTGTCAACCAACACATTTTGTAGATTTTGAACGAGTAAAATTACAGCCCTACAGTCTATTTTTCATAGACAAAGACAGGGTTCACCAATTCGACCAACTGTTAAATTATGAAGGGCGAATTATCATCTTTACAGACGACTTTTTTACGGACACGAAATTTTTACGAAACTCCATTTTATTCAACGACTTTGCAGAAAAGCCAACTATAACACCTGATCCAAAACTCTTTCAACGGTTTATAACACTCTGCGAACATATAGCAGAAGAATTAACCTTGCCAAACGATCACTTCCAGCAGATAGTACTCAAGAACTATTTACATAATTTCCTCATTCTAGCTGAAAGAGAAAAAAAAGGGCAAAGCTATAGAGAAATAGAAAAAGGAGCTGACCTTGATTATACACTTCTGTTTCGTGATCTATTGGAAACAAATTTTACCAGTTTAAAGTCGGTAAGCAATTATGCTTCCCAAATTTTTATTTCAGAAAAGCGGCTTGGGCAAGCAACAACAAAGATTTTAGGCAAATTGCCGAAAGAAATTATTAACGAAAGGGTTTTGCTTGAAGCCAAACGAATTTTAGTTTACAGCAATCTTACTATCAAAGAAATTGGACAGGAACTAGGCTTTGACGACCCGGCTTATTTCGTTAGATATTTCAAGAAAAATACGGATACAACACCTGTTGAATTCAGAGAAAAACATCTTGCCAAATAAGCATATCTCAAAAGTGCCATACAAAGGAAGATTTGTCCATTGTGCAGATTTTAATTCAGTTTCATCTTTGCACCATCATTATTAACCGATAAAAATTTAATAATATGGACAACAAAGAATTATTGACGGCATTTTACAGAAAATGCCTGACGGTAAACGCAGACACTGATACGAACGAAGTATTAGGACAAATTTTAGCCGAGAATTTCATTTCAAACGGTTCGGTAGAAAACAAATCTAAGGAGCAATTGATCGGGCAAATTGGTTTCTTTTGGAAACTCATTCCTGACCTTAGATGGGAACCACAAGACATGATTACTGAAGGCAATAAAGTCGTGGTTCGCAGCATAGCAAGCGGCACACCAAATGGCGATTTTATGGGCTTGCTAACCGATGGTACAAAGTCGTTCAAAATTATGACTATTGACTTTCATCAAATTGAAAACGGCAAACTTACAACAGTGCATCATTTAGAAGACTGGGGAACGGCCATGAAACAATTAAAATCTTAAACTATGAGCAAAGGATTAGAATCCAAACCAGGAGATAGAAAATTCCAAATCATAGCGTATGTTTTGGGTGCAATCCATTTAATTTTTGGCACAGTTAAATTGCTTGGTGTAGCCGATATGCCTAGAGAGTTTACGGAAGTTTGGCATTTCCCATTATGGTTTATGTATTTCGTTGGTGTGGCTCAAGTATTGGGTGCAGTTGGCCTTTTCACTCGTCAATTGCGTATGCCCGCCTATTTATCGATGGCTTTAATTATGATTGGAGCAATTGTAACCACAATCATTTCAGGGCAAATTGGCAATGTGATTATTTGTCTTGTTGTGTTGGTGATGTGTATGATTGTTTTCAAACACCGAGTAGAGCAATTAGCAATGGAGTTGGCAGCAGAATTAAACGAAAAAAAATAAACGAAATGGAATATATAGAAATAGTAAAATTCAAACTTAAAGAAGGCATCACAGATGCACAATTTATAGAAGCAGAGCAAGTGCTTCGTGACGTAGAAATGGATAAATTTAAAGGCTATGTTGGTAGAGAATTGTATAAATGTGAAGATGGTCAATGGTCTAATATTGTTCGTTTTGATAGCAAAGAAACGATGAATGCTTTTTTAAGTAACTTAAAGGAAGTTAAACCTGAAGGCTTTAAGTTGTATGGTTCAATGATAGATTTCTCAACTGCAAGACTAGAATTTTTCGCTAAACTAATTTAAGTAAAATGGAATTTGTAGGCATAGCGAAATTTAAAATCAAATCCGATTTCACCGACTCTCAAATGTTGCAAGCAGAAAAAGAAATTCGGGAAGCGATAAAAACTCAAAAAGGGTTTTTAAGTCGGGATTTAGGAAAATTTGAAGACGATTTTTGGATTGTAACCATAAAATGGGACAGCAAAGAAAACGGTTCAAAATGGACGGAAAACTCAAGGCAATTTGAGTCTGTACAAAAGCAACATTCCATGTTAGACTTCTCAACTATGAGAATGGAATTTTATCAAAATCAAATTATCAATTAGTTTTAAAAATCAAATCAAATGAACAAAATCAAATTTTTAACACTGCTCATTGCAATGTTTGCAATTGCAACAATAGGAACCGCACAGGCAAAAAAGTCACAACAAACAGTTTATGTTGAGACAGGAAAAATGAAATTGAAAGAAGGTGTTACTGATGAACAGTTTATAGCGATTGAAAAAAAAATCCGCAAAGGCATTATCAATAAACAGCCGGGCTTTATTAGTCGTGAATTTGGGAAGGATACCGAAGGTAATTGGTATTTTATCTTAAAATGGACAAGCAAAGAAGCGGGTGATGCTTGGACTCCAATTTTCCAAAAAGATCCTAATGGACAATCTTTAATGAATGCGTTAGACTTTAGCACTGTAAGACAAGAACATTTTACTGTGGTAAATCCATAGAACTAAAAGCACTTCACAAAAATGGTCAATGATCTATAATTGGCTTATGGATATCCTTTGTTACAGTTAATCTTGATAAAAAGGTCGGAGTTTCCTACCTTTTTATCAAGATTAATATTTTCCCATGTACTGTGAAATCTTGTTTGCAGAACGTTTGCCCATTCTGCTTTCGTATGATGTATTATCCGAAAAATAGAAACGGTTCACACTCTACTCTAAAGTAGCTGTTACATTCATGATTGTTTTATGAAGCAATTTTGAAACCGCTCCAAATCTTCAACATAAAAGTTCGACATTTCCCCGCCCTTCTCCACAAAAAGTAAAAAGGTTTCAGACAGTTGTTTGAAACCTTTTTTGTTATACGCGTTTCGGAAAATTGCAGCATGCGCACTTACTACAATCACTAATTCGTTAGCGTCTTCAACACCTTTGTAGGCGACCGTAACCAATTTATATTGTGCAGGTGCAGGGTAAACGATATGCTGCGCTCAAAAACATGCTTGCTGCCGTAATTGTTTTTCAGGAAATCGCGGAAATCGCCACTCATGATCAGTGGGAAATAGATGCTCACTACATCTTTAATGCTGCGCAATTCTATTCCGCCATCATATATTAAAGTAGTGGCACCATTTTTCGAAATGGTGGGGTTAAAATTGGGTATCAGGCCGGCATCGAAGAACAACTTGATAGGCAAGGAAACCTTAGGCAGGTCGGTTGAAATATTAATGGTTGCCATCCAGTTGTCGCTCCGGTAAACGGTATTAAAAACAGGTATCTTAAAACCACCTTCCTGAACCGATATCTGCTGCGCAGCCTTATTATTGCGGGCATTCCTGCCTATATAGGTACCATCATATAAATAATCATCAGCCGCTGAATAACTTGCATTTAATTTATAACGGTCAATTACGGCGAGGTCGTTATTGATAGCTATGAATTTACCAGCATACGCCCTTACGTATAACGACTTATTTTTAGCATGGTAGTCTACCCTTGCGGTACCCTCTGCTGAAATCTTGGCAAAATCAGCCCCAGCCTGTCCTTCAAAATTGTAGCTGAACGGATTATACGTTCTGTCGTTGGAATGTACATACCGCGCCATTCCATACATCTTTTGCTCTGCTTTTAGTTTAGTCTCCGTTCCGTAAACAAAATAGTCTTCCTTTATGTTGTATCCTTTAATAAAGAAATGGCGGTTTACAGTGCTTTGCAGGTTGGGTTCCTGCAAGGTGAAGGTAAGGGTTACGGCGGCCTTGGTATAACCCGAATACAAAGGGCTGTTCACCCCAATAAGCGTTTCATTGCTGTGAAATGTCTTCGCATCGCCTTGCAGCAAAATATCTTTAAATGCAGCAGCAGGATACCATATATAACCGAGAGAACCGGTACCAACAAAGCTTTTACTACCAAACGAGTACATGGGTGCCAACAGGAAACGGAGTCTGTTTTCCGGCAACGATATATCATGGAATAAAAGGCCTGCCATAATACCATCATATTGGTTATAGCCCAGCGCGGGGGCCACAAATAGTTTATACTTTTCTGAGCGATTCAGCCCAAGAATAGGTTTGATCTTTAAACTGAATGTGCGGAACAGACCGCCCTTCTTATAAAGGTCGTTGGCCTCTTTGGCATCGGGAATAACGCTGTCAATTTTTATACGGTTCCAGTCCGTTACCGGCATTGATAGTGTTGTTTTGTGTAGAAATGGCACTGACCATGCGGATGCTACCAGCGAATCGCCTTTATAGGCATCAATTTTTACGGGTACAGGTATTTTGCTTTTATTTTTAATAGTTACTTCGGTTTGCGCGCCAGTAACCTTTGCGTCCTTTATGGCAAAATCAATTTTCTTGTCTGTATTCAACATACCATCAAAGAACCAATCGAGCTGTTTACTGGTTGCTTTCTGCATTGCAGCCCTGAAATCTTCCGGGTAAGGGTGTTTGAAATGCCACTCATCAAAATAAGCCCTCATACCCTTTTCAAATTCCGTGGCACCCATGTATTGTTCCAGCATCCTGAAAAACATAGCAGACTTATAATACACGTCCAATCCATAATTAAGGTGCGTAAAAGCAGCAGAGGTTTGCTCTATTTTCTGGTCGTTGTGGGTAGCAGCCAGCTCAAAATAAAAAAGGTCTTCATTCAGCTTGCTCAGCTTGGTGAGCATGCCCTTTTCAGCCTCCAGCGATTTGCTGGTCTTATCTTCATAAAAACTGTTCAAGCCCTCATCCATCCAGGCGTGGTCGCGCTCATTGCTGCCCAGCATACCGTAAAACCAGTTATGGCCAGCCTCATGCACAATTACAGTACGGAAACCCACCCTGGCCGCCTTGTCAATAACTGTTATCGTAGGGTACTCCATTCCCCCACCCGCGCGCATATCGCCCAGTACTGCCTTTATGGTGCTGTACTGGTAAGGGCCAACCCATTTACCGTAATGCAGCACAGTTTCCCGCAAGTGATCGGTAGCCTTGTCCCATACTTTTTTGTACGATGGCCAGAAGGCAACCCAGGCGGTTACCAGTTTTCCTGTACCCGGCACGGTAACAGTGTCCTTCCTCACAATCCAGGTCTTATCTGCAAACCAGGCAAAGTCGTGTATATTATCTTCATGATAATGAAGCGTCTTCCACGTCGCGGCACTCGGCGCAATACTGCTTGTATACAAAGAATCGGCAGGCAATGGTAGCTTTGAAAGGCTATCCAGCCAAGTATTTTCACGCTCATTCAGCAAATTACCCGTGGCCATAACCACGTAATTTTCCGGCACCGTTATCTTTACGTCATACGACCCGTACTCGCTGTAAAACTCGCCCTGGTCAAGAAATGAAATGGGGTGCCAGCCGGTGCGGTCATACACTGCCGGCTTCGGAAACCATTGCGACAAATAGTAAGCCTGCCCGGTATGCCCAAGCCGTGAAAACACTTTGGGTAACTTAACCATAAAGGGCGTTGATATTTTTACTTTATGGCCGGGCAGTAATGGCTCCTTCAAGTCTATTCGGGCAATATCGGGGGTATTCTCTGCAATATTATGCTCTACCAGTTGCCCGTCAACTGAAAAATCCAGGCTGTCAATATAACCTCTGTCTTCCTGTTGGGAATAATAAAATGTAGTGTTACCGTTTTCCTCATACTGCTTAGCAAATGGCGTCCGGTCATTTTTATACGCATTTGGCCACAAGTGCAGGTAGATGCTTTTTAAAGTATCTGGAGAGTTATTGGTATATGTCAATTCTTCAAAAGCGTCTATCCTGTGATTTTTATCATCAAGCCGAACGTCAATTTTAGTATCAACTTGTTGCTGCCAATACGTTTGGGCACCGGCATTTATTGTTGTGAAAAGAAAAAGGGCGAAAGTAAATGACTTCATTGCGCTAAAATAACGGTTTTATAAGTAAACAGGACGCGATTACTGCTAATTGCAATAACAACGAACGAAAATTTTAAAAATTGTCTGTAACGCGGTATTTAATACACTCCGCAGCCCCAAACCTGTCCCATTAATTATTAAGCGAATACAAATGCAAACGAAGTCATGTAGTACAAAAGTTAAAATAGTTTGATGCATCAAAAACCGTTAACCAATTTCGGCCGTATATCCAAACGAATTGTTAACGAATGTATTTTATAAGAACAAAATATAAACAACCTTAAACCAAAGAAAAATTTTATCAAAAAATCAAGCATCATGAATCCCAACGAAATAGAAAGACTGCATTCTGTGAGGAAATTTGATCAGTATAACTTCAATCTTAATAAAGGGCTGGAGGATATACTCACGCTAACGGCGGAAATTTGCGAGACACCGGTAGCTTTCATCACCCTTATTGATGCCGACACACAGTGGTTTAAGGTAGCTAAAGGGCTTGAAGTTTTCCAGATGCCGCGTGAAGCATCCTTCTGCCAGTACACCATTATGGGCGCTGACGTTACCGTTGTGCCAGACCCTACAAAGGACGAGCGTTTTGCAAATATTCCTTTAGTGGTCAATCAACCGCACATCCGTTTTTATGCAGGTGCCCCCTTGGCGACCGATGGACAAAACATTGGTACGCTTTGTGTGTTTGATGACCATGCTAAACAATTATCAGCCGGCAAGCAGCAAATGCTGGGTATACTGGCCAAACAGGCAATCCATTTAATGGAGCTGGAGCTTTGCCTGCAGCAATTAAACGTGAAAGCCGCCCAAATAGAAAGACAAAACAAGGCACTGGTCGAAATTGCGTTTACGCAATCGCATGAATTTCGCGGTCCACTTTCCACGGTACTCGGCTTTATGAATATCATTCGCGACAATGAATACGAGGACGCAAAAGATTACTTGTTGCTGATGGAAGAAGCGGTAAAAAAACTAGATGAAAAAATTCACTACGTCGTGAGGAGTACCCAAATGGCCAAAGACATATATCAGGCTAATTAGTTGTTTTAGTTTTAGTCGTAAGTCTAAAGTAGAAAGTAGAAAGTACAAAGTAGAAAGCTGCAGTTGGTAAAAGGCAGTTAATATTTGATGCCGGGTATTTCATAGGAAATGGGTACCGCTACAAAGTTGCAAGTTGCCCGTTGATGAGCACTAAGGGCAGGATACAGTTTATTTTGTACCTTAATGATCAATTGCATTAATATATTTTTACAACGAACAGGATTAAATTTAAAACCCCTCCGATATGCTATAACGGAAGGGTTTTAGTTGAAAATATATGTGTTACCTCAATTGTTTAGCTAAGGCTTTTAAGAATAGCATCGGCAGCTTTATAAGCCAAAGCTGTCATAGTTAATGTAGGGTTTGCGGTAGCAGTGGTAGGGAATGAACCACAGCCTACCACATAAAGGTTATCATGATCCCAGCTTTTCATATCGCCATCGGTAACAGAGTCGGCAGGCGTAAAGCCCATGCGGTGCGTACCCATTACGTGACCTGCCCCCTGAGAATAATAATTTACGCCTTCGTATTGGAAAACGCCACCGCTACCTACCGGGATACCCGTTTTATTTTCTGCACCCAGCGCATTAAAAATAGTATCGGTTGCCGCTGCGGCAGCTTTAAAGCCCTCTTGTGTGTATTGATCGAAACTATAGTGTATTTCAGGGCGTGGTATTCCTAGATTGTCCGAACACGTTTTTGAAGGCACTATATAACAGTTATCATCAGGCAATTGCTCAATGAGAAAACCAATCCGGAACTGACGGGTAAAATCTTTTTGTATCTGAGTCCTTAATGCTGAGCCAAAAAGCCCTGAGCCTACCATATCAATAGTTTGTGTGTAGGGTGCGCCAGCAGGCCAGTTCCAGCCCTCATTGCCAATTTCAATACGGAAAGATGCTCTTTGGTTACGGAAACTTCCATCTCTTGGCCCTTCTATGCCGGAAGTTGACAATGGCCCTCGGAACGGGTAGGAGTTTTCGGGCATAAAGCCCCAGCCAAGATACATTGGGTGATCCATCAGGTTTTTGCCCACCTGTCCGCTTACGTTCGCTACACCAGCTAGTAATTGCTTGTTTGACATTAGTAATAGTTTTGCTGCTTCTATAGCATGTGCAGCAATAATATACTTAGTTCCGGTAGCGGTAAAAGTACCTGTACACGGACCGTTAACCACATCGTAAGTTTTATATTCTATGCCTGTTACTTCTTTATTGGCACTATCAAGCAAAACCGCTGATGCTACTGCCTGGTATTTGATATCAACATTACCCGTCATCAAAGCTTTAGACATGGTTATTGTAGCATCATATTTGGCCTGTATAGGGCAAATCGGTGTGCAGTTGGTATTGCCCTGGCATTGCCTGCGCCCATTGTCATAAAAGCCGTCTTTTACATAGGGATAGAACCCGTCAGGTGTACCTTCCTTCATTTGATTTGGTACACCGTTGCGGCCTGCCGGTGTGCCAGTAACGTTTAAATCACAGCCATCGAAGGTAACGCCTGCCAGCTTGCTTTCCATTGCTAAATCCAATACTGAAGGCGGTATTTTCGCCATTGGGTATACATAGCCATCGCTAAATGTAATACCATGTATCTTCTGTTCATTCACATCGGCGGAAACACCTATCTCGTATTCGGCTTGGTCATAATAGGCCGAAAGGTCGTTGTAGGTTATGGGCCAGTCAACAGCAACGCCATACGTGCTTTTCATTTTAAAATCGTTCGGCAAGAGGCGGAGGCTTGTGCCCAGCCAGTGCCACGATGTTCCCCCACCCCTGCGCTCATAAGTGCTGCCAAAAGGTATGGGGCCTTTTTGAATAAAATACCCTTTACTTTTTATTGACGCCACGGGGTCGCCACAATTATCCGGTGCATCGGGGTTTGTGATGGGTTGTATGTCTAAAACCGACGGCCTTGGTGCGTTATAATTTTGCACATAAGGCGATTCAGGCGTTTTGGCCATTGCCATAAAGAATTCATCCATGAATTCGCCCCTGTTTCCTGTCTCCTGGTTGCTATCCCCGGTTGTCAATCCATCTATGCCAATACCAGCTTCCAGTATCAATACTTTTTTGTTTGCCTGGGCCAGTTTATTGGCCAAAATGCTGCCGGCCCAGCCACCACCCACTATCACCACATCATATATTACAGTTGAATTATCCATTTTATGATTGTTTTTCGGTTTGTTATTTGTTTTACTCATTAACTTATAGGTGGCAATGTCGGCGCTATTTGCCAATAACCAAAATTGCCTGTACTGAACCCCATTGGGTGTGCGCCCATTTCGCCCCATACAAGGCCGTTTTTATAAACGATGGGGGACACAACATGGTCGTTATTAGGGGTGCTGAAACTACTCGGATCTTTAGCCAGATCGTACCATATACCCAGGAACCACATATAAATAATATTTTGTGCCAGACGGGCAATGTCCTTGTTCTGCATTATTTTTTCATTCACAATGTTCTCCATATCAGCGGCAGGAGTTGATGCAATACTGGCCCATACATCGGTCAGTTCATCAAGCTGTGCAGCAGGAATTTTATTGTCCGCATTACTGAGTTCCGCATACAATTGTTCCGATACCAATTGGGTATCAAAAGTCGGTTTCAACACATCGGCAGCATAACCTGTGAGGGCGGCTGAAAGACTTACAAATTCTTCAAGTGTCATAAAATTATTTTAAGGTGGTAGATATTATTTTTTAAAAGCTTTCGCCGTTTTCAGTATATAGGTGAAGTCTGATGGAACGCCCTTCCATGTTGTGGCTCCATTATGGCAATCTATGCAGCTAGAGGTTACACCTGGCGACATAATTATTTTGCCATTTTTTATATTTCCCTGGTCGTAGGTTTCAAGGGTGGTATTTGCCATGTAAACAGGGAATGGATCTCCTGTTTTACTTGATGTTGGCTTAACGGGCCATTGCGTGCCTACCAGTTGGTAATACTGCCAAACGCTTTGGGGGTTTATGGCTACTAACAATTTGCGGAAGGAATCATTCAGCGCCTGTGTACCTGCATCAATAGGTGTGAGGCGGGCCACCTGGCTTGGCTTCTGGCCAGGAATACCCGGGTTCCATGGCTGCGAGGGTGCTTTGTTCAGTGTCTTGTTAGTTGTGTCATTTATATCATAAAAATTATAGTGCTTTTTCTCTACTTTACCGAAATCAGGTACATTATCTACTTGCTCAAAAGTTGACCATATCCATTGCGGCGAGCTGTTTGTCTTTGTTCCGATATGTAAGCCTACAAGGCCTACCCACACCTCGTAACTGGAATCTTTAATACCCCTTGAGGGTAGCGCAGGTATATGAACCATTGCCTTTACTTTATGGAAACGGGAGATATCATCGTTTTTGCCTAATATCTTCCACGAGCCTTTTACCATTACGGCCCCAAGTGTTTTTTTACTAATGTCTCCTTCAGGGAACATTACGGTATCTTTAAAAGACCTTTGCCCTTCTATATTATAAAGTGTGTGCTGATCAATATACTCGAACATTTCTCTGTCCATAGCAATTTCGAATCGGGTGTATTCACCGTTCTGGTCAATAAGTGGCCCAGTAAGGAACGGTTGAAAAATTGCTACCATATCAGGAGGTGTTTTACCTGTCTGCGATAATTGCTTCTGCTTGCTCTGCTCCACTAGATTCCAAGGTGCAGGTTTTTGCCCGTTATCAAGAAAGACCTGATAATTCTTTTTCCATGTCTCCCAAACAGTAGCATTATCCCCGTTCTGGCCAATGACTTCATTGGCATTTGTGGACCAGCACATAGCAACAAATGATTGCCAGGAGAAAATATCAAAAACCCTGCGAACATTGGTTTCCAATACTGGTTTTGGCGGCAGCGAAGCCAGATCGGCATCGAATGGCATTACCGAGCTCAGCGGTGTGCTTATTTTGGCTGCGGCAGCGGGTGCTGCGCCCACAGCTGATTGATTGGAAGAAGGAGAGCTTCCGCAAGATATGGAACTTATGTATGCCCCACCCGCACCTAAACCAACAATTAAAGCGATCAAATTGACTTTTCTCATTTGTGTTTGTACTGTTTTTTATGAATATTTGGCAATAATGGTTTCAAATTTTATATTTTTTTATGCATAGTAAATGGTAGCAGAAGGTGATGAGCGATTAAATTAAAATTTAAAACACAGCTTAAAGATAATATTATTTTAAACAAAAACTAATAAATAGTTTAGTTTTATAAAAATAAAATAGACTCATTTTCTAATGATTTTCAGTTTTTTGCTTTTCACGGCTATGCTAACAGCATCGGGAGATGGGCTTGGATGGGAATAGTGAAATACTTACAGGCAAAGAACTTTTCATTGAGGTAGACATATTACCTGGAGGGGCAACAAGGTTACAAAGACACGCGTCTCACGTTGGGAATAGCCCATTTTAAGGTATAAACCAGAAACGCCCTTCAGGTTATTTGTCTGAACTATGATTTTTTTGATGGAATGATCAGCTATGATTACCTGTAGAGCAAGTATAAAATGATGGGAGTAAATTAGTCAATGAGATTGGTCTCGCCCTGAAGGGGCACAATATGTCAGCGATGGGCAACAGGGGAAAGGTCGAACAAATTATCCGATGATTTGATTGAAATTTATAAGCTGAGTCAAAAATTTAGGTTTTAAACATTTACATTCAATAACATCTAAAATTGAATTAGGTTAATAGTGGTAATTTCCAACAATTTTTCGACTGGCTGCTCAACGATATTGATTGTATATTATTGCCAATACACTCAAATGTCATAATCAGCTTTTTTGTGATGTTCATTGGCGCAGCATTACGATTTGCTTCATATGCGCATAGAATCAAATTGGCAAGAAGGTGTAATTTTACTGGCATATTTTCTATTTGTTTCCAGCTTTTTAAAACTACCAATAGGTTTTTTTGCGTTTCAGTAAGCCTAATGCTTTCCAGCAAAGAAATATCAGTT
Organism: Chitinophagales bacterium; assembly: GCA_038228575.1. Classification (GTDB taxonomy): domain Bacteria; phylum Bacteroidota; class Bacteroidia; order Chitinophagales; family Chitinophagaceae; genus Flavipsychrobacter. The sequence continues at coordinate 498 of JBBRPD010000022.1, read as the reverse complement.
TTTGTATATGAATGACTACCAAAAAGAGAATTACGAAGTGTGAGAGATCACGTTCAATTAATCCTTGACTAAGACGAGTCATGCATAGATTTAACTATATTGATAGAAAACCAAACCCTTGCTCAGCAAGGGTTTGGTGGAGTAGACTTGACTGGGAAAATATCGAACCCGATACGGGATGATTTGGTAGAAATATTTATGATCTAAAAAAAACTACAGTTGTGAAATGTAATTGGTTAAAATAGTTTCAGTCAAGGATTAATTACCTAGGCTCTCACAACAATTTTTACATGCAACATCAAAATGCTAATGCGATAAAGTGCAAATTCAATGCTAAATAATGATACGCATTACTCCTTAGTGAAGTTGATTAAATAAAGTGCACTAAGTTTAATTATTATGTTTCTTTTGTGCTAGGCGCAAAATCTGCGAATAATGAATTATTTAAAGACTCTTGCAACAACGCACAAATGGAAGAGAATGGTTAAAATTGGTGTA
>JBBRPD010000021.1:0-67198 GCA_038228575.1 Chitinophagales bacterium | reverse complement strand
GGATCACTCCCGGCTATTATTGTTCAAGCCCTTTGGGCTTGTGGATGTTGTGCGTCAGTTTGAGAAAAGTCCGGAGGACTTTAACATGAATAGCCCCTGGTGAAACCAGGGGTAACTATAACAAAAGGGGCCAACCCCGAAGGGTCAATGTCATTAACTTAGCGCAAATATCCTCACCCCCGGCCCCTCTCCATAAATGGTAGAGGGGAGATTAATGTCTACGGCGTGCCGCAGGCATGACGCAAAATCCATTAAGTTAATGACATTGCCCCAACTCGCTTCGGGAGGCCGGGGGTGAGGATATTTACGCTAAGTTAATGACAGCGCCATTAAGCCATTGAGCAATTAAATATCTACTTTTGCCCCATGCCAAACCGACTCATAAACGAACAAAGCCATTATCTGTTACAGCATGCCCACAACCCGGTTGACTGGTATCCGTGGGGTGATGAGGCCTTTGAAAAAGCAAGGGCCGAAAATAAGCCTGTAATAGTGAGCATTGGCTATGCAGCATGCCATTGGTGCCACGTAATGGAGCGCGAAAGTTTTGAAGATGAAACTACCGCTGCTTTTATGAACGAAAACTTTGTTTGCATAAAAGTTGATCGTGAAGAACATCCTGATGTTGACCATTTGTACATGGATGCCGTGCAGGCTATAAGCGGCAATGGCGGCTGGCCGCTGAATGCATTTGTAACACCCGGCAGGGTGCCTTTTTACGGGGGCACTTACTATCCGCCGCGCCCGGCATACAGCCGCCCTTCGTGGACACAACTCATGGAGCGCATGCTGGATATATGGCACAACCGGCACGATGAAGTGACACAACAGTCTGAACAAATGGTAAAGTACCTTAAACAGGCTGCCAGGGGCCTTTCTGCTAAGCCAGTGCAGGACTTGGATATGGATGTTTGCCGCAACATAGCTACAGGTATTATGCGGCTCGCTGATAAACAAAAAGGGGGCTTTGGTAATGCGCCTAAATTCCCCGGTACAATGGCTATTTCCTTCTTGCTGGAACACTACCATTTTACGGGCGATAAAGACTGTTTGCAACAGGCATTGCTAAGCCTTGATGCCATGGCCGATGGGGGTATTTATGACCAGTTGGGTGGTGGCTTTGCGCGCTATTCAACTGATAGGGAATGGCTGGCCCCGCACTTTGAAAAAATGCTGTACGATAATGCCTTGCTGATAGGCACTTACTGCGATGCTTTTGCTGTTACCGGCAACCCGCGTTACCAGCAAATTGTCGCCGAAACCATAGCCTTTACCGAGCGGGAATTGAAGCACGCCTCCGGCGGCTATTTTTGCGCGCTCGATGCGGATAGCGAGGGCGTGGAAGGGAAATTTTATACCTGGCTGTGGCATGAATTTGCCGCAGTAACCGGGGAGGATGCACCAATAGTAGCCGCACATTTTGGAGTTACAGAACACGGTAATTGGGAAGAAACGAACATACTGCACATTGCAAAAAGCATAGGCGATATTGCCATAGAAACAGGATTGCCAGAGGCGGTGATTACTGAAAAAATAGACAAGGCAAAAGGGCTGCTTTTCAAGGCCCGTGCTGAAAAGATACGACCGCTAACCGATGATAAATGCCTGCTATCATGGAATGCACTCCTGAATATTGCGCTCACCAAGGCGGCAGCCACATTTGGCAATGAAGCCTACCAGCACCTGGCAGAAAGCCAGATGCAATGGATGGTACACAGTTTTGAAAGCGCGGAAGGCTTGAAGCATACCTGGAAGGATGGTGTAGCCAGGATACCCGCGAAACTCGATGATTTCGCCTACCTTATACAGGCAATGTTGCAGTTGGCTTCGCTTACCGGTGAAGACCAATGGATAATGAAAGCGACAGGTCTGGTTGAGGAAGTGATAGCAGAATTTGCACACGAGGAGCTGTACTTTTATTTTACGCCGGCAAAACAGACGGATATACCGGTGCGCAAACTAGATCTTTACGATGGGGCTACGCCTTCGGCAAATGCCATTATGGCCAACAATTTATGGATTTGTGGAATGTGTTCGGAGCGGCCGGAATGGATAGAACTGTCAAAAATGATGGTGGGAAATATGGTTGACAATGCACTGCGAAACGGCTATTCATTTGGCAATTGGGCGCAATTGATACAGCGGAATGCAGCAGGTATAAAGTCGGTGGTATGTACGGGCGAAAATGCCCAAAAAGCGGCCGGTATTATGAAAAAGCAATTTTTGCCGCAGCTTTTTTTACTTTTTTCCACTAAAAACGAGGGCTTTGCACCAATTTTGAAAAATAAATTTTCTCTCAATAATTTGTCTATATTTGTGTGCTCGGAAAATGCATGCTCAGCCGCTGTCAGTACCGTGGATCAAGCACTTAGAGTTGTTGAAAACATTCAATAAGCCAGGCGTTTTTTTTTGATTCCAGGTGTTGATTGTTAACATTTTTTTGTGGAAAGTTGTATTTTTGGAAAAATCTTTGAATATTGTGCGTCGGTTTCAATAGTTGTTTAGAACTGAAACCAGCATTTTTACTTGCCAAATTGCTAAAATAACTGATAGTAGTATGAAAAGAACATCCCTGAAAGTCTTCTCTTTAGCTTTGCTTGCATTCGCGGCAAGCTGCGGGCAAAGGGGCTCAAATGGCCAATTAATAGGTGATCAAAGCAGGATGAATTATAAGGCTCCTGTGCCGATAGGTATGGTTTATGTTCCGTCAGGAACATTTAAAATGGGAGCTAGTGATGAAGATGTACGTGGTAGAAATGATGCGAACATTCATACTGTACAAACTGTAGGTTTTTACATGGATGCGACCGAAATTTCAAACCAGGAATATCGTCAGTTTACGAACTGGGTAAGAGATTCAATAGCACGTACTATTCTTCAGTATGTGAAAGATCTTCCGGATGGCAGCACAAAGCTGGACTGGAACAAAAGGATCAACTGGAGGGATGCAGACGTTCAGGATCAGTTAGCTTCTATGTACATTCAGGCTGATCAGTCTGGCTGGGGCGTAAAGCTGATCAATACTGCTGAATTGAAGTATAGCTACCAGACTTTTGATTATGCAAATGCATCAAGGGCCGCAGGTAGTAAAGCCTACAATGAAAAGGCATTTATTTATCCTATAACTGTAAAGGCATATCCTGATACTACTGTTTGGGTACGTCAGTATATGTATTCTTATAACGAGCCGATATCCCGCCAGTATTTCTGGTTCCAGGGTTTCAACACATACCCTGTGGTGGGTGTTAACTGGCATCAGGCTAACGCATTCTGCGATTGGCGTACTAAAGTTTGGGTATCAGAGCGCGATAAATCAAAGATGTACACTGAAAGTAAGTTCCGTCTTCCATCAGAACAAGAGTGGGAGTGGGCTGCACGCGGTGGCAGGAACGAATCTCCTTATCCATGGGGTGGTCCTTACATCATCAATAAAAAAGGTTGTTATTTAGCTAACTTCAAACCTCAGCGTGGTAACTATTCTGCCGATGGTGGTTTGTATACCGTTCCGGTTGATAAGTATGCTGCTAACGACTACGGTTTGAAAAATATGTCAGGTAACGTATCAGAATGGACCAGCTCTCTTTATGCAAATGGTTCTTACGATCAGATGTCTGATATCAACCCTGAAGTTAAAAGAGGCGGCAGGGCTGGCGAACCAATTGAACTTACAAGAAAAGTTGTTCGTGGTGGTAGCTGGAGGGATGTAGCTTACTTCCTGCAGGTTGGTACCCGCGATTACGAATATGCTGATACTGCAAAACCTTACCTTGGCTTCCGTTGCGTAATTACTTATGCTGAGCCAGCTTTAAGAAACAGGCGCGCAGTTAAGAAAGGCTAATTTTGAAAAATACATTCATCATAAACTTAAGTATAAAAAGCAAAACTAAAATAGCATGAATCCGATAGTAATCTTTTTTGAATCGAACTCAGGTAAGTACCTAAAAAATCTAATCATCGGTCTTGGAGCATCTGTAGTACTTATGGGAGCGCTCTTTAAAATTCAGCACTGGCCAGGTGCGAGCCTTATGCTTACTTCAGGTATGATCACGGAAGCAGTTATCTTTGCGATGCTCGGTCTGCTCCCACCTCACTCTGATTACTATTGGGAACGCTTTTACCCAGGCATTACTGAAAATCCACACGTTGAAGCTTTCCGTAAGGGTTTAAAAGATCACGGTGCAACTGCACACGTTGGTGAAGGTAAACCAGGTGAGTCTCCAATGAAGTCATTAGATAAAATGATGGAAGAAGCGCAGATCACGCCTACAAGCATGAAACGCCTGAACGAGAACTTTACCAACTTCGGTAAAACTGTTGAGCAGATGAAAGATATCACTAACATCACTTCTTCTACTGAAGCTTATTCAAAAGGTGCTCGTGAAGCAGCTGACGCATTGGGCCAGATGAAAAATACTTTTGTTGGTGCTACTAAAACAATGGGTGCATTTAACGATGCTGCCGGCGATACTGCTAAGTTCCACGATCAGGTTAAAGTTTTATCTAAAAACCTGGGTACACTTAACCAGATATATGAAGTTGAATTGCAGGATGCCAACAACCATCTGAAGGCAATGAACAAATTCTATAGCAACCTGGTTAGTGCATCTGATGCAATGGCTGCAAGCGCTAAAGACGCAAATAATACTAAAGATCAAATTGCGCTGTTATCTAAGAACCTTACCAACCTTAACCAGATATATGGTAACATGCTATCTGCAATGCAAGGCCGTTAATTTTCTTACAATACCGAACGTAACATTATTATAACTCACTTATAGTAAAAAATAAAGAATGTCTATACCTAAGGAGCCGCGGCAGATCATGATTAACCTGATGTATCTGGTTTTGACCGCACTGCTGGCACTCAACGTATCAAACGAAATTCTTAACGCCTTCAAGACGTTGAGCACCAGCATTGATAAATCGAATAAGTCTATCGATGCCAAGACGGCTGAGGTTTATGCTGCCATAAAGGAAAGTGAAAATGTAAAGGGCCAATACGAAAAAGTACACAAATACAAATTGCAGGCTGATGACATCGTTGCCAAGTCTGACGAAATGATGAAGTACTTCAACGATTGGAAGAAAAGAGTTGTTATGGCCGCTGGCGGTTATGGCAAGGAAGATTCTACCTTTCCTGATAAGATGGATAACATTGATGCAACCACAACTCTGTTAGTTGAAAAGAAAGGTGGTGACACCGTTCAAAGGAAGATAATGGAAATGAGGAAGTATCTGCTTTCTCAGTTGCCACCGGAAGATACTGCTTCTTTCAGTAGAACGATGCCATTAAGTATTGAACCTGCGAAGAAGAATGAGCATAACCCAACAGGTGACTGGAACATTTCTAACTTCGAGCACATGCCTGCAATTGCATCTTTGGCATTGTTTTCCAAATTCCAGAATGACGTAAGGAGCAGTGAAAACATGGTGATCAAACGTCTATCTGAATTGGCGCATACAAAAGAGTTTGTGTTCGATACTATGGCAGCGGTAGCAGTTCCGAAAACTACTTATGCTTTACAAGGCGATAAAATTGAAGCAACTATATTATTGGCTGCCTTTAACAGAACCTTGAAACCAACTGCTGTTATTACACAGGGTGGAGGTACTAAGAAGGATGCGGTAAATGGTGCAATTCCTTGGGAAACAGTAGCAACTGGTACTGGTTTACAAACTGTAAAAGGTAAAGTAATGCTGGAAACAGTTCAGGGCCCTATTACTAGGGACTGGAGTTTTGACTACATGGTGGGTACTACTGGTGCTTCTTTGCAGTTAGATAAGATGAACGTATTCTATATTGGTGTTGATAACCCGGTAACAGTTAGTGCGGCTGGTTATGCAGTTGAAGATGTTTACCTTCAGTTGCCTCCGGGTGCTACACAAACTGGTTCTAATGGCCACTTTGCTATAAGGGTAACTACACCAACAACATCTTTCCCTGTTGATATTATGGCTAAGAGCAAGAATAAAGATGGTGCTCCAGTAAAAGTTTCTACATCAATCATCAGGGTAAAAGTTATTCCTAATCCAGTCGCAAAATTATTAGGCAAGCTTGGCGGACCAATGTCAGCTGGTATGTTTAAGGCCGCAGTTGCTCCTTTGGCTGTAATGGAAAACTTTGAATTTGATACTAAGTTTATCGTAATTGAATTTAAATTTTCTATGTTGCCTAAGGGTTCTGACTACGTTCCTGAAATTTTGGTTAAAATGCCTGCTGGTGGTAAAGGTGTCAAGTTCATGGATAATGCACAAGTTGCTTCACTTCAGAGTAAGGTAAAGCCAGGCGACAGGGTCTATCTTGAAAACATTAAGGCTATTGGTCCTGATGGCAAGGTAAGGGATTTGGGTGCGTTGATATTTACATTAAATTAATTAACTTTACAAAAAAATATTGGGATATGTCAATCCTTAATTCTTATAAATACGCCGTTACATTTGCACTTTTGGCGGGCTGTGCTACAGCTTTCGGCCAGAAAGGTACTGTTACTGATGAGCCGGTGAGCGGTTCAGGTTATCATTCAGTTAATGATTCCTGGAAGCCTTCATTGGCTACAGATGGTGCCTATGATAAGGTTCCCCACGTTGGTGCGCCATTACCATATCAGGTAATTCGTGCTGCCGATGTACTTTGGCAGAAAAGAGTTTGGCGCGAAATTGATGTTCGCGAAAAACAGAATATCGGTTTCAGGTATCAGGGCGATGAAAATACCGGTGGTGGTATGTTCATAGAAATTCTTATCGATGCCATTAAGTCGGGCAAAATAACTGCATACTCTGCATTTGGTAATGACGATCGTTTCACTACTAAATTGACCAAGGAGCAGGTTATTGAAGCCATTACCCCAAAGCCTGACACTATAGAAGTGGAAGACGTGGATGGCACTATGATCAAGAAAATTGTAAAGAAAGACTTTAATCCACAGCTTGTATTCTCATACAGGGTTAAAGAAGACTGGATTTTCGATCGTAACATGGGTAAAATGGTAGTTAGGATCATAGGCATTGCGCCGGTTCTTGATTATCTTGATGAAAACCAAAACTACAAGGGTTCTGCTGCTATGTTCTGGTTGTCTTATCCTGAAATCCGCAACACATTGGCTACTTATGAAGTTTACAATCCTAATAACGATGTTTTCCGTTTTACATGGGATGAATTCTTTGAGCGCCGTATGTTCTCCAGCAAAATAACTAAGGTGAGCAATTCGCTTAACCAACGTTACGAAGATATCTTCGGTACAGATGCAAGGGGCAAAATGGAGGCACTTTATGAGAGCCAGCAAAACGCCACTGAGATCTTTAACAAAGAACACGATATGTGGGTATACTAATAGTTAAGTAACTTATTTACGAAGCGCTGCAAGTTGCAGCGCTTTTTTATTATTTTGCACTTTAATTATTTTTCATGGCATCCACACAAAAACCCAAACTTGAAGTTTGTTTGTCTCCCGCCTTATTGCATTTATACGATACTACCGGTTCGGTTGTAGTGATAATTGATATTTTCCGGGCCACATCTACAATTACAGCGGCGCTGAGTAATGGTGCAAAGTGCGTGGTGCCGGTGGCTTCAGTTGAGGGTTGTATTGAACAGGGAAAGGTATTGGAGAACAGCATTACTGCCGGCGAGCGCGACGGTAAAGTTGCTGAAGGCTTACAATACGGTAATTCACCACTGGAATATCCCAATGAATTTGTGCAGGGTAAAACCCTTATACTAACAACGACTAACGGTACACGCTTACTGCACATGGTGCAAGGAGCTTCGGTAATAGTTATCGGTTCGTTCCTGAACCTGAATGCGGTATGTAGTTTTCTTAAACAACAGAATAAGAATGTATTGCTCGGCTGTGCTTCGTGGAAAGACCGCTTTAACATGGAGGATACGCTTTTTGCGGGTGCGGTGGTTAATGAGGTGCGCGATAGTTTTGATATTAATTGCGATAGTGCACGGGCGGCTGCCACATTATATATCGATGCCAGTAAGGTGGGTCTTATAGAGTTTTTAAAAGATAGTTCACATTACAGGCGGTTGTCGGGGTTTGGTTTGGTACACGATATGGAATATTGTACCACACTCAATACACACCCTGTTGTGCCTGTGCTTGTGGGTAACGAAATTGTAGTGAGTAAGGAACGATAACAAAATAAAGTCCACCATTTGCCTTGTTCTTTTACATTTCTGGTTCGTTGAAAAGTCTTTCAATAGCTTGCTATTCTCTCCCTAAAGCAATCGGGATCCGCCTCGCATAAAAGAGAAGTAACTTCGTCATATGGTAGACTTTATTTCGTCAACGTTCCTAAGTAATTTGGGGTAGCATCGTTTTCCTGATTTTAAATAATTGACATTAATTGAACTTAGACTTATTGATGTTGAATGGCAAAAAATAGTAACAGGCAGCAGCCGGTAAACAATAATAGTAAACAATCAGTACCAACCCAGCCCAGGTCTATACCAGCTAAGCAGGGTGCGGGCGAGCCTCGTAAATTATCGGGTGCCAAAATTGATATGATTGCCGCTGCCTGTATTGCAGTAATAACTTACCTGGTACTTAAAATATCGCTGCTCAATCAATTTACAAATTGGGATGATCCGGGCTATGTGAAGAATCAGCCACTCATAAAAGATCACCTGAATGGCGAAGGGTTGAAGGAGATTTTCAGCACGCCGATAATGGGTAACTACCACCCGCTAACCATGCTCACTTTAGCCATAGACTATAGCAGGGCTACGCTGGAACCTTATACCTATCACCTTACCAGCCTTTTATTTCATATTGCCACCACGGTACTGGTTTACTTTTTTGTGAAGCTATTAACCCAAAAAAGAATTGCAGCCATTATTACGGCTATGCTGTTTGGCATTCACCCCATGCACATTGAATCCGTTGCATGGATCGCGGGCCGTAAAGATGTTGTTTACGGTGTGTTTTATATGGCAGCATGCATTGCCTACCTTTTCTATATACGGGGCAAGGGCACGGGCCGCTGGAAATGGTATGGCATGGTAGTGCTGTTGTTCCTTTGTTCATTGCTATCAAAACCGGTTGCCGTTATTTTACCGGTCACTTTGCTGATCATCGATTTTTTTGACGGCAAACTTTTTGTGCCTCGGGAAGGTGAGTTGGCAGTTGAAATACCTTCCTTTAAAACCATGCGCATCAACTATGCGTCATTGTTAGACAAGATTCCGCTTTTCCTTATATCTGTCGGGTTTGGTATCAAATCAATGTTCGACCAGCGTGTATTTGGCGCATTGGGCACGCAAGGGGAGCACTACAATTTCTTCGAGCGCATTGCCTTGGGTGGTTATGCCTTGGTTACTTATTTATGGAAGGCGGTTGCGCCCATTAAACTGCTTTGTTTTTACCCTTATCCCCTAAAAGAAAAAGGCAGCCTTCCGCCCATCTATTATATCTATCCGGTTATAGCGGCCCTTATACTGGCGGGCATCTTCTGGCTGGCACGTAAAAGCAGGGCGGGTATTTTTGGTATCATGTTCTTCCTGGCCAATATTGCGCTGTTATTGCAGTTTATTCCGGTGGGTGGTGCAATTATAGCAGACAGGTATTCTTACCTGCCCTACCTCGGTTTATTCTTTATGCTGGGTTGGGTGGTATCAGAATGGTATGATTCGGAAAGTAAGAAACAGATCGGTATTATGGCAATGGTTGCAGTAGGTGCCTATTGCTGCGTACTTGCCTATCTGAGCAATGAACGTTGCAAGGTTTGGTACGATGAAGCAAGCCTTTGGCGCGATGAAATTGAAGTAGAGCCGGTAAGGGCGCCGAACGGTTATAATAACCTTGGTTTTTCCTACTTCATGAAGTTTAATAATTCAGTGCGACCTGATGAACGCAAACTGTATTATGACTCCTCGTTCTTTTTGCTGAGCCGGGCCATAGAACTACAGCCAACATTTGTCAATCCGTATATTTCTATTGGGGAACTGATGCGCAGCAACAACCAGTTCAATGAATCGAAGGTGTACTACTACAAAGCACTGAAAATGGATAATACCGAAATGTCAGCAAACGCATACCTCGGTCTGGCCATTGTATACAGTATTGCAAAGCAGTTTGACAGTGCCTACTTTTGCTTTGTTAGCACCTTGCGCTTAAAGCCATACAACCCTGAAGCGCATAGCAATTACGGTAACTTCCTGGATATGACGGGTAGGAGCGATTCCGCTATTGCACAATATGGTATTGCCATTGCGCAAAACCCAGATATAGTGCAACCCTACCTGAACCGGGCCAGGGCATTGCAGAGAAAAGGAAAGTGTGATGAGGCATTTAAAGATTTTGATAAAGCACTAGCGTTGTTCCCGGATATGGGGGAGATCTATTACGCACGCTCCATGTGCTATCAGGAAAAGGGTAATAAGGCACAAGCCATTAAAGATGTGCAACGCGCAAAAGAACTGGGTTTTATGAATATGAATCCCGATTACCTCAAAACACTACAGTAAACGGAAGTTAAATTCCAAAAGCGCAGGCATTTACAGTAGCAATAAGCAAACAATTAACCATTGACAATTAACCATTAACAATTATAACCATGGGGAGTACATCATTTTATTCCAGGATACAAAACGAGCTTCAGGAAATACAGAATGCCGGTTTATTTAAGAACGAACGCATCATAGCATCGGAACAAGGTGCTGAAATAACGGTAAACGGCAAGCAGGTGCTTAATTTTTGCGCCAATAACTATTTAGGGCTATCATCTCACCCTAAGGTAATTGAGGCCGCGCACAAGGCTGTGGATAGTAGGGGCTATGGTATGAGCTCTGTACGGTTTATTTGTGGTACGCAGGATATACACCGCGAGCTGGAGCACAAAATTGCAAAGTTTCTGGGCACAGAAGATACCATACTTTATGTAGCGTGTTTTGATGCCAATGGCGGTGTATTTGAGCCTTTATTGGGCGAAGAAGATGCCATAATATCAGACGAACTGAACCATGCTTCCATTATTGACGGCGTTCGTTTGTGTAAAGCCCGTCGTGGCCGCTACAAGCATAACGATATGGCCGACCTTGAAGCGCAGCTGAAGGCTAATATGGATGCCCGCACCCGAATGATAGTAACGGATTCTGTTTTTTCAATGGACGGAACCATAGCGCAGCTGGATAAAATATGCGACCTCGCCGATAAATATGATGCACTGGTAATGATTGACGAAAGCCATTCATCGGGCTTCATGGGTGCTACCGGCAGGGGCGTGCATGAGCTATGTGGTGTTATGGGCCGTATAGATATTATTACGGGTACATTGGGTAAAGCACTGGGTGGCGCATCGGGCGGTTTTACCAGCGGCAAGAAAGAAGTGATAGATATGTTGCGTCAGCGCAGCCGTCCTTACCTGTTTTCTAACTCATTGGCGCCTTCCATTGTTGGGGCTTCTATTGCGGTTTTAGACATGCTGAGCGAAACAACTGCATTGCGCGATAAGCTGGAAGAAAATACATTGTATTTCCGCAAGCAAATGACTGCTGCCGGCTTCGATATTAAACTGGGTACGCACCCAATTTCGCCACTTATGCTGTATGATGCAGTTGTGGCCCAGAAATTTGCGGCCCGTATGCTGGAAGAAGGTATCTATGTAGTAGGCTTCTTTTACCCGGTAGTGCCTAAAGGACAGGCCCGCATCAGGGTACAGATATCAGCCGGTCATGACCGTCACCACCTGGATACTGCTATAAACGCATTTATTAAAGTGGGCAAGGAACTGGAAGTAATAAAATAGATTTAATAATACTAGCGGGTATGCCACATCCTGAAACGGTGTGGCATACTTATGTACAGTTTTTCGTAATTTTATAGCATGGAAGTAAGGGAACCAGCCATAGCCTACAATAAACGCCGCTATACCATTGAAGAATACCTGGAGATGGAGAATGCCTCGGAAGACAAGCATGAATACTATCAGGGGGAGATATTCGCCATGTCAGGGGCTAAAATACAACACAACATAATCGCCTCTAATCTCGCAACGAGAATTGGCGGTGCTTTGCTTGGGAAGCCATGCAGGCCATTTGGTAGCGATTTCAGAATTTATATACAGGAAAACACGCTGTTTACCTATCCTGATCTTTCCATTTTTTGTGGTAAAATTGAGACGCTTAATGATGATGACATGAATGCCACAAATCCCACGATCATTATAAAAGTCTTATCACCTTCCACTAAAAGTTACAACAGAGGAGAAAAATTCATGTTATACAGGGCTATCCCAACGCTGAAGCAGTATATATTGGTCGATTCGCTTGCTGTGCACATTGAAACATTCGCAATTAATGCTAATGGCAATTGGGAACTACAAGAATATAAAAAACTCCACGATACCTTAGTAATGCCATCGGTGCAAGTAAGCCTAAGCCTTATGGACATATACGATGGCGTAAAATTCGAAGATGCGGTATAAAGCAAGCAAATATTGGTTTTCAAAATAACTATATAACCTGCAACCTTCAGTTTTGAAATTCACTTACCTTTGTAACAGCTAAAACCACCAGTTTTATGACGCAATTTTCATTTCAGCAACACTTTGACGATAAGATTGACAGAGACGAGACCATAGAACCAAAGGATTGGATGCCGGAGGACTACCGCAAAACACTGATCAGGCAGATATCTCAGCATGCGCACAGCGAAATTGTGGGTATGTTACCTGAGGGTAACTGGATAAGCCGCGCCCCGACTTTACGCCGTAAAGCAGTATTGCTGGCTAAGGTGCAAGATGAAGCCGGTCATGGCCTTTATCTGTACAGTGCAGCTGAAACATTGGGTATCAGCCGCGATGAAATGTATGAGCAACTGCATTCCGGCAAAGCAAAATACTCTTCTATATTCAATTACCCTACCATTACGTGGGCCGATATGGGCGCAATAGGTTGGTTGGTCGATGGCGCTGCCATTATGAACCAGGTGCCACTTTGCCGCACATCGTACGGGCCTTATGCGCGTGCTATGGTGCGTGTTTGTAAAGAGGAAAGCTTCCACCAACGCCAGGGTTTTGAAATTATGCTTAACCTTTCAAAAGGCAGCGAGATACAACGCAAAATGGCACAGGACGCGTTCAACCGCTGGTGGTGGCCGAGTTTAATGATGTTCGGACCTCCTGATGCTGAAAGTCCGAATACCGCAAACAGCGTGAGGTGGCGCATTAAAAGGCTTACCAATGATGAACTGCGCCAGAAGTTTGTTGACGTTACCGTAGAGCAGGCGAAAATACTGGGGCTAACTATTCCGGATAAAGACCTGAAGTGGAATGAAGAGCGCGGACATTTTGATTTTGGCGCTATTGATTGGGCCGAATTCAAGAATGTAGTGAAAGGGAATGGTCCATGTAACAAACAACGCCTGGAAACCCGCAAAAAGGCGTGGGCCGATGGCCAATGGGTGCGCGATGCAGCTACTGCACATGCAGCCAAAAGAAAGGCCAGAAAAGAAAATGAAGCGAAAGCAGCTTAGGTTAATTGTAAATTGTTAATTATAAATTGTCAATTGGTCTGTTAAAGTAATGCTGTTACAAATGTTTTTTGTCAGCTTCAAACAGCAACTTAAAACGCAGGTAATTTTCAATTTTCAATTATTGATTTTGTATAGCGGTAATATTAGTTCTTAGTGCAATTAAACAAAACCTGAAAGGGTGAAATGATTGTAGAATACGAAATAGACAGGGCAGAACAAGTGTAAATTGTTAATTATAAATTGTCAATCGTCCGATTAATGTAGTTCTGTTACAAATGGTATTGTGGTAGCTACAAACAGCAGGTAATTGTGAATTTTCAATTATTGATTTTGTATAGCGGCAATATTAGTTCGTAGTGGAAACAAACAAACCTTAAAGGGTGCAATGATTGTAGAATACGAAATAGACAGGGCAGAACAAGTGTAAATTGTTAATTATAAATTGTCAATCGTCCGATTAATGTAGTTCTGTTACAAATGGTATTGTGGTAGCTACAAACAGCAGGTAATTGTCAATTTTCAATTATTGATTTTGTATAGCGGTAATATTAGTTCGTAGTGCAAACAAACAAACCTTAAAGGGTGAAATGATTGTAGAATACGAAATAGATCTGGCAGAAGCAGCAGCACAGTGCTGTGAAACGAACTGAAAATGAGAGAGCCCTGAAAGGGCGGTATAAAGTAGCGATGGGTGAAGCCCATCGAAAAGGAAAATGAAAAAATGGTGAGCCCTGAAAGGGCGGAACATATTTCATATCCCCGTTTACGTTAGTCACATTGCCGAAGGTGTGGCATAACAATGCTGCTCGTTTAAACAATCAATTCAATAAAAACATTGCCCCGGGCAAAAAATGAATAAAATAATGAGCGAAAATAAAACGACTAATAAATCAGAGTGGCCTTTGTGGGAAGTGTTTATACGCAGTAAGGCGGGACTTGATCACAAACATGCCGGTAGCTTACACGCAGCCGATTATGAAATGGCTATAGAAAATGCGCGCGATGTATATACCCGCCGCATGGAAGGCGTTAGCATTTGGGTAGTTGAAAGCAATAACATTCATGCTTCTGACCCCGGCCAAAGCGCATCAATGTACGACCCCGCGAGCGATAAGGTGTATCGCCATCCTACGTTTTACAATTTGCCCGATGAGGTAAAATATATGTAATAGGCATCTCCGCTTATTTTTCAATGGATATTCTTTGGGTCAACACTTGTTGGCCCATTTTTATGGTAAGGAAGTAGGTGCCAGCAGGTTGCTGCAATAGTATTTCGGTGCGGGGGCTGCTCAGGGTTTTCCTGTACACGCTAGTGCCTGCTACATTGTATATTTCTACGGTGCTGTTGTTGTTCAGTTTTTCTGCTTCCACCACAAAGTTGCCTTTGCCGGGGTTAGGGTACACCTTTAACAAAGGTGCAAGCCATTACCGGCAATAGTGCTGATAATGCCGGGCTGTGCGTTAGCAAAAAGTGGCAATACGGATAGTAAAGCAAAGAATATTTTTTTCATTCGGAGTATTGTTGAGGTACAACAAATATAACTAAATGTGTTTAAATGTACAATGGTTGGTGACTTTCATCAGTGGGTGCTAAACCCCCTGTGTAAATTACCTACTGTAAACCTATAAGTATTACCTTTGCCACCGCTTATGTCAACTCTTAAATTTCATGCGTTAAAGGTAAAGGATGTTCGTTCCGAAACATCTGATTGTGTTTCAATAGCATTGGACGTTCCGGAACAGCAAACTGAGTTATTTCAGTTTCAGCCGGGGCAGTACCTCACCTTTAAATCAATTATTGGTGGCACTGAAGTGCGTCGTTCTTATTCTATTTGCAGTAGCCCTAACGATGGCGAGTTGCGCGTAGCGGTAAAGAAAGTGGAAGGTGGTAAATTTTCAACCTACGCGAATGGAGGCATTAAGGTGGGCGATATACTGGAGGTGATGCCACCGATGGGTAAATTCACGCCGAAAAAATCAGAAGGTAAGTATAAGAACTACCTGGCTTTTGTTTCAGGCAGTGGTATTACACCTGTTATGAGCATTATGAAGACCGTGCTCGAAAACGAACCCAACAGCCACTTTACGCTTATTTATGGCAATAAAGCCAAGAGCTCAATTATTTTCAGGGAAGCGATTGAGGCACTAAAAAATAAGTACATGCAGCGCGTGCGGGTATATAATTTACTGAGCCGCGAATACATTGAAATGCCCTTATTTACCGGCCGTATTGATGCAGCTAAATGCAAAGAGTTTTGCGATACGCTGATAGACCTGAGCACCATTGACGAAACCTTTATTTGCGGCCCTGAAGACATGATACTTTCGGTAAAGCAACAGTTGATTGACTTAGGCTTGCCAACCGAAAAAATACACATAGAATTATTCACCAGCCCCGACCAGCCCAAGGCAACTCACGAAAAATGGGTGGCCAGCCATGGCGAAAGTAAGGGCCCTAGCAGTAGCGTAAGTATAACGCTGGATGGTACCACCTTTACAATGGATGCGCCTTTTGTAGGCGAAAGTATACTAGATGCTGCACTGCGCAATGGTGCCGACCTGCCTTATGCCTGCAAGGGTGGTGTTTGCTGCACCTGCCGTGCCCGTGTAATGGAAGGAGAAGTAGAAATGGAGGTGAACTACTCCCTAGAGCACGATGAGGTTGCAAAGGGCTTTATACTTACCTGCCAGGCACACCCGAGAACCGAAAGGGTTATCATTGATTTTGATGAACGTTAGGAGAAAATAGATTCTATAAGATATTTACGCCACACTGAACCTTGATGACAAGGATTTAAGGAAGGGCATGATCTGTGTCCTTACGAAAAGGGTACAAGGGAAACGAACTATAATTATGGCAGTTATATCCATGTCATTAACTGAAGAATTTGTCGCTATCCCTGCGGCAAGCCGCAGACATTGATCCTCCTCTTAGGGAGAGGATGGAGGAGAGGCCATCGTAAAGTTTATGACATGGGCAGTTATACGTAATAATCGGGCATAGTTGCGATTGTTGTGTACCTACGGCACACGGTTTCATTTAACTGATTATTAGCTACAAACATTTTGCACCTGCCGGCGCAATGACGTGATTTTAGTGCCGTATTTTGATGGATAATTTACTAACTCAATTTATACTCTGGTTTCTGGTTTTCCGCTATTGGCAAACGGTATAACATTCAATTGCCACGAGGCTCAAGTTGTAGAGGGGAGTAAAAGAGACACAGTTTAGCCGAAATTTATTGAAGCATACCAGATAATAAATGGGCTTTGCGTCCCTTCGCGCTTTCTCTGTGCCCTTTGCGTTACAACTCATCAATTCCTCAACGCACATCAAAAATCACGCTTACCATAACAAGGGAAACAAAATGATGGACAAACACGGTGAATCCATATAGGTCAATTTATACTCTGGTTTCCCTATCTATTGGCAAAGGGTATATTAAGCACCGAACATGCCGGAAGGGAGCTTTGAAGTACCCACAAAAAAAAATAAGGCTATAGCTTAGAGAAGCAGCAGCCTTATTTACACCTTATGAAAAATATACCCACCACAAAAGTGCGCATAAAAAATAAAACCACCAAAAGAAATTCGGTATTTTTTATTTTTTTTAGCATTTGGTGGGGCGTACAAAAAAATCAACAATTCTATCTTGATGCAACGACCCTAATTTCACAAATGAAGAACCGATTGTGTTTTTATGAGGATCTCCCTACCTGTTATTACACTATTTTGTAAAACTGTAACTACATAATTGCCGTCAGGGATATCATCAATATTAATCGATTGACTGCGACCTGAACAATCAACTAATTTTACTGTACGGCCTAAAATATCCTGCATAATGAGTGTACACGGCTTGTTATCTGCTATTGTTAATGTAAAAGCTGCCCCAGAAGGATTGGGCGAAATACTGATTTTTTTGCTATCAAAAGTGGCTATGGCAGTTGTAGATACGGTAACAATTACAATATTAGAAGTATCGGAAACGCAGCTATCTATTGTTACTATAACATAGTAGGAGCCAGATGCAGTGGGAGCAAAGGTTGAGCTTGTGGCTCCCGAAATGGCGGTTGCAGCACCAACTTTATACCATTGGTTGCCATAGTGCGCACTAGAATATAATACGCCCCCGGTATAAGTTACATGTGGTGCTATTGGAGGCGTGGTAATAAGAGTATCATAGCTTCCAAGCCAAATGGGAAGATAGGTGTAGGTATCGCAAGCATAGGAATAGCCAAAACCATTTGCGCGTGCATTAAGTGAAACTGATGCCGCTGCGGTATCGCTGAGCACAGTATCAGCCACCACTAGTATTCTATTCAAGTAATTTCTTTCGTCGGTTGATGCTGCCCTGTTGTAGTAACCTTCGTCGGTCATAATATAGTGGCACCTTCTCATTAAAAATGTGTCGAAACTTGATGTACCCGTATTGAGTATAAGTTGTAAACCATGCGAAACACATCTGTTATAGATAGAGTCAATGTAGTTCATTCTTACGCCAACCGGATGATGACTCACCATATCCAGGAACACACCTGCTGCACCGTCTGTAGCAATGGAATCAATTCTCGCAAGGTTGGCCATCAAGTTGTCCTCATCAGTATGAAAGGTGTTGCCTTCATACCCACCAACAATGTAAGAAAAAACCTTTATGCCGGAAGCGGTGTAATAGGATGGGATGCAACCTCGGTGTCTGTTTCTCTGCCCCCAATAGCTATGTTCCGTATTATCAATCAGTATTTCCGGACGAAAAGAAAGTATGGTTGTTTTATCAAAGTTTGAAAAACTGTCGTTGTGCAAGTTATAATCAATCATGCATTGACGGGGCCTGCAATGAACGTTTTGCGAATAGCTGTTGCCCGCTATCGCTATAGAAAACAAGAGACATAGAATTACCTTCATAACTATGCGATTTTAATGCCATAGCAAGTTACAAAATATAGTCTATAAAATTTTTAAAAATAAAGTAATTATAAACTTAATCGATTGTTATTACTCACTCCATGCTCATTGCTATGTTGCCGGTATTTCCTGATTAAAAATGATGGTAAAGAATATTGCTAGGCAACTTATTGGTCCTTTTTGCCCATTAAAAACAGCACCAGGAAAACCAATAGAAACACAATAAAGGAAATACCTACAAACGATAAATAGATCTGGCCCGATTGGGTGCTGAATAGGGCTATGTGGCGGGTGTGTGTATGTTTCCAGACAAAAGGTATACTGATGATGGCCGCAAACATGAGGCAGGTGAGTATGATCTTTTTATGAAAGAATGGTTTTATGTCGCGCATGTGCGGATACTTGAATATGGTGCAATTTACGTTTAACAGTAACACGCACCAAGTTGTTTATACGAGGGTGTTTCTTGCTGCAATAGAAACAAGTGTCAGGGCGAATTAAGGTAATAAAAAAGGTGACAGCAAAAGCGGTCACCTTTTCAATATTATTGGCCTGCGGTAGTCTGCAAGGCTATTGGAGCGCGGGGATAAAACCAGGCTTTTTATTTATTCATTGTCGCCAAAAACTCTTCATTGCTGCGGGTGCCCTTCATTTGTTTTAAAAGGAAGTTCATAGCCTCATCAACATTCATATCGGCAATGTGATTGCGGAGCAGCCACATCTTGTTCTGAACATCTTTATCCAGCAACAGGTCATCACGACGGGTTGAAGAAGAAGTGATATCAATAGCCGGGAATATACGTTTGTTAGACAGTTTACGATCGAGCTGCAATTCCATGTTACCAGTACCCTTGAATTCTTCAAAGATAACTTCGTCCATTTTAGAACCGGTATCAATAAGTGCAGTAGCCAGTATAGTTAATGAACCACCGTTTTCAATTTTACGTGCAGCACCAAAGAACTGTTTTGGTTTTTGCATAGCGTTGGCTTCCACACCACCACTTAATACTTTACCACTTGCAGGGGCAACAGTATTATGGGCACGTGCTAGACGTGTAATAGAATCGAGCAGTATTACCACATCATGACCTACTTCTACAAGGCGCTTAGCCTTCTGTAAAGCGATGGTTGATACTTTTACGTGCTTATCAGCAGGTTCATCAAAGGTGGAAGCAATTACTTCAGCCCTTACACTGCGCTGCATATCGGTAACTTCCTCAGGGCGCTCATCCACCAGTACTATCATCAGGTAGCATTCAGGGTGGTTAGCTGCAATAGCATTGGCCACTTCTTTAAGCAACATGGTCTTACCTGTTTTTGGCTGAGACACGATCAGTCCGCGCTGGCCCTTACCTATTGGGGTAAAGAGATCCATGATGCGGGTGCTGTAATTGTTGCTGGTAGTGGTAAGGTTCAGTTTTTCGAAAGGGAATAATGGAGTCAGGTAGTCGAAAGGCACGCGGTCGCGAATCTCATCTGGCAAGCGGCCATTTATAGATTCTACCTTTAGCAGTGCGAAATACTTTTCACCTTCTTTGGGTGGGCGCACACTACCTTTTACAGTATCACCAGTTTTTAAACCGAATAATTTTATTTGCGACGGCGATACATAAATATCATCGGGCGAACTTAAATAATTATAGTCGCTGCTGCGTAAGAAACCATAACCATCAGGCATCATTTCCAATACACCTTCGCTGGCTACAATGCCATCAAAATCGAGGTTGAAATTAGATTGTTGTTGTTGCTGCTGGCGGTTGTTTCGGTTATTAAATTGTTGTGTTGGTTGCTGTGCCGGTTTTTCTGTTTCTGCGGCCTGTGGTGGCTGCACTTCATTGGTATCGGCAGTTGGCATGGTAATGCCGGTATTTTCCTTTTCTTCAGCAGGGGCTGCAACTGGTGTGCTTTGTGCTGCTTCAGCAATGGGGGCTGGTGCAGGTGCCGCGTTATTACTATTATTAAAATCTTGTTTTTCTGTTCTTTCTGTTCTTTCTGGTCTGTCGGTGCGTTCAGGCCTTTCCGGGCTGCTGCGTTCGCCAATCGGCCGTGGCACAAAAGGTTTTTGATTAGCCCTTGGGTTATTGCCCTGGTTAGGGTTATTATGCCTTGGCCGTTGTTGTTGCGAACCTACCATGTGGTGCGCCACGGGCGGTACTTCCGTTGGTGGCTGTGGTGGTGTAACTTCTGGTTTTGTATCAGGCGTTATTTCTGGTATTGCTGGCTGTGGTATTTCTACAGGTGGTTCGGGGCGCGTTACTTCCGGCTCTGGTTTTGGTTCCGGTTTTGCATCAGTTGCATCTTTTGCTTTACGACCTTTTTTCTTTTTTTCTGCCGGTTCGGCTTCTGTAACAGGTTCTGGTTTTGATTCGGCAACTACAGCTGCTTTTGGTGCTGGTTCAGCTTTTTCGCCAACGGGTTCCTGAATTTTTTCAGGCATGCTCATGGCTACGGCAGCAGGTGCAGGTGTTGGTTTATTCGGTATGAGCGATGCGGTTTCTTCCTTTGGTTTTCTTCCGCGTTTTTTCTTCGATGCGTCATCAACAGGAATGGCATTTATGGCCTGCTGGTCTAGTATTTTGTAAATTAATGATTGTTTGTCAAGCGAGCGGGCGTTATCTAGTTTTAGGTTGTCGGCTACGTCTAATAGCTCAGGTATGAGCATATCATTTAATTGCAAGATGTCGTAAGGCATGCCTTGTATTTTTATGATTGAAATGATTTAAATAAAATTAATAACACGATAGATGATACTGTGAATGAGTTCTTCTGAAAATAGGTATCCTGGGAATTCCCGGCAACCGGATTAAGAATGGAACAAAAGTCTAATTGATTCCGTACTGCAAGTTTACGGATGTTTTTTATAAAAAAGAAAAAAGATTTATTTTTTGTGATTTGTTGCTGAAAACGCAATTGCCATGCGTTCTATGGTCGTTTCAAGCGGTGTGTACGTAAAATGCGGTAAAGCCGAAAGCATTTTTTTGTTGTCGTATATGCTTTGGGTATTGGCATTGCGGGCCGTTTCGCGGGTAATAACGGGCTTTTTGCCGAAAAGGCTCATCACCTTACCCAATCGCCATGTGAGTCCCGTAATTAGCGAATTAGCGTAAAAACGCGGCGGCTTTTTGCCCAGTGCCGTAGCCATAAGCGTAAAAACATCGCGAAATGCCCTGTTGCCGCTGCTAACAATATACCGCTCGGCTTCGTAAGGCGATGCCATTAGCGCCTGCATGGCGTTGGCCACATCGGCCACATCAACCCATGCGGTTACCCCGTGTGTATAGAAAGGAAATTCGTTCCAGGCCAGTTTCATCAGTTTGGCAGACCCATCAACAAAATCGCCCTCGCCCAATATTATTCCGGGGTTTACAATTACTGCGTTCAAACCCTCGCCAATGCCGCGCCACACCTCTGTTTCAGCCATGTACTTGCTCAGTCCGTAAGCAGAAGCGTAATCATTTTCGCCCCATTGTTCCTCTTCGGTTATTTCTGGTTTTTCTGCGGTAGCTTTTCCCAGTGCGGCTATCGAACTTACGTAAACCATTTTAGTAATGCCTTGTTCCAGCGCCTGGTTTACAATATTGGCGGTGCTTTCAGGGTTAAAGTGCAGCATTGCCTGCTGGCCGCTGGGTATAAACGATATTATTGCCGCACAATGGTACACATGTGTTATGCCCTGCATAACTGCCGCCACATCATACACATCGAGCAAATCGGCATACTGCCACGTAACACCTTTTAACGCAAGCTGCTGGGCAGTGGGTTTATGATGGTAGTATAAGGCGCGAACAAGCTCTCCCTTTGCCGATAACGACTGCACCAGGTGTTGCCCCAAAAAACCGCTTGCGCCGGTAACTAAAATCATAATGAAGCCAAAAGTAAGTGAATTTGCGAAAACAACACCTTAAAACCAGCGTACTACCCGCTATTGTGCCGGAATAAGTGCATTACACTAATGTTGCTTAGCTTTGTTGCAATTGACCATATATGCGAAGCCGTTTTTTTATATTAATAACTGCCGGGCTGTTCCTGATGTTGCAGCAAGCGAAAGCGCAGACTGCAAAGGAGTTCAGCAAGAAGATCGAGACATCGACCATCGACCTGTATTCCAAGGCAGCACTGTGGGGTACTACATTTATAACCCAATATAACGGCGATGGTAATTACGGTCAATTAAAAGCGGTACGTACCGATTTGGCAGATTATATTGATGAGCAACTTACTTACTTTAAAGAGGTAGAAAATGTAGGCGGATCAGAAAGTTTAAAGGCGGCTGTTATTTCGTTTTATGAGTATGAGAAAGGCTTAGTTCAGGATGGTTTCGGACCTTTTGATAAACTGAACAAATCATCGGGCGACGAGGAGATCAACACCTGCCGCTCTAACCTTAAAGAACAATCGAGAAAGGAATACGATTTTACGCAGGCGCTCAATAAAGAAAGGCGTGCATACGCCGCAAAAAACGATTTTTCGCTTGACCCGCCACCACCAGCGCCAAAGCCGGCACCCAAACCGGTTGTGAAAAAACCAGTAGTCAACCGCCCTCCGCCACCAGCCGCAGCAGCAACGCCACAACCACCTGCAGAATTGCCCAGGGGCAGGGGAGAGCCGCCAAGGAAGCCTGTTGTGAAAGATGATGATGATGAGAAAGATAAAGACGACGATAAAGAATAAGCAGGTGGCGTTTTGGTTGATATGCAACACAGGTGTTGCATGCATGCACAGTTACTATTGTTGTGTACCTGAGGCGCACGGTTGCAGTGGTTTATAAACTGTTGGCAAATGGCATACCCCCACGAAAATCAACGCAAAAAAAATGCGCCACTACCGGGCGCATTTGTAAGTATTTCAGAACTGAAAAATTATTTGTAAACCGTAACCGCAATGGTGGTATCAACACCTTTAATAGCTGCGCCAACTGTGGTATAGGTTATTGGTGTGCCAATTCTCATATAGAACGTATCAATTACCAGGTAATCATGCAACAGGAAGTTATTAACGCTGCCGCCCATAGGGGCATACTTCGTGTAAACATAACCTACTGATGATGCATAATAATTAGGATCAGTAAACTGATGTTCGGAATAAGAAGCGCCCAAGGTATAGCTTACACTATCGTTCAGGTGCAGACCCAGCGTATCGGTACTTATTTTGTATTCGGTTATGCCACCGGTTTTTGATGTAAACCTTACAGCCACGCTTGAATCAAGCACATTATTACCTCTTTTTAAAACGAGGCGGTAAAATACATTGGTCTGAAGCTTAAAGCTGTCAAATGCCTGCGAGGCACTATAGTTCGTGTCAGGCAATGTTATCTCCGGCCTTTTGGTAGAACAAGAAAACATTGCAAGCGATATAGCCAGTACACCGAGTATTTGTTTCATCTTTTAAACTTTTTGTAAAAATAGCAATAAATGGCAGAATCCAAAAGTAGTGTAATTTGGAGGTATTGCAACCAAATAGCCCCTGGCAGCCACAATTAAAGTGAGTCAGGGTATTGTGCTACATGGTAAAGGTGGGCATATAGTTGCTATTTTGAGCGTGAAATTGCCGTAATAACGCTGCCGCCCCTTGCTATTGCCCACGGGTAGTTACCCGGTTATTTTATTGTTCCACACTATCTTTTGGCTGATGGCGCTGTTTCTTACCCCTTCTTTGGCTGGTTCATCCGTAAGCCCCAGGAATATCATCCCCATCACCACATCTTGCGGCGCCAGTTGCAGGTAGTTCGCGAGGGCGGGTTGTAGCGTCATGCCACCTGTACTCCATATAGTGGCTATCCCCATTGCTGTGGCACCCAGCAGTATATTTTGCACGGCTGCCGATGCGGCGGCTATTTCTTCCAGCAGGGGTATCTTGTCATTTTGCCCCTTTTTCATTACTGCTACAATAAGGTGCGATGCCTTGTCAGTATTGTGTTGTAGCTTTTCCCTTTTACTTTCCATGCGGGTTTCAGGGTCGGTATTTTCCCAGTAGAGGGCGCTGTGGTTTTCGGCAAATTGTTTCATGGCATCACCGCTATACACAAAGAATTGCCAGGGTTCGGTGCGGCCATGGGTGGGTGCCCAGTGCGCGAGTTCCAGCAAATCAAGTACCGCTGCATCGGGTATTAATTGACCGTTCATTTTGGCTGAGCTTACTGTGCGGCGGCTTTTTATAATGTGCTTTATGGTGTTGAACTGTTCATTATTCATTGTGTGCAAATATAGATCGCAGTTGCTTAAATTTGCTTTTACTATTATGAAATACATAAGTTCGGTACGTGCATTTTTACTGGTTGTGGTATTGGTTAGCAGTTGCTGCGCAATGGCACAGACCTATAAGCCGGTTGACAGGGGATCGCAGGTGGAATTTACCTTTAAAAAGGGCAAGGGCGACGATATGATTCAGACGAAAGCCAGCTTCAGCAAGCTGTTTGGCCTTATCCAGTTCGACCCGAAATTGTTGCAACGCTCCTTATTTGATATCTCTTTAACGACTTCCGGCTTAAGGACTGCAGGTAGGGGAGGCGAAGCACATTTAAAAGACCTGGAGTTTTT
Source organism: Chitinophagales bacterium (assembly GCA_038228575.1). GTDB lineage: Bacteria > Bacteroidota > Bacteroidia > Chitinophagales > Chitinophagaceae > Flavipsychrobacter. The sequence goes on along the minus strand of JBBRPD010000021.1, from coordinate 42,278 downwards.
TGATGTGTCGGACTATCCGTCCATCACCATTAAATCAACCTCTGTAACGCAAGACAGGCCCGGCAGTACCGTTTACCTGGTTAATGCTATCCTTACCATGAAAAGCATTTCGCGACCCGTAAAAATACAATTGACTACCACACCTTCAGGAAACGGGTATATGTTCCATGGCCTGCTGCAATTCAGCCGCAAAGCTTATGGTCTGGGCACGCCCGATGAATATGACGATATGGTTGCCGTATACTTGCAGGTAAATACAGTGAAAAAGTAATTATGGCAGGTGCAAAAATTAAGGTAACTATGTATAACTTTATACCAATTCAATTTGGTTTGGTGTAAAAAATTACTTCTCTTTTCTAATCCCGAATGTTTTTTTCATTGCTGGGGATATAGTAAATGCGGAATCCAATGTAGATATAACTTCTTGTAAAGTAGAGATGGATAATGTTGCAATATAGCCGTAATTGCCACCTTTGGCTATGCACTCTTGCACTTGTTGTATCGGTCTAACATGAATATTTGAGCAGTCGATGTAAGAGTCCCATTTCAAGAATGGATTATCGTTTTGAGAAAATGGTATATGTAGTTTTCGCTGTTTTTCGTTTCTAAAGATATTAGGGTTAATCTCGCTATTTATGAATACGGTACCAAGGGCTACCTTGTCGTCTGAAAATCCAATTACTATATAATATTTTTCTTTATGTGGAGTTGTATTGGTTACGTATTCGAATATTATAGATCCGACTTGTAGCCTGTCATCACTTATCGACATACAAAGCTGCTTTGGTGTTCCATGTTTGACACTATATACTTTAGCATATCGATGGTTGCACCCGCAGAGCTTGCCATATCTAGTGGATTTATTTCTCCATTATAGCTACTATTTGCAGCGTTATCCCATGCTGAGTTGTGAGATTTTTTTGTTCTCTCTTCGAAACTTGATGATTTAAGCGCATCAATCGCTTTGTTAAGACATTCGATATCCGATTCAGACAACACGTCTGTGTTACAAACTCTTTTTGCGCCTACAAAATATTTAACAACATCAAAATATTGCGTTGCATCAATATCTATTTTTAGAAATGGATTAGGTTTGTTTACTGATTTAATTACATCTTTTAAGAGGGATGGAACTGGGCCGAACTCCATAGCAATATATTCATCGCCTGTAATGGGACGACCATATTCAGCCAAATGTTCACTTTCGGCAAAATATAGAATTTTAAATAGCTTGTGCATATCACAAGACGTCACCTTACCTAAAATATATAGGCTGGCCTCTACTGTTTTGTCGATATCAATATTAAAATTCATAGCACAAATGTAGTTACAAATTAGTACAATATTTGAATTTGATGCCTTAACGTGGCTAAAATGTGGATATGTTCTTACTGAAATATTACAAAGCCAGTTGCAGCAAGTTTTATTTTTTGAACGTATCCACATTTTAAATGCCTACTTAGTGTAGGCAGGCGTATAGTAAACAAAATTCTGAATAGCAGGGGGCTTTGAATTTTACCAAACCTTGCGTATTAGTGCCATTTTAAAGAACAAGAGAGCGCCTGACTGCAAACGCTGAGTATCCCTTGAATGCACTAAAAGTCCCATCAGTCATCAATACCCAGATCGCGCTTGTAAATATCCATGGACATTTTACCCTGAAAGATCATTTTGTTCGTTTTGGGGTCGTAGCAGGTAACCAGTGTTGCTGTATCGCCGCTTTCCGGTGGGTCAATATCTACAATTATTTCAGAGAGGGCTTTTTTCTTTTTGTTGATCACCACTGCATGGCCGGCAGTAAGCAAAAATGCACCTACTCCATTTTGCAATAAGGGCTGCATAGGGTATCGGAATTCAGTATGCTGGCCGGGATAGAGCTCGTAAGCAAAATCTTTTGCGGTATCCAGCCCGCAAGTGGCCGGATAGGTGCTGTCGCCTATCTCGCGCAAAAAACCGAGCGCTTTATCAATATCCCTTATTTTAAAAGAGAGGATATATTCATTGAAAACAACGTGCACCTGCGGCCGCGCCCACAGGTTGCGCAGCGTAACCGGATGCTGTGCATACAGCATGCCCGATGGAAGTAACGCCAACAAAAGAACCAGTGAACTTTTTATTTGCGATAATTTCATTTCACTAAAATACGGAAAACAATAAAAGCAGGGCTACATTCCCTATTTTTAACGTCAAATTATAATTAATGAAAAGTTTTGCGAGCGATAACTATGCAGGCGTACTGCCCGAAGTAATGGAAGCCCTGCATGCGGCCAATGCGGCCCATGCCCGCTCTTATGGAGCCGATGATATTACCAAACGTGTAAACGGCTTGTTCCGGCAGGTATTTGGTGCCGAGGCCAATGTTTATTTTGTGTTTAACGGCACCGGTGCCAATGTGCTGAGCATTAGCAGTGCAACACAGTCGTACAACGCCATATTGTGCTCCGAGACCTCGCATATTTACTGCGACGAATCATCGGCGCCTGAAACGTTTACGGGTTGCCGTTTCTTTGCCCTGCCAGCCGATGAAAATGGCAAACTAACGCTTGACGCAATTAAGGAGCGCTTGATTCGTAAAGGGGATGTGCACTATGCACAAACCGCCATGATATCCATAACACAAAGCACGGAATACGGCACTATTTATACGCCTGGCGAAATAAAGGCGATAGCAGACCTGGCACACGAATTTGGTTTATACCTGCATGTTGACGGTTCGCGGTTTTTTAATGCGGCAGCGGCACTCGGTTGCGACCTTGCCGATATCAGTTCAAAAGCCGGGGTAGATATACTTTCATTAGGGGGTACTAAAGCGGGCATGATGTACGGGGAAGCCGTTGTAGTGTTCAATAGTGAGCTGAATAAGCATATAGCATACAAACACAAGCAAGTGATGCAACTGGCGTCTAAAACGCGCTTTATTGCGGCGCAGTTCGAAGCGATGCTTACTAACGACTTGTGGCGTAAAGTAGGTGCGCATGCTAATGCTATGGCTCAAAAGCTACACGGTGCACTGGCGGCATACCCTGAAGTAAAGTTCACCCGGCCGGTGCAGGCCAATGCCGTATTTGCCGAAATACCCCGCCACTGGTATGAGCCACTACAGGAACATTTTCCGTTCTACATCTGGAAAGATAGCACACACGAAGTGCGCCTGATGTGCTCCTGGGATACCGAAGCTACCGACATTGATAACTTCAGGAATGCGATCAGTAAATTGTAAATGGTAAGTTGTAAATTATAAATTGTGTGGTTACAGATTGCTAACCTGCATCATTCATAAATGCGCTTTTGAATGTTTAATACCTTAAAAATGTCTTCCGCCCGTTAAGACCCTGCCCTGAAGGTGACATGTTTCGCCATCATTTTATTGATTGGTAATGAATACATTACACAACATAGCATGTCACCCGGAATTTATCCCGATTTTCATCGGGAGGGGCGGGTGACCCAGCGGCAGAGAATTTGTGAATAATGCAGGCTAACCTGTACTATCGGAATGATGACATTTTTGATAGCACCGAACCATTCCAAAACACGCTAAGGGGGGCAGCCCTGAAATATATCAGCGAGGGGAAATAGCCCCATGTACTTTTTTGGCGATGATATGCATTGCGACAGGACACGCCACTACTTCGCGATAATAAACGTTTTTGTAAACTCGCCAGTGCTGCCGGTTAACTTCAAAACATAGGTGCCCGCTGGCAATTGTGCGGTGGATATGCTGCCATTATAAATGCGCAGTGCCGCAACTTGCTGGGTGTAAACCTGCTTGCCGGTACTATTAAATATGGCTATGGTAAAGGGTTGTGGGTTTGGCCACTCAATAGTGACGTGCAACACATTTTGTGCAGGATTAGGGTAAACTTGCATTTGTGTTGTATTTTCCGTTTTTGATAATGCGTCGGGGAAGTATGGTTCGTAATAGTAGTTATTGAGGTCAGCAGTAGCCCATGCACCTGAAACCCAACGCTCTAAAAACAAACTGGTTACCTGGTTAAAGGAATTGTATTTGTAAGCGAAGCGCAATTGATTGACCCAACTGCTGCCATTCCAGACTTGGTCAATCTCGGTTTGTGGCATTCCTGCGCTCGTAAAATTACTATATTGGCAAATAGTATCGGCAATATAGCCAGAACTGCATGTTTCGGTGCTGTGCGTTTTTGTAAGGAGCAAATGACTTGAACTATCATAAGTATATACATAAGTAGACATTGGACAACCACTAAAATCAACTCCTGTCCAGGTTTTGTTTTCGCTGTATGTCAAATTATTGGCACTGCGTACTGTATAATCAAAATCGCTGGTCACATAAAATGCACCATTATTATAGTCTATGTCAATTTGCTGATAGAAATTGGGTGCTGTAGAATCATAATAGAAATTCCTGCTGAGGACACCAACCCAGATCGATCCCATAGCTATTTGGTGAATAATCCTGTTTACGTTCCGTCCATCTCCGGTATATAAATAACCGTCTTTCCAGATATTCGTCCAGATACCGGTGTTAAGCCCAATAAAAGATACCGACTGTAGTTGGGTATCATAACGGTAATCCATTATAAATTTAAGGTAGACAGGCGCTCCCGCCATAAACGAATCATGATAAGTACCGCGCACTTCTATTAATTTATTGTTTCGTCCTGATGCTATGGCGCTGTCGTAAACCATATCAAGATGGTGTAATAGAAACCAACCACCTGCAGTTGGAGCCCAACTGTTGCTGGAGTCGCAATAACGCATGTGGCAAACGTCGCCGCCCTTTCCATTACTGTAATAATAAGCAGTAGTGTCCCGGAGTACATAGGTAGTACCATTAAATACTCTGCTGGCTTTGGCGACCAAACGGGAACTTTGCGCATAAATATGTACCTGCAGAAGTATAAAAATGCTTGTCAATAGGATTGGAGTAGTATATTTCATTGGTGTGTTGTATTATACAATAGAATTATGCAAAACTTGGGTTAGTAAATACTGTTTGTATTTCGTGGATTTAGGAATCGAAAATTAAATATACATATAAACTTATTTTGCAGCAAATATTTAAGAAAAAATGATGAAGTATAATTGTGGAGTTAAGTGCATTGCGCTCATTAAATGCACGCTAATTGGCACGTCATTATGCCAGGCAGTGCAATATAGTTATTGCGGAATTGCAAACGTAGTAATGTCTGCTCCAATTGCACAAAAATGGTTATTTTAAAGGCTAAACCTGCTCGCATAAAAGCACAAAAAAAGCCTCCGGGAAACCGGAGGCTTTGTCAAAAACTGTCGTTAAATATTAGTGAGCTACTACTATTTCTTTAGTGATCTGGCCTTTTGAACCAGCTACTTTTACAATGTAGTTACCAGCTGGGTAGTTATCAGTTGCAAAGCTGGTTGTGTAAGCTGCAGTTGCAGGAACACTCCATGAATTTACAACCCTGCCAGTGATATCATAGATAGAAACAGTGAAAGCCTGAGCTTCGTTCCATTTCAAATCAATTGAAACCATGTTTTGTACTGGTACCGGGAAGATGTTAACCGAACCATTTTCATTGTTGATAGTAGAAACTGAAGTACCGTAGTTAGCACCATAATGGTACATAGCCATTGGATCTCCGTTTACATGCTGCCAGAAACCAGCGATGTTCCATGAAATACCAGTCAATGAAGTCAGTTGTTCGTGACCATTGTAAGTATAATCGAACTGCATCCAGTTATACCAGAAACCACCACCGGTAGTATCCCATTTCTGATCGATTTCGTTAGTTGGATTGTGACCAGCTGTGAAACCGCTGTAAATTTTAAGTGTTGTATTATCCCATGCACCAGTTGTTGTATTGTAAACCAGGTATGTAGAAGTAACACGGTCGCCAGCTGCATTGTATGCATAACTGTAACGAGATGAATTAACGAATGTTGAACCATTCCATACAGTGTAAGTTGAAGTAGTCAACCTGTTTGCTGTATCATAGTCGTAAGCATACTGCTGTGTGTAAGTTAAACCTGCTGAACCGTTGTTGGCATCAGTTTCAAGTGTAACCATGCCGCTAGCAGCATCATACTGATAAACTTTCTGAGAAACGAAGGTTGAAAAGTCAACACCAGTCCACAAATAATACTTATCAGTGATCAGGTGGCCCGCAGAATAGGTATAAATATTCTTAGAATAGTTATTCCATGTGCTGCCACTACCAGTTTGATATACCATGTTATTGGTAGTACCGTTACTATTGTAGAAATAAAGATATTGATTTACATTATTCCAACCGCCGATGGTGTTCATCGAAAGATTTGCGGTACTTTTTACAGAATTGTCAGCATTAAAAGTCTGTAAAGATTTTTTAGATGCAACTGAATCTGTTACCAACCATGTGTTGGATTCATCAAATTTTAACTGATGAGTAAGGTCGCCGCCCCTTGCCATATCATCATACCTGTAAGCGGTTGAATCAACAGGTACAAAAAATGTACTGTTATTAGACCAATGGGATTGTGACATTAACCTTGAGCCGGTTTGAGCCTGTGCGTTCTGTAGTAGGAGTACAGGTAATGCAAGTGTGAAGAGTAGCTTCATTCTTTTCATAATTGGCAATTTAATTAGAAAAATTTTGGACAGTTCGAAAAACGATACAATGATAGTAATATTTTTTTATAAAGTGCAAGTTTTTTTAAAAAATAGTGACGCTTGGCCCTTTTTCAATGCTAATTACACCTCATAGTTATGCATATAATTAGTTACCTGCAATTTGCGGTTAAAGATACACGTTTTATGCCGTTTATAAAATGTATGCAGTTGTTTCGTGCAGCGATTTTTTGTGGCATTTTGTGGTCGGCATCATTTTTTGTGGCCGGTACATAATAAATCGGTTACTTTTAGCGTTTGCAAAATTTTTGGAGATGGCATTATTAGCAAAATTGAAGGTAAAGGCTGCAGAACCGTTAACTCTTATAAATTGCCCTGCCAATTGCGGCGATTTGTTTGAAGGCGCTGAAGCGGCTAATAATTACAAGTTTAAACAACCTGTGGCGCAGCTTATACTTTTCGCTGCAAATAGCGCGGAACTGGCGCACTATATCACGAAGCTGGAAGGGTGCATACTGCCCAATACTATTTTCTGGATATGCTATCCTAAAAAAAGCGGTGCTATTCCATCCGATCTCATTCGTGATGCAGGGTGGGCTGCTGTGCTGGCTGCTGGCTATCGCTGCACCACCTCAGTATCAGTTAACAATGACTGGACCGGAATGCGGTTTACCAATGCACCTAAGAAAAAGGAGACGATCTGCGACCTGCCTATGGAAGAGCGCCAATCGGAAGGTATTGATTTTGTGAGCCGTACAGTTACGCTGCCTACCGATGCTGTCGCCGCCGTAGATGCGTACAGTGGTATGCATCAGTTCTTCAATGCGTTGGCTTTTACTGTAAAGAAGGAATATGTTATGGCTATAACAGAATCGAAGAAAGAAGAGACCCGGCAGCGGCGCATTCATAAAATGGTTGCAGAACTACAGCAGAAGATGCTGGCAAAGGGCTTGTAGCTGGTTAAAGTGGGGATGCGAGCACACGCTACGCTTCATAATGTTGCCAATTAATTTACCCCAAAACAAAAAACATTGCCCGGTTCGGGGCAATGTTGTCTATATCTCAAACTCGTTGGTAATATAATTATGTTACTTCAAAGTAAGGTTGGCACCTATTGGTTGTCCGTTCTTGCTTATAGAGTTGTAGGTTGGTATAATGAAGCGCGCACTGTAGTCGTTATCCGATATAAATTTCAGTACATATTCCACTGCAAATGCAGGGTCGTTCTTTTTACCCACCAATAAATACTCCAGATAGAACAAACAAATGCCAGAATCGAAAGAACCACCGTTATCGGAGCCTATCCACTTTTCTGCAAAGGCAACTATATCATTCTTATTATCTTGTATCCTTTCGTGCAATTGCTTTATTGAAAACACTTTCAGGTACTTGAGTCTTTCTACATCGCCTTCCACGTCTACATCGCTATTCAGGGTAGCACCGCTGCGGCGTGCAACTTCGGCATCCACTTCCTTCACCAGCTTACTCTTTATTACATAGTCTTTAAGTGTGTCGTCAGTCATTTGTGCGTTTTCGTCAAACACAGCCGGCTTGGCTGGTTTTTCTTCGCGCTCATAAAAAGGTATATGTGAGTCGTCTTCATCCAGCTTGGCATCCCTTATTACTTCCGTCCTTCTTTCCACCATGCCGTTCACATTCATATTAAAGGTATCTACCTTGTCAATATTCAATGCTACTGATTCTTCGGCTGCTTTAACAGATTCCGCGTTTATAACCGCTGGTGGCACTACCGCAGCGGTTTGTTCGCGCACCAGGTCATTTATTTTAGGCGCACCAGCAAATGCATTGTCAGCAACCTCGTTAATATTTACCGCTAGTTTAGCAGGCTGGTTCACATTCATATCCATAACATCCATCTGCGGGATGTACGGTATATTATTCGGCTGGTTATTTATGTTGTTAACAACAGGCTGCGGCTGCTCTTGCATAAAATGCTGCGGTATATGCTGCTGCAAATTGGGCTGCGCGGGCGCTGGTTGTGGTATGTAATTGTTGGTATATGCCTGTGGTATTTCCTGCGCAGGCGGCTGTTGGTAAAACTGTTGCTGCTGCTGTGGTTGTTGGTATTGTTGATACTGTTGTTGTTGCGGCATTCCGTTGGTAGTGTAGCCGTTAGCAGGCTGCTGTTGCAATGGTTGCTGCGGTATAAAATCTTCGGCAGGCACTTGTAGTGCTGGTATGTAATGTTGTTGTTGTTGTTGTTGCGCCTCCTGTATAGGTTGCTGCGGCGGGGCTACATATTGCTGGTGTTGCACCGGTTGTTGTATGGGTTGTTGTATGGGTTGTGGTGCAGGTTGTGGTGCAACTGGTTGAGCTACTGCGGCAACAGGTTGCGGTGCTGCAGGCGCAGCTTCATTTATTGCTTTTGGGGCAACCTGGCCCTCTCCCTGGTCTATCCAGCCATATTGCGAACTTAGTGTGCTTCTTATTTTAAGGAATTCCAAGTCAGCCATTTCCAAAAGGGCACCTACGCGGTAAAAATCGCGTTTCATTTCCTCAGGGAAAGTCGCGTTGTCGTAACCGAGTTCTTTTTCAATACCCGACCACGCGTCTTGCAACATAGAACATACCTGTATTTCAAATTTGGTAGTTCCCAACCTTTTATATTCCGTAAGTTCCTGCCTTTCTTGTTTCAGTGCTGCAACGTATTGCACCTGCTTGTATGATAAATTGTCGGAACGCAACTTCTTTTTATCGATGGAGCGCTCTTTATTAACGTCAAATTCCGAACTGAGAACTTCTGATATCTTGGTTACAGTATCTTCAAAATAGGTAATTACCCGTATTGCAGGTATGTATACATGCTCACCGGTTTTGGTCTGTTGTTCATCCATTCTGGATTCAATGCGGTAGTAGGGAATATTATTCTGAATAATAATCTCCTTAACCAGATCCTCCATTTTAACCATGAAAGCATTGTTACTTTCAATGGCTGATTGATGTTTTTTCGACGGCATAAGCTTGCAATTTGAACTACAATAATAGGCAATTAACTTTAGTTATAGCCATATTCGCACTTTCGATTAACGAGCCATTAAGGAATTCATGCTAAATGACGGACAGTTGACAGGCCGGACTGTACATATTTTTGTGCTGGTTATATTGTGAAAGCAGCTTCGCTACGTCGGCATTATATGGCATACAGGTTTAATGTTATTTAATTAAAAAGAATTCAGGCCAGCTGATAGTGGTCACCAATGGGAGCAATTTAAAACAGTAACTTTATAGGGTAAAACAGAACCGGACAATTCATGATAACAATTCAGGAGACAGCAGAAGCATTACAAGCGGAATGGGGTATTGAAATGCCGCAACTCATTTCGGAAGCAACGATTCTCAAAATGCTTGCCGACAGGGTGGTATTTTTAATTGACCAAGGGACGGAACAGTTTTTTCAGTTGATGTACAGGTTAGATATTTCTGAAAAAAAATTGCACGGGGTAATGCATGAAGCCGATTTTGCGGAACAAATTGCGCGCCTCATATACGACAGGCAATTGCAAAAAGTAATTACGCGCCATCAATATAAAAGCCAAGATGCCGGCGTAGACCCCGATTTGAAATGGTAAGATAGCTCCATCACCAAGGTATCTGGCTTGCTTCTTTGAGTACCATAATTTGAAAGGTAATGGAGGTGCCCTCATTTCTACAGATATATGAGCCCTCCGGAATAGATACAATACCAAAAAAAAGTAAATAAATAGTGAGTTGCACTGCTTCATACGGCAAAATACTTCTGTACTTCTATTCCTTCCCCTTCCAAAACTAAACCACGCTGGCTACACTTGTGTTGTTGCAAATTTGCAGGTGTTTGTTACATAAACCCCATTCTTTTATTTCTGGCACGATATTTTCATTATTTTAGCAAATTACATTATTAGTTTCGTGCGCTTGAATACAATGCTGAAAGGGGTTACTGTGCTCCTGGCCCTATTCTTTATTCGTTTGCCTCTGTTAGCGCAAACAACCGATAGCTTACCGCATGCCGATAGCATGCAGGCTATGCCATTGGTAAAAGATACCGCGAAGCGCAAACCAACAGAAGCGTTTACGATAAGCGGCAAGGTGGCAGATATGAACACCAGCGAGGGTATACCCTTCGCCAATGTATATTTTAAGCGCGCCCTTGTAGGTACTACTGCCGATATAGATGGTAATTTTACTTTTGCCATTGACTCGCTGCCCTCCGATACCCTGCGCATTGAAGCGATGGGTTATACTGCAGTTAACAAGCTGTTACAACCTAAAGGCGCGCACGCGTTTACGTTTGTCGCCGAACTGGAACGGGCCAATAATTCGCTGAAGGAAGTTACCGTAACAGGCGTTTACGAAGACCCAGGAGTTATACTGATGCGGAAAATTATAGCACACAAGCCATATAACAATCCTGACCGGCTTACTAATTATAGTTACGAAGCCTACAACAGGCTGGAGGCCGACCTGCAAAGGCTGAGCCGTGCGCAGTTTCAGAAAATACCGCTGCTTAAAAACTACACCTTCATTTTCAATAACCTCGATTCGGTTTCCGAAACCAAACCCTACCTGCCGCTTTACCTCACCGAAACCTTATCGGACTTCTATTTTTCCAGCGACCCTAAAAAGCAGCGCGAATATATTAAGGCCAGCATGGTGCGTGGGGTTAACAATGAAAATATTGTAAAGTACCTGGGCACTTTGTACCAGAATGTGAACATCTACAAAAACTACATTCCGGTTTTCGACAAGAAGTTTATAAGCCCCATTAGCAATGACGCGATATTCTATTACCGCTACAAAATAAGAGATACACAAATGGCCTACGGGCACCGCATAATACTGGTGCAGTTTTACCCGAAACGGGCAGGCGAGAGTTGCTTTAGCGGCGACTTTTGGGTGGCCGATACATCGTACGCCATACAACGCATCAGCATGGATGTTTCTAAGCTGGCCAACATAAACTGGGTTGACCGTATAAGCCTGTACCAGGAATTTGCCCCGGTGGATACTACCTGGTTTTGCATTAAAGATAAATTTGTGGCCAACTTTACCATTTATAATTCCAAGAAGCTGCCGGGCTTTATTGGCCGCAAAACAACCACCTACCACAAAATAAAAATTGACGACGTTTCGGTGAATAAAGCATTGGCGAACCCTGATTGGAAAACCGATGTAATTAAGGCTGATTCTGCCAAGGGGGCAACCGATGAATGGTGGTTGCATAACCGCCCCGATTCCCTTTCTAAGAATGAAAAGGCTATTTACAAAATGGTAGACACCATTAATGCCATGCCTATTACCACAGTTTACAAAAACACCATTACTTTTTTAGCCAGTGGCACTAAAGATGTGGGCTGGTTGCAGCTGGGGCCGTACTACTATTTATACAGCAGAAACCCTGTAGAGGGTAATAGGGTACGCCTTTCTCTGGGTACTTCGCGCAGGTTGAAGAACATGCATTTTGATGGTTTTGTTGCCTATGGCGATAAGGACAACCGCTTTAAATATGGTGCCAGCGGCCAGTGGATAATTAACCGCAAACCCCGCATGACCCTGTATGGCTATTATGCACACGATGTGAACCAGACCACCAATTATTACGACCAGGTGGGCAGCGATAATATATTCAGTACCTTCTTCCGTAAAAAAGGCATACCCTGGAAGCTGGCTTTCTCTGATGATGAGCGCGTAGAGTGGTACAATGAATATTACAATGGCTTCAGTCATAAACTTATTTTGCAGCACAGGGTATTTACCCCTTATGCGCCACTGCCGGCCAGCACCATTTTTGTTGATAAAGATGGCAAGCCTTCCAACTCCGTTATCAGTAGCGAAGCGGGTGTAGAGTTCCGCTATGCCTTTAAAGATAAATACCTGGAGGGCCTTTATAAAAGGGTGAGGCTGGCCAATAAATTCCCGGTACTGAAGTTTGAATTTACCACCGGTTTAAAAGGTGTGCTGAACAGCAGCTATAAATACCAGAAGATACGTTTTACGGTTACGGAAAGCATCAATATTCCGCCGCTGGGGCATTTGTACTATAATCTGTTTGCCGGCAAGTATTTTGGTACATTGCCTTATTCGCTATTGGAGATACACCCCGGTAATGAATATTACTACTACAACAGGTATGCTTTCCAGATGATGAATAACTATGAGTTCCTGAGCGATAATTATGTAGGCTTTAATATTGAGCATAACATAGGCGGGGGCATATTTAACCGCGTTCCGCTGTTGAAGAAAATGAAACTGCGCCAGTTCTGGACCGCCAAAGGGGTTGTGGGTACACTCAGTGATGCCAACCAGAAGCTGAACCTGGACAATAGCGGCGAGCATTTGTTCCGTACCCTGAAGGGTTCGCCCTACCTGGAATTAGGTACAGGGGTATCTAACATATTGCATGTGTTCCGCATCGATTTTGTTTGGCGCGTAAACCCGAAGCCGATCTCCACCGAAGTCAAATCGAAGTATTTCGGCATTTTCGGTAGTGCTAATTTTGAGTTTTAATGGGCGAAAGTGGTGTTTACTGGTAAATCCCGTAACGTTTCTTAAATTTGCAACGTTGCTTAATTGTCTGCCGTTCAATTTATTTGTTGTATAGGCTGGTGGCATGTGGGCATTGTGGCGCTTTTTTGCGCAAAACATTCATTAAAAAAGAAAAGGTTGGCAACAGGAAGAATTTACGAACAATTACGTGCATTGAAGGCGCAAAACAAAAGTGGTTTTGCAGTGCTTGCCGACCCCGATAAAATTGCAGCGGCCGATGTGCCCTACCTGGCCAAGCTGTGCAATGATGCAGGTGTCGATTATTTGTTTATTGGTGGCAGCCTGCTCATGGCGCACCAAATGGAAGAATGTATTACCCGTTTTAAAGCAGAAAGTGACATACCAGTTATTCTTTTCCCCGGCAGCCCCAGCCAGGTAACACCCCTTGCTGATTCGCTTTTATACCTGTCCCTCATCTCCGGCCGCAATGCCGATCTGTTAATTGGCCAGCATGTGGTGTCAGCACCCATAGTAAAAGCCAGCGGACTGGAAGTAATATCAACAGGCTATATTTTGATTGATGGAGGTGTGCAGACCACTGTTTCTTACATGAGCAATTCCATGCCCATACCCGCCGACAAACCGGAGATAGCCCTATGCACAGCATGGGCCGGCGAAATGCAGGGTAACCACGTTATTTATATGGATGCCGGCAGCGGGGCCCGCAACCCCATAACTACCGATATGATAACTAAAGTGAGCAGCCACATCGATATTCCCCTTTTCGTAGGCGGCGGCATCAGCACCCCGCAAAAAGTTTATGAAAACTGCAAAGCAGGTGCCAACATAATAGTGGTAGGCAACGCCATTGAGCGCGACCCCCTATTGATAAAAGACCTGGCGCAAGCGGCTAAACAATTGTAAATTGTTAATTATAAATTGTTAATTGGTTGATGGTGCAGGTGCAGATAATGCAGCCATTAAAGTATGCATTACGTGTGGGATTTACCCGCGCCACGATATACCCCAACGCCCATCATACTAAGCGATTGTGTAACCCGGAATGGGTGATATGATTATAGAAAAACAGCGTTTAAAATGGACAACCCCCCGAAGGGGTAGATTTCAAATTTTTGCATTATTATTAATAATAATAACACCTGCGCGACTGCGCAGACATTGACCTCCCTCTACATTTATGGAGAGGGTTGGGGTGAGGATTTTATTCAGGTAATACGACGATTTGAAATGAATCTCCCTTTTGGGAGGCTTCCCCCAAAAGTGGAAGAGCTGTTATACCTTTTATACATCTAATCCGGCACGGTTACGATTGTTGTGTACCTCCGGCACACGTGTCATTGAATTGATGGATGGCTACAAACCTTTTGCACCTATCGGAGCAATGATGTGTTTTTAGTGGCTGTTTTGAGTATAAATAGTATTACCAATAAGGGGGGTATGGATGATTGGGCCACAGGTATCGCCACAAAATCTGCTTTGTCAACTTTTCAAGAAGTTGACAAAGCTATTGCACCGGGTGTTTTTGTAATGCCATAATAGAAGACGATACTCAAAGCATTTTATTCTTTGAAGTGAACGGTGTGCGCTAATTTTTTCATTTCTGTAAGCGTTTTTCCAGTGTCATTAACCGAACTACCACTGAACATGATGGCATTAGCACCATGTGTTAATTCTAAAAAGTACATCACTTTATCTTTTCCCTTCATTTTGCAATAAACTTCAGCTTCGTAGGCATCATAACCATTGACTTTTTCTGTAGATACGTGTCTTATGTCTTTGTTTGTAAGCCCGTATTTTTCCATGCTGTTTATGTTTTCTTTAAACATAGCTTCAACTGTAAGCCCTCCATCAGTTGGTAGTGGAATTACCATAGCCATCGGTTCGTTATCCCCATAAACAACTTTATTTTTACCGTCCAGCGAATACACGTACATACCGGCAGAGTACTTAGCATATTTGAGTTTGGAATGGGAGTCGTCAATCGTAAATTTTGCATGGGCAAACGGATCTAATTTTAGCTTTTTATCATAGGTAATTGTGCTGATGGCCTGCTTTATTTCTGCCATTAACAGGTCATTATTTTTTGACATTTGGACTGAAACTGTAGCAGAGAAAGTGCTGTCTCCAAAAATTAAGCCTAATCCTGTAGTGCCGTCAGCAGCTTTGATTAGCGCATACTTTGCAGGGTATCCATCAATTTTCAGCATTTCAAAGCCAATAACTTTTATATTATTGGCTTCAAAATTTTCCTTTGTAAATGTCGCACCATTGCTATAGTAGCTGCCGCCTATAATATCCATTACACTAATTGCAGCTTCATCATTAATAGTAAACCCTGCAAAATTGGTTGCAAGCTTATAGTTCTTTGGCACAGTCATGTACAAGTGCGTTCCTGGTATATTGAGCGTATTCATCTCCCCACCACCGGCAGCTTTATTGGCGCATGAGGTTAACGTAAAGGCATAAAGCAGCAACACTATCATTTTTTTCATGGGCATTATTTTTCTTAA
This sequence comes from Chitinophagales bacterium, assembly GCA_038228575.1. Lineage (GTDB taxonomy): Bacteria > Bacteroidota > Bacteroidia > Chitinophagales > Chitinophagaceae > Flavipsychrobacter. Next base: position 26,699 of record JBBRPD010000021.1, on the reverse strand, counting down.
ATTTATAGCTAAAAGTATAAAGATAGTTATGTATTGCCATCCCAATTATTTAAATTAGGTCTAGGATTTATTCGATAAAAACAGAAATCCCAACTGTCAATTTTATTGCCGTGCCATCAGGCTGATAGCCTGTGGCGATTTACTGTTCAATGAGCACTAACCCTGATGTATTTTGCCTTATCGCCACCAAGTTCGACGATCAGCTTGCTTGCGCCGTCGAAATAATATTTTGTTCTTTCTTCTCTCGGGTGCGAGGGTTGGTTGGATATGATCCATCCGTTTTCGGTATAGAAAACCAAGTTCATACGCTGGATTTTTATGCCTACAAATGCGTCGTATACCAAGCGGCCATCGCTTGAAAAAGTCATTCTGTTTTTGCCGAAATTCCGAAGGGTTTGTGCATCATCTGGGTCAGTCTCCCATACACCCAAAATGCGGCTGTCAATTTGTTTTTTGGTAAATAGTTGTTGAAAGAAACCCATGGATTCAATTATTTGTTTTTTGCACATATACCATCCGCGCAACACTACACGGGTTTTGCTTTTTTACTTTTTATCCTCCGGCACATGTTGATGGATGGCTACAAACCTTTTGCACCTATCGGGGGCAATGACGTGTTTTTAGTGCCCGGTGTTGAATATAAATGGTATTGAATGACCATAAAGCAAAACCCGTGCAACATTGCACGGGTTTGATTTTTTACTTTTTTATCCTACAGCTTGTTTTTTGTTTGCCGCAAGTGCTTGTTCCCATTTCCAGGAAGTATCCATCATAGCATCCAGGTCGTACTTGGTTTCCCAGCCGAGTACTTTTTTAGCGCGGCTGTTATCGGCGTATACCGAAATAACATCGCCCGGCCTGCGTGGGCCTACTTTGTAATTCAGCTTTAAGCCCGATACTTTTTCAAATGCCTGAATCAGTTCTAATACCGATACGCCATTGCCGCTACCCAGGTTAAATACTTCGCAGTTCAGTTTGTTGCGGTCTTCAATTATATATTGCAGTGCACGGGTATGCGCATGTGCTATATCGCAAACATGTATGTAGTCGCGTATGCACGAACCGTCGCGGGTATCGTAATCGGTACCGAAAACGGTCATTTCATTTCTTTTGCCTATGGCAGTTTGGGTAATAACCGGGACTACGTTTTCAGGCTTTTCCATGAACTCGCCCAGCATGCCTGAGGGGTGAGCCCCCGCAGGATTGAAATAACGCAGTAAAATAGTATTAAAATGCTGTTTTACGCGGGTGAAGTCCCTGCAGATGGCCTCGCCTACCTGCTTAGTGCGGGCATACGGCGATTCAGGCTCTGTGAACGGGTCCTCTTCGGCTACCGGTAATTTGGCAGGGTTGCCGTATACCGAGCATGATGAAGAGAAGACGAAATTATTTACGTTGTAGGCTTCAGCGCACTGTAGTATGTTAATGAGCGAATTGAAATTGTTCCTGAAATACATAATCGGGTCATCAACCGATTCTGGCACCGACTTAAATGCAGCGAAATGTATAACACCGACTATATCCGGATTTTCCATGAAAATAGCGTCAGTATCATCGAGGTTGCAAAGGTCAACTTTGTAGTTTTTAATAGGGCGGCCTACAGCCTTTTCAATGCCTTGCAACATTTTTAAAGATCCCCTTGAAAGATCGTCAACCGATATTACATCAAAGCCATTTTCAATTAAATCAACAATCGTATGACCACCAATATATCCGCAGCCACCAGTAACAAGAATCTTATTCATTTCATACAGTTTGTCTTGCAAATATAAGGGTTGGTCAAATCAAAAATTAAAAGTTAAAAATAAAAAGCACAGCATGTAAGTTTGGCTCACACGCTGTTACCAGAACAGTAGCAGCACTAAATAAAAAGGGTTTCGCATCAACTTGCGAAACCCTTTTTCTAAAATATGTAAATTAAAAATTACATTCTTTCAATAACCACCGCACTTGCGCCGCCGCCGCCATTGCAAATACCAGCTGCACCATATTTAGCGCCTTTCTGGTTAAGTACATTGATAAGTGTAGTAATGATGCGCGCACCACTAGAACCTAATGGATGGCCCAATGCAATAGCACCGCCATTTACATTAACCTGATCGTTGTTCAGCTTCATGATGCGGCAATTAGCCAGACCCACAACGCTGAAGGCTTCATTCAGTTCAAAGTATTCAATATCTTCCATTTTAAGGCCAGCTTTAGCAACTGCCTTAGGCACAGCTATTGAAGGGGTGGTAGTGAACCACTCTGGTGCTTGTTCTGCATCAGCATAACCAATAATTTTGGCCAGTGGCTTAATGCCCAAAGCTTCCGCTTTTTCCTTGCTCATTAAAATAAGTGCGGTAGCGCCATCATTCATAGTGCTTGAATTAGCTGCCGTTACCGAACCATCTTTTACGAAAGCTGATTTTAACGCTGGTATCTTATCGAACTTAACGTTGTATGGCTCTTCATCTTTAGTAATCAGTATCGGGTCGCCTTTTTTCTGTGGCACTTCTACAGGCACTATTTCGTTGGCGAATAAACCAGCCTCCACCGAAGCCTGGCTGCGCTTGTAGCTTTGTATAGCAAATGCATCCTGATCTTCGCGGCTTATTTTGTATTCTGTAGCACAAAGTTCTGCGCAATTACCCATGGGGTAGTTGTGGTAAACGTCGGTAAGGCCATCTTTAGCCAGGCCGTCAGTCATGGTTACATTACCATACTTGTTACCCCAACGCATATTTTCGCTGTAGAAAGGTACATTGCTCATGCTTTCCATACCGCCTGCAATAACTACATCGTTATCGCCCAGCATAATAGATTGTGCGCCTTGCATAACAGCCTTCATGCCGCTTGCACATACTTTATTTACGGTAGTACAAGGTACATTGTCGGGTATACCGGCAAAGCGGGCAGCCTGCCTGGCAGGTGCCTGACCCAGATTGGCCTGCATTACGCAGCCCATCAGTACTTCATTCACATCCGATGGATTTACACCGGCTCTTTCCAGTGCACCTTTAATGGCTATTGCTCCCAGCTTGGTAGCTGAAAAGTCTTTTAAAGCACCACCCCACATACCAATTGGTGTACGTACAGCGGCTACTATAACTACTTCTTTCATAAATTGGTTTTAGAAGCCGCAAATTTACGCTTAAACAGGCTTACTAAATACATTTATTTAACGCTAAATGAGCAATTTTATGATACCTGTATTGGTGGTTTCAATAAAGGGGGTAGTATTCCCCAATAAACATAATAAAATTTACATTTTGGTTATAGAGGTGGAGTATATGGTAGATTCCCATTTCGGAAGCAAATGCTTCCTGAATGGGAGGACGAAGGACATACTTAGACCAGTGGCTACGGGAGGAACCAGTTTGCGGAGGGTTTGAGATTATTGTTGTAGCTTTCGTAGGCAGCCTCTGCATAAAGGCTTGCTTACCATACTATTTCAAATAGACGAGTATAGCCATAGGTTTAGCGTTTGTGCTTGACAGATGTTTCTGGCAATGACATCAGCATTTTGTAGAAACTCGTATGTTGAACGTATGTTTTTGTGTCGCCTCCTCTACCGTATTCGTACCCCAAATACATTTTTGCATTTTGGAAAATAATGTATGGGCCGTAGATTGATAGCGTATTCTTGTCATTGTGGACATTTTTGCATGCAGTACCGAACTCTTTTTTTAGCCTGATAACATTCCCCTCGCGAACAAATATTTCCCTTAGTTTATCTAAGAATTTCTGGGAGTATGACGGACTAAACACGGCCAATTTCAGAAGCTCTTTTTTTATCAACAATGTGTCACCCATAGTTTCAAAAAGCTCTATGAGACGGTAAGTCGACTTATATATCTCGCCTTCTGTGCAATTGCCACATCCGTTTGAATAGAAATTCAAAGTATCTGAAAGATAGAGATACTTTGTGGCACTATCGTACTTCCCCCATGCTTTGTAGGTTGCTGCAAGTAACAAGCCGATATCATGCTTTTCGTTACGCCGGTTGTATCCCGAAGTATCTGTGATAAGGTTGTTGAAAATTGCAACTGCGCTGTCAAAATACCCCTTCTTCATATACGCAAGTCCGAGAACCCGATTTGCAGGTCGGTTATTCCTGTACTTTATATAGTGCGACAAGAGGAAATTGTTTTCGTCAATCGCTTTTTGATAGTCTTCTTTAGCAAAGGCGACGAGTCCCTGCTCATAATAATCTTCCGCCATTTTCTGCGCTGTGCTGCAAATGGAGTAAAAAAAAAGAAACAAAAAAGCAATACTGGTTCTCATAACGTTATTTTATACCGGCATATCCGGCCCTGTCTTTTACTGTAAAAAATAAGATGTTTGCTATCAAGGTATACCTGGTTCGATACTACACCATCAATTCCATCAATTTCGTCGCCCTTGAGAACTGCAATCAAGCTAAAATCCACATAGATGGCATAGCCGCCACCCTTTCGGGCCATTATGTAATAAGTATGATTATTTAACACACCGCATTTTACTATTCGTCTTCTGTGCTGCTGTTGCGTAAGGCGGCTTGCTTTGTCGGCCTCAGATTCAGTGAAATACCCGTAATCGTGCTCTGTTTCGAACCAGGATTCGGTTTTTCGTATGTTACCTTCGTTAAAAATCCCCCCTCTATATTCCACACCCTGGGCCGAAAGCATAATTGCTTCAGGATGGCACTGAAACTTTTGCTTCAGAAATGATACGCAGCCCTCTTCATCCGACGCTGCATGTACTAATATTTTATCATGATACAGGTAAGCCGAATCATCAGTATTAAAGACATGGTAGGTACTGCCATGAGCATCCATTTTCACAATCCTTGGCCTTATTCCATATTTCGATAACGGCTTCGGTCGCTCCATGCCGTTTACTATTCGATACATGTAAAACTCGCGGACACCGCAAAAAGCATAATTTCCCATCGTGTCCAACACCGGCTCTTCTATTTTGTTGTATGGCAATTGGCAAATTTTTCCGTCTATATTCAGTTTATATAAATTGTTTACAATTGCTATTTCGTTTTTGCCACGTATAGGGACACCCATTATAGCGAGGTCGAAATTTTTCATATCCAGTGGCTGCCTCGCACCGGACACTATGTCATCTTTGTAGAAGTACATGTAATGACCATTTTTTGTTAAAGTAAGATAGTCCGGACACACATTTATTACCCTGTTGTTGATCACCCATCGATCTCGTTTTTCACCAGGCATCTCGTAATAATAACTTCCATCATTCTGTATACTACGGTAATAAATTATCCTGTCATAAGCGAATGAATCAAAAGGGCCGAGTATAGTATCGCGGGTCTTTAGATAAACACCCTTTTTGTCGAACCTGATATAGCTATAGTCGCCGTAATCATTAACACCGATGTTCTTAAAAGCCCTGTCTGAGCTATCTATTTGTGTGTGATTGATAAATAACCGGTATTTGTGATCTGCATAAATATAGTAGATCGCCAAGCCAGTGTCGCTAAGTGCACACCAGTTGCCGTAACCAAAATTATATTCAAGCTTTCGCCCCTTTACTTTGCTAACTAATGAATCACCTAAATACAAAGAGATAAGTCCATTATTTTTGGTAGTGAAAGCAAGCTTTGTTGATGTTCTGTTGAGAATGAAGTCAAGTTCGCCTTTGTATGGTCCCAACAACGCTGTTGAATTCTTCAGTTTATAATATTGGCCGGAGGTATTGGTAAATAACTGCACAAAGTCGTCTTTTTCCCTTATCTCATCATAAGTGGCAAAACTGAGTGTTTCCTCTTTGGGACGGATAACCTGAAAAGAATCAGACTCATATACGGCCACAAAATACCCCGAAGTATCAAATGTAAAATACCTGAGTTCGCCTTTCAATGAACTATTTTCATTGAGATAGCTCAAAGACGTTATCTCCACCTGGCCCCATGACCGATTGCAGCGACAACAAACCAACAACACCAGAACTAGATACAGTTTCATGATTTTTTACAAATTTGACGCTATCAAACTCTAAATTTAACTGTTTTATTGGTAATGTATCGAGTAAGCGTTCCCTCTGTAGCCAGAACTACGCAAGCAACCACTTACACGTTAGTTGAAAGAGTCTCTGACCAGATACAAATAAAACAAAAAGCGGAGCAACTCGCTCTACGCTCTGTTGCTCCGCTCTCAAAAGTGAACCCTATGGCATCCGAACCCATTTCGAATGCAGTTCTACACCAATCGGTACTTAAAATTTGTTCAATTTTCAATAAATGAATAGTCAAGGGTACGTACGCCAAATAATATTTTAATCGGACAGCAGTGATTAGTAAATGAGGTTTTTGTTGTAAACCAACCATATAATAGCACTGTATAGAGATAGTGCAGCCCAGGTGTTCATTTCCTATTTCCTGTTCGGGTGGTGGTTATGGTGGCAGACCGAAAGAATTACAACTGTATGCGTAGGTTCGTGAACAAGAAACATTATTGAAAATGGAAATGCGGTAAGGGGGGCTTCCTGGTAGCCTTGTGTCTGTTGGTATTGTGCTGGCTGGGTGCAAATACTACCAATCGTTTTGCGCACCGTTTGTTCGAAACTGGCCATAGCTATCACGCTCTGGGTGCCATACCAAAAAATAGATTCCTGGTATTCTTCAATTGCAACCGGATCGAAAACGAAAGAATAAATGATATTAATTAATGCGTTTCATGAGTTCCAGAATACTTTTTTGTGCCTCCGCACCGGCTACCATTGTACCTCCAGTTATAAAATAGTTGTACCTCTTGTCTAATTCAGCCTTAAAACGATCTTGAACACCGATTTTTTGTGCGGCTGTTTCTTTTTGAAACCAGGCATCTACGGCTTTTATACGTTTGTTTTCAATATTCTCAATAAAACGATGAAACTGCTTACTCATTCGTATTCCTTTGGCGAAAAATAATTATTTGTAATTGCAAATATACAATAATCGAGGAATAAAAAAAACCGCCCCACTTTAGCGGGACGGTTTCAGTATTATGAATAGGAGGGATATTATTCGCCTACTACTTCAAATTCAATTTCAACAACGTTTTCTTTACCGAAATCGATGCTCGCTTTGTGTATACCTGCTTCCTTAACATCGTCAAGGATGGTGATACGGCGGCGGTCAATTTCATATCCTTTCTGCTCGCGGATTGCACGTGCGATCTGGATAGCTGTAACAGAACCGAAGATCTTACCGCTGATACCTAATTTAGCACCAATTTTGATCGGTGATGATTTCAGTACTTCAGTAACGCTGGCGATTTGCGCCATTAATTTATCTTCTTTCTTCTGCAATTGCTTGCGGCGCTCTTCCATTATCTTCTTGTTAGAACCGCTAGCTTCAATTGCAAATTTTTGTGGAATTAAAAAATTACGGGCATATCCCGGCTTTACTTCCACCATTTCGTGCGCTGAACCCAAGTTATCAACGTCTTTTATAAGAATGATATTCATGATTGTTTACTTTAAAAGGTCAGTTACGTATGGTAAAATTGCCATTTGGCGGGCTTTCTTAATAGCCTGCGCTACTTTGCGCTGGAATTTGAGGGAGTTACCTGAGATACGACGTGGCAACATACGGCCTTGTTCGTTCAGGAATTTCTTCAAAAATTCTCCGTCTTTATAATCTATATAACGGATACCCATTTTCTTGAAACGACAGTATTTCTTCTGGCGCTTTTCAACACGGGTTGATGTCAAAAATTTTATTTCGTTTTGCTTTGCCATTTTGTGTGGGATTGTTTTTAAGATACAGCTTCTTCAGCAGTGGTTTTAGTACGCTTCCTGTTGTTATAAATAACCGCATATTTATCAAGGCGGGTAACCATATGACGCATGATGCTTTCATCACGGTTCATCTGAATTTCCAGCTTTGCGTTGGTAGTAGGCGGTGCTTTAAATTCCAATACATAGTAAAGACCAGTTGTCTTTTTAGCTATTGGATAAGCAAGCGAGCGAAGACCCCATGCATTTTGAGTGCCAATTTCACCGCCTTCGGCAGTGATAAGATCTGTAAATTTCTTCTGAGCGGTCTTGTAGTCATCATCCGATAGCACCGGAGTAAAAATGACCATCAGCTCGTAATCCTGAAGGTTGTTTTCTGTTGCCATAATTTGTTTTAAGTTAAAAAATACCAATCCCCCTGCTGCAACTGCGGATATTTCCTTGTGAGAAATAGCAGGGAAAAATTTGGGATTGCAAAAGTAGAAAAAGTTTTTATGCTATCCAAATAAATTATATGAGAGGGGAAACCTTAAAAACCTGTTAGTAAAATTAACAATGCATCCGCACCACAAAAACCATTTATACTTTATCTTCGTAGGTACAATATTAAGAACAAGTTTTCGTTATTTAATTATTGCTGAATTGTGATGGTGGTTTATTTTTGCTAAACAATCCGATTATGAAACCCGTACTAACACAACCGACCGACCGACCCGTTATGAAAAATGCCTTTGCTTCTTTCCTGAGTATCTTCAAGAAAAAAGTCGCTGTTTACTTCGAACCAGAGGAAGTAGAGGTGACTTTTGAAGAGGGCGAAAAGGAAAATGGAACGTATACCTATACCGTATTGCCACATAAGCAAGTAGCCTGATTCCGACGGTCAATTTTACCGTAATTTATATGTAATAGAAAAGCTCCGCCTTTTGTAAGGTGGAGCTTTTCTGTTTATGATGCTGTTTTAGTGTGTTGCGCCTGCGTCAACAGTTGCTTCAATAGTGCTTTGTATGGTTGTTGATACATTGTTCAGGAAGTCGTAACCAGTAGCTGATTCAATAGCATTAACGCTTGTACGGTAATAATCCCACGTATGTGCATTTACACTCTGTACGTTTGGCATATCAATGGCAATAACGCGGGTCGATGTTGAAACGCGGCTTACATCGCTGGTGCCAATAGGTAATACCACTATAACTTTCCAAAAGTGCGACGGTACGTTTATATTTCCGCTGGCTATGGTGTTGGTAGTACCTCCATTGCTGCCTGTGCCGCCTGTGCCGTAGCCGCCGGCAATAATGTATAATTCGTTACCCGCATTAATAAGCGTTCTGCAATAAGCTTCCAGTGCTTCCCATGGTTGCTGGTTCAGCATTGGTGCCTGTGGCGACATATTCGTCATCAGGAAGGTAGCTGCATTGTCAGTGGCACTGCCGTCACGGTCATCAGACGGGCAAAGATGGCCACGATCGAACCCTGTGCTGGTATAGTTAGATGTTGAAGCCCTGTAGTAGCCGGTTGGTAAAGTACCATCTTGTGTAAAACAATCGCAACGCGTAGCAGTGCCTTTCCATGCTGTACTCAGGTGCCAGCTTACCCAGTTAGCCATACCTTTTGAATTGTTGTATGATAATGCATATTGCGTTTTAACCATCAGGTAGTTGGTTGTGTTTGCAGTGCTGGTAGTTGCGCCGCTCGGGTTACCCATGCCCATATTATCATCTCTTGTTGCCGTGCCGCCGGTTCCGCCACCGGTTCCGCCGCTGTTGTCTGTAATGGTGAAGTCGTCAATGTTTAACCTGCCGCCGCTCAATTTACGCAACTGGAAACGTACATTGCCGGTTACCGTTAAAGTGAAAGTGGCCGTGTTAACTGTTGCAGAAGAAGTAGTGGTAGTACCACCCGTTTGTGTCCAGGTAGAGCCCGAGTTGGTTGAATACCATAATGTCCAGGTACTTGAAGCATCGGTGCCATAAATAGCATGCGCGATAGTAACCTGGGTGGCACCATTTGTTTTGTCAAAATTCATGGTAAGCATACCTGTATTCTGTATGCGCACAGCCTGGCTGCCATTTTTATGGTCGCCGGTAAGGCTACCCAATAATGCATCGCTCAGGTTCCACGATCCTGTAGTAAGCGTTACATTGCCCGCAGCATACGCGCCCTTACTACCCGTTTCAAACGTTTCAGGGAAACCGGTATACACCGCTGCCTGTAGCCCGTTGCCTGCTATTGTAGTGGGTGTAACGGTTGTTGATACCGTTGCCACTGATGGCTTGGCTTCTTTTTTACAATTGCTGAAAGACAGCACCATTGCCGTCATTGACAGCATCAGGAAAATTTTCTTCATGTATGTGTTATTAGTTGCCACAATAGTAATACCGCTATATTACCACACATGGAGTAGGGTATTATCTTATTATGAAGAAAATGTTATCTGTGAAATTTCTGTCCTTTGTCTGCCAATTACGAAGGTCAGCAACTGTCTATTGCATTACCGGGTAGGCCCCGCATCAATTTTTAGCTCTAGCGATCTTTGAATGGTTGTGGTAATGTTATTCAGGAAGTCGTAACCCGTTGCAGCCTCAATTGCGCCTATACTGGTTCGGTAATGATCCCAATGGTATTGGTTTACGCTTTGGGTGTTAGGCATGTCAACAGTTATTACACGGGTATCGGGGCCTATGCGGCTTATGTCGTTTGTGCCCTCAGGCAGTACTACAACTATTTTCCAGAAGTGTGACGGCACATTTATGTGGCCCCCGGCAAGGCTGGTACTGCTGCCCGTGCTGCCATCACCACCGGTACCATAGCCACCGGCAACAATGTACAGTTCATTACCCTGTATCATCAGTTTACGGCAATAGGCTTCCAGTGCTTCCCATGTTTGCTGGTTAAGGTGTGGTGCCTGTGGCGACATATTCGTCATTAAAAAAGTTGCAGCATTATCGGTGGCGGAAGCATCTCGGTCGTCCGACGGGCAAAGGTGCCCCCTGTCAAATCCTGTACCGGTATAGTCACTGGTGGTTGCTTTAAAAAAGCCTTCAGGCAATGTGTTATCTGCTTCAAAACAATTGCAGCGTTTGGCATCGCCTTTCCAGGCTGTGCTCAGGTGCCAGCTTATCCAGTTGGCCATTCCTTTGCTGTTATTGTATGCCAGTGTGTATTGCGGCTTTACCAGCAGGTAATTATTGGGGTTGGTAATTTTAGGTGTAGCGCCGCTCGGGTTGCCCAGTGCCAGGTTGTCATCCCGGTTGCTTGCGGTTTGTTCATTGCCGGCTTTAGTTGCAGTACCTGCTCCATCGCTACTGCTGGTTGCACCATTTATACTGAAATCATCTACATTGAGCCTGCCACCGCTTATATGCCGTAGCTGGAAACGGACTGCCCCGGTAGTATTTATCACAAAAGTTGAAGTAGTTAATGAGTGGGCTGTAGTGGTAACATCGCTACCAGCCTGCTGCCAGTTGCTGCCTGCATCGGTTGATAGCCACAGGCCCCATGTTGCCAGTGCATCGGTGCCGAAACTGCCTGCCGCTATGCTCACCTGCTTAACAGCCCCGTTCACATCAAAATTCATAGTGATGCTCCCGTTATGTTGTATCCGGGCCGCCCGTGCGTCGTGCTTACTGTCGTTGTCTGCGCCGCCTATCAATGCATTGTCGAAGAGCCATATACCCGAACCAAGGGTAACCCCTGCTGCGGCATACCCGCCTTTTGAACCTGTTTCAAATGTTTCCGTGAATGCCGCTGTTGTTGGTTGGGGCGTAACTTGCTGCGGCCGTTCCGTTTGCTGATAGCTTTCTTTACCGGCACCAGGCTTGCAGGCCAAACCTGACAACGAAAGGAATACATATAGTAAAACAAGGCTGTTTCTTAGCATGAGTGGTGTATTACAATTGCAAAAGTGAGGTTTATTATAATGTAAATGCTCATACGGGCGCACCTCTTTTATACAAATAACTTACTAATACAGCTTGGGAAGAGTTGAGGTGAAGGCATTACACGCAGGCAAATTAGCATTTGCAGCGTAATTTTTTGAAAACTAATGTTGTACAAAAAAGGGTGGGCGATTTAATTACAAGTTAAACAAGGATTGAATGTTAAAAGGACAAAAAAAATAATATACCTATGACATGAGATTTTTATTATTTTTACACACTACCTTTACTAGCATAAGGGTAGCACCCTTTAATTTGTAAGTCGAATTTAAATATTATTTATGAAGAAAGTTTTACTTAGTTCAGTATGCTTATTCCTGTCGGTACTGTTCTCCACAACTTTGTTGAACGCACAAACAGCCATCAATCCTTTCGTATGGACGGGCTCCGCGGCATCGACCACGATTGCTACTGATTCCAGCACGTTTAACACGACCCAACCTGCGCTCATCACTCCCGGTGCAGCTTCTATCTTCGTTTCTCAGTGGCACAGAAGTTCAGCTATGGCGGGAACCGCAGCAGGTGCTTGTTATAATACCAGTAACTGGGAAATTGGCGGCTCGTTGGCAACTGCACAAACCAATAATAAGTATATTTATTTTACAGTATCCACCAATTCCACTACCGAAGTGGTAGTAAGGAACGTGGTGTTACAGTCGCAGGTGAGTGCCACCGGCCCAAGCAGTTGCCAGCTTACCTATAACATGGGTGCAGGCGATATTAATTATGGCGCAACGGCCACAGGCTATGCAACCACATCGGCGATAACTATAGCCTTTTCTCCGGCAACACCTTTGCACATTTGTGCAGGCAAAACGGTTACTTTCAAATTATATGGCTGGGGTGCAACCACGGCTGCGGGCACACTCAGGATCAACGATAATACAGGTATGAACGATAGTTTCAACACTGCTGTTGCAGTAGTTGCTTCTATTACACCTAACACAGTTTGTGCAGGCACCAATGTAGTATTTACAGGTGGCCGTTCAGGCGGTTCGGGCGTTTATTCTTATTCTTGGTCCGGGCCTGGTACGTTGTTCACCACAACATCGCGCAACCCGCAGATATTTGGTGCGCCAACTACTGCAAGCGGCATTTATACATTTACAGCTACCGATACATGGGGTTGTTCAGCTACCGATACAACTATGCTTACAGTAAATCCGGCACCTCCTACTCCTGTTGCAACGCCTACTGGTACGGTTACAATATGTTCATACGACAGTGTTGTACTTACTGCGCCAACTGGGTATACCTACCAGTGGAGGACAGGCTCTTATGCAGGCGGTGCTGCTATTGCAGGTGCAACAAACATAACTTACACGGCGCGTACTTCCAATACCTACAGGGTGGAAGTAACCAATAGTTTTGGTTGCACTACCAGGGGCACGCCACCAACAACTGTTGTTGTAGATCCTTCAGCATCGGGCACTGTTACAACGTCGGGTTCCCTTTCATTTTGCACAGGTGGCAGCGTAACCCTTACAGGCGCAACTGGCGCGGGTTATACCTACCAGTGGTATAATGGTGCTACGGCTATTGCCGGAGCTACGAATGTGGCCTATACGGCTACCGCATCTGGCAGTTATTCACTTAAAATAACCGTGCCTACGGGCTGCGTAACTACCTCAGCTACCTACAATGTAGTAGAAGTAGCTTTACCAACTATTTTTACAACAGACACTACCGCATTTTGCGAAGGCGGCAGTGCTACGTTACGTGTAAATATTTCATCGGCAGCAACCGGCGTTTTGTTCCAGTGGAAGAAAAATTCTGTTAATATCCCTGGTGCTACAAATACAACCTATATTGCTACAAGCACCGGTATTTACACCTGTTTTGTAAATATACCGGGTAGCTGCACTATAACTACCAACCAAATTGTATTAAACGTGCATCCGCTTCCGGCACCGGTAATTACTTTTAACCATGCTACTAACCTTTTCAGCACCTTCAGCTACTACACCCATTACCAATGGTACCTGAATACAATAACCATTGCCGGTGCAACTAACCGCACTACAACTGGTTATGTAAACGGCAGCTATCGTGTTATGGTTACCGATACCTTTGGTTGTGTAAGGCTTTCAGACCCTTATGGCCTTTATAATCTGGCTGTTGGTAATGTTGGCGAAGCTGCTGCTATCAGCGTTTACCCTAACCCTGCAACAGACATAGTGCATATAGAAACTGCTGCTGAAGTATCGGCTACCGTTACCGGCATTGAAGGTAAAGTTGTAATTGCGAACACAACAAGCAAAGACATCAACATATCATCGCTGGCCGATGGTTTGTATATACTAACGGTATACGATACCAAGGGTAACAGGCTTCTGGTTGAAAAACTGATAAAACGATAATATTAATTTCAAGATAATAAAAACGAGGGTTGCCACATAAGGCAACCCTTTTTCATGGAAATATTGCTGTAATATGACGTAAAACATAGCGAACTTTTAATTATTTTTGATATTTCAAGTTCATTTTTATATCTTTAATGCTTGTACAGGTCAGGGCATTGTTGTGCCTTGTCAATAATGATAATTCCAATTAATTCTATGAAGAAGAAACTTTTACTATTGCCTCTTATCGCTGGCTTATTTTACCTAACCCTGTCTAGTAACAGTTCGTCACCGGGTGCATCAGCATCTGCAATTAATGGTACGGGTGCAACAGGTGTAACTGGTTGCAGCGGTAGTGCCTGCCACAGCAGCGGTGCTACAACAACCGATAGTGTTGCCGTTTACCTGGATTCTGCGGGCACATTGGTTGATCATTACGTGGCAGGGCGCAGTTATAACATTGTCCTGATTGGTAAAAATTTGTCTTCAACTAGTTTGCCCCGTTTTGGCTTTCAGTTGACTGCCGTTTATAATGCAATTTTCACCAGCAGCTGGCACTATGCAGGCACGGGTGGCGCACTGAATGCGGGTACGCTCGCAACATCGGGGCTGCCATCAGGTACAGCAACCCATGCAATTTTTGCTGGTTCATTCCTGCTTACGGAGCATTCAGCTGGTTCTTTAGCTGCGACTTCCGGTTCAGGTGGTGCAGGAACCATTTACAGGATGGTTATTCCGTGGACAGCCCCTACGGCTATTGGTTCGGGAACAGTAGCATTGTATGGTGTTATTAACATGGTTAATGGCTCAGGCGGTGCAGATGCCGGCGACAAATGGAACAATGACTCTACCCAGATTCATGAATACATTCCACCGGTTGCCCGGATACTAGGTCCTTCATCGGTATGCGTGGGTGCCAATATTACTTTAACCGATTCTACTACCGGTGGTACATGGGGTTCATTAAGTCCTTCAATAGCATCTATCACTACAGCAGGTGTAGTACGTGGTAATGCGGCTGGTACAGCAGTTATTACGTACTCAACACCCTATTCAGGCACTGCGTATGATACTATTACTGTAAACGGGCCACCATCAGCGGGTACAATTTCCGGTGCCAGCCAGATATGTATCAGTACTTCAACTACATTGTCCACAACCGTAACCGGTGGCACCTGGAGTTCTTCAGCGCCAGGTATTGTTAGTATCAATGCTTCAACAGGTGCAGCTTATGGTGTTGCACTGGGTACGGCTACAATTTCTTATTCCAAAACAGGTGCGTGTGGCACGGGTATATCCACCTATCGCGATACCGTCGTAAACACGGTATCTGCAGGTTCTATTTCCGGTCCATCATCTATATGCCCTGGTGCAACGGGTACAATGGTACGCACATCAGGCGGCGGCGGTGGTACATGGAGCAGTAGCAATACCGCTATCGCTACAATAAACCCTACTACAGGCATCGTATACGGTGTTTCACCGGGTACTGTAACTATCAGTTACAGCCTTGGCAGTGCTTGCGGTTCGTTTACCGTAACTACGTCTTTAACTATTTCAACGTTCCCACCTGCAATTGTAGGCCCAACAGCTGTGTGTGTAAATTCAGCGGTTACGCTTACTGACTCTGTGCCTTCGGGTTTATGGAGCAGTAGTAACAGTGCTATTGCTATTGCTGCGGCTGGCCTGGGTACAGTAACGGGTGTTGCAGCCGGTACGGTTACCATCACTTATACACCACCTTCAGGTTGTGCTACTTTCCGTACCATGACGGTGAACCGTATTCCGGCACCAATAACCGGTACATTTAATGTTTGCCCTGGTGCAACACGTGTACTTTCTGATACCTCAATAGGTGGCGTGTGGAGTTCTTCTGATACATTCAAGGCAAAGCTTACCGGCCCTGGTGCTGTTAAGGGTGTAAATGCAGGTTCTGCAACCATCTCTTATACGTTCCCATCAACAGGCTGTTATGTAACTGGTGCAATGACGGTTAACCCGGCACCACCATTTATTGTTGGTAGCGCTGCCTTCTGCGCAACAACTGACGATTCATTGAGTAATTACATGGCTGGTGGTGCATGGACCGCAACGCCATCATCAGTAGCCAGCATCAGCCCTACAGGCGTACTGCACGGCGTTTCAGGTGGTACAGTAACGGTTACTTATACATTGCCTACTGGTTGTTCTGTTTCAAGATCGTTAGTAGTGCATCCATTGCCGGTGCCTGTAATTACGTTCAATTGGTATACTAACACATTCTCTGTACCTACTTACTACGTTTCTTACCAGTGGTATGAAAATGGTGTTGCGGTAACGGGTGCTACCATCAATACATTCTCTGCGGCATTGAATGGTACGTACAACGTTCACGTTAAAGATTCTTTCGGTTGCGAAAACGATGCGGCAAACTACATTATCACCAACCTTGCCGTTAATTCGGTAAGCATGGAAGGCCAGATAAAAGTAGGACCAAACCCGGCATCGACAATACTGAACATTGAAGCGCCGGTTAGCCTGCGTGCTGTTATCAGCAGTGTAGATGGCCGTATTGTTAAAGACGAAAAGAACGTGAAATCAGTAGATATCAGCAATTTGGTTGACGGTATTTACATGGTATCTCTTTTCGATGAATCAGGCAGCAGGGTTGCTATCAGGAAGTTCATTAAGCAATAAACGATACCAACAACATTCTATACAGCAACAGGCGCCTTTTGGCGCCTGTTGCTGTATAGGGTTACCCTTAATGCTTTTATACCCTTTGCCAATAGTTAGCCTGCATTATTCATAAATTCTCTTCCGCTGGGTCACCCCTTCCCTAAAGGGTGACATGCTATGTTGTTTTATGTATTCATTATAAATAAATAACATAATGACGAAACATGTCACCCTTTAGGGTTGGGGTCTTAACTGGCGGAAGACAATTTTTAAGGTATTGAACATTCAAAAGTGCATTTATGAATAATGCAGGTTAGGAAAACCAAAAACCAGTGTATAACCTGAGTTAGATAGCTTATACATCAAAATGTGGCACTAAAGTCACGTCATTGCGCAGGCAGGTGCAAGATGGTTGTAGCTGGTAAACACTTAAATAAACCGTGTGCCGGTAGGTACACAACAATCGTAACCGTGCCGTTTTATTATTAAAGCTGGTATTACATAGGGCCTTATCTAAAAAATAAAATGAATCATTAGTTCAGACAAAAAAAGCATGTCTTTTTTGAAAGACATGCTACATAAACTGATAATAAGGTTGACGGGGTGTTATGTGTAGTGAATAGTAGAAATTTACAGGGGCTGGAAGCGAAAAACATGCCTGGCGAAAAATAAAAGACAGTTTAGCAGCTAACACCTAGTAAGACGTATTATTTACTAAAAACGTTAGGATTGGCGAAATAATTAATTTTCGGTTATATAAATGACCTTAAAGCCGAGTGTGTATCAAGGCTATTTCGGCTCCGCGGCCAGGCGAAACTGTTTCCAGGTTTTGGTTGCGGTATACATGTGCTCCATCGGGTTATCACTGCCTGGCCTTCTGCCGCCACCTGTGCCCCGCTGAGCACTGTTGTGCTGGCTGCCGGGTGTTCCGTTCATATCGGCACCCATATTATTATTTACATTGTCGCTTCCTTCTGACTTTGGTTTCTTCACCCCGTTTACCGCAAAGCAAACCGATATAGGTTTGTCGGCCTCGGCAGCTGTGAGCTTTTCTTTGCCGTAAAGCAATTTTACGGGTATGGCAGCTTCCCAAACAATCTCTTTGTACTCATCCAGGCGCATCCTTACCTTAATACCGCACGGGGGCACCTGTGGTACCATATAGCCACCATCGCACCCGCTGAACCCCTGCAATGAATATTGATTGGTTACTTCAATGGCCTTGCGTATATTTTGCGTCATTTGCTTTGCTGCGTGCATGGATGCATCCTTGGTGTTGTTATCGGGCCTAGGTATATCTATTTCAGTATTCTCGTTTTCGAGCGGATACTTAATACTGAAGCCCGGGCTTTTTCCTCCACTGGTATCAATAGAAACCGTCATGCCTGCCTTGAGTATCTTCAGCTGGGTGAGTTCATCGCCGGTTTCCACCGTTATGTACAAAAATTTGCCATCATTTGCTGTCGCATAGCCGATCTTGCCTTTGCTGTCATAATTAGGGTAGGGGGAGGGCCAGTCTTTACTATCACCATCAATGTTTATTGGTGTCGCTTGCCACGTACCGGGCATCAGGTTTTGTGTTTTTGCAGTTTTTTTTGAAGAACCACATGCCGAAAGCAGCAGGCAGCAGGACGAAAGGATAATAAAAGCCGGTTTCAGATACATGTTTTTGAATTCGGCAGCAAAATAAGGAGTATTTGCAATATAAAATGCAAAGTTATTTTGCTGTAATGCATTTATGGCTGGTGTGATATAGTCTTTGTCTATACCGTTAAAGAAAATATAAAAACTACGGAAACTTTTTTTATACAAAACGTTTCCATAGTTTTGCAATCGAATTTATTATGGAACAATTAGAAAAAATACTTATTGTGTCAGGGGAGTTATTTTCCCAATATGGTTTCAAAACGATAACCATGGACGACATAGCCCGCAGGGCAGGTATATCTAAAAAAACGCTCTATCTCCACTTCGCCAATAAGGAAGAAGTAGTAAATGAGTCCGTGATATGGTATAAAAATAATACAACTGCCAGTTGCGCACAGGCGCTGGAGGATGCTGATAATGCGGTAGATGCTATGGTGAAAATTCTGGCATTCTTTGATACCATGAACAAGCGCATTAACCCGATGGCCTTATTCGAGATGCAGCGGTACTATCCGGTAGCTTACAAAACATTCCGCGATCTTTTGCAAGACAGGGATGTGAGCATGATGCGTGAAAATATTCTGCAGGGTATAAAAGAAGGGCTGTACCGCGAAAACATCAATGCCGATATATTGGCACGCCTGCGCATGGAAACATCGTTACTCATTTTTCAGCCTAACCTGATGGTGAACGACCGGAACACCTTGATGGATGTTGCCATGGAAATAGGGGAACACTTCATGTATGGTATAATGACACCAAAGGGCGAGCAGCTATACATTACCTACAAAGAAAAATATTTGAAGAAAGTACAATAAAACAATAACAACAAGCACAATTATATGAGTAGGATCTACACCACACTAATCACTTTACTAATAACGGCCACTTTTGCGCAAGCACAGGAGCCCCAGAAATTAAGCCTGAAAGATTGTATGGATTATGCTATGCAGCATAACTATACCGTTAAGAACGCACAATTGGATATATTGATACAGGAGGCGCAAAATGCACAAACAGCATCGCTTGCATTACCAAAGGTATCGGGCAAGGCCGAATTCGATTACTTTGCCAGACCGCAAAGCCAGTTTCTGAATGCACGTACGTTTGGTGGCCCAACAGCACCCGACGCAATTGTGGGTTTCGCATTTTCGGTACCCTATGCTGCATCAGTTGGCCTTTCCGCATCGCAGCTTATTTTCGATGGTAGTGCGCTGGTAGCCTTACAGGCAAGGAAAATGGCTATGGAACTGGCCCGCCGGAATGAGCGCACAACAGTAGTGAGCATCAAGTACAACATTATTAAATCGTACAACACGCTGGCCGTAGTTTACAGGCAGCGCGATATCCTGGCAAGGTCACTAGCTTCTGCTGAAAGCATGTTTGGTGAACTGGAGGCTACCAGCAAGGCTGGTTTCGTTGAGAAAATTGATGTTGACAGGAGCCGTGTGCAACTGAATAACCTGCAGAACGACAGCGCTACACTGGAAAACAACATTAAGCTGTTAGAATACGCGCTCAAGTATGGTATAGGTATGAACATTACGCAGCCTATAGTAATAACCGACACGGCAATGACGGAACATGCTGCAACAGCGGCCAGCTTGCTGATGGAAGGCGATAACTACGAAAGGGTGCCTGAATATGCCGTATTGAATACCGTAAAAACATTGCAGGAATATAATGTGCGCAGGTACAAACTGGCGGCAATTCCATCGCTGGCAGCGTTCGGTTCATTGGGTACCAACTATGGTTCTGATAAATTTGCCGACATCTGGAAATTCAGGCATTATGAATCAAATTCGGTAGTAGGCTTACAACTGAATGTGCCTATATTTTCAGGCTTCATGAGGGTTAACCAACTGAAGGAAGCAAAGCTGAATGTTGACAAGACGAACAATAATATAGAAAACCTGAAATCGGGTATAGACTTTATGTCAGCACAGGCCAGGGGAACCCTGAAAAATTCGTTGATACAACTGAAGAGCCAGACAGACAACCTGAATATTGCCAATGAAGTGGTTGACCTCGCACAAAGGAAATATAAAGCCGGCGTAGGTAGTAACCTGGAAGTAACTAATGCACAGACCCAATTATTAGTCGCGCAAAATTCCTATTTCTCTACATTGCTCAACCTTATAAATGCAGAGGCTGATTTGAAAAAAGCACTCGGGCTGATTGACTAAAAATAACCAACAACAAAAACAATTTTTAAAAACTAAATACACGCTATAATAATGAAACGTTTAATCTATTTAATACTACCGGCAATAATATTGGCTTCTTGCGGAGATGGCAATTCAGGTAATAAAGCCGAACAATTAGTGCAGTTGAAAAAGCAGCGATCAGAAATTGACGCTAAAATAAAAGTGCTGGAAGCCAGCAAAACAGATTCAACAAAGCCAACGCCGGTAACGGTAATGGAATTGCAGCCAACTGAGTTTAAGGGCAACATTGAAGTGCAGTCAGCAATTTCGGGCGACGAGAATATTCTGGCTTCGGTACAGGCTCCGGGTACGGTAAAAACCGTGCTGGTGCATGTTGGCCAGAAGGTGAGCAAGGGCCAAACGCTGGCTACGCTGGATGCCGCTACGATTGACCATCAGATTGAAGCACTTGCGCCACAACTGGCACTCACCAAATCGTTGTACGAAAAACAGCAAAGCTTGTTTTCACAGAACATAGGTACTGAAGTTCAGCTAATGAGTGCCAAGACCAACTATGAGTCCACTCAAAAACAAATAGCAATATTCAAATCACAACGCGATTTGTACAGGCTTGTAGCGCCAATTAGCGGCAACGTTGATGATGTTCGCCTGAAAGTAGGAGAGGCAGCATCACCAGGAATGTCTGGCGTGCACATTGTAAGCAACGATATGCTGAAGGCCGAAGCAATGCTGGGCGAAAACTACCTGGGTAAAGTAAAAGAAGGTGACCCGGTAACAATTATCTTACCCAACATAGGTGACTCTATTAAAACAAAAGTGAGTTCTGTAAGCCAGTCGGTTGACGCTATGTCAAGGTCATTCCAGGTAGTGGTTCGCTTGAACAACAGTGCGAAACTGCACCCGAATATGTCCTGCATTATGAAGATAGCCAACTACACCAACAACAATGCATTGGTGGTGCCGGTATCTGTTATCCAGAAGACTTCAGAAGGCGCAATGATTTACATTGCCGATGGTGGGAAAGCAAAAGCGGTAACGGTAACCACAGGCCGTAATTCAAACGGACTTGTTGAAATACTCGATGGCCTTAGTGCAGGCGATAAAGTAATAACTGCAGGCTTTGAAGAAATGGAAAACGGCCAGCGCATTATTGTGCAGTAATACAGGGTTGAACCCGCACCATAAAACAAATCAATTTTCGTTGCCGAGGGCGTATGCCCGGCCGCACACATTCCAATAATTATTGCCTCAACAATATTTAAAATGAAGGACGTATTTAAAGAGTTTAAACCATCCAGCTGGGCGATTGATAATCGCACCGCTGTGTATATAATTACAATTATCATTACGCTTACGGGGCTTATGGCATACCTTAATTTGCCTAAAGAGCAATTCCCGGAAATTAAAATTCCGCAGATAATTGTACAAACCGTGTATCCCGGCACTTCGCCTGAGAATATGGAAAACCTGGTAACCAAGCCTATTGAAAAACAGGTGAAAAACCTTACCGGTGTTAAGAAAGTAACCAGTAATTCGTTTCAGGATTATTCGGTAGTGATAGTAGAGTTTAACACCGATATTAAAATTGAGAAGGCCAAACAAGATGTAAAGGACGGGGTGGATAAAGCCAAGCAGGACTTGCCCAAGAACCTGCCTTTCCAGCCAGAGGTAAAGGATATTGACCTTTCTGAATTGCCGATCATGTCCGTGAACATTTCAGGTAACTACGACCTGAAGCGCCTGAAGAAATACGCTGACCGCGTTAAGGATAACATTGAAGCCCTGAAACAGATAAAGCAGGTGAACAGGGTAGGTGCCCTGGACCGTGAAATACAGATAAACGTAGACATGTACAAGATGCAGGCCGCAGGCCTCACCTTCGATGACGTGGACCGCGCGGTGGCTTCTGAAAACGTTTCTACTACAGCTGGTGAAGTATCTATGAATAACCAGAAGCGTGTATTGAGCCTGAGAAACGAGTTCAAGAACGCAGAGCAGATAGGTAATATTATTGTAAAAAACCCACAGGGTAAAAGCATTTACCTGAAGAACGTTGCTGATGTAATTGACAGCTTTGCAGACCAGAAGAGTTATGCCCGCCTGGATAACAAAAACGTAATTACGCTTAACGTAATTAAAGCAAAAGGTGCGAACCTTATTGAGGCCTCAGATAAAATACAGGACCTCGTAACGAGCATGCAGAAGAAGAATGAGATACCAAAGGATCTTACTGTTGTAACTACCGGCGACCAATCTCAGACCACACGTAACACGCTGCACGATCTTATCAATACCATCATCATCGGGTTCTTGCTGGTAACTATTATCCTCATGTTCTTCATGGGTGTTACCAATGCATTGTTCGTGGCGCTTTCCGTGCCGCTTTCCTGCGCCATTGCCTTCCTGGTGCTGCCAACAATTGGCTTCACGCTGAACATGATCGTACTCTTCTCGTTCCTGCTGGCACTGGGTATAGTGGTGGATGATGCGATAGTGGTAATTGAGAATACACACCGTATTTACGATAATGGTAAAATGGACATCAGGAAAGCCGCAAAGCTGGCAACGGGTGAGGTCTTCCTGCCTGTACTTTCCGGTACTGCAACTACATTAATGCCGTTCATTCCGTTGGCGTTCTGGAAGGGTGTTATCGGTAGCTTCATGTTCTTTCTGCCTATTACCCTCATCATTACCTTGGTGGCATCGTTACTGGTAGCTTATATTATTAACCCGGTATTCGCGGTTAGCTTCATGAAGCCTGATGACCATACTGCACCTGACAGGCGCAAGTTCACCAAGAGGGATAAGATTGTTACAGTCATTTTCGTTGCCATTGCAGGTATTTTCTATGCGGCACGTGCGTTTGGCCCTGCTAACTTTGTGATGTTCGTTTACCTGTTCATCTTACTGGAGAAGTACATCTTCTCTCGCCTGATATTCGCCTTCCAGGAAAAAGCATGGCCTGCGTTCCGCGAATGGTATACACGTTGGTTAAAGAAGGCTTTGGCGCACCCTATAAAAGTATTTGTAGTTACTTTTCTGCTGTTGCCTTTGTCCATATTCTTCTACGTGCAGCGCAATGTGCCGTTTGTATTCTTCCCTTCTGCCGACCCTAACTTTGCCTATGTTTACCTAAACCTGCCGGTAGGCACCGACCAGGCTTACACCAGCGAAGTGCTGCGCAGCATGGAAAAGAAAGTGAACGATGTATTAGGTAACGACCCTGCAACCGGAAAGAAGAACAAAATTGTAAAATCGGTAATTGCCAACGTTACAGTAGATGCCGTTGACCCTAATGGTGGCGAGATAGGTGACTTCCCGAACAAGGGTAAAATTACTGTGGCATTCGAAGGTTTCGAAAAGCGGGATGGTGTATCAACAGCCGACTATTTGGAAAAGATAAGAGCTGCTGTGAGATCGTACCCCGGTGCGGAAGTAACCGTTGATAAAGAAGGTGGCGGACCGCCATTGCCTAAGCCAATTGTTATTGATATAACCGGCGAAAACCTGGATACACTTGTCGCAACATCAGAGCGACTGAAAAGGTATTTGAAGGAAAAGCAGGTTCCGGGTGTGGAAGAATTGCGCAGTGATTTTGACGCGCATAAACCAGAAATAGTTTTTGATATTGACAGGGAAAGAATGAACAGCGAAAGTATATCAACCTACGCTGTAGCCATGAATTTACGTACCGCAATTTTCGGTAAAGAAATATCGCGTTTCAGAGATGCGAATGATGACTACCCTATAAACTTGCGCCTAATGAAAGCACAGCGTGCCAACATTGATGCGGTGAGGAATATACCAATAGTCTATCGTGATATGGGTATGGGTGGTATGGTGCGTACGGTGCCGGTAAGTGCATTTGCAAATGTGCATTACGGGTCAACCTACGGCGGTATTAAACGTAAAAACCAGAAGCGTATCATAACGTTATCGTCTAACCTAATTACAGGCTTTAACGCTAACGATGTGGTGGCTGCCGTTCAGCGCGAAATTGATGAGTTCCATGCACCAGCGGCCATGACCATCAAGATGGGTGGCCAGCAGGAAGACCAGGCGGAGACCGGTGCCTTTTTGGGTGGTGCTATGGGTATAGCCATGATGCTCATCTTCCTTATCCTTATCCTGCAATTCAACTCGCTGAGCCGCACGGTAATTATTATGAGTGAGGTATTGTTCAGTATTACGGGTGTTATGCTTGGGTATGCTATTTTCCGCAATACATTCTCTATGGTAATGAGTGGAATTGGTATAGTGGCGCTTGCGGGTATAGTGGTGCGAAATGGTATCCTGCTCGTGGAGTTCATGGATCTTATGCTGCATGAGGGCATGAAGCCATACGATGCAATTGTAGAAGCCGGCCGTACCCGTATGACCCCGGTATTGCTTACTGCAACGGCTGCTATATTAGGCCTTGTGCCACTGGCTGTGGGTTTAAATATCGACTTCGGTACGTTATTCACAGAGCTGAACCCGCACATTTATTTTGGTGGCGATAGTGCAGCGTTCTGGTCTTCACTTGCATGGACCATGATATACGGTTTGTTATTTGCAACGTTCCTTACATTGATCGCTGTGCCGGTTATGTGCTTAATGAGTTTCCAGCTTAAAGCCTGGATAAAGCGCAAAATGGGTAAAGACAATGTTGCGGAAATAGATATGCCTGTAATGGAAGCAGACCCGACAGCTTAGGCATTGTTTTTTAATTATAAAAGCAGAGCAGCTATCCACTTTGGGTAGCTGTTTTTGTTATAGCGAATTGATGGCATTGTAAAAAAGCCCGCGGGGCTTACGTTTTTTGCAGTACACCCTATCCGCTTTGCATAAAGAAAACGCACCCCTGTTTTTTTGATTTTTCAGCGAATAAAATCCTATTTTCATACAACAAAATGTATTTATGGAATTGCAGGAGCAGCTAAATTTGGTGCGCAAACAGATAGAACAATTTGGAAAAATGCCAGATGCAGATTGGGCGTTGCTGGAGCCACATCTGGAAGCGCGCACTATTCCCAAGCATGGTTTCCTTACACAAGAAGGCAAGCATGGCAAAGACCTTGGTTTAATAATTGATGGTGCTATGCGCCACTACTACACAAAGGACGGAGAAGAAAAAACCACCTACTTCTATTTTGAAAATGCTTTTGTAGGCGCCTACATCAGTTGCATAACCGGCAGACCATCGGAGGTAAGCATAGAGGCCCTTGCCGACACGCGCTTAATCGTTTTTCCCTATACCGCATTGTCCGCTGCGTTTGCCCAGAGCATAACATGGGAGCGGTTCGGCAGAAAGCTTGCAGAATGGGCTTTAATAGGTGTTGAGGAGCGCATGGTGGGTCTGCTCACGCAAAGCCCGGAAGAACGTTACACTCAATTACTGGAAAGCAACAAGCGCAAAATAATAGAGCGCATTCCCCAGCACCTTATAGCCAACTATCTGGGCGTAACACCCGTTAGCCTCAGCCGCATCCGCAACAGGGTTATGAGAAAGTAGCCACTAAGAAATTTCCCGCAACAACACGACCCCGTAGAGACGCCATGCCTGGCCTCTCCCCAAGCCGTTCTTGCGAATAAACCTTCATTACTTTGGTAGCTGTGTTGCGTGCCCCTTATAGAAGATGTTTCCTGCGTCAACATGACAAAGTTAGCGTACGGGTGTTATCTCCGATAACATGTAGTGGTAGAGACGACATGCCTGGCGTCTCCCCAAGCCGTTCTTGCGAATACACCTTCATTGCTTTGGTAGCTGTGTTGCGTGCCCCTTATAGAAGATGTTTCCTGCGTCAACATGACAAAGTTAGCGTACGGGTGTTATCCCCGATAACATGTAGTGGTAGAGACGACATGCCTGACGTCTCCCCAAGCCGTTCTTGCGAATAAACCTTCATTGGGCTGGTAGATATACCACACCTCCAAGGTGTGGCATATCTGTGTTTTGCGTGCCCCTTATAGAAGATGCTTCCTGCGTCAACATGACAAAGTTAGCGTAAGAAACTGTTGCATTTTATCCTCTCTAATTTTGTCATTCTGAGCGCAGCGAAGAATCTTTTACATGCCGTTCTTGCGAATAAAATTGGTCTTGAACCATGATTAAATGATTATTTGATTGACATGATTCTGATTGGGAGTTAGATGTGCCACACCTCCAAGGTGTGGCACATCTGTGTTGTCCGCTAATTACCCTTAGTAATGTGCAAGAACGTCTTGGGGAGACGCCAGGCATGTCGTCTCTACGGGCTTAT
>JBBRPD010000020.1:0-71234 GCA_038228575.1 Chitinophagales bacterium | reverse complement strand
TATTGCTTCCAATGCCGCATAATGCCGCCTGTCTTTTTCTGATAAACTCTTGTAGTACGTTGTCATCAGCGCCTCTACTTCTTCCGAATAGAAATCTCTCATCGTAAAACCCATTAGTTCTACAATATTACAAATTATTTTAGTGCACTTTATTTATTCGAATTCCCTTACTTCGTTCCCATTTTTGATTAAGGCCGATTCGTTCTGCCCGTTCTCCATAATCCAAATTGAACACGTCATTAAGTGAACCATCTCTTAGTATCATTTGTTCTAAAGCCACGATTTTAATATCCTCTGGCATTTGATCGCCGGTTAGGAATTGCCAATCTCCTTCATTGTCATGTACAACATGCAGAATTGGTTTGCTTTGTTCAAGCCACTGACGTGTCGTAAAAATTGCGAGGTTCTTTACCTCTCGAAATTTGAAGTCTGCGTTCCGGTCTAACAATGGTTGACGATAAACGAGCTCTTTCTCATAGCCATCCTGCCATGGGAACTTGTTATTGCGGTCAGTCCATACCAACTGCAGTATAGGGAATTCCAGTCCTTTATTAAACCAAATTGCATACCCAAAATAGTCTTTGATGTTACGTTGTTCTACAGAAATCAATTGTGAATTTCCTTCTTTAAAGAAATCTGAATATGGGGTTTCCGTTGTATACCGCGTGCCATTTTTGATTTCTTCTCCAGCGGTATTTAGAACCGCGTGTAATGTCTTAACTGTTAACCCAAATATTATAATTTCAGGATGAGCATAATTTTTCCATAAACCAATAGTATATGCGAAAGACGGAAGATACTCCGTAGCCTCAATCATAATAACTGACCAACCTATAGTTTTGACGTCTTCGATTATCTTGTCGTCCGCAGTATTGCAATCATCCTGTCGTTGACCACTCATATAAATTTTTTGCAATAAAGATAAGAAAGTTCGATTACTCTATATGATAAGAAAAACAAAACCCTTGCCGAGCAAGGGTTTTGTGGGGGTGTAGACTCGACAGGGGAAATGTCGAACCAAATATGGGATGATTTGGTGAAAATTTACAATGTTGCACGAAGGCTCGGGCTTTAGATTCAGGTTCTAACATTCATAAAGTCCGCCTCTGTCGATAAACTTTTCTAGACAAAGCCGACTAACTTTGATTAAAACAGTTCATTTATGGTTAAAGCGTATTTAGATAACAATATTATAGCGAGAATTGAGGATGGTACTTTTACAGTTGAGCATATTTATAAAATGCTTGGTACAGACAAAGTGGAGTTTTACTATTCAGATGACCATCTTCGTGAAGCGCACCCGCTTTTATATACTGACAAATTGCTTGGTCAAAAAAGGATCTCTGACCGGTTAAAATTGATTAGTGAGATTACAGGAAATAGATTGTTAGCTTTTGATGCAGAAAAAAATGTAGTGGCGATAAATATGTTTCCATTATTTAGGTATTGGGGGATAAAAGATTTTGCGACCGAAGAACAAATAAAAAATGGTTTTGAGGATAACGGGCCAAATAGTCCGTATATGGGAATGCCGTTTGGAATGCGTGAATTATATAGGCAAATTTTCGATTTCAAACCAACTGAATTAAACAATGTACCAATTGACCAAATAATAGATGCCTAGACAAAAAATTTATAGAGCGACAAAATAAAGCAAGTGGCGAATATCAAAAGAAATGGGGGACATCATTAAAAGAATTGGAGCAAGAGTATTTTAAGCAGATAGGTGGTAACCCTTCAATATATGATAAGATTGCGGCCATATTCTTGCTGCTAGACTTATGTGGTTATTACAAAGATAAAGAAACTGGAAGATCAGTCTTTGCTAGAATGTATGATAGTAGCCACGCTACAATTGGACAACGATACAATTTATACCGCCTTCTTCCATCTGCCGTTGATGGCTAAAACCACTAAAGCCCGCTTCATATACAGCTTTGTAGTTGGCAGAGGGATAATTCTTCCGCAAATGCTTTATCAAATCTTCTGCCGAGGCGTTTTGGGAAAACGTCTTAAGCTCCATATGATCGCTCCGGATGCTTACCTTCCAGGACTTTTTGTGGACATCAATACCACAATAAATGTTTTGTCCACTGAAATCTAATTGCTTACTTTGTGCCATGAGTTTTTGTTTAAAGTGTTTGTTTCTCTAAGATTAATCTACAACCTTTTTACAAGAACTCATTCTTTTTAGGGCAAAAGCGCACTTCACTCGCGCGTTTCATACATACGATCTTTCCTTTTGCTTCGTATTTTTTTAATTACAAGGATGTGGACTTTGCCGGTCGGTATCTTGAAAATTCCGGTAGCGTTTGCGTGAAAGTATCCTGTAAAACGGAAGGAATATTTGCAATGCCTGAATTACAAGTGGTGTCCCTTACTGCTCTGTAGAAAGAGGCAAAAGCGCAAAGCGTTCGCAAAGAGCAAAAACTCCTTGCTCAATTGTCAGTAGTTGTCTGTAATGTGTGAATCTTACAACTCACTTCTACACTTATGTAACTGTTACATAAATGAATAATCGGAATTTTGCGGGTAGACAGTGATGCTGAATAGGTCATTTTTACTGAAACACAGTACTATTTATGCATCCATCAAAATGCACGCAATAGTTGGGAATCTTTAGAAGTATATGTTGCCGCCAAAAATAAATCCCTTGTTGAATGGAACCTACAAAGTCAAAAGAGCAAATGCTTGCAGATATTGCCCGGGCTTTAGTAGCTGCGGAGAAAGGATTGCTGGCAATGGATGAAAGCAACCCTACCTGCAACAAAAGATTCGCTCAGTTTGGAATCCCACAAACACCTGAGGCGCGCAGGGATTACCGGGAATTAATTGTAACCACACCAGGTTTAGGCAAGTATATAAGCGGTGCCATCCTTTATGACGAAACGATACGACAGCGCACAAACGACGGGGGCTCTTTTATTGATAAACTGACGGAGGCCGGCATCATTCCAGGCATAAAAGTTGACATGGGGATAACTGACCTCGCGGGTTTTCCCGGTGAGAAGGTAACGGAAGGTCTGGATGGGTTACGTGCCAGGCTTAATGAATGTGCATTGATGGGGCTGCGTTTTGCCAAGTGGCGGGCAGTAATTTCTATCGGAAATGGAATGCCCACAGATGCCTGCATAGCAACCAATATGCAGGCATTGGCGCAATATGCTTCGTTGTGCCAGGAAGCGGGTATTATGCCTATAGTTGAACCAGAGGTGCTTATGGAGGGCGACCATACCATTGAGCAATGCGCAGAGGTAGCAGAGAAAGTACTACACGTCCTTTTTGAGCAACTGTATAAACAACGTATTGATTTGGGCGGGATGTTGCTCAAACCTAATATGGTGATGGCTGGAAAAGACTGCCCTGAACAAAACACAATAACGGAAGTTGCCGAGGCTACTGTAAAATGCCTCATGAAATGTGTACCTGTTGAAGTGCCTGGAATTGCTTTTTTATCCGGGGGACAAAGCAGCGAATTGGCAACCTATCACCTGAATGAAATGAACAGGTTATACAAATCGAGCATGCCATGGGCTTTGACATTTTCATTTTCCCGTGCTATTCAAATGCCTGCGCTTGAAATATGGAAAGGAAAGGAAGAAAATAAAGTGCTTGCACAACAGGAATTGCTGTACCGTGCAAAGTGTAATAGTGAGGCCCGATGGGGCGGTTACGATTTTGCAGTAGTACCAGTGTCGGATGTCGCACACTAGACCTTGATTAAGCCTCGTAACAATTCCTATCATCGTTTACTATAGCTATATCTTACTAATAGCTGTGAATGTTCTTTGACGAAGTTTTACTTCATGAATACATATAGCGAAAACCAAATGACAATTGAAGAAAAATGCATTGATGCCATTCGCTGCTTGTCTATTGATGCAGTAGAAAATGCGGACTCAGGGCATCCGGGAGCACCAATGGCATTGGCGCCGGCTACCTTTACATTATGGACAAAGCATCTGAATTATAATCCACACAACCCAGGCTGGTTTAACAGGGATAGGTTTGTTCTTTCTAACGGACATGCTTCTATGCTGCAATATGCCGTATTGCACCTTGCGGGTTATGCAATTTCCATGGATGACATTAAAAACTTCAGGCAATTGGCTAGTATCACAGCTGGCCATCCGGAGCATGGGCTAACCCCTGGCATTGAGACCACAACCGGCCCGCTAGGGCAAGGTTTCATGACTGCTGTTGGTATGGCTATTGCAGAAGTCCACCTTGCAGCGTGTTTCAATAAGGAAGACATAAAAATCGTTGACCACTATACGTATGTTTTTTGCAGCGATGGTGACCTTATGGAAGGCGCATCGCATGAAGCGGCATCAATTGCGGGGCACCTGGGCTTAGGGAAGCTCATCTATCTATACGACAATAATCATATAACCATTGAAGGTGACACCAACCTTACTTATTCTGATGATGTGGCAAAACGTTTTGAAGCCTATCACTGGCATGTACAGGACCTCGGTGATACCGCAAATGACATAGATGCGATATCTGGTGCCTTTCAGAAAGCAAAAGAGGTAACAGATAAGCCATCCCTGATTATACTGAGAACACATATTGGATATGGGTCGCCAAACAAACAGGATACTGCGGGTGTGCATGGTTCACCATTAGGTGATAGAGAAGTAACGCTTACGAAAGCTTTTTATGGGTGGCCGGATAAAAAGTTTTTCGTGCCTGATGAAGTGTATGCCTATATGAATGAAACTGCCGGGCAAGGTGCAAAAACTGAAAAAGAATGGAATAGTAATCTATCTGAATATAGAAGTAAATACCCAGAGCTGGCAGACCAATTTGACAGGCAGCTACAACAAGAGCTACCGAAAGAATGGAACAACGATTTACCTGTCTATAAACCGGGCGACGGGCCTAAAGCCACAAGATCAGTTTCTGTAGATGTGATTGATATTTTAGCGTCAAAAATGCCGTGGCTAATAGTCGGCAGTGCAGACCTCGCTGATTCTACCCAAACAATAATGAAGTCATCGGGCTATTTCGGGAAAGGGAAATATGAAAATCGGAACATAGCATGGGGCATACGGGAGCATGTTATGTGTGCGGCCAGTTCAGGTATGATGTTACATGGAGGCATACGGCCTTTTGCATCTACCTATTTTGTTTTTACAGATTACGCAAAGCCCGCTATAAGGTTGGCATGCATCATGAAGTTGCCTGTCATTTACATAATGACCCATGATTCTCTAGGATTAGGCGAAGACGGTGCGACCCACCAGCCTATAGAGCAACTGATTACCTTCCGGGCAATGCCCCATATAGTGGTTATCCGTCCCGCCGATGCCAACGAGGCTGTTTATGCGTGGCAGGTAGCTGTGGAAAGAAAGGACGGGGCAACCATGTTAGTGCTCTCCAGGCAAAAGTTACCCGTGTTCGACCGTGATAAAGTAGCGGGCGCAGAAGGTGTGTTTAAAGGTGCCTATATACTATCGCGCGAGCAGGGTGATAAACCTGCCGCTATACTGATAGCCACAGGATCGGAAGTACAATTAATTCTTGAAGCACAGGAGAAATTACTGGAGACGGGAATTGATGTGCGGGTTGTAAGTATGCCAAGCTGGGAGTTATTCCGGGAACAACCTGAAACCTACCAGAAAGAGGTATTGCCACCGGCAGTAAAGCTGCGCCTTGCAGTAGAAGCTGCCGCCGCAGCTGGCTGGCATGAATGGACGGGTGATGGAGGTGCAGTAATGGGTATGACTCAATTTGGGGCAAGTGCTCCTTATAAAGACCTGTTTAAACATTACGGATTTACTGTGGAAAATATTGTAGATAAAGTAAATAAAATGATGTCCCGCAAATTATGAAAATCATTATAGGTGCCGATCATGCTGGTTTCAGTTATAAGGAGCTGCTCATAAAAGAAATGAAGCTACAAGACTACGACGTACTTGACATGGGCACGTACAATGATGAGCACACAGATGATTATCCCGATTATGCCGCCGATGTTGCGATTGCGCTTTTAAACAAGCAGGGAGACCGGGGAATCCTTATTTGTGGTAGTGCAGTGGGTGTAAGTATAGCCGCAAATAAGTTTAAAGGAATAAGGGCAGGCGTTTGCCATGATACCTATTCGGCGCATCAATGTGTGGAGCATGATAATGTAAATATATTATGCCTTGGCCAGCGTGTAATAGGTATAGAGCTGGCCAAGGAAATTGTATTTACATTTCTTAAAGCCACGTTCACCAATGCTCCCCGCCATAAGAGAAGATTAGAAAAAATATTCGCAATAGAAGATAAAAACATGAAGGAGGAAACTGTATGAGCACTTTAGTTGATATGCTGAGTTATGGCCAGAGTTATTGGTTAGATAACCTGGCAAGAAAGAAGATAACCAACGGCGAAATAAAAAAGAGAGTGACGGAACAAGGATTAAGAGGCATTACTTCCAATCCAAGTATTTTTCACAAAGCCATTACCGGCAGTGAAGATTATGACGACCAGATCAAAGAGCTGGTTGCGAAGGGCTGCACGGTAAGGGAAATATATGATGCCCTTACCATAAAAGATGTACAGGATGCCTGCGATATCCTGAAACCTGTATATGATAGTTCAGGCGGTACAGACGGTTTTGTGAGCCTTGAAGTGTCCCCTTACCTGGCAAATGACAGGCAGGGGTCAATTAGTGAAGCACACAGGTTATATAAGCGGGTCGATCGTTTGAATTGCCTTATTAAGATACCCGGCACAAAAGAAGGTATCCAGGCCATAGAAGAATTGCTTTACGAAGGTGTAAACATAAATGTAACCCTTCTTTTCTCAATAGAAAGATATGCTGAAGTAGCAAAGGCATATATACGCGCTGTTAAAAGAAGGGTTGAGGAAGGAAAACCGGTTGATCATATTGTATCTGTTGCCAGTTTCTTTCTCAGCAGGATTGATGTACTTACCGACCAGCTATTAAGTCATTGCATTACTTCGGGTAATGAAAGTAAACTTCCGCTGCCTCAATTATTATTTGGTAAAGCCGGTACCGCCAGCGCGAAGCTCGCATATCAACGTTTTAAAGAACTATTCAGTGGGGCGGAATGGGAAAGCCTTAAAAGCAAAGGGGCTAATGCGCAAAGGCCTTTGTGGGCTAGTACCAGTAGTAAAGACCCGCTTTATAATGATGTGGGTTATGTAGAAGCCCTGATTGGTGAGGATACTGTTAATACCCTGCCGGATGAGACAATAGAAGCATTTGCCGACCATGGCAAATTGGCAAAAGACGCAGTTGAAAAAGATATTGACCAGGCGACAAAAATATTTGAAGACCTGAAAAAGGCCGGCATAGATATAGATGCAATAACATGGGAACTGGAACACGACGGTATTAAGAAATTTATAGAACCTTTTGATTTGCTGATGGCTGGGCTGGCGGAAAAAAGAATGAAAATACTGGGAGATCATTTTTCAACACAAACGATAAGTTGTGGTGCATTAAAAAAAGAGATGGAAGCTGCTTACAAATCAGTGGATGAAAAACAGGTTGGCGCACGTTTATACCGCAAAGACCCATATCTATGGAAAACTGATGCAGAACAGACAAAGATGATTTCTGAAAGTATGGGTTGGCTTGCACTCCCTGATACTTATACCCCGGTTGCTGAAGATATAATGTCATTTGCCCGAAAAATAAAAGGGGAAAGCTATAAACATGCTGTATTACTTGGTATGGGGGGTAGCAGTTTATGTTCTGAAGTTGCACGGGAAACATACGGCACTACGGATAACTATCTTGAATTGCTTGTTCTCGATAATACAGACCCTGCGGCAATACTGGAAATAGAAAAGCAAATCGATATAGAGAAGACGCTGTTTATTGTAGCTACTAAATCCGGCGGCACTAAGGAAACACTTAGCTTTTTCCGGTATTTCTATGATGTGCTGGAAAAGAAAGGAAAGGGAAAAACGGGAGATAATTTTGTGGCTATTACCGATGCTGAAAGCCCATTGGTAAAGACCTCCGGGGAATATCATTTCAGAAGGGTATTTATCAATCCACCAGGTATTGGAGGCCGCTATTCCGTGCTATCTGATTTTGGATTGTTGCCAATGGCATTGATGGGTATAGATATTAAAGCCATTATGCTTGCAGCCAGGCAAATGAAAATAAGTTGTGGTGCAGAAATACCCGCAGGCAGTAACCCGGGTATTAGTTTGGGGATTGTATTGGGTATTTGTCAGCGGTATGGGCGCGATAAGGTTACGTTTGTATTGTCTTCGTCAATAAGTTCCTTTGGCTATTGGGTAGAGCAATTGCTTGCCGAAAGTACTGGTAAAGAAGGCAAAGGGTTGATTCCCGTAAATGGGGAAGAACTTGGTAACCCGGAAGTTTATGGACGTGACAGGGTGTTTATACACATGTATTTGCCCTCAATTAATAACGTGGTAGATGAGCAAAAACTAAAGGCACTTGAAACAGCAGGGCACCCTGTTGTGAGAATAAGAATACCTGACAATGTAACATTAGCAGGGGAATATTACCGATGGGAGATTGCGGTTGCTGTTGCAGGCATGGTAATTGGTGTTAATCCTTTTGACCAGCCTAATGTTGAGGAAAGTAAAAAGAACACAAATGACCTGCTCGGCCAATGGAACAGGGAAGGGAGTTTAAAGATGGCAGAACCGTTTTTGAAGGCCGACGACATTTCAATTTATTGCAGTAAAGAAATAAGGTCGCCCGCAAATAAAAATAACGACCCCATTGCCTCATTTTTGAATGACTTTGTTGCACTGGCACAGCAAGGTGATTATATCGCTTTCCTGCCTTATTTTCTGATGACCGACCACCGCACCAAAGTGATGCAGGCATGGCGGCAAGAAATAAGGGACAATCAGAAAAAAGCAACTACACTTCTTTACGGCCCACGTTACCTGCACTCTACCGGGCAGCTCCATAAAGGAGGCCCGGCAACAGGTTTATATATTATCCTGGTTGGGGATGAGGATAGGAACCTGCCAATCCCCGGTGAAAATTTTGGTTTTGCCGTTTTGCATGAGGCACAATCACTTGGCGATTTCCGGTCACTGGACGATAAGGGCCGCAGGGTTATCCGCATCAACTTAGGAAAAGACATAGATAAGGGGCTTGAAAGATTATGGGTATCCATTAAAGAAAAAGCTACAGCAGATTATGCATGACCATTTAACATACGGGGCAATAAAAACACTGTTTTTAGACATTGGAGGTGTACTACTGACTAATGGCTGGGAACATGAATCGCGCGCACTGGCGGTGGAGAAATTTGGATTGGATTTAAAAGAAGTGGAAGACCGCCACAAGCTTGCTTTTGAAACTTATGAACTGGGCCGGCTGACACTTAATGAATACCTGGAGCTCGTAATTTTTTACCAGCAAAGAGGATTTTCCAAAGAGGATTTCAAAGCCTTTATGTTTCAACAATCTGAAGCATTGCCAGGGGCTATTGACTATTTTATTGAGATCAAAAAAAAGCACCAGCTCAAAGTTATAGCCGTTAGCAACGAGGGGCGGGAGTTAAATGAATACAGGATTAAACAATTCGGTTTAGATAGGCTCTTTGACGCGTATATATCCTCTTGCTATGTGCATTTACACAAACCGGATAAGGACGTATTGCGGATGGCATGTGACATCTCAAATACGCCCCCCGGCGATGCACTATATATTGATGACAACCTTATGCTGGCAGATGTTGCCAAGTCGTTTGGTTGCCGGTCATTGCATTTCCAGGGGTTAAATACAACTCAGGAGTTTATTAAAACATGCACATTTTACAGGTAACCGTATAAAAAAAATAGAATGCCAACTCAAGAATATGATTACGGAATGATAGGCTTAGGCACCATGGGCCGCAACCTTGTTTATAACATGTGCGATCATGGATATAGCGTCGCCGGCTTTGATAAAGATACCACTAAAGTAGATGCTTTAAGAAATGATGCACAAGGTAAGAAAGTATTTGGAGCGAATAATCTTAAAGACTTTTTCGGAGCGCTAAAGTCCCCAAGGGTAATTATGCTACTGGTGCCTGCGGGAGCTATTGTAGATGCAGTAATAAGCGAATTGAAACCTTATTTGACAACAGATGATCTTGTAATGGATTGCGGCAACTCCCATTTTACCGATACTGACACGCACATTGTGCAACTTGAAAAGGAACATATCCGTTTTATGGGTGTCGGTATTTCCGGTGGTGAATACGGTGCCCGCTTCGGACCGAGTATAATGCCCGGTGGTGCAAAGGATGCTTACGAATGTGTTGCCCAAATGCTAAAAGATGTTTCGGCAAAAGTGAATGGCGCGCCGTGCGTCACTTACCTGGGGCCGGGGTCGGCAGGGCACTATGTAAAAATGGTGCATAACGGCATAGAATATGGCGTTATGCAGCTGATAGCGGAAGCCTATCATCTCCTGAAAGAATGTCTTGACATTAGTAATGATGAGCTGCATGATGTTTTTGCAAAATGGAATGAAGGCAGGATGAAGTCTTACCTTATAGAGATCACAGCCGATATTTTTGCCCGGAAAGATGACCTGAGTAACAACAGGCTCGTAGATATGATCCTGGACTATTCAAAGCAAAATGGCACCGGGCAATGGACTACGCAAACGGCAATGAACTTGTTTGTACCTGTTCCCGTAATTGATTCCGCAGTTTCCGCCCGCGACATGTCAGCATTAAAAGCAGAAAGATTGGCTGCACAGAAAAAACTGGAATGGCATACGGTTACGTTCCAACAAGATGACAACGAACTAATTGATTGGGTGGAGAACGCCCTGTATTTTTCTATGATCACAGCCTATACGCAAGGGTTTTCCCTATTGCAAAGTGCTTCGAAAAAATTCAATTATAATTTGAAGCTTGACGAGGTTGCTGGCATCTGGCGCGGAGGTTGCATAATAAGGTCTGTATTGCTTGAGGACATTCTTTCTGCATATGCTGCAGACCCCGCCTTACCAAACCTAATGGTCAATAATGAAATGGCACTAAAATTAGAGACGTGCCAGGATGGCTTCAGGCTCGCTGTTAAAACCGGTGTTGAAACAGGGGTGCCTATCCCTGCAATGATGGCATCATTAGCCTACTACGACAGTTACAGGAGTGGTTGGCTACCGGCTAACCTGGTGCAGGCACAACGTGATTATTTCGGAGCCCATACTTATGAACGGACAGACAGAGATGGTATTTTTCATACACAATGGAACCAAAAAGGACAATAAATGGATACAACGATAAAAATTGGGCCAACGGTAATTGTGATTTTCGGTGCAGGCGGGGATCTTACCTGGCGAAAATTAATGCCGGCAATTTACAACTTGCATATCGACAACTGGATCCCTGAACAATTCGCTGTGTTAGGTATTGCCCGCACAGATATAAGCAACAACGAATTCAGGACGCACATAAAAGAAGGTGTTGACAAGTTTTCGCGGAGAGGGAAAACAAAGAAAAACGAATGGGGCACTTTTGAAGAATATATTAGTTACAAGAAAGGGGATTTTAGTGATATTACTTCCTACAAAACACTGAAAAAGCAAATAGAAGAAATTGGGGAAAAATGGGCTGCCGAGGTTAACTGCATTTTCTACATGGCTGTGCCCCCCTCGTTTTTTGAAGTCATTGCAACAAATATTGGTAAAAGCGGATTGTGTGACAATAAAACTTTGAGCCGCATTGTCGTAGAGAAGCCTTTTGGGCGGGATCTTGAGAGTGCTAAACACCTGAACAACCTGTTGCATGGGCTATTTGATGAGTCACAGATATACCGTATTGATCATTACCTTGGCAAGGAGACTGTACAAAATATCCTGGCATTCCGTTTTGCTAATGCAATGTTTGAGCCCATCTGGAACCGGAACTATATAGACCATGTCCAGATCACAGTATCAGAACAATTGGGTGTAGAACTGAGAGGCAATTACTATGAGACGGCTGGCGCACTCCGGGATATGATCCAAAACCATTTGCTTCAGTTGATGTGCCTCATTGCTATGGAATCGCCTATTTCTTTTGAAGCGGATGAAGTGCGTAACAAGAAAGTGGATGTGCTGAACGCGCTAAGAAAGTTCAAGCCGGAAGACGTGCACCAAAATGCAGTAAGAGGCCAGTATGACGCAGGGTGGATAGAAGGCAAAAAGGTGACAGGATACAGGCAAGAGCCAGATGTAGCTCCGGAATCAAATGTAGAGACATTTGCCGCAGTGAGATTTTATATTGATAACTGGCGGTGGCAGGGTGTGCCTTTTTACGTGCGCACCGGGAAACGTATGAACGAGACTATTTCAGTTATCACCATCCAGTTCAGGCCCGTACCCCATCATTCATTCCCGGTTGAAACAACAGAGAACTGGCAACCCAACCGGCTGATATTGAATATCCAGCCACACATGGGGATACGCCTGAGATTCCAGGCGAAGCAGCCCGGCCTTAAAATGCTCTTAAACCCGGTCGATATGCTGTTTAATTACAGCGATGCTTACTCCGGCGGTACGCCAGAAGCTTATGAAACACTACTACTTGATATTTTCCAGGGAGATGCTACCTTATTTATGCGTTCAGACCAGGTAGAAGCGGCATGGGCAATACTCATGCCTGTTATTGATGCCTGGGAAGCCAATACCTCTCCTAATTTCCCCAATTACGAAGCTGGTATGCAGGGGCCGGAAGATGCGGAAGCACTTATAGCGAAAGACGGCCACAATTGGATCATAGTGCCAATTGAAAAAAATGATCATGGAAGCACAAAATAGAATACAAATTTTTCAAACCACTGAAGAATTGGCAATAGCAGCCGGTTGGTTCATTATTGAGGTTGCAAAGAGCGCAGTTGAGGCAAGAGGCAGATTCGTGATTTCACTTTCCGGTGGTCATACCCCCGAACAACTATATGCGCTTTTATCAAAGCCGCCATTTAGCGATCAGATTCCCTGGAATAAAACCTTTGTATTCTGGGGTGATGAGCGGTTCGTACCGTCAAACAATGAAGAAAACAATGCGCATATGGCTCGGCTGTTATTGTTTAATCGTATCAATATACCGCAATCAAATATTAATCCAATTCCTGTAGGCCGGCAGCCATTAATTGCCGTGGAAGAATATGAAAATACCATCAATGCCTTTTTTAAAAATGAACCACCTCAATTTGACCTGGTACTCTTAGGGCTTGGCGCAAATGGACATACTGCATCACTTTTTCCCGGTACTGATGTTGTGTCTGATACTACGCACCTGGTAAGAGAAGTGTATGTGGGGGAACAAAAAATGTTTCGCATCACTATGACCGCATCACTAATAAACCAGGCACATAATATTGTATTCCTTGTAACAGGTAATGAGAAAGCAGGGATTTTAAAAACTGTTTTAACTGCATCGTATCAACCTGATAAATACCCCGCGCAGTTAATTAAACCTGTAAACGGGAATTTATATTGGTTTGTTGATAGCGGCGCAGCAACCTTGTTACCTGAAACAATACAAACAATGTCAAACGGTTATTTAAAGTAAGTTATGAAGATAAGTCCACTCGCGGGAAAACTTGCCACTCCGGAAATGCTGGTTAATATACCAAAACTGGTTACGGCTTATTATACTGATATGCCTGATACACATGTAGCAGCGCAAAGAGTCTCGTTTGGCACTTCCGGTCACCGGGGTTCTTCTTTTACAAGGTCTTTTAATGAATGGCATATACTTGCTATTACTCAAAGCATTTGTCTTTACCGGAAAGTGCAAAAGATTGACGGGCCATTGTTTATAGGCATGGATACCCATGCTCTTTCTGTACCTGCTCTTGCCAGTGCTTTAGAAGTATTAGCGGCAAACGATGTAACAGTAATGATGGCCGGGATGGATGAATACATGCCTACACCCGTTATATCCCATGCTATCCTTACTTATAATAAAGGCCGTAAATCGGGGTTGGCAGATGGGATCGTTATTACGCCATCACATAACCCGCCGCACGATGGCGGGTTTAAGTATAACCCTCCCAATGGCGGCCCTGCCGGAACTTCAGTGACCAGTTGGATTGAAACGAAAGCTAACGAGTTACTTGAAAACGGGCTGAAAGATATAAAAAGAGTTTCGCTGGAAAAAGCGATGCATGCTGCTACTACACATAAGCACGATTATTTGAACACTTACATTGCTGACCTTGGCAATGCAATTAACATGGACGCTATACGCACCGGAAATATCAGTATCGGTGCCGATCCGCTTGGTGGTGCCGGTGTACATTACTGGCCGCATATCGCCGCACATTATAACCTGAACCTTACGGTTCTCAATAAAGAAGTTGACCCTACATTTCGTTTTATGGATGTGGACTGGGACGGGCAGATAAGGATGGACCCCTCTTCGCCCTACGCCATGCAACACCTCATAAGTTTAAAGGACAAGTACGATATATGTTTCGCCTGTGACACAGACCATGACAGGCATGGCATTGTAACCAAAAGTGTAGGACTGCTTCCGCCAAATCATTACCTGGCAGTTTGTATTTCCTACCTTTTTCAGCATCGCCCGGATTGGAACAAAGCAGCAGCAATAGGCAAGACAGTTGTTAGCAGCCAGATAATAGACCGGTTAGCTGCAAGACTAGGCCGTAAGCTGTATGAAGTTCCCGTAGGGTTTAAATGGTTCGTTGATGGTTTGCACGATGGGTCACTTGCCTTTGTTGGCGAAGAAAGTGCGGGTGCCACTTTTCTCCGCCATGATGGCAGTGTATGGACAACAGATAAAGATGGCTTTATCTCCGCATTGCTTTCTGCTGAGATCAGGTCTGTTACCGGCAAAGACCCCGGCGATATTTACAAAGACATTACTACTGAATTTGGAACGCCTGTATATGATCGTGTTGAAGCCGCCGCAACAGATGACCAAAAGAAATTACTAAGTACGTTATCAGCGGCGAAGGTGAAGAACACAGAATTGGCAGGTGAAAAGATAGAAAAGATTATAACAGAAGCACCGGGTAATAACGCTTCTATAGGAGGCCTGAAGGTTTCCACTAAAAACGGATGGTTTGCGGCACGCCCATCCGGTACAGAGGATATTTACAAAATTTATGCAGAGAGTTTCCTGGGCAAAGAACATTTAGATAAAATCTTACGCCATGCGCAAGAAATAGTTGATAAAACATTGGGAGGATCTTGATCCAATAAACAGCAATAAATATGAAGTTGACAATTGAAACAGCACATGACCTTATATCAAATATGCGGTCTTTATTTCAGGTTAATACCCCGGAACCAAATTATACAAATGAGGAGCCATTAAGGGAGGAATTGTTTAGCGCCGACCAAATGAGTCTTTATGGACAAAAACTTGCGAAAACACATAAACTAAGCAAAACATCTCAGCAAGGACAATTACTAAAAAGGCTGGCTGACAATGAAAACGTACTAAATGCAGTACGTAAACTACTTGTAGACGCGATAAAAAAAAACAATGCAATAACACCGGCGGGAGAATGGCTTATTGATAACTTTTACCTAATAGAAGAACAGATCCGAACAGCTAAAAATCACCTGCCCATAGGATACAGTAAAACTTTACCGCAACTTTTAGATGTAAATGCTGCATCACCAGGCTTAACCCGCGTATATGATATTGCATTACAAATAATCTCGCACAGCGATGGGCGAATTGATGAAGGCTCACTGAGCAACTTCATCAACTCCTACCAATCCGTATCACCCCTGCAGTTAGGGGAATTATGGGCAATACCAATCATGCTGCGCCTCACACTCATTGAAAACCTCAGGCGTATCTCATCGCTGACCGCAATAGACAGGATTGATAAAAACCTGGCTGATTACTGGTCAAAACAAATATTGAAGGTTGCAGAAAAAGACCCGAAAAGCGTGATATTGGCTACCGGGGACATGGCAAGGTCCAATCCGCCGATGACCAGCACTTTTGTATCTGAAATGAATCGCCAGTTACTTGGAAAAGGCCCTGCTTTGGCCTTATCCCTTAATTGGATAGAGCAAAGATTAAACGAGGACGGAAGGACGAGTAATGAATTAGTAAATGCGGAAATAAAAAAGCAGGCTACAAACCAGGTCTCTGTTAGTAACAGCATAGGCAGCCTTCGATTACTTAGTTCTATTGACTGGAGGGATTTTGTTGAGACACTCAGTATTGTTGAGCAAACGCTTCGAAAAGAGCAGAGTGGTATCTACGGCAGGATGGATTTCCCTACACGCGACAGTTATCGCCATGTCGTGGAGTATATTGCAAAAAAATCAGCCGTTTCAGAAAATGATGTAGCAAAAATAGCACTGCAATTAGCTGATAATTGCGTAGAAAAAAATGAGGCAGGCAATAAGAAAGTGCACGTTGGATATTACCTGGTGGGGAAAGGCCGCCCACAAACAGAAAAACTGGCAGGTATAC
This sequence comes from Chitinophagales bacterium, assembly GCA_038228575.1. Taxonomy (GTDB): domain Bacteria; phylum Bacteroidota; class Bacteroidia; order Chitinophagales; family Chitinophagaceae; genus Flavipsychrobacter. The sequence continues at coordinate 54,831 of JBBRPD010000020.1, read as the reverse complement.
GCGTTTCTTTTATAGAGTCCATCGGCAAAATGATAAGCAAACATCGGCTGCGGGCATATTTAGGCTCTATTTTTTTTATGACTATCGCTATTAGCGGCGGCCTGTTTAAAAAAGCATATACCGATAATACCAGCAATTGGTGGCTGGTATTGCTTAGCATCCTGTTCGCACTCTCTACGAGCCAATTGGCTATAACCGTCATTAATTTCTTTTCTACGTTATTGGTCAGGCCACACCTGTTGTCAAGAATGGATTTTTCAGCCGCCATCCCCGATGATTACCGCACACTGATAGTTGTCCCTTCTATGCTCACAGATCTGCGATCGGTAGAGAGCCTGGTAGAGGCTTTAGAAGTTAGGTTCCTGGCCAATAGGGATGCAAACTTATATTTCTGTTTATTAACTGATTTTGTTGATGCCCCGCGGGAAATGCTTCCGGGTGATGAGCCATTGCTACAATTAGTGCGAAAAAGAATAGAAGAACTGAACAGAAAATATGAAACCGGGGGGCGCAATATATTTTTTCTCCTGCATCGCCCGCGCGAATGGAATGCTGGGGAAAAAAAATGGATGGGTTATGAGAGAAAGCGAGGAAAATTAAATGAATTAAACAGCTTGCTCCGCGGAAAATCAAAAGATCGTTTTTCTTGCATAATCGGGGACCCATTAATACTAAGGCAGATAAAATATGTGATAACCCTTGATGCAGACACCCAAATGCCCCGGGGAGCAGCGTGGAAGATGATTGCGACTTTAGCCCATCCATTAAACCATGCCTTTTATAATGAGCAGAAGAAACGTGTAACTGAAGGCTATGGCATCCTGCAGCCAAGGGTAACAGTAAGCTTGCCGGAATCCAACAGTTCTTTTTACAGCCGGTTACATGGCAATGAACCGGGCATAGACCCCTATACACGCGCTACATCAGATGTTTACCAGGATTTGTTTGATGAAGGTTCTTTTATTGGAAAAGGGATTTATGATGTAGATATTTTTGAAAAAGCATTGAAAGACAGGTTTCTTGAAAATCGTATCCTTAGCCATGACTTGCTGGAAGGGTGTTATGTAAGATCAGGGTTACTGAGCGATGTAGAGCTATTTGAAAAGTACCCGATGAGCTACCAGGCGGATATGAAACGGCGTTCCCGTTGGACAAGGGGGGACTGGCAAATATTTCTATGGTTCCTTCCCGTTGTTCCCGGTGCTGACAGAAGGTTAGAAAAGAACCCCATATCCGCTTTATCCTGTTGGAAAATATTTGACAATATCCGCCGAAGCCTGGTCCCTATAGCGTTAACATTACTTATCATTTTAGGCTGGACGGTATTGAACGCCCCATTGTTCTGGACACTTACAGTTTCCGGTATCATTGTATTTCCAATGTTTGTAACGCTGTTCTGGGACGTAATTGAAAAGCCCGCAAATATCATTTTATCCCACCACATAAACATTGTAATACGCACAATCTGCAATTCTATTTTTCAGACACTGTTTTTACTTATATGCCTCCCATATGACGCATTTGTAAGTTTAGTAGCCATAATCCGCACGAATTGGCGCATGACTATATCTCATAAAAACCTTCTGGAATGGGATTCCTCCATCAAAGCGGACAATGCAAGTAAAAATAGCCTTGTTGCCTACTATTCCAAAATGTGGGTAGCCCCATTTCTTACTTTTTCAATATTGGTTTACTTAAGCATTTTCACTCCATTCAAAATATTCATTGCGAGCCCTGTTTTGTTTCTTTGGGTATGGTCCCCGTTCGTAGTATGGCTCGCAAGCAAGCCACTGCCAAAACAAAAAGCATTGTTAACAGATAAGCAAAATATTTTTCTTCTAAAGGTTGCAAGGAAGACATGGGGGTTTTTTGAGCGTTTTGTTAGTAAAGAAGACAATTGGCTGCCCCCTGATAATTTTCAGCAATATCCGGTTGCCGTAATTGCCCATCGCACATCGCCTACTAATATAGGCTTATCACTTCTTGCAAACCTATCTGCCTATGATTTTGGTTACATATCTATAGGCCAGTTTCTTGAACGCACTTCAGGAACAATGGACACAATGAAAAAAATGGAGAGATACCGGGGGCATTTTTACAATTGGTATGATACAGAATCTTTGCAACCATTATTGCCCAAATATATTTCTACGGTAGATAGTGGGAACCTCGCGGGCCATTTGCTTACATTACGGCAAGGTGTTTTTGAAATAATACACCAGAAAATCGCCGGGCCTAAAATATTTTATGGCTTGCTGGATACATTGCGCGTATTGAAAGAAACAGTGAATGAAGAAGACATTAATACCCTCCGTGAATTTACATCCCTCCTGGAAACGGAGTGCGGGAAAAGCCCATCCACATTGAATAGTATAAATGATGGGCTGAACCGTTTAATGAAATGCTACCAGGCCACAATTAAAAATCTGGATACCGTAGCCGGTAGTATCGCGGAGTGGTGGAAAGAAGGTTTATTAAAACAACTAGATCAGATCACCAATGATTTTCAGATATTGTCACCATGGCTTTTGTTTTCTCCTGCCCCGGAAAAATTTGACCCGATCATTAATATAGAAAGGGATATAACATTGGGCCACTTATTTAAGAAAACCAAATCATTAATCCCCGAACTGAACGCATTGAAAAATGGAAATAGTACGGCAGAAGAAAATGAATGGCTCGATAAATTTATTAATGCACTCAGCACATCGCAGCAGCTTGCCCAAAGCCGAATTGGTCTTATTGAAAAAATAGGCCATGAATGCATTGATTTAGCAGATATAGAATGGGATTTCCTCTATAATAAATCAAAGCGTTTATTAACAATAGGATATATGGTGGAAGACCATGTTTGTGACGCAAGCTATTATGATTTATTGGCTTCGGAAGCCAGATTATGCACTTTCGTCGGCATTGCCCAGGGGAAGCTACCAGAGGAGAGTTGGTTTGCCCTTGGCCGTCAGCTTACAAATATCGGGCACGGCCCTGCGCTCCTTTCCTGGGGCGGCTCAATGTTTGAGTATCTTATGCCGCTTTTAATCATGCCGACATATGAAAATACATTGCTTGACCAAACATATAAAGCTGCTGTAAAAAGACAGATTGAATATGGTAAGCAACGTGGAACGCCATGGGGCATTTCGGAGTCAGGATACAATATGGTAGATGCAAGCTCCAACTACCAGTACCAGACATTTGGCGTTCCGGGGCTGGGGTTAAAACGGGCACTGGAAACAGACTTAGTGATTGCGCCATACGCAACCGCGCTTTCGCTAATGGTTGCGCCAGAAGTATCCTGCCAAAACCTGGAAACATTATTTAATGACGGTTTTGAAGGGGCATACGGCTTTTATGAAGCAATAGATTACACAACATCCCGCTTGCAACGTGGGCAAACTAATACAGTGATACAATCTTTTATGGCCCATCATGAAGGGATGACTTTATTGTCATTAGGATACCTGTTGCTTGGCCAGCCAATGCAGCGCCGTTTTGAGGCAGAACCCCAATTCCAGGCAACCTTATTATTGTTACAAGAGCGCATACCCAAAATATCTTCATTTTTCGCGCATACCACAGACCTCGAAGAGTTCAGTTATCCTGCAAGTGGAACAAAAGTGCGGATAATCAATACACCTGATACCCTTATACCGGAAGTACAGTTATTGTCAAATGGCAGATATCATGTAATGGTATCCAACTCAGGAGGAGGCTATAGCCGTTGGAAAGATTATGCAGTTACCCGTTGGCGAGAAGATGGCACATGCGACAACTGGGGCACATTTTGTTATATCCGGGACCTTGATAGCGGTGAATATTGGTCGAACACACATCAACCTACGCTTAAAAAGCCAAAACTTTATGAAGCGGTATTTTCACAGGGCAGGGCCGATTTTCATAGTGCCCATAATAATATAAATACACGTACAAAGATTGTCATATCCCCGGAAGATGACATTGAGATGAGACGGATTCAGATTACTAATAAATCCGCTATACAAAGAACTATTGAAATTACAAGTTACGCAGAAATAGTTCTTGCACCACCCGCGTCAGACGCAATGCAGGCTGCGTTCAGCAACCTGTTTGTTCAGACAGAAATACTTTCGCCGCTGCAGGCAATTATATGCTCACGCAGGCCAAGATCTTCGGACGAACATGCGCCGTGGATGTTTCATTCTATGGTGGTACACGGTGCCGGAAACGTGGAAACGTCCTATGAAACAGACCGCATGGAGTTTATTGGGCATGGCAATACGGTTGCAAACCCCAAAGCGATGGATAATCCAGGGCCGCTCTCAGGCAGCCAGGGTTCCATCCTGGACCCGATTGTTGCAATACGCTATAAAATAATATTGGAACCGGATGAAAATATTACTATAGACCTTATTATTGGCGTTAGTGAAACCAGGGAAGTATGCGAAAAGCTCATTGAAAAATACCAGGATAAGTATCATAAGGACCGTGTATTTGAATTGGCATGGACACACAGCCAGGTTATCTTGCGGCAAATAAATGTAACTGAACAAGATGAGCAGCTATTCGGGAGCCTGGCCGGCTCTGTAATTTTCGTCAACCGTTCATTACGTGCTGCCCCGTCAATTATTATGAAAAATCACAGAGGCCAATCTGGATTATGGGGTTACTCCGTTTCAGGCGATTTACCGATTGTCCTTTTGCAAATTGAAGATCAACGTAACATAGAACTGGCAAAACAAGTAATACAAGCCCATACTTACTGGCGGCTTAAAGGGCTCATTGTAGATCTTGTTATCTGGAATGAAGATCGGGGTGGCTATCGGCAGGTGTTGCAGAACCAAATACAGGGGCTGATCCCAAATGAGTTAATTGACCGCCCGGGAGGTGTTTTTGTAAGGGCTGCAGATCAGATATCAAATGAGGACCGCATATTGTTCCAGTCGGTTGCCCGTATCAATATTTCCGATGCTAATGGGACATTAGCTGACCACATAGATCGTAAAGCGTATGTAAAATCAATGATCCCTTATGTTCCACGGGTGCCATCATACATCCCTAAAATGACATCTGTCCCTGTACCAAAAGACTTGCTTTTTTTCAATGGATCAGGTGGTTTTTCACCCGATGGCAGTGAGTACATAATTACTACTGACAATAGACACAGAACGCCAACACCTTGGGTGAATGTAATAGCTAACCCTGATTTTGGGACTGTTATTTCAGAAAGCGGGCAAGCATATACATGGTCGGAAAATGCTCATGAAATGCGACTGACACCCTGGAACAATGATATAGTAACTGATGCTGCCGGAGAAGTTTTCTATTTGAGGGATGAAGAAGTTGGCCATTTCTGGACAACTACACCACTTCCGAGGGGAGGGCAATCATCCTATATTACGAGGCATGGGTTTGGCTACAGCATTTTTGAACATATAGAAGATGGTATCTGGTCAGAAATGACTGTATATGTTGATATTGAGTCACCAATTAAATTTACCGTATTAAAAGTGCGCAACGATTCAGGCACGGAGCGCAGGCTATCCGCAACAGGCTATATCGAATGGGTATTAGGCGATTTGAGGCCTAAAACAGCCATGTATGTTGTTACCCAGATTGACACTGAAAGTGGGGTATTGTTCGCTAAAAACCCATATAGCACTGAATTCTCTGATCGGGTGGCTTTTTTTGACGTGGACAGCACGACTAAAACCTTTACAGGAGATAGAACTGAATTTATAGGCCGTAACGGATCTCTGCAAAATCCTGATGCCATGCATCGCGTAAAACTGTCCGGTACTGTTGGCGTTGCTTTAGATCCGTGTGCAGCAATCCAGGTAACTTTCGACCTTGCCATCGGCGAAGAGCGGGAGATCATTTTCAAGCTGGGCGCGGGAAAAAATTTCAATAATGCGTCTGAGATTGTTAATAAATTCCGTGGTGCTGAGGCCGCGACCCTGGCATTTGAAAAAGCGCAGGATTATTGGAGACAAACAACATCGGCTTTAAGGGTAGAAACCCCAGATGTTTCCATTAATCTTATCGCCAATGGGTGGCTTACCTACCAAACGCTGTCTTGTCGCTTATGGGGGCGTTCCGGGTATTACCAGTCAGGCGGCGCATTTGGTTTCAGAGACCAGTTACAGGATGTTTTGTCACTGCTTCATGCCCAGCCTGGCCTGGCAAAAAAGCAGATACTGCTTTGCGCAACACGCCAGTTCCATGAGGGCGATGTGCAGCATTGGTGGCACCCACCTAGCGGGCGCGGTGTACGGACACGTATATCTGACGACTTTCTTTGGTTGCCATTTGTTACCTGCCGGTATGTGTCACATACCGGAGATGCCAAAATACTGGATGAACCATTACACTTCCTTGAAGGACGGCTGCTCAATCCCGGTGAACAGTCTTATTTTGAACTACCCGTTCAATCCGACCAATCGGCAACGTTATACAATCACTGTGTAAGTGCTATAAAGCATGGGTTAAGTTACGGGGCGCATGGATTGCCATTAATAGCTGCCGGCGACTGGAATGATGGATTAGACAGGGTGGGCCTGCATGGAAAAGGGGAAAGTGTTTGGCTAGGCTTTTTCCTTTATGATGTGCTTGCCAAATTTATTGAAATAGCAACTTTGTACAATGACCCGGCATTTGCTGAAGTGTGCAAGACGGAAGCGGAAACATTAAGGGGTAATATTGAGAAAAACGGATGGGATAACGAATGGTATCTCCGCGCATATTTTGATGACGGGACCCCGCTTGGCTCTGCAACTAATGTCGAATGCCAAATTGATTCCCTTCCCCAAAGCTGGTCTGTATTATCTGGTGCTGGTGATATGAAACGAAGCGTTATTGCAATGGAGGCAGCAGATAGGCGGTTAGTAAGAAATAATGCCTGCGTAATACAAATTTTAGATCCCCCGTTTGATAAAGCTAATATGGATCCGGGCTATATAAAAGGATATGTACCGGGCATCCGCGAAAATGGGGGCCAATACACCCATGCTGCGGTTTGGATGATAATGGCTTTTGCAAAATTAGGCGATAACCGCCGCACCTGGGAATTATTACAAATGATCAATCCTGTAAATCACGGCAGGACTGCTGAAGAAATTAGTGTCTATAAAGTAGAGCCCTACGTGATTGCCGGTGATGTCTATGCCTTTGCACCCCATGCCGGACGTGGAGGATGGACATGGTATTCAGGGTCAGCAAGCTGGATGTACCAGCTTATAATGGAGTCTTTCCTGGGATTACAAACCAGGGGAGACAAGCTGACATTTAAACCATGCATCCCGGCAGAGTGGGCATCATATAAAGTGCACTACAGGTATCGCGAGACTATGTATGACATCACTATTCTGCAAAAAAATGCTGAAGGCAGCATGACAGTGATGGTAGACGGGGTAACACAGGAAGATAATTTGATCACTCTTATTGACGATAAAGCCAGCCATGCTGTTGAAGTTGTCATTTTTACTGGCCAGGCTATGATGGGTGCTATTGTGAATCTTATAAATGAAAAATAGCACGGCACATTTTGTATTCCCATCTATTCTGGCGGCTGATCTCAGAAACCATCAGCATATTTGTGAAATGACAACAGTAGTGGTTGTTCTGAAAAGTGACAATAATGCAAGTTTCATTTAGCAGAGTGTAAAGTTTTATACTCAGGAACTTTGAACTTTGAAAAATGCTTCATGATGTGATGATGTTCAGTTAAAATTAAGGGAGAAATAGTACAATGAGACCAGTCAAAAATTGTGTTCTAACTATTAACGGCGGTTCATCTAGCATCAAGTTTGCCATATATAAATTTGAGGAATCATTGTCTCAAGTATTATCCGGGGAAATAGAAAGTATTGGCACTGAAAACACCATACTTAGTTTTAATAGTTTCGATACGCTCCAAAAAAAGTGTATCGCTGTTGACGCTGCAACGTATGCTGGTGCATCCGGTTTTCTTGTTGACTGGCTTGAAAAACAGGGGTTTGATCCAGTAACTGCTATAGGGCATAGGATAGTTCACGGCATGCAGCATATGGAACCTGAACTGATCACCCCGGAATTAATACATGGATTGAAGAATATCAGTGCTTATGACCCTGAACATTTACCTGAAGAGATTAACTTGATAGAGCTATTCAGCAAGCACTTTCCTGCAATACCACAAATAGCTTGTTTTGATACTTCTTTTCATACCTCAATGCCGGCAATGGCAAAAATATTACCCATTCCGCGCCGGTATTACGGCATGGGCATACAGCGATACGGCTTTCATGGGCTTTCTTATTCCTATCTTATGGAAGAACTTAAAAGCATCACGAGTGAGGATGTTGCTAAAGGCAGGATCATATTAGCCCACCTTGGTAGTGGAGTAAGCCTCGCAGCAGTAAAAGATGGTAAAAGCATGGATACGAGCATGGGCTTTACACCAACATCAGGGTTAATGATGGGCACACGTACAGGTGATTTGGATCCCGGTGTTGCCTGGTATTTAATGCAGTCGGAAAAGCTGAACCCTAAGCAGTTTAACAATTTAATAAATAACGAATCGGGCTTGCTGGGTGTTTCAGAAACAAGTTCCGATATGCGGGAACTAATTAAAAACCAAAGTACGGACAACCGCGCTGCTGAAGCGATTGAGCTTTTTTGTTACCAGGCCAAAAAATGGATTGGCTCTTTTGCCGCAGTACTCGGAGGTTTAGACACGTTAATATTTTCTGGAGGGATTGGCGAAAATGCGCCAGAAGTAAGAGCCAGAATATGTGACAGCATGAATTTTTTGGGTATTGAGTTGGATCAGACAAGAAATCAAAAGAATGAACCTATTATCTCCTCCGATTTAAGCGGCGTATGCATTCGTGTCATTAAAACCAATGAGGAATTAATGATGGCGAGACTGGTTTGCGGTCTTATTAAATAATAGTGATTATGAAATTAGAATTAACTAAAACAGAGGCGGAAACTTTATCGCCAGAAATGCTACAAAAGATGAATGCATATTGGCGAGCCGCCAACTACCTGTCTGTCGGGCAAATTTATCTCTATGACAACCCGCTTTTGAAGGAGCCGCTGAGACTGTCGCATGTAAAACCGCTGGTGGTAGGCCACTGGGGTACGACTCCGGGACAAAACTTCATTTACGTGCATTTGAATAGGGTAATTAAAAAGTATGACTTGGATATGTTCTACATTGCCGGCCCCGGTCATGGTGGTCCTGCTATAGTAGGCAATGTTTATCTGGAAGGCACCTGGAGCGAGGTTTATCCGAACGTTACACAGGACGAAGCGGGTCTGAAAAAGTTGTTCAAGCAGTTCTCTTTCCCCGGGGGGATATCAAGCCATGTTGCCCCAACAACACCTGGTTCTATTCACGAAGGAGGTGAGTTGGGTTATTCACTCAGCCATGCATTTGGAGCCGCATTTGATAATCCTGGCCTGATTGTTGCCTGTGTAATTGGTGATGGTGAAGCAGAAACAGGTCCGTTGGCTACGGCATGGCAATCCAATAAATTACTCAGCCCGGTTACAGATGGCACCGTGCTGCCTATCCTGCATCTAAATGGCTATAAGATCAGCAACCCTACTGTGCTCGCCCGTATTGATCACGAGGAATTGGAACAATTTCTTCAGGGCTGTGGCTGGACTCCTTATTTTGTGGAAGGTGATGATCCGGAAAAAATGCATCAACTCATGGCTGGCACCTTGGATAAAGTTATCAAAGACATTGATGAAATCCGGAATAATGCACGGAACAGCAAAGACAATATGCGGCCACGGTGGCCAATGATCGTCCTGAAATCTCCAAAGGGATGGACCGGCCCCAAAGAAGTGGATGGCCTGCAAAATGAGGGCACGTTCCGTTCACACCAAGTGCCAATTATTGTGAATGCAGCCAACCTTGGGCATGTAGTGCAACTTGAGAGTTGGATGAAGAGTTATAAGCCGGAAGAACTGTTTGACGAAAATGGACGGCTCTTGCCGGAGCTGGCTGATCTCGCACCTAAAGGTGATCGCCGTATGGGTGCCAATCCACATACCAATGGAGGTGTGCTGCTTCGCGATTTGCGAATGCCTGACTTCCGCATCCATGCAGTGGATGTGCCCACGCCAGGCGCGGTGGATGGTCAGGATACAATGATATTGGGTAAATTCCTTCGGGATGTGCTCAAAATGAACCAGGAGCAGCGTAATTTTCGCGTCTTTGGGCCTGATGAGACGCTTTCCAATCTCCTTGGTGCGGTTTTTGAGGTAACTGACCGCCAGTGGGACGCTGAAGCCGAAAAAAATGATGAGTTTCTGGCACCCTCCGGATTGGTGCTGGACTCAATGCTAAGTGAACACCAATGCGAAGGTTTTCTGGAAGGCTATTTGCTTACGGGACGACATGGAATATTCAACAGTTATGAAGCATTCATCCGTATTGTTGATTCTATGTTCAGCCAACACGCCAAGTGGCTGAAAGTAACATCGGAACTGCCATGGCGAAGAAAGATAGCGTCGCTGAATTATTTACTGGCCTCTCACGTTTGGCAACAGGACCATAACGGGTTTACGCATCAGGATCCCGGTTTCCTTGACCATGTGGTCAACAAGAAAGCTGATATCGTGCGCGTATATCTGCCACCTGACGCTAATTGCCTGTTATCCGTTTTTGATCATTGCCTGCGCAGCCGACACTATGTGAATGTAGTGGTAGCAGGGAAACATGCGCTTCCGCAATGGCTGACCATGGATGCTGCTGTAATACATTGTACAGAAGGAATTGGGATATGGCAATGGGCAAGCAACGACCAGGGCAGTGAACCCGATGTAGTGATGGCCTGTTGCGGGGATACACCGACACTGGAAATACTCGCTGCCGTTTCCATTCTTCGGGAACATCTACCCGAGTTGAAGATAAGGGTTGTCAATGTAGTTGACCTGATGAGGTTGCAATCTGCAAGTGAGCACCCGCACGGATTAAGCGACTTAGATTATGATTCGCTCTTTACAAAAGACAAGCACATCATCTTTGGCTTCCATGGATACCCATGGCTCGTTCACAGGCTGACTTATCGTCGAACTAACCATAACCTACATGCACGGGGTTACAAAGAAGAAGGAACCATCACTACACCCTTTGATATGAGGGTACAGAATGACCTGGACCGGTTTCACCTGGTGCAGGACGTAGTGAATCGGCTGCCGCATTTGGGAGCTAAAGGTGCATACCTGAAACAGATGGTAAAGGACAAACTCATTGAACACAAAATTTATATTAATGAACATGGCGAGGACATGCCGGAAATCAGAGATTGGAAATGGGGTAACACACAGTGAAAAGGAAGGGAGTGCTATGGTTATTCAGCAAATCTAATGATGCTAATGTATTTCTAAACTGTCATGTATGTTATTTTCACTAAGAATTCCTTTCGCCAGTGTAACCTCATCTTCAGGGCCTTTTACAATTAGCAGATATTTACCTTGCTCAAGCAAGGCTTTATATTTTACTGACACGGCATCTTTGATACCTAAGGTTTCAAGTACAGTTGCAATCCCTCCGCCAATGAGTCCCATATCAAACCCTGCAATAGCGCCAATTACGGCACCAGCACCGTATAAAAATCCGAACCCTGGAATGGCAAAAACACCTACCCCTGTTAATATTCCCAAGGTAACGCCTAAAGCAGTTCCTGCTTCCAGTCCACCTAACTTTATCGGATATTTTGGTTCGAGGTGAAGTTCTGTATCTATCACTTCTTCAGTTTCTGCCCTGCCCAAAATGGACAGGTGGGTTACAGGGTAGCCAGCATCCTTTAGCTTAGCAATAGCTTGTATAGCTTTTTCATGTGTACTATAGACACCAACGGCTGTTTTCATGAAATAAATTTTTTATTTAAAATTTACGCTAAATAGTTTAAATGTATTATTGTGTAATTAATTTCACTTTATAGAGGCAATAGCCAATTTAGGCTCCGAAAAAATTTGCTTCAATTCAATCTGATGAAATGTATTAGCACATCAGAAAAAAACAGCAGTCACGCTTATACACATGCGTTAGTACTATTACAAAAGTACTGATTAATTGCCAGCATTTTATAACATTTATCACAGGGGTTTAATATAAATTCATAATAATGCCTAGTCACTAATAGCATTGGCACTAATCAGGTAGGGAGAGCGATTTCGTATTATCTGGAGCCAGACAAATTAAAGTAACATATTGGTAAGGCAAAAAGTGATGAAGCTCATAAATCTAATGATCCTAACATCAATTCCAGCTTTCCACTATCAGAATATGCCTCCGAAAAGTAAGACGTAAATATTGATGAATAAATTTAAAATGAGCGAAAAATTTACACATTCGCTGATTGATAAAAATGTGAGTTTTATGTAATTCTTATCCTGAATTATGTAACGTCTTCAAGGTTTGCAATTGCGATCTTTGTCAGTGAAGGACTGGCTGATTATCGAACGACTAAATTAAGATATATGGAAAGCAACAGTAATGTACCGAACAATGCGGAAATGCAGGAAATTGGAAAAAATGAACAGCATGATGAGACTGTTTTACAGCACCCATGGAATGAGCTCAAAGAAGATGTGAAAGAATTTATCAATACCGACTTTCCCCTGTCCGGCAACGAACCAAATAAAAGCCTGGTGATGGACTCAGACAACGAAGCAAAAGACGGTGAAGATTATAAATCAATTGTCCCTAAAATTGATACCAACTTTCCGCTATCAGGTGGTGTGTCTGAATAGTAAACAAAAACGCTAATGAACGCCTTTAAAGATGAGCGAAAAGTTTAAATACTGGTTGTTTTATGAAACTTCAGGTAAGTTATTATTTACCCTGTCAAGTGTCATTGTTCTATGGCTCTTAATACGCTTTATTAAAATTTCAATTTCCACGCGTATAAAAGACAGCGATAACAGATATCGCTCAAAAAAGTTAATTAGTTTTTTAGGCTACTTTTTCACTTTCCTGATTATTGTTGTTGTATTCAATAGCAGCATGCATAACTTGACGGTTGCATTGGGTATTGCAGGTGCCGGGATAGCATTTTCATTGCAGGAAGTTATCGCTAGTCTCGCGGGTTGGTTAGCAGTTGTTTTCGGTGGTTTCTATAAAACAGGTGACCGTGTTCAGTTGGGTGGCATTAAAGGAGATGTCATTGACATTGGAGTGCTGCGAACTACCGTGATGGAGATAGGACAATGGGTTGACGGCGATTTATATAACGGGAGGGTTGTTCGTATTGCGAACAGCTTTGTTTTTAAGGAACCTGTATTTAATTATTCTGGTGACTTCCACTACTTGTGGGATGAAATTAAAGTCTCGCTTCAATATGGCAGTAATTATACAAAAGCGAAGGAAATATTTTTATCAATAGCAGACGAGGTATGTGGTAATACCGCTAAAGAGGCGCAGCATATGTGGGATAGTATGCTTAGAAAATACCTTGTTGAAAATGCGATAACAGAACCGATGGTTACATTGGTAGCAAATAATAGTTATGTCGAATATACGATCCGATATATAGTAGATTACAAAAAAAGACGGTCTACAAGAGATAAGTTATTCAGCAGGATACTGGAAGAAATTACCAAAACAGGACAAGAAATTCAATTTGCATCGGCAAGCATCCAAACAATTCAATTAGTCAATTCACAGGAAGTAAGTCCCGAGACAAAGAAGGATAAAAGCTAACATCTTTAAATTTATGTTTATGAAATTATATGAAAACCTGAGCGATAAAGAAAAAGGGGCGATAATGAAATTTCCGGCTTACATTTCCTTACTTGCGTCCAATGCAGATGGGAAATTAGACGATGTGGAAAAAAAAGAAGCCAAACATTTTTCGCACATAAAAACATTTTCGTGCGATCAATTGTTAAGTTCATTTTATGAAGATGCAGATAAAGTATTTTCGAAAAATATTACGGAACTGGACGACCGGCTTCCTGAAAATAAAACAGAACGTGAAACTGCTATTAAAAGAGAACTTGCAAATCTGGAACCTATACTGCATAAGTTAGGAGGAAGTTATACATCTGCCATTCACAAAAGCATGATATCATTTACCAAACATGTTTCGAAAGCGCATCATAATGTTCTTGAATTAGTAATTCTCCCTTTTTACAATAAGGATTTCTGAAAAATAAAATTGCCCAAGTGGAACCAGCAGAAATTGAGTCAAATCAGAAGAACAAAAATTCACCTGTCAATTTAGGGAAGGTTGTTTCTGTGCGCGGTAGCGTAGTAGATGCATGGTTTGATCGCGATTTGCCGGATATTAATAGTATGCTCCATACCGGGAAAGATAAAAAGGTTTCTATTGAAGTAATGGAGCAGTTGGACGCGAATCGGGTGCGTGGGATAGCACTAACACCTACCCAGGGGTTGTCGCGTGGAATGTTGGTGGAAAGTGAGAACGAGCCTTTGAAAGTTCCGGTCGGTAAAGCAACATTGGGACGCATGTTTAATGTATTTGGAAATGTGATAGACCAAAAGCCGTTTGATTCGAATATGGAGCGGAAGAGCGTGCATCAGCCTCCGCCGGCATTTGCGAAAATTTCAACAAAGTCGGAAATTTTTGAAACGGGAATAAAAGCAATTGATGTACTCATGCCATTGGAAAGAGGTGGTAAAGCAGGGCTTTTTGGTGGGGCAGGTGTCGGTAAAACGGTATTGCTCACAGAAATGATCCATAACATGGTTGGTAAGCAGCACGGCGTAAGCATGTTTTGCGGTATTGGCGAGCGTTGCAGGGAAGGCAATGAGCTATACCATGAAATGAAAGAAGCAGGAGTACTAGAAAATATGGTAATGGTTTATGGACAGATGAACGAACCACCTGGCGCACGTTTCCGCGTTGGTCATGCCGCACTGACAATGGCTGAATACTTTAGGGATGAAGAGCATCGTGACGTGTTGTTATTGATTGACAATATTTTTCGTTTCATACAAGCAGGTATGGAAGTTTCGGGATTAATGGGACAAATGCCCTCAAGATTGGGTTACCAGCCTACTATGGGTACAGAATTATCAAAACTGGAAGAGCGGATTGCCAATACCGATACTGGCGCTATAACATCGATACAAGCCGTTTATGTTCCTGCTGATGATCTCACCGACCCGGCAGCGGTACATACTTTTTCACATCTCTCCGCTTCTATTGTACTATCAAGGAAAAGAGCCAGTGAGGGTTTATTCCCGGCTATTGACCTGCTGCAATCTAACTCCAGGATGGCATCACCCATTATTATTGGCGAAAGGCATTATCAACTAGCCAGGCAGATAAGGGAAACATTGGCTCAATATGAAGACCTCAAAGATATAATCGCCATGCTGGGCTTAGAACAATTATCCCCAAACGACCGCAACATGGTGGCACGTGCACGGCGGCTGGAACGTTTTTTAACACAGCCATTTTATACAACCGAAAAATTCAGCGGTATTAAAGGGAAAGATGTTAGCCTTAAAGATTCGCTTGATGGCTGCGAACGTATTCTCAATGATGAGTTTAAAGATTATCCGGAGAGCGCATTTTATATGATTGGGAAAATAGAGGAAGTAGTAGATAAGGCAAAGGTTGTCGGGGATAAAATAAAGGACAAGCCAAACGATAAAAAAGATAAACCGGATAATAAACCCAATGATAAGCAAGCGGTAAAACCTGATAAAAAAGATGAACAAGGACATACAGTCTGACAGAAAAATAGAAAATATTTAATAGCTGATTATGCATCTTAAAATACTACTTCCTTTTATGGTTTTTTCAAATACTGATAAAGTTAGTAGCGTAGTTGCTGAATCGGTCAATGGTTCATTTGGTATTCTGCCGCACAGGCTAGATTGTGTTGCTGCATTGGTTCCGGGGATACTTACTTATGAAACAGAATCTCAAGGTGTTCAATATTTGGCCATAGATGAGGGAATATTAATAAAAACAGGGCAAGATGTAACGGTATCAGTCCGAAATGCAATAGGCGGTTCAGATCTTGGAAAACTTCGTGAGTCGGTCGATAAAGAATTTAAGACGCTTGATGAGCAGGAAATAAATGTTCGTTCTGTAATGGCAAAAATGGAAATCGGATTTATACAGACTTTGGAAAAATTTCATAAACAGTAAAATGGCAGAAAACGAAAATAGCCGCGAGATATTCAGCCGCGAGGTGGAAACCAAAGCAAAATGTAAGCTGTATGCACAAAACGAAAATAAAAGAAGTGCCTGGGCTGGACTGGGGTTGTTCGGAATGGTTGGCTGGTCTGTAGTTACTCCTACTCTGGCAGGGGCGGCTTTGGGCTCATGGCTGGATAAACGCTACCACGAGTCGTTTTCGTGGACATTGTCCTTTTTAATAATTGGCCTGATAGTCGGGTGCTTAACCGCATGGCGGTTTATAAGTTCAGAAAATAATTCAATGTATCAAAATAAGGATAAAAAATGAACGAGACCCTGCACGTTTTACTAGCATTTATAACCGGAGTTGCGCTTGGCGGCGTCTTCTTTATGGGGTTATGGCTCACTGTTAAAAAGATGGTTGTTTCAAAAACACCTGCAATGTTGATGATAGTTAGTTTTATTCTCCGCACCGGGATAACCTTGGTTGGGTTTTACTATGTATCATTTAATAACCCGGCATTGTCCATTATTTGTCTCTTCGGATTTATCCTTGCGCGCATCATAATTAAACGTTTTACAAAATCAAAGAATAATATACAATATGGAGCTTAGCCCGGACGAAACCGTCCTCTGGAAACATGGTTTTGTTGTTATCAATGCCACAATTTTGTGGACATGGGTAATTATGTTGACATTGGTGATAACATCAAGGCTTATAACGCGCAAACTCAAAACAGATATTCACATCTCCCGCTGGCAATGTATTCTCGAAATACTTGTAACAGGGATCAATAAACAAATTAAAGACGTTGGTTTGCAGCAACCAGAAAAATACATAGGCTTTTTGGGCACATTATTTCTCTTTATCGTAACGTCCAACATCTGTATCCTTTTCCCCTTCTATTTGCCGCCTACAAGTTCACTTTCTACCACTACAGCGCTTGCCATCAGTGTATTTATTGCTGTGCCATTTTATGGAATATTAGAGGGAGGGCTTCCGGCATACCTGAAAACTTATTTGCAACCATCATTCATCATGCTTCCTTTCAATATAATCAGTGAACTTTCCCGCACACTTGCCCTGGCTGTAAGGTTATTTGGCAATATTATGAGTGGCACGGTAATAGTTACTATACTATTGAGTATCACCCCTTTTATTTTTCCTGTCGTGATGAGCGTATTAGGCATGCTTACGGGTGTTGTTCAGGCATACATCTTCAGTATACTGACTACTGTCTATATCGCTGCCGCCACAACAAAACCGGGTAAACCGGAAAATTTCAATACAACAACTAAAAAATAAACAAGTTATGGACAGCGCAACAACAGTAGCGGTAGTTTCGATCATTGCCGCAGGAGCCACAACAAGTATTGGTGTCATTGCACCGGCAATTGGACAGGGGAAGGCTATTACAGCCGCGCTCACTTCAATTGCCCAGCAACCCGATGCAGAGCAAAACATCACTCGTACACTCTTTGTAGGTTTAGCCATGCTGGAGTCGCTGGCTATTTACTGTTTTGTCATTTCAATGATATTGGTATTTGCAAATCCTTTCTGGAATCATTTTATTGCTAAATAAAAACAACAAGGTATGTCCATTAACTGGTTTACAGTCATTGCTCAAATTATCAACTTCCTCATCCTCGCCTGGTTACTGAAACGCTTCCTATATAAGCCCGTTTTAGAGGCTATTGATGAGCGGGAAAAACGTATCGTGGCACAGATAGGCGAAGCTGAAAAGAAGAAAACCGACGCTGAAAACGAGAAGGAAGCATTCAGGAAGAAGAATGAGGATTTCGATAACGAACGCACCTGTTTAATAGATAAAGCCGTTGAAGAAACGAAAATAGAAAAGCAACGTCTTCTTGAAGAAGCCAGGAAAAATGCAGCAGATTTAAGTGGGAAGATGGCAGAAGCCCTTAAAGAAAATCAGGAAAGCCTCGCCAATAAAATTTCAGAAAAGACAAAGGGTGAAGTTTTTGCCATTGCAACTAAAACTTTGAAAGATCTTGCAAATACTACCCTGGAACAACAGATTGTAGATGTATTTATCCAACATCTGAAGAACCTTAACGAAAATGAAAAGAAAGACCTGAATTCCGCACTTACAAAATCAAATGCTTCGGTACTCGTTCGGAGTACATTTGACATAACTGCAACGCAGCAACCCGCGTTGGAGCAATCAATCAAAGATGCATCAGGCACAATTTCAACGTTTAATTTCCAAACCGTTCCTGAACTGATAAGCGGTATTGAACTCAATGTTGGTGGTTATAAAATAGCGTGGAGTATTGCAGAATACCTTGAGTCTGTTAAAAAATCAATCAAAGAAATAATACTTACACAAAGTCCCGGAGATAAAGAATTAAAATAAATGCCAGAACAAATATTCGATAATATTATTGAAAACACCTTTGCCTCCATAAGATTGGCATTGCAAGATCATTCTCCAGTTTTGTTAGCAAGAGAGGTAGGTGTGGTAGAAAGTATATCTGAGGGAGTTGTTATAATATCCGGTTTGCCAGGAGCCGGGTATAATGAACTTTTGAAATTTCCAGGCGAATTATATGGCATCGCATTCAATATAGATGAAAAGGAAATTGGTGTGATATTGCTTGGAGAAAATGATCAACTGCACGTTGGTGATGAAGTGGAGCGCACAGGGCGTGTACTTGATGTGCCGGTGGGAAATTCACTGATCGGGCGTATCATAGATCCATTGGGCAAACCACTTGATAGGCTGGAGCCAATTTCTTCCATACAGCGCTTGCCCATAGAGCGGGAAGCCCCTGCTATCATGGACCGTGATGCTGTTAAAACGCCGTTGCAAACCGGGTTAAAAGTAATTGATGCATTGATCCCTATTGGTCGTGGACAGCGGGAATTGATTCTGGGAGACCGCCAGACAGGAAAAACATCGATAGCCATTGATACCATTATTAACCAAAGTGATAAGAATGTACTTTGCATTTACTGCGCTATAGGCCAGCGGGCTTCATCAGTCGCAAAAGTAATTGCCCGGCTGCGGGAAAGAAATGCTATGGATTATACTGTAGTTGTATTATCAGAAGGAAATAATGCACCCGGCTTATTGTATATTGCCCCTTATGCCGCAACCAGTATCGCAGAATATTTTATGGAACAGGGGCGCGACGTTTTGATAGTATATGATGACCTCACACAACATGCCAGGGCGTATCGCGAGTTATCCCTTTTATTAAGAAGGCCGCCAGGCCGGGAAGCTTTCCCAGGTGACATATTCTATATTCATTCACGCCTGCTCGAAAGAGCTACCCATCTAACCAAAGAACATGGAGGCGGCTCGCTCACGGCATTACCAATCATAGAAACGCAAGCACAGAATATCTCGGCCTATATACCTACCAATCTTATTTCAATAACTGACGGCCAGCTTTTTCTTTCTCCTAAACTGTTTGAATTGGGGATACTTCCCGCAGTTGATATCGGGCAATCGGTTTCCCGCGTCGGGGGAAAAGCGCAATTGCCTGCATACAATTCGGTTACAGGAAACCTGAAACTGGCCTATGCCCAATTTGAAGAACTCGAAACATTTGCACGTTTTGGTACACGGCTTGACGAAAATACCCGTAAAGTAATAGAACATGGTAAAAGAATAAGGGCTTGCTTTAAACAACCTGAACTCCAGCCCATTCCTTTCCTGGAACAAATAATCGTTTTGCTGGCATTGACAAATGGGCTGCTCGATAATGTACCTCTTGAAAAGGTAGGTGAAGCTGAAATTGCAATACGTGGGTCAAAAGATAAAATACCTCCTGAAGTAGTTAAAAGGGTATTTTCGGACAAACCGCTAAATGATGATGACAGAGACGTAATAGTAAGTGTAGCGCGGACAACCCTCTCCTCCTTCATGCCAGCTAAGAAAGAAGAAGCACCCGCCATACAGGATAAGAAAAAGCCAGTAAAATAATGGACACACTCGAGAGTCTACGCAGGAAAATTGAGAGCGCCGGTGACCTTGGATCTGTAGTGAAAGCGATGAAAGCAACTGCTGCTGCCAATATCGGCCAATACCAGATTGCACAGGCGGCATTGACTGATTACTACCATACCATAGAGTTGGGGTTGACCTGTTATTTCCGACAAGGGAAAGTACAGCCTGCTCCCGAAGAAGAGGGAAACAACAACAAATCAATTGGTGTCCTTGTTTTTGGATCCGACCAGGGGCTTGTTGGCCAGTTCAATGATATCCTTGCCCGCTTTGTGGCACAGTCCCTAAATGTATCTAAAGAAAAAAAAGTAGTGTGGGCTGTTGGAGAACGGGTTAGGGACAGTTTATCAGATTCCGATTTCAAAATAGCAAAATTATTTTCTGTTCCGGGGGCAATAAAGTCCGTCACTTCGTTGGTGGGGCAGATACTGGTTGATATTGAAACAAGCCGCAGGGGCAAAGATGGAATAAATGCTTTCTACATTTTTTATAATTGCCCCAAAACTAATGGAGGTTATGAACCAGTTTCCATGCAATTGTTACCAATTGATCAGAAGTGGAAGCAAGGCTTGAAAGAGCAAAAATGGCCCACAAATAAATTACCGGAAGTCGTGGGCGATATGAGGCCAACTTTGTTAGCCCTGATTAGCGAATATCTTTTTGTTTCCATTTACAGGGCTTGTGCCGGATCACTTGCAAGCGAGAATGAAAGCCGACTGGAAGCAATGCAACGCGCAGAAAAAAACATAAAAGAGCTATTAGAAGAGCTAAATAAAAACTACCATAGGATCCGTCAAGATTCGATTGATGAAGAGTTGTTTGACGTGGTATCAGGTTTTGAAGCACTGAGGAAAGAGAAAAACGTCAATAATTGAAAATGAAAAAATTACAGTATGTTATCCAGAGAAAAAAACTCATGAAGTAGCCTACAAAAGTTAAAGATTGTATAACATCAAAACGTAAAACCAAACAAAAAATAATGCGATAAATGTTTAACGATTATCACTAGCAGGTGTCAACTAAAATCAGGACGAGACA
The DNA here is from genome assembly GCA_038228575.1 of Chitinophagales bacterium. Lineage (GTDB taxonomy): Bacteria > Bacteroidota > Bacteroidia > Chitinophagales > Chitinophagaceae > Flavipsychrobacter. The sequence continues at coordinate 33,725 of JBBRPD010000020.1, read as the reverse complement.
CTTGTCCCAAAAACCAACAAACAAGACCGTCAAAATCTATCCCGGTCAATCGTCAACACATACCAGTCAATTTGTTGCTTCTTATCTTCCATAAGTTGGCTCATATCATCCATCCATTCCGGTAAGCAGTAATAATTGCCCCTTACCCCAGCAACTTTATAAGTAAATAATCTTTTATTACGCTTGGCTACATTTAAGAAGGCCGATATAAACTTTTCCTTGCTCGCTTTTTCTTCTAAAACGGGTTCCCTTGTTTGCAATAAGGCAATAATTTCACGGGAGCGCAAGGGTTTCCCGGCGGTATCAATCACAAAAACAATTTTAGTTATCCATTCCCAGTCTTTGTCATAACCAGCCATAGGTTTCTCATAAAAACTAAGGCGTTCTTTTAATTCCGTGATTTCGGCTAATGCTTTTTTAAGCAGATCAGTAAGGGCATCATTCTCCTTTTCTAAATATTCAGGGGTTTTTGCCGTACTGGAGGGTGTATTCCGGCCCTTTTCACGCAACCTCTCCTCTTTACTAATCATACAGAGTACTTGTGTCAATAGGACAATGAAACAATTTTAACTAAATCTAAATCAAATCTAATTTACAGCCTATTATTTCGCCCCAAATCTAATTAAAATCTAATTATTCAACCAAAATCATCTTTGAAATCTAATTAAAATCTAATTCGGTTTTAAACATTTTGCCAAGCAATTGTCACAGTTTACTCTGCTGTCATACAGGTATATAAAAATGGCAAGCCGCCTGCCAAAAAAGGAAACACTGTCAGTACGTTTTACCTAACTCTACCTGTTTCTACACAACCCTGCATAACACTACCTAAAGTGGAAAATAACCCTCTGACACCCAGCATTTTGTCAGGTTTTATACTGCTTACATTACGATAAAATATTTTTATTCGCAATTCATTTATTAATAGCGAAAAATGAATTACAGTAAAGAATCTTCGTACATAATCGTACATGAACGTACCTAAACTGGACAACGACCCTTTTCAGTGGTCGTAGCTTTGCTGTAAATACAGCAAAGTGCGTAACATTAATTATAGGTTCAACAAGCAAAGAAAAGCGGAATTATAAAGTTTTCAACCGACCAGCGAGAACAGTAAATACTTAACCTTAAAAACGAAGAATATGCTCAGGATTACAGAAAAGAAAAACACCATTGGCAGAATGTTTGCCATTGCTGCTAAGAGGGATAGGGTCATAGAAAATACATCAGAGGCAGATAAACACATTAGTTTGCCGCTAAATGAGTTTACCACTTCCCCAATCGTTTTAAACAATGAGATAGCAGATGTAAGCCCATTTAAAAACACCGCTACTACCGGCGCAACACAACCTAAAAGCAATATCCCGCAAAACCTGTCAATCAGTTCTCTTCGTGCCAACCCAATACCCGCATTGCTGCACAGGTTTACTTGCAAAATACTGGAGAGGCCACCTAATCCAGCCTTTAATTAAAGTGCAATAAAAAACGGTAAAAACACCGAAAGGAACATATTGCCTGAATCTAAATAAACGCAGCAAATGACCATTTGCCAGCGACAGGATAACTATGTAAATGCTGAAAGGACAAGTCATTTATCCTAACCAATAAACCAATTCAAATAATTCTAAAAAAATACCCGTATGAAAGTGCAAATTGGATTAAATTCGTCAGACCGGATTACCGACATTACCCTGGAAGAAGTGCGACGTTTCGATAAATATAAAGACTATACCGATGAACAGGTAAATCAACTAATAGAGGCAATAAAGGCGTATACCCGTTGTATTTACAGTGTATGGTTCAAGCAAAAGAAATCTGGCAAGGTAATTGCATTACTAGTTGAAAGTGAAAAACTTAAAGTAGCATGAATAACGATATATTATTTTCAACGTTCGCAAAAGGATCTGCAAAAGCTAAATTAAGAGGAAGCAATTGCGTTATCTACACCAGGGTATCTACAAAGGAACAGGCAGATAACAACCTGAGCCTGGACACCCAGAAGAAAGCCTGTCAGTTATTTGCAGAGAAAAACAACCTGCAAATCATGGCTTATTATGGTGGCACCTACGAAAGTGCCAAAACAGATGAAAGAAAGCAATTCAATAATATGCTGACTTTTGTCAAAAAGAGTAAGGATAAAATATCGCACATTATAGTATACAGCGTAGACAGGTTCAGCCGTTCAGGTGCTAATGCTATTTACATTGCTCAACAGCTAAAGACACAAGGTGTGATAGTTTGTTCAGTTACTCAGCCAACAGATGCATCAACAGCAAGTGGTAGCCTTAACCAAAACATACATTTCATATTCAGTGAGTATGAAAATGACCAGCGAAGGGAAAAGTGTATGGCAGGTGTAAAAGAAATGCTGTTACGTGGCGAATGGAGCACCGCTCCGCCTATAGGATATGATATGGTCAAATCAGATGGTGTCAGGAAGATTGTTATTAATGCAAAGGGCAAAATACTCCGAAAGGCATTTCATTGGAAGATCAAAGAAAAAATAACTAATGAAGAGATAATCAGGAGACTGACTGTACAAGGCGTAAAAATGACCAACCAGAGAATGTCAGCGTTTTTTAAGAATCCATTCTATTGTGGCATGTTAGTGCATACTGCACTGCAAGGACAGATAGTGGAAGGTAACCATGAAAAAATGATTACAAAAGAACTATTTCTTCAGGTCAATGAAATTACATCAGAAAATCACCAAGGCTATCGGGTAGTTCCTGAAAATGAGGATATACCGTTAAAACGCTTTTTAAAATGTGAGGACTGTGGTAAGTTCCTGAGAGGATATAAAGCCTACAAGAATCAGAAATACTATTACAAGTGTAACACTCCCGGTTGCAAGTGCAATAAGAGGGCAGATGAGTTACACAACACATTTGCAGCATTATTATCCTGCTATACAATTGAGTTGGATGAAGATGTGAAGTATCTGATAAAGGAACAAATGACCGCCACCTATAACCAACTGAACGAACAGCAACAAGACACCAGTAAGGAAATCGAAAAGCAATTGGCAGAAGTAAACAAGAAGCTGGAAAGATTAGAGGAACGCTATGTGTTGGAGGAAATAACAAGGGATATGTTTGAAAAATTTAAGACCAAGTTCACTGAAGAAAAGAAGGAAATCACAAAGGAACTATTCAAAACCGGAAAGAGGGTGTCGAACCTTGATGAGTGTATAGAAGCGGCGTTTGATTTTTCGTCGAAACTCGCTACAGCATGGGATTTAGCGGACTATACCAATAAGCAAACCATCCAATATCTGGTATTTCCTGAAGGAATAAGCTATAATCGAAAAAAAGACGAGTGTCGAACCCTGAAAGTAAATTCTGTATTCAGCTACTTTGCAGGACTGGCAAGGGTTTCAGCGGGCAAAGAAAAAGGGAACTGCAATAAAATATTGCAGTTCCCCTGTTTAGTAGCGAGGACAGGGATCGAACCTATGACCTTCGGGTTATGAGCCCGACGAGCTACCGCTGCTCTACCTCGCGCTGTGGGTGCAAAAGAAGAACAATTTTTACAATCGAACAAAGGTTATTTTATTTGTTGGGTTATTTGTCCCTATTTGTGGGTGTTTTCATACAGTTCCTGCGGCGTGGCGCGGCCCTGGAAAAGCTTTACAAACTTTTTCTGTTCATTGTACAGCGCAAAATCGGGGTACGACTTTACGCCAAAATAATCGATGAAGAAAAATTCATAGTCGCGACCTACCAGCTTAATGTTCTTGTAGTCGGCCATTTTATATTCTTTATAGAATTCGCGCAGGCGGGTCATGTTCTGCGCGGGGGTAACCCAGTAAAAATCAATATTGGTCAGGCTATCCATGCCACGTAGTATTTCGCGGGTCACGTCTTGGCAATGCTTGCAGTCGGGCTCAAACAGCACCAGCAGGCTATAGCGGCCTTTGGGTATATTATACGTGTTGAAAACATTAAAGCTATCCTGCAACCTGATATTGAAAGCGGGAAGCCCCGGATATTTAAGGTACGGTGCGGTGTCTTTCGCTGGTGAAGCAACCGGTGCTTCCTGCGCATAACTGAGCATATTAAAAGTGCAGAGCAATAGTAAAAGCAATAATTTTTTCATTGGTTAGCGCTGTTAGCAATGGTAAAATAACTAAACTTTTGCCGCTTACAGAGGGTTTTGAGTAAGTTTTAGCATTTGATCGTAGCACTGCAACGTAACAAAATCTAAAAACAAACACTTAAAATGCTGGTCGACTCATTGAAAAATTTATCATATAAATTTGTCAGACACTGTCTGACGAATCTGAAAATGGTTTAATGAGCACTTTTCACACACATAGTTTTAATTACATATTTAATGCGTGCGTTCAAAGTTTTACACGTCCGCGTTCGGTTTATTTTCGCAACATCGCTTATCTTAGCAACATGCCGGAAAAGAAATTATTTTTATTAGACGCACTGGCGTTGATATATCGTGCCTACTACGCACTCATACGCAGCCCCCGCATTACCAGCAAGGGCAGGAATACCAATGCCCAATTCGGGTTTACGAGCACATTGCTCGATCTCATCAATAAAGAAAAACCCACCCACCTTGCTGTGGTTTTTGATACATCGGCACCTACCGAAAGGCATATTGATTTTGAAGCCTATAAAGCCAACCGACAGGAAACACCTGAAGACCTGCGTGATGCGCTGCCTGACATCAAGCGCATCATAAAAGGGTTTAACCTTCCGTGCCTGGAACTGGACGGTTACGAAGCCGATGACATTATTGGCACCTTGGCTATTGAGGCCGCAAACCTGGGTTATACCGTTTACATGGTTACACCCGATAAAGATTATGGGCAGATAGTGCGCGAGAATATTTTCATGTACAAACCACCCTTCCAGGGTAATTTGCCGGAGATATTCGGGGAGAAGGAAATATGCGAAAAGTGGGGCATTAAGCGCATTGATCAGGTAATTGATATGCTGGCGCTTATGGGCGATGCGGTAGATAATATACCCGGCATCCCGGGTGTGGGCGAGAAGACCGCAGCCAAATTGCTGGCGGAATACGACAATGTTGAAAACATACTCGCTAATGCCGATAAGATAAAAGGTGCCATGGGCGAAAAGGTGAAAAATGGCAGGGAATCGGCATTGATGTCGAAGAAGCTGGCGACCATTATTACCAATGTGCCAATAGCATTTCACGAAGAAGATTTCCGCATAAAAGAAAAGAATGCGGAAGACCTTACAGAGATATTTAATGAGCTGGAATTTAAGACCCTCGGCAAGCGTGTATTGGGCGAACCGGCCGCCGCTGAAAAGGTGCAATCGACAGATCTGTTTGGTAATGTTATTCACCAAAAGCAAACCTATACCGCGCCCACCCAGGCGCAGGAAATACAAACCGCAATTGACGATGCGGCAGATGTGCCGGCGCATTTAAATTCAATAGAAACAACACCGCACACCTACCACTTGGTACAAACTGAGGGCGAAATAACCGACCTGCTGCAAAAGCTATCGGCACAAAAAGAAATAGCCTTCGATACCGAGACTACAGATATTGACGCTAACCTTGCCGATATTGTAGGTATGAGCTTCAGCTGGGAAAAGGGTGTGGGTTATTATGTAACACTGCCTGCTGAACAAGATGCCGTAAAAGTAATACTGGAGCGGTTCAGGCCACTGTTTGAAAGCAGTGATATAGTGTGGGTAGGGCAGAACCTGAAGTATGATATGCTGATGCTGAAATGGCTCGGTTTTGAATTGAAGGGCAAGATGTATGATACCATGCTGGCCCACTATGTTATTGACCCTGATGGTAAGCGCAGCATGGATATGCTCAGTGCGAAATACCTCAGCTACCAGCCGGTATCTATTGAAACTTTGATAGGCAAAAAAGGCAAGGGCCAACTATCCATGCGCGATGCACCGCTGGAACAGGTAAAGGAGTACGCAGCGGAAGATGCTGATGTTACTTTGCAACTCAAAAATATATTCGATCCTTTATTAGTTAAACAGGAAGTAGGCAGGGTGTTCAGCGAAGTGGAAAACCCACTGGTGCCAGTTTTGCTGGATATGGAATTTGAGGGCGTAAATCTGGATGTGGCTTTCCTGAAAGAATATTCAAACGAGCTTGATAAGGATATTAAGCAGGTGGAAAGCAGTATATATGCACATGCCGGGGTTAACTTCAATATCGGGTCGCCAAAGCAATTGGGTGAGGTGCTGTTTGAGGTAATGAAAATTGATGCCGGCCAGAAGAAAACCAAGACGGGCCAATACGCCACCGGCGAAGATATTTTACAAAAGCTGCGCCACAAGCATGTAATAGTAGAAGACATACTTACCTACCGCGAACTGACCAAACTGAAGAGCACTTATGTCGATTCCTTGCCCGGCCTTATAAACCCACGAACCAACCGCTTGCACACCAGCTACAACCAGGCTGTTGCAGTAACCGGCAGGCTAAGCAGCAACAACCCTAACTTGCAGAACATACCCATACGCACAGAGCGAGGAAGGGAAATACGCAAGGCCTTCCTGCCACGTAATGCGGACCATTGCCTGGTATCGGCCGATTATTCGCAGATAGAACTGCGCATAGTTGCGGCAATAAGCGGAGATGCCAATATGGTGCAGGCTTTTAAAGATAATAAGGACATACATACCGCAACCGCCGCCAAGGTATATAACGTAGAAGAAAAGGATGTTACATCGGCCATGAGGCGCGCTGCAAAGGCCGTAAATTTCGGTATCATCTATGGCCAATCGGCATTCGGTTTATCTGAAAATATTGGCGTGAGCCGCACCGAGGCAAAGGCGATAATTGATAACTATTTTGCACAATACCCGGCCATTAAAGAGTACATGGACCGCTCCATAAATTTTGCCAAAGAGCACGGCTATGTAGAAACAGTTATGGGCCGCAAGCGCTGGCTGAAAGACATTTATTCCGCCAACTTTACCGTAAGGGGTTATGCAGAACGAAATGCCATTAATATGCCTATACAAGGCACTGCTGCCGATATGATAAAGCTAGCCATGATTACCATTCACCGCCGCCTTAAAGAGGAAAATCTGAAGACCAGAATGATATTGCAAGTGCATGATGAGTTGGTTTTCGATGTGCCGGTAGGCGAATTGGACATTGTTAAACCCATTATTAAACACTGCATGGAAACCGCTATGGAATTACCCCACGGCGTACCATCAAACGTAGAAGTAGGCTCCGGTAATAACTGGCTGCAGGCACATTAATTTCAGTTGGCAGTTTTCAGTTTTTAGTTTTCAGTTGACCGTTTACAATTTCCAGTTTTCGGTTTGTCAGTTTGCAGTTGATTGTTAGCCCTGAAAGGGCGGGATATGTTAGTGATGGGCAACGCCCATCGAAATAAATAGAATGAACCAAAAGCCCTGAAAGGGCGGGATATGTCAGCAATGGGCAACGCCCATCGAAATAAATAGAATGAACCAAAAGCCCTGAAAGGGCGGGATATGTCAGCGATGGGCAACGCCCATCGAAATAAAGAGAAAGAACCAAAGCCCTGAAAGGGCGGGATGATCAAGTCCAGGAAAAATCCCGAAGGGATGACATTATTATAGAAAATGAAAGTGTATAATATGGTTAAACTCCGAAGGAGTGACATAACACAAAACACCAGTTTAATGCTTAAATTCTTAACAACCAAAGCCCTGAAAGGGCTAAACAATAATATCGGCGGGTGCAAACCCGCCGTATAAAACAACGAATGATGCATTAATTTACAATACTTAACCTCCAAATTTCTGTTCACATTACATGTCACCCTTCAGGGCCGGGCTGATTGTATAGGTTGCAAAACCTCAAAAATGCGCCATCCATCTACCCTTCAACCCGTGTTTTGCTATAATATCAGATAAACTTTATTAATTTAGTGCCGTATAGGTTACCCACAGCGGGTACAAACAAATTCTGAATGAAAAAAGGTCTACTCACTGTGGGGCTGATGGCGGCTTTTGCCATGGGTTCGCATGCACAAAAATATTTGGGTGTCGCTACCAGTAACTGGGGCGGTATCTCGTCCGTTTATCTTAATCCGGCTAACGTTGCTGACAACAAAGACCGGTTGGTTATTGATGTGCTTAACCTGAATGCCGGAATTGACAACAGCCTTGGGAAGATCAATTCAATAAGCGATATCAGCAAGTTCATTAAAGATGATAATACAGATCTGAATTCAGTTTTTGCTTTTTCTAACAAAAAAGAATTCAGTTTGCATGCGCCATATTTCGAAATGCGTGGGCCGGCAATAATGGCCAGCATCAACCATCGGTTCAGTTTTGCTATTACTACACGTTTAAGGGGTTTTAATCAGTTTAACCATTTCGACCAAACACTTTACCGCACTATACTCGATACCAGCTACGTTTCTAATGGCAATGTGGACCTCGTTTCAAAAGATTTTAACTGGACCGCTCATTTATGGGCGGAAACTGGCCTTACTGTTGGTGCAGTAGTGCTGGAAAAAGGTCACCACCTGGTTAAAGTTGGTGCAACATTGCGTTACCTTGCCGGTGTAGGTTATCTGGGCCTTAAAGGCACGCTTGATGCGCACTACGTAAAGGGTGCAGATTCATTCTATGCCGATAACCTGGATATGCAGTATGCCAGTAATATACTTACTGCACAGGGGGCGCTCAGTATTTCTAACACTAACTTCTTTAGTAAATTTTTTGGTAAAAAACAGGGCGGTGGTGTTGGCGGCGACCTGGGTGTTGTGTATGATTATATACAAGATACCGCTGCCGATCGTTATGATATGGATGGCAAAACTGGTGTGGCAGACCAATCGAAGAACCGCTACAAGCTAAGGCTTTCAGCAGCGGTTAACGATTTGGGTTACATAAAATATAACCAGACCAATAACTATGGTTTGTCAGTATCGGGCAGCGGCCACCTTACCGGTAAAGACCTGCTGACCAATGTTAAGAATTTTGACGATTTCAGGGCGTATGCCAAGGCTAAAGGCTTTAAAGCCGATACTGGTTTTGTGACCAGTAAACTATACATGCCAGCTACCTTAATGCTGAGTGCCGACTACCACGCGTGGAGGCGTATTTATGTAAATGCAATGTTCATAGGTAGTATTGTAAACAGGCAGAATTTTGGTAATTCCTACTACAATCAGTTCAGCATAACACCGCGTATTGATGCGCGCAACTACAGCGTGGCACTGCCTGTTACTTACAGTGCGCTTGCCGGTAATTTAAAACTGGGCATTGGTGCCCGGTATAAAGGTTTTTTTATTGGTAGCGACGATATGTTGGTATTCATTACCAAACATCAGTATGGCGGTAATGTGTATGCCGGTGCTTCAATTGAATTGCATAAAAACAAACCTAAAGACCGCGATGGTGACCATGTTTCAGATAAGCGCGACCGTTGCCCCGATGATCAGGGCTCATGGTTGCACCGGGGTTGCCCTTCGAAGGAAGATACAGCAGATAATTGCCCTGAAGCGGGTGGGCTTGAATTGCAGGATGCTAAAGACACCGATGGCGATGGCATTCCTGATGCTGAAGATGCCTGCCCTACGGTTGCAGGTGCTGCCGATAACCACGGTTGCCCTGATGCCCACGCTGCAACAAAACAGGTGGTGAATTTGCGCCAAAGCATAATGAACTGGCACAATGGCAAAGCAAAGCCCAATATGCAGGACCGTAAGGCTCTTGACCGTTTTGCAAAATTGCTGAAAGAATACCCGGAACAGCATCTTATTATAGAAGGCTATCTGCTTACAGGTAAGCCTGCTATAAGGAAGGCGACAGCACTGAGGGAAGCCGGTTATGCCAAGGCATACCTTGTTAAGAAGGGTATTGCAGCAGACCGGATTGCTACTGCCGCTGGCGGTAATGATGAAACTTCAAAAGAGCACAGGCTGGTTGTACGTATGGCTAAATAGTTATTATTTTGCTAATTTGTGTGTTTTAGGGTATAAAATTTACAACGTGTGGGTTAATAAACCTACTTTTGCACTCAAATAAAAAAACGAATTACGATGAAAAAACAATTTTTACTTCTTGCCGGTAGTGCAATTTTATTCGCATCATGCGGAAACGACAACAAGGCAGCTGAAGATGCTGCTGCAAACCAACGCAAAATAGATTCTACAGCTCAGGCGGCAAGTGCTGCAAAAGAAGTGGAGATGAAAGCTGCGAACGATGCTACAATAGCTGCTGCTGCAAAAGCAAAGGCAGATTCTGAAGCCATAGCAAAAGACGCTGTTGCTAACGATCGCGCAAAGCACCCAGCTAGCAACGGTGGTACAAAAACTGTTGTTACTAAAACAAAAACTAAAACTGTAGAAGAAGTACCAGTTAAGCAAGGTGGCTTACGTGGTCATGCTGATAATGCAACACCTGCACCAGCTACAGACGCTAAGAAAAGCGGCGGCGGACTTAGGGGCCACGCTGATCAAAACAAATAATTATCTTTTTTGCATGAAAAATGAGTTGTTACTTTACTGTAGCAACTCATTTTTTTATGTGTGGTATATCTGTTTATTGCAGCTAAGTAATAGCAAAAAAAGAGCTGTCAAATTTTGACAGCTCTTTTAGTAAAAGGATTTTGAAAAAGGACTATTGCTTAATCATGTTTGTGAAAGTGTAAACTACAGCAGCACCAGTTGATGGAGTTTCTGTAAGGCTCATAGAAGCAGTAGTACCGCTTACGCTACCATTACCAGTATAAGTATAAGTAATACCGCCACTTGTTGTTGAAGTTGAAGTAATAGTGAAAGTAGAACCTGAAGTAGCATTATTAGCTAAAGTAATAGGCAATATTGGCACGTCAACAGAACCGCCAGATGCATCTTGTAAAGCAAGGTTCATTTGAGTAAGGTCAGTACCTACAGTAGTGAAAACCATCCTGTAGTTTGTAAATGTAAATGTACCTGCAGTACCGTTACCCTTATAAGTATTAGTATAGCCAGTTCTGTAAATTGTTTCACAGTTTGCACCACCTACACCCGATGGGCAAGTACAAGTACCGCCAGAACAAGTACCACCATTTTGGCAGGTTACACCTTTACATTCATCTTTAGTGCAAGATGTGTAAACTACGGTAGAAAATGTACCGACTGTCATTAGAGCGCTTAACGCAATGAGACGAAATGATTTCATAGACTTTTCAGTTTTTAGTTAGTAATTACTTTTGTGCAAATGTAGGGTTAAATGATATACAGATGGTAAAAAACACTTACGAATTTTACTTTTTTCTTGTTTTATTAACACCTTTTTTCTACGGTGTGGGAATGATGTAATAAATGATAGTTAAAGTATAACAAGTTGGTTTTTATTAGTCGGATATACAAATCGCAGCTCATAACAGCACTTACATTAAAGTATCACAGCACACCCCTATTAACTTGTCATGCTGACGCAGGAAGCATCTATTATAATAACACCCGATGAAGCTTGTGGAAGATCCTTCGTGCCTCAGGATGACAAAGTTAGAGTGGTTGGGTGTAGTAATGCTACCCACCCTCGTAACAGCACTTTACATTAACTTGTCATGCTGACGCAGGAAGCATCTACTACAATAACACCCAATGAAGCTTGTAGAAGATCCTTCGTACCTCAGGATGACAAAGTTAGAGTTGTTGGGTTGTAGTAATAATGTTACCCGCCCCTGTAACAGCACCTACATTAACTTGTCCTGCTGACGAAGGAAGCATCTACTGTGATAACACCCAATGAAGCTTGTGGAAGATCCTTCGTACCTCAGGATGACAAAGTTAGAGCGGGGCAGTACGTGCAATATCCATTACTATTATCTTTATAAAAAAATTATGCCCACTGTTAACCATAACTACTACGTTTATATTCTCACGAACGTACAGAAAACAGTTCTATATATTGGGGTTACAAATTCTCTGGAAAATAGGATTGCACAACATAAAGCAGATGCATTGGGCGATAGAAAGACTTTTGCAGGTAAGTATAACTGCTACTATCTTGTTCATATGGAACACTTCAAATACATAGCTAATGCTATTGCAAGAGAAAAAGAATTGAAAGGGTGGACGCGAGCGAAAAAGGAAGCCCTGATAGGGGAACTAAATCCAGAGTTTAAGTTTTTGAATGACAACTGGTAATGGTGATGTAATTTCTATGAAGCATGTAGGAGATCCTTCGTACCTCAGGATGACAAAGTTAGAGCGGATTATGTTGCAGGAGGCATCACTACAATAAAAACGATGAAACGTGTAACAGAACTTACATTAACTTGTCATACTGACGCAGGAGGCATCTACTACAATAACACCCGATGAAGCTTGTAGAAGATCCTTCGTACCTCAGGATGACAAAGTTAGAGTGGTTGGGTGTAGTAATGCTACCCACCCTCGTAACAGCACTTTACATTAACTTGTCATGCTGACGCAGGAAGCATCTACTGTGATAACACCCAATGAAGCTTGTGGAAGATCCTTCGTACCTCAGGATGACAAAGTTAGCGTGGATTGGTGTGTTACCAGAGCGCAGTAGCATCAAAAAAAACAACCCCGCTAAGAGCGGGGTTGCATAAAAAATTATTCTTTTAAAACTTACAGCATCATGTCCGCATCATCGCCACCATTGCCTTGTGGGGCTGCTGGTTGTGGGGTAGGGGCATCAGCGTTTTCGTTGTTGTGCTGTGGGCGTGGCCTGTCGCCTTGTGGGCGCGGGCGGTCGCCACGGTCGTTGCGGTTACCACCACTACCACCACCATTTCTAGGGCGGTCGTTGCGGTCGCCTCTGCGGTCATCTCCACCTCTGCGATCATCACCACCTTCGCGGCGTTCACGCTTTTCAGGCTCCACATAACCATCAGGCTTAGGCATCAAAGCTTTGCGGCTCAGGCGCAGTTTACCGGTTTTAGGGTCGGTACCTACTAACTGAATCTTTACCTTATCACCTTCTGAAAGAACACCATCCAGTGTATCCAGGCGCTTCCAGCTTACTTCAGATATGTGCAATAAACCTTGCTTACCCGGCATAAACTCAATGAAAGCTCCGAAAGGCACAATGCTCTTAACAGTACCTTCGTAAGTAGCGCCTATTTCAGGTATGGCAACTATGCTGCGAATCCATGCCAATGCCTTATCAACACTAGCTTTATCGGCTGAGAATATTTTAATGATACCTTCCTGACCTACTTCTTCAATATTGATCTTAGTGCCGGTTTCACGCTGCATTTCTTGTATAACCTTACCACCAGGGCCTATGATAGCACCAATGAACTCACGGTCAATATTCAGTTGTTCAATACGTGGCGTTTGTGGTTTCAGTTCAGCACGTGGGTTACCAATGTTATTATACATGGCATCGAGAATGTGCAAACGGCCACGACGAGCCTGCTCAAGAGCGCTCATCATAATTTCCATGCTCAAACCATCCACTTTAATATCCATCTGTATACCGCAAATACCATCGCGGGTACCTGTTACTTTAAAGTCCATATCACCCAGGTGATCTTCATCGCCAAGTATATCGGTCAATACAGCAAATTTGCCGTTTTCGCCAGATATAAGGCCCATTGCCACACCACTTACGTGCTTAGGGAAAGGGATACCGGCATCCATAAGCGCTAAAGAACCTGCGCAAACAGTAGCCATTGATGAAGAACCATTCGATTCCAGGATATCAGATACTACACGAACTGTATAAGGGTATTCAGCAGGCAACATTTGCTTCAGCGAACGCATAGCCAGGTTACCATGGCCTACTTCACGGCGGCTTTGGCCGCGCATCATCTTCACTTCACCGGTTGAGAATGGAGGGAAGTTATAATGCAACATGAATTTTACGTAATCGGAAGTTGCAGCTGTTTCAGAAAGCAACTCATCATCGGTAGTGCCTAAAGTAACGGTAGTTAACGATTGTGTTTCGCCACGGGTAAACAATGAAGAACCGTGTGGGGAAGGCAATACGTCTGTTTCAATAGTTAACGGACGAACTTCGTCAAGCTTGCGGCCATCAAGACGCACACGCTCTTCGAGCATCATATCGCGAATCACTTTCTTTTCAAGATCGTGGAAGTACATGCCTATCAGAGCAGCATCTTCGGCTGCAGGAGCCGGATCAGCACTGGCAAATTCAGCCTCAAAATCTTTACGAATCAGCTTAAAGGCATCGCCACGTTCGTGCTTGCCCATTGCAGCTTTAGCTACATCGTATACTCTTTTCTTACCGTAAGCTTCAATTTTAGCTTCAAGCTCAGTATTGGTGTAAGGCTTTTTGTATTCGCGTTTAGCAGGGTTACCTACTTTTTCACGAAGTACTTGCTGTAACTTCACTTGCTCTTTAATTGCATCATGCGCTATTTCAATAGCTTTCAGCAAACTGGCTTCATCACACTCTTTAGCTTCGCCTTCCACCATCATGATGTTCTTTTCGGTAGCGGCAACGATAATATTAAGGTCAGCTTCTTTAAGTTGTGTACGGCCCGGGTTAACAACGAATTCGCCATTAATGCGTGCAACACGCGCTTCAGAAATAATTTCCTGTATCGGAATATCAGATACAGCTAATGCTGCCGATGAAGCGAGGCAAGCCAGCGCATCAGGCATTACTTCAGCATCCGAAGAAATAAGGGTAACTAAAACCTGCACATCACACATATAATCATCAGGGAACAACGGGCGCAATGCACGGTCAATTAACCTTGATGTTAGTATTTCGTAATCGTTAAGTCTTGCTTCTCTTTTAAAGAAAGAGCCCGGAATGCGGCCCGCAGAAGCGAATTTTTCCTGGTAGTCAACAGAAAGAGGGAAAAAAGATTGGCCTGGTTTTGGCTCTTTGTTTGCCACAACGGTAGCGAGAACCATACAATTGCCCATACGCACCACAACAGCACCATCAGCCTGCCGCGCCATCCTGCCGGTTTCTATTGAAATTTCACGACCGTCAGCTAGTTTATAAGACGCGGAAATAGGACTTGGGATCATACGTAAGTATTTTTAAAATGTCATAAAAAAACAAATTCCCAACCATATCTAGTTGGGAACAGTCGGTTGGCAAACACTTATTTGCGTATACCAAGCTTTTCAATCAGCGAACGATAAGAACTTAGGTTATTGTTGCTGAGGTATTGCAATAAACGTTTACGACGACCTACCATTACAATAAGACCACGGTTAGAAGAAAAATCCTTCTTATTAGCCTTCATGTGGCCAGAGATGTGGGTGATACGCTCTGTTAGCATAGCTATCTGAGCTTCAATAGAACCTGTATTGGTTTCTGATCCACCAAAGGTTTTGAAAATGTTTGCTTTCTTTTCAACTGTAAAATGAGACATTTGCATCAAAATTTTTAAATAAACGACACTTTTTGAGTGTGCAAAGATATGAATTAATTTGAAAAAATGGCAATTTGAATTTTAATTAAGATTTTGTGGGTAAAAATAACTGTTCAATTGCCAAAAAATATGTAAAGCGGGTGCTATTGTGCAGGGTATAGTATGTTTTTTATCTGGGCGATGAGCACTTTTGCTGGTTCAATTAAGGGAATAACATCAGCTTCTTCGTAATCAAACTCATCTTCATAGTCTGCTTTTTGCCTCATGTCAAAAAGTTTATTGTACAAAGCATTGCTCGCTTTTTCAAAAATGCCATTTTTAACAAAGTGCAGGCTGAACATTTGCTGTGTACCAGCATGAGTTTTAGGTATAACGCCAATACTGGCAAGTAAAGCCCCTGCCGCATAAAAACAAGGGTAATACAGTTTATTAACACTTGTATTCCAATACTGATGTTCTGATAAGAATTCAGCCTCTTCGAGCATTTTTAATGCTTTATTGAATCGGTATGCTATAATGTCTTCGTTCTTTCTGTTCACAAAACTACCCCCTCGCTATCTACGTTATTATAATATGGGGTAATGCGGTGATTAGCCCAACCTTTTTTTGAATAGATATTGGGGCTGATGCGCATATCTGTATCTAAGCCAATGTCATATATAGGATAGGCAATTTTGTCTATCTCTGGATAAGTCAATTTTTCCTTGTCTAAATCCAACAATATCAAAAGGTCAATATCAGAATCTTCGCGCTGTTCGCCGCGCGCATAGGAACCGTATAGTATCACGGTAGCATTCGGGTCTTGGTCTAAAACCGATTTTTTGATGAGACTTAATATGTGAGTAGCGTCTTTCACAAAACAAATTTACAAAATTTGCGTGATATGAAGTTCGTACAAAGTAATTTGCTATTGAAATAAGCAGAACACGCAGCTTTCTATAATAACAGCATTTTATATTACTTTCTATACCAACAGCATTCAACGTTACTTTGGCGTAATAACAGCTTTCTACTTTCTACTTTCTACTCTCTACTTATGACTTTCTACTTATGACTTTCTACTTATGACTTACAACTCCCTCTTCACCACATACAAATTCACTACAAGGGCCATAAGCAGGAACATGGCCACCAATTGGTGCACCTGCGCAAAGGTTTCGAAAATGCCGAATTTACCCATTACAATTTTAGGGGAAAGCAGTACGGTAACAATACCCAAAACTACCTGGAACAGCACCAGTACCAGCGGCCAGTTGAGCGCATTTTTCAATGTGCCCAGGTTAAGCTTGCGTTTACAATAGAAGAACCAATAAACAACCATTGCCAGCAGAATGTAGGCAATAGTGCGGTGCATAAAATGCACGTTTATCATTAGTGCGTTCAGGTTGGTATCCTTCAGCAAACCGTTTTTAAAAACGGTATCGGGCAGGTAAGCTCCGTTAATATCTGGCCAGGTTGCAGCCGCATTGGCAGCCTTTAACCCTGCCATAAATGCGCCATACATCAGTTGTAAAAAAAGTAAGGCAATAGTGGCGAGCGTAAGTGTGTTGGCACGTTTATGCACAATCCTTTTTTCGTCGGGTATCAGTAGTTTTAGTGCGAACCACAAGGTATAGCAGGCCAGTACCATGGCAGATACAAAGTGTGCTGCCAGCCAGGTGTAATTAACATGAATATCTTCAGGGTTTACACCGCTCCATACCATTAAAATGCCAATGACCCCCTGTAGCCCACCCAGTATAAACAGCACTATAAAGGGCTGTATCATTTGTTTATCAAAATACTTTTTTAGTAAAAAGTACACAAAACCAATAGCAAACACCACGCCCAGCATACGAGCCCACACGCGGTGCAGCCATTCCCAAAAGAATATCGATTTAAAGTCGCTCAGGGTGTAAAAGCTGTTCACCAGTTTAAACTGCCCTATTTGCTTATAGCTGGCAAATGCATCTTCCCATTGTTTGTTATTGAGTGGAGGCAGTATACCAAAAATGGGGTTCCATTTGGTTATGGAAAGTCCGGAGCCGGTAAGGCGGGTAACACCACCTAGTAGTGTTTGTATAATTATCATTGCTACGCCGGCAAGTAGCCACCAGGCAACGGCGTTTCTCTTCTTTTGTTCCAAGTGAAACTCATTTTTTGCAAAGGTAGGGCTACAATACTTTAAATCGACGGCTATATGCGTATGAAATGAAACTATTTACGCTAGAATTACGTACTTAAATTTGCGCAAAAAGAGTTTATTTATAATAATTTTTGTCGTGTATAATAAAATTATAGTCTATTATTTGATTTAACAAAATTTAAGTGTATTTTTGACTACTTTTAATAATCTGACTACGAATTTTATACGTAAGCAATATATTAATATTTCAAGATTAGCAGAATACTTTTTTGTAAGTGTATAGTGCTAAAAGGGTCAAGATGCTTATATTTGCTAGTGCTATCATAAGTCTGAATGCTGTTTTAGCCAAATTATTTATTTCGTTGCTCGTTATTACCAATACACCTGTAGTGCTTTAAACCGAATATCTGAAAAAGATTATTTTCCTTAATATATATAAAACCACCAACCACCATGAGAAAAGCAGACATAGTAGGCAGCATTGCCGAAAAAACGGGAATCCCGAAAGTGGATATCCTTGTTGCGCTGGAAACGTTTTTTAAAGAAGTAAAAACTTCACTTATTGAGGGCGAGCCTGTTTATGTGAGAGGTTTCGGCAGCTTTATATTGAAGAAACGCGCAGCTAAAATTGGCCGCAACATCAAAAAGAACATCGCAGTTGATATTCCGGAGCATTTTATACCGGCTTTCAAGCCTGCTAAAGAATTTTCTGTAGCGGTGAAAGATTCTAAGCATGAGCTGAAAGAACACAGCGAAGTGGATGCAGCCGATAAGGAATAGTAAAGCATGACGGAACGCAATATGATTTTGCTACCTTTGCAAAAAAATACAAAAGTCAATTGAAGGCAGCACAGTATATTACCATTGCAGCAGCAGTATCGTTAACAGCACTTTTATATTGGGGGGGTAACACTACACCGCCTCTTAAAAAAGCAAGTGCTGAAAAGCAAGCCCGCCCCGGCGCAATGGGCCAGGCTTCAAGTTCAGTAAAGCCAGCTTCTATTGATTCCGTTATTGTTAATTCAAAAGCAGGGTTGCCAAAAGCGGCCACCGATTCTATAAAATTAGTTGAAAATGAACTTGCAGCCATACGCGACTCATCGCGCATGGCTGTTGTTTTTACAAGGCTTGGCGGCATTTGGGAGCGCAATAAAAAAGTGCTTGTTGCAACCTATTATAATAGCAAGGCTGCAAAGTTGGAGAATTCAGGAAAGAAGCTTACCTTTGCAGGCCAAATATTTTTGCAACTGATGCAGGAGGAACATTCCCCGTCAGTTCAGGTGTGGGAAGCAGCAGAGGCAGTAAGTTGCCTGGAGCAGTCGCTAAGGATAGATTCAACTAACGAAGATACAAAACTGGCACTTGCATCAGCATACATTGAAGGGACTGGTGAGCCAATGCGCGGGGTAATGATACTGAGAGGAATCACAGCTAAGAACCCTGACGATATACCTGCAAACATGTTACTCGGGCGTATGTCAATACAATCGGGCCAATATGATAAAGCGGTGAAAAGGTTTGAGACAATAATGAGGCTGGAGCCGGATAATTCGGAAGCTATTTATTTTTTAGCACAGAGTTATGAAGGTTTAGGTAACAAAGCGAAAGCGATAGAGCTTTTGAAAAAATGCAAAGAGCTGGTAAATAAACCTGAATTTAGCAGGGAAATTGATCAACATATTAGTACATTAAAGTAACTTAAAAATTTAAAAACATGCCTTGCGGTAAAAAAAGAAAAAGACATAAGATTGCCACTCACAAACGCAAAAAGCGCCTGAGAAAAAACCGTCATAAGAAGAAATAAGAGAGGTAATCACAACCTTAATCAGCTTTCTCTGATGCTATTATTTGCATTCACACAACTGTATCTGCAACAAATTGCGATATGCTTGTGTGAATGTGTTGTTACATAACTGCACTGTTGGTAATTTTATGCCTCCGTTGTAAATATGTTGCTGCGCTATTGTAATCGTATCAAAGAGGAGGGTTGGCCGTTTAGCAGCCATTTGATTTTCTAATCTGGTATTACTGTATTTATAAGAATCTTGCCACACTCATTTCGCGTTACGCCTGTTCTGTAATAAATAATTAAAGCTACCCGCTAGTTAATACGTCATGCTGCTATGTTGTCAATATCCGTTTACGGGCAATGATGATGGTTTAAAGACGGAATAATGAACAAAGAACTTATTATTAATGCATCTGATGAAGGTGTAGAAATAGCTTTATTAGAAGATAAGAAGCTAGTTGAACTTCATTTTGAGCGGGGACAAGACCAATTTGCCGTAGGTGATCTTTACCTGGGCAGGGTCAAGAAACTGATGCCCGGCCTTAATGCCGTTTTTGTTGATGTCGGTTACGAAAAAGATGCTTTCCTGCACTATACCGATTTAAGTCCCTACCTGCGCTCCCTTATTAAATTCAGTAAACAATCGGTTGATGGTAACACCGCCTGGGGCGAGCATTTCGGTGCGTTCCAGAACGAAACTGAAATACAAAAGAATGGCAAGATAACCGAGGTATTTAACGGCAAGCCGGAAATACTGGTGCAGATACTGAAGGAACCTATTTCATCGAAAGGCCCCAGGTTAAGCTGCGAAATATCTTTACCCGGCCGTTTTGTTGTTGTTACTCCGTTTAATGATGTTGTTGCTATATCCCGCAAAATACATTCTGCCGATGAGCGTAAGCGCCTGCAGAAAATAGTGGAAAGCATTAAGCCCAAAAATTTTGGGGTTATTGTGCGTACCGCTGCCGAGGGTAAGAACACAGCAGAATTGCATGCCGATATACTGGAACTGGAAAAAATGTGGAAGACCATTCAGCGTAACCTGAAAGGCGCGAAAGCACCACAGATGGTGCTGGGTGAGCAAGACAAAACCACATCGATACTCCGCGACCTGTTGAGTGTAAGTTTCCAGAAGGTAGTTGTGAATGATAAGAAGATAATGACCGAAACGAAAGATTATGTTTCGCGCATTTCTCCCGGTCAGCAGGATATTGTTACCCTGCACACTGCCGCGCAACCTATATTCGATACATTCGGCATCAGCAAGCAAGTAAAGTCTTCTTTTGGTAAAACGGTAAATATGTCAAGCGGCTCGTACCTCATTATTGAGCATACCGAGGCACTGCACGTTATTGATGTAAACAGTGGCACCCGCCATGGCGAAGCCGGACAGGAACAAAATGCACTGGCTACTAACCTGGAAGCCGCGGCAGAAATTGTAAGGCAAATGCGCTTGCGCGACCTGGGTGGCATCATTATTATTGACTTCATTGACATGAAGCTGCCTGACCATAAGAAGCAGCTATTCGATGCCATGGAGGAATTTATGGTGAACGACCGTGCAAGGCATACCATACTACCCATTTCTAAGTTCGGGCTGATGCAGATAACGCGCCAGCGCCTGCGCCCTGAATTGAATATTTCCACCGCCGAACTTTGCCCTACCTGCAAAGGAACCGGTAAAATAGGCCCGTCGATATTACTGGCCGATGATATTGAAAAAGACTTTAAATACCTTATTAACCAGGGCCACCGCAACCTAACCTTACACGTGCACCCAATACTGGAGGCATACTTAACGAAGGGTTCCATTTTAAAACCGTCCATATCAAAAAAATGGATGAAAGGCACCAAGGTAAAAATGAAAATAGTTGCCGATAACAATTCGCCACTTACCGAATACCATTTCTATGATGCGCTTACAGACGACATCATAAAACTGTAAACAATTCAACCCAAGATATTTTGCAATGGCGCACCGAAAAGTGCGCCATTGCTGTTTGGTTGGCTTATTAACTGAAAATTGATTTGCAGAAATAAAATGCGCCGAGCACTAAACATTCTATCGCCATATCGCTATATTCGTAAATAAAACATCTTTCCATGAAAAAGCTATTTATCCTTATCAGCATAGCCGCCACACTGGGGGGCCATTCATTTGCACAAACCCTGTCATGGGCCCATGGTTTCGGAGCTGTTTCGAATGATGAAGGTTTTGGCGTGGCTTACGATGATTCCGGCAATGTTTACAGCACTGGTAATTTTACTGGCACGGTCGATTTTGATCCAGGTTCAGGCACCTACAATTTAACCTCGGTAGGTAGTGGCAATATGTATGTATTAAAGCTGAATGCGGTAGGTAATTTTGTATGGGCAAAAAGTTTTGGCAAAGCAACGAGCGCAGCCACCGGTTCTTCATCAGGCGGATGCATTCAGATTGATACTGCGGGTAATGTAGTAGTTGGTGGTTACTTTTCCGGTACTGTCGATTTTGATCCTGGTTCGGGTGCACTTAACATTGCCGCAGTTGGCAGCGCAGATGCCTGTATAGTAAAGCTGAGTGCGGCTGGCAGTCTGGTGTGGGCAAAAACGTTTGGTGGCACGGCAAGCGACGTTGTTGCGGCGCTGACTATTGATAAAGCAAATAATATTGTAAGTACAGGCCACTTTGCCAGCACTGTAGATTTTAACCCGGGTGCGGGCGTATACAACCTCACCAGCTTTGGGGGTGACGATATTTTCGTGATAAAACTGGATGCCGTCGGCAACCTTGTCTGGGCTAACCAGATGGGAGCCAACAGTTCAGATTGGGGCTATGCGCTTTGTACTGATGAAGTAGATAACGTATATGCCACCGGCTATTTTATGGGTAATGCCGACTTTGACCCGGGTTCAGGTGTTTTTAACCTTACTACTTCTGTTAGCTACCGGGAGGTATTTGTGACTAAACTGAGTGCTGCCGGCGGCTTTATTTGGGCTAAGCAAATGGGTAGCTATACGGGCGAAGATCTTGGCCAGGGTATAAGGGTTGATGCGGCACATAATGTATATACAACAGGGTCTTATCAGGGCAATGCTGATTTCGACCCCGGTACAGCATCTTATCTATTGCCAAGCGTTTCAGGTACTTTCGATATGTTTATTTCAAAACTGGACAGTGCAGGTAACTTCATTTGGGCTAAACAAATTGGTGCAGGTGCAGGCAGCGAAGGTGGTTATGCCATTGACCTCGATACCTTCGGGAATGTTTATACAACGGGTTCTTTTACCGGTACTGTCGATTTTGACCCCGGGGCAGGCACTTATAACCTCACGAGTGCCAGCGCAACACAGTACGATATGTTCATTTCCAAGCTTACATCGGCAGGTACATTTATTTCGGCTGCCGGTATGGGTGGTATAGCCAGCGATGTGAGCAACAGCCTGCATGTAGCCGCTGATGGTACTATTTACATAGGCGGCGGTTTTGAAGATACCGTTGATTTTGACCCGGGCAGCACCGTTTACAATGTTCATGCGGCAAGCAATGTGCTCGATATTTTTGTAGCGAAATATACGCAGTGTATGCCGGTAACACCAAGTATTACCGTCACTGCACATCCCGGTATTATCATATCCGTTGGCCAGCCAGATACATTTACCACTACTACTACAGGCGGTGGGTCCGGCCCGCATTACCAGTGGTATGTAAACGGCGTAGCCATTACAGGCGCAACATCAGCAACCTATATTTCCGATTCATTGCATAATAATGATTCGGTAAGTTGTACGGTTTTATCGAGCGACACCTGTGCCACCAGCCCTGAAGTGCGCAGTAACAT
Organism: Chitinophagales bacterium; assembly: GCA_038228575.1. Classification (GTDB taxonomy): domain Bacteria; phylum Bacteroidota; class Bacteroidia; order Chitinophagales; family Chitinophagaceae; genus Flavipsychrobacter. The sequence continues at coordinate 10,699 of JBBRPD010000020.1, read as the reverse complement.
TTTGGTGATACAAATAAAAAACAGTGTTGCAACACTTAGTTACGCACATAATGTAGTGCTGTACCCCAACCCGAACCAGGGCGTATTTACCATAAAGGCAGTAGGGCTTGAAACCAATACCACAGCAGGTTTTACGGTGACTGATGTTTTAGGCAAAACGGTGTATAGTGGCAGCGCACCGGTACAAAACGGGCAGCTCAACGCAGCCGTGCAACTCGAAAACAACCTGGCAAATGGTATGTATTTGCTACACCTGGAATCAGGCAATGAAAGGCAGGTGCTGAAATTTACGGTACAGCATTAAAACACGCTTTAGTTGGCCGGTAGTGCTTTAAAGTTTCCGTTATTGTTCAGCAGCCAAAGCACTATCCTGGCAATGTTCCTGGAGTCGTCAATGCCCGAATGCGGTCGGCCTTCAAACTGCATTTTTAATTGTTTCAGTATGCCACCTAAACCAGCTGGTTTGGAGCCCGGTTTCGTGTCGCAAAAAATCGTCTTAATGTTGGCGGTATGGCTTACAAAAGCTTCGCCATTAATGTCGTGTATCTGTAGGTTTTTAGGCAACAGGGTTTTAAAATCCCAGGCACCGCAACTCAGCATGCAATAGCTGTTTGGTTCCAGTGGTGCCAGCCATGCCGTGAAGCTATTCCACACCTCGGGGAAGGTGGGTGCAGCATCAACCGTATGCTGCGCTATGCCCGTAAGCGATGTGCAGAAAGGGGTAAGCAGGGGATGAAAAGTGGGCCGCACATAGGTATGGAACGTATCGACCACCTCACGTTTTTCAACATCAATAAGAATTGCCGGGAATTCAATAATTTCTTGCGGATCGGGTTTTGTTGTGTCATCGCATGTGGCTTCAAAGTCAACAACCACAAAGTATTTATAGGGTATCATGTATTGGGTAATTAATAAAATAATACTGCGAAGGTAGGGGAGAAAACTGTGTTTTGTTGAGTAGGAGGTTTTAAGACGCTACAGTGGCCTTCTTTTGTCTGCGAAGCGATAAATAAAAGAGTACCCTAAAACACTTCCCCCAAATTAACAAACAAACCCTGCGAACCACCCAACCCATAACCATAGTCGATGGCAATATTGGTGCGGGAATATTTATTGAGTTTTATGCGCACACCTGCGCCCCAACCCGGTGCGATGGTCTCGAATTTTTTTGAAGCAAGTTCGGTGAATGATTGGGCGTTGGCAAAAACAACACCACCAATAAGCCCGTTATGGGTAAGCGTAAAGCGGTATTCCGCTTCAAGGTAAGCCATGTTGGGGCTGCGGTAGCGGCCCTGTATATAGCCGCGGCCTGTATTGCTGCAAGGGTCGCCACCGGTATTGGGCAGCAGCAGATAGGGCGCAGTTCCACTCAGGGTGAGCCATTCATAATTCCAAACAGCCAGCACATTTTCCGAATTCTTCGAGAGTTTAAAATACTTGCGTACGTCCACCACCAAAGATCGCCATGTCCCTTCATTACCGAATACTTTTAAATTGGGCCGGTACACCACGTTTATGAAATTACCACCATCGGCATTAATAGCGTTTTTACGGTCATCATACAGAAAGTTAAAAGTTAAACCAGAAGCGAATTCCGTAGGTTGTACACTATCGTATTTCTGAAGGTCGGTTTGCCTGGTTGCGGGTGGGTCAAGTTCTTTAATGTTATAAAAGTAGTCCACGTTGTAACCAACACCAGCATACATATTATTCGATACTTTCCGCAATACACTCTGGTGCAGGCGAAAGCCGGAATAGTCAATAAGATAGCCATCGAGCAATGCGGTATAACCACCCAGCCCGTAGGTGTAAGAGGGGAACTTGACGTAACGCCAGTCGCTGCTGAAATTATACTTATTGTCCTTGATCCAGATGTTGGTAAGTAACGGAAATATGATTTGCTTACGGGCGGTATAAGTAAAGCTGGTAGTGATGATGGACGTATTGGCGTTTGCTTCTGTTTTAAAAGCACCATTTGCAGTTACTAAGCCCGCAAAGCCGGTTTGCAATGTGTAACCCGCTGCTGGCACGCCAGAGATGCGCAGTTTAGTGGGTGATTTTGTGGCAGAATCGGTGCGGTGTACGCCATTCTTGTGTATAAAATGGTCAATGATATCTATGAGGTCAATGTGGCGGTCAGTAAACGCATGAATATCCTTTTGGGCGCTTGCAGCAATTGGTGCGCAGGCAACCCACATGATAACAAGTAAAGCACTGACAACTTTCAAATACGCTGCAATTTATGGGCCGCTAACAACAGAAGGCTACAAATGTATAGACTCCCGCTACGGCTGAAAGTTAAATTATTGTCTACTGCGCTATGCCGGGGCTTATTTTTTGTTTACCTGAGTTTTGTATAATTCTTCGCGGGTATGATTTACAGGGATGCCTAACGCTTCGTAAATATAGTCTTGTGCCAGCGTGCGCACGTTCAATTTATTAATTTTAACGTTTTCGGCAGTAGGGAAAACACGGTTACTCTGGAAGATGAAAACTATGCCTGTGGCGGGGTCGGCCCAGGTGCAAGTGCCTGTAAAACCCTGGTGGCCAAAAGCTTGTGCGCTGCAACGGTTACCGGCAGGGCCACCGTCTTCGGGGTCTGTAGCGGGCTTATCAAACCCAAGGCCGCGGTGGTTGAGCGGACTGGTGTAAGCGGTGAACAGATCAACAGTAGCTGGTTTAAAGAAACGCGTCTTGCCATAAATGCCCTTGTTGAGCAGCATCTGGTAAATAACAGCGGCATCATGCGCAGTGCAGAAGATACCTGCATGCCCTGCAACACCGCCCATCATGGCTGCGCCAGGGTCGTGCACATATCCATGTACCAGTTCATTCCTGAAGTTGAAGTCCAGTTCAGTCGGGGCTATCTGCATAGTATCGAAACGTGCCAGCGGATTGAATAAAATATGCGTAAGGCCCAGCGGTTTATAGAACTGTTCCTCCACATATTTATCCAGCGTTTTACCAGTTATTTGTTCTACCACCGCACCTAAGAAAATGAAGTCCAGGTCGCTGTAAACGCTCTTGCCCTTATTATCCATAGTGCTGTTTAAAATACGGCTCCATATACTGTCTTTATAGTCCTTACGCATGTAGATATGGTCAGCAACCGGAACGTTGTACTCATCGGTTTTTTCCTTCTTATACAGGTCTTTTTTCAGCTTGCCTTTTTCAGTAAGTGTTTCTTTATAGAAGGGTATCCATGCCTTCAGGCCCGCCTGGTGCATGAGCAGGTCTTTTATTAAAATGCCGCTTTTGTCGGTGCCCTTTGCAAGCGGCAGGTAGTCGCCCAGGGTTTTATTAATGTCTAGTTTACCTTGTTCATACAACCGCATTACAGCCATATTCGTGGCCAGCATTTTGGTGCAGGAAGCCATATCGAACAAAGTATTGGTATCTACCTTAATGTTCTTATTATCATAGGTGAAACTGCCATAAGCCCGGTCAATAAATACTTTGCCGTCTCGGGCCGCAAGTATGCGGCAGCCCGGGAACACACCATCAACCACGCAACGTTGTATAAACATGTTGAGCCTGTCCAGCGCAGTTGGGTCAATAACACCAGCATCCGAAGGGAACATGGTTTTTTCCAGTTCATGATGGGTTTCTTTTGTAGCAATAACAGGCTTTGCTGGTGCAGGGCAAACACTTTTACCATCAACACAAGCGGTTACCGGCAACTTGCCACGGGCCTTTACCTTTTTAAGCAACACATCGGCCGCAACCAGTTCGGTAAGGCTGTCATCTTCATACGTTACCATTACCGAGGCGCTGCCGCAGAAGAACTGGCTGGCATAGGCATTACCCATAAGCACTATCATAACATTGCTTTTGCAACCTGCCTGCGTAATAAAATTAATAGCTTCATCGCTCAGGCCATAGTTGCTGCCGGGTGTAAAACTAACGTTGTGTATACCTATAATGAACGCATCATATTGTGCCGACTTAGCCAGTAAATTCTGGCACGCTTCTGCTGACCCGCCTTTGGGTAACCAGGTAGCTTTAAGCGTAGGGTATTGTTGTTTCAGGCTTTCGTAAAACGGAGTAGTGGTGTTGGCGTTAATACCCACATAGGTCACACTCATGTTTTCATTCAGCTTGTTCAGTATCTGGTTATCGTCCTTTACCAGTGTTACCGCTTCTTTTGCGGTACTGGTGCGTATCTCATCAATAGCAGCGTTCAGGTCGCGGGTAATGTTGGTCGTGTCAATATCTTTAAAGCTATTCAGCCCTGCATCATATTTGGCAGCCAGTATTTTACGCACACTTTTTTCCAATTGTATTTCCGGCAGCATGCCGCTGTCCAGTGCGTTTTTAATGCGCTTCAGGCCAGTAGCTACGTCGGCAGAAAATAACAGCATATCGTTGCCCGCCGCAAATGCACGCAAATCAGCATCGCCCGATCCAAAATATTTGGTGATGCCTTCCATAACCAATGCGTCGGTAACTATAAGGCCATTGAAGCCCAGTTTATCTTTAAGTAAATTGGTAACCGCATTCTTGGAAAGGCTTGTAGGTACATGGGTGCTAGTATCGAGTGCCGGCACTTCCAGGTGAGCTATCATTACACTTTTTACACCAGCGGCCACCATTTCCCTGAAGGGATACAGTTCCAGCGAATCCAGCTGCGCCATGCTTTTAGATATCAGCGGCATGTCTTTGTGCGAGTCAGTATTTGTGTCGCCATGGCCCGGAAAATGCTTGGCGCAAGCTATGATGCCGAAGTTTTGCAGGCCGCGCATAAATGCTTTACCCAGCTCAGCTACCCAATATTTATTTTCACCGAAGGAGCGGGAATTGATGACCGGGTTGGCCGCATTGTTATTGACATCAACATCGGGCGCAAAATCGATATGCACGCCCAGTCGCCTGCACTGGGCGGCAATAGCAGCGCCCATGCGGTATACGAGGCCGGTATCGCGCGTTGCGCCCAGCATCATTTGCCGTGGAAAGTTGCGCACACTATCCAGACGCATACCCAGGCCCCATTCCGCGTCCATTGAAATGATCAGTGGCACTTTGGTGCGCCGCTGGTATTTGTTGGTAAGCATAGCCTGGCGAATAGGCGCGCCCTGCATAAAAGTAATGCCGCCTATATGCTGGGAATCGATAAGTTTATTGATGGCTTCTTCGTTAAGGTTTTTACCCCCCGAAAATGCCTTAACGGTAAACAACTGCCCTATCCGTTCTTCTTGCGTCAATGAATTGTAAACACTATCTATCCAGATTTTTTTTGCAGATGGAGGTGTGCTGCGAACTTTTTTAGGACTGGCACTTACCCAACAGGAAACAAATAGCAGGCAAAAAAGTAAAGGATACCGGGAGCGGAATAACATCATAAAAGCAAAAATAATTGTATTTAGGAACGTTGACGAAATAAAGTCTATCATATGACGTAGTTATTTTTCTTTTATGCAAGGCGAATCCCGAATGCTTTCGGTAGCGAATAGGGAGCTATTTATCCCGCCGAATGGCGGGATTTCAACGAAACAGAAATATAAATGAACTAGGCAGACGGCGGACTTTATTTTGTTATCGCTCCTTACAGTAAAGTACGGTCAAACTAGAATAGATTATGCAGGTTGCCTGATAATGGCCTTGCAAGCGGCTATAACATGCAGTTACTCCCATTATAAATATGTACATTGCAGGTTATATTTCGCATCATATGAAAAAAATAATACTTACCTTGATTTTCTTGCCTTTCCTGGTAAAAGCTCAGACAAGCATTGTAAGAACGCTTGCAGGCGGTAGTGTTTCCGCCTATGGCGGTGATGGTTATGCTGCAAGCACCGCATTACTGAGCCTGAATACTGACATTGCAATTGACACAACAGGCAACCTCATATTTGCAGACTATGGTAATTTCCGCGTGCGTAAGGTTAGCACCACAGGTATTACATTGTTAGTAGCAGGTAATGGTAGTACTTCTTGCTTAGGGCCCGGCACAGGGGCTCCGGCAACATCGGCCAATGTAAACAGGCCCATAGGCGTTTGTACTGACCAGGCTGGTAATGTTTACTTTGCTGACAACAGCAACCACGTAATACGCAGAGTGGACGCAGGCGGAATATTGCAGGCGTTTGCAGGGTCATGCAATATACCTGGTTTCAGCGGAGATCTTGCCCCTGCAACAACAGCCCGCCTGAATGCGCCGACAGATGTGGCAACAGATATTTAAGGTAATGTATACATTGCAGACAATGGCAATAATCGCATACGCAGGGTTGACACCAATGGCATCATCAAGACAATTGCAGGCACAGGTTCGGCAGTGCATTCCGGGGATGGGGCAAGGGCTGTAATGGCCGGTATCAATCACCCCAATAAACTGGCCATTGACGGTGCGGGTAATATCTATTTCTCTGACGGCGGTAACCGCATTCGCAGGATAGATACCAGAGGCTTAATAAAAACAATATGCGGCACGGGTACAGCTGGTTTCAGCGGCGATGCAGGGCCGGCATCGGCAGCAAAAATAAACAGGGCTGAGGGTATAGCACTGGATAATGCAGGTAATATTTACATAGCCGACAGGCAGAACAACCGTATACGTGTTATTGCTGCGACCGGGTTTATTACTACTGTAGCTGGCACGGGGTCTACGTCTTTCGGCGCTGATGGTGCTCCGGCTACGTCAGTAAGCATAGGCAATCCTTATGGTTTGTGCACCGATAAATTAGGTAATGTGTATTTTAATAGTGGCTTTAAGGTAAGGGAAGTACTACTGAATACATCAGCTCCTGTTTTTGTTTCAGGGTACAGCCAGTCTGTTATTATTTGCGATACGGTTACTACAAGTATTGACGAACTGCTTGCGGTAACTGACGGGGATATGGGGCAGACGCTGACTTGGAATATATTACGAGGTCCGGCGCATGGTATTGTAAACGCAAACTATGCAATAGGCACAACAGGGGCAATAATAGGCCCGGAGGGTTTAACGTACAAGGCTGACAGCGGCTATTCAGGCACCGATACTTTTAGTGTGTGGGTTAATGATGGCCACGCATGCGACACCACAATTTTTTATGTTACTAACGTTCGCTATCCGCATGCTGGCCCGCTAAGTGGCCCAGTTACCGTATGTGAGGGCGCAACCATTACACTGGCAGTAACAGATACCGGCGGCACCTGGGCCAACAGAACCGGTAATGCTACCATAGCAGCAGGCATAGTAAGCGGTATAACGCCCGGCACTGATACCATTATCTATACAGTTACCAATTCTTGCGGCATTGATTCCGTTGCTGACACTATAACAGTAAGCCCATTACCACATGCTGGCAGCATTACAGGGCCTTCGCTTATTTGCCCAGGCATAAGCGATACATTAACTGATACGGCTAGTGGTGGCACATGGGCAGCTAGTAATGGTTATGTTACCGTTACGGCAATTGGTGGCGGTGCAGTTATTACTGGTATTTCGGCAGGTGTTGATTCGTTAAGTTATACGGTTACCAATACTTGCGGCACTGACGTTGCAACCCATATAGTTACGGTAAACCCACTACCTGATGCAGGCACAATTACAGGTACTTTAGCGGTATGCCCGGGTGCTACTGACACTTTAACAGATTCCGCAACAAGTGGTACATGGGCCATGACCAATAGCAATGCAACCGTTATGCCCATTGCAGGCGGCAGCATTGTAACCGGCGTTACGGCAGGCATAGATACCGTTATGTACAGCGTTACCAACTATTGCGGTACGGCAACCACGTCGGCAGTAATTACTATAAATCCGCTGCCAGATGCGGGTGTAATAATTGGCATTTTAACAGTATGCCCCGGCACCAGCGATACACTGGCAAATACCGCAGCTGGCGGTATTTGGGCTTTCAGCAATAGCAATGCGACAGTGTTCCCAGTAATTGGGGGTTGCGTTGTAGCGGGCGTTAATGCTGGTTTAGATACGCTTACCTACACTGTTGTTAATTCTTGCGGTACTGATATTGCAACACAGGTTATTACTATAAACCCATTACCTGATGCAGGCTTAATAGGTGGTGCGGCAGTAGTGTGCGAAGCGGCAGCAATTTCGCTTACTGATACTGTTGGCGGCGGTATTTGGTCAGTTACCAACAGCAATGCCACTGTGGCTGCAATAGCTGGTGGTTGCACCGTAACAGGTGTAACCGCGGGCGTAGATACCGTTATTTATACGTACACGAATTACTGCGGCACGGAGATCACTACACACATAATTACCATTAACCCTTTACCGCATGCAGGCACTATTACCGGTACAGCTGCTACATGCCCGGGTGTTACAGATACCCTGCTCGCCAGTATTGGTGGTGGCGTATGGTCGGTAACAGGTTCACATATAGCTATTTACGGCTCAGGCAGTGGTAGTGTTATTACCGGCCTTAGTGCAGGTATAGATACCATTGTGCACCTCGTCATCAATTCATGTGGTTTTGATACAACTATGCACACCGTTACCGTTAATCCGTTGCCATTTGCAGGTACTATAAGTGGCGCAACTGCGGTATGCCCTGCCCACACCATAACATTGGCCGATACCGCAAGCGGTGGCATCTGGATAGCAGCAAATACTAATGCAAACGTAGATACAACAGGAATGGTTACCGGGCTTATTTCGGGTGCTGATACCATTATATATTCAGTAACCAATAGTTGCGGCACGGCAACAACAGCACACATTATTACCATTAGCCCCTTGCCCGATGCTGGCATTATTACGGGCACTACGGCACTCTGCCCCGGTATTACCGATACTATCAGCTGTAGTGTTGGCGGGGGTATATGGTCGGCAAGCAGTGGCCATATTGCCATATATGGCACGGCTGGTGGTAGTGTTATTACGGCATTAACTGAAGGGGCCGATACTATTACCCACCTCGTAATTAATTCTTGCGGTTTCGATACCACAATGCATATTATTACAGTAAGCCCACTGCCACGCGCAGGTACTATTGTTGGGCCGGCAACGCTTTGCCAGGGCACCAACGATACGCTAACCGATACCGTCACCGGCGGCATGTGGACGGTTATCAATGGTAACGTTTCCATAATTTCGGTGGCCGCAGGTAGCGCTATTACTGCAGTAATAGCGGGCATTGACACCGTAATTTATACCTATACCAATAGTTGTGGTACAGCTGTAACTACAACAGTGGTGAGCGTTACACCACTGCCTGATGCGGGCACCATTACCGGCTTTGACAGCATTTGCCTGGGCGCGACTAATACGCTGGTGGCATTGGTTACCGGCGGCACCTGGCTGAAATCAAACAACAATTTATCTATAGCGGGAGTAGGCACATCATGCGGTGTGTTTGGCCTTAAAACAGGCAATGATACCATAAGTTACGTAGTAACCACTGGTTGCGGAACAGATACTGCCACACACGTAATTGTAATAAACCCACTGCCCGCAGTAAGTAATATTGTAGGTGCTTCATTTGGCTGCCCGGGCGATAGCGTAATATTGACTGACACCCCGGCAAATGGCGCATGGACGGTAACCAACAGCCACGCACAAGTTGCCAATAACGGGCTGCTGAAAATGCTATCAGCGGGTGTTGATACGGTTATTTATACCGTAGTTAATTCTTGCGGTACGGCATTTGCGCTGCATCCTGTAACTATAAATGCATTGCCTGACACTGCGAAACTAACCGGCGCATCTCATGTCTGTATCGGTGCGGATATAACGATAACCGCAAACGTAGCCGGTGGTGTATGGGCATCGCAAAGCGATATAGCAAACGTTGTAGGCGGCGTGGTAACGGGCGTGCACACAGGCACCGATATTATCTCTTATTCCATTACCACAGTTTGCGGCACTGCAACAGCCCTTAAAATGGTGTTGATCGATTCTTGCTATACAACACCTGTGGATAGCGTTGAAAAGGGACTGGTACACATTTACCCAAGCCCTACCAGCGATAAGGTAACATTGGAAACCGAGCCCGGCAATTTTGATAGCTACATGGTAATAGCGATGGATGGCACCATAATGACTAAGGGGCAGATACTAACCTCAAAACAAGATATCTATTTCACCAATTACCCTTCAGGCTGCTACTTCATAAAACTCAGCGGCCCATTCGGTGGTTGGTCAGAGCGGGTGTTGAAGCAGTGATAGGTAATTTGCCATCTTTGCCCAGCTGCTGAGGAGCTTTGACAACTTCCGAAAAAGTTGTCAAAGCGAATTTGTGAAGCCTGCAATTAATACATCGTTTCTTTTTGGCACCAACTGCTTTGACAACTTTCTAAAAAGTTGTCAAAGCTACCCCTCCACCATCAACCGATGCTTAGCAAATCTCACCAATTGCCACGACCTTTAGGTCGTGGACCATGAATGAATAGCTCGGCTTTAGCCAAAATTTATGAGGTGTGTTTTTTGGCTAAAGCCGTTTATAAATATTCGGTTCCACGGTCTGAAGGCCGTGGCTATTAAACAAGCTATTGGTGTGCTGCATAAGATATTCCCAATACCCAAAAAGAACACGATATTGCTCAGCGGAAATCATGCATATCAATCAATCATTTTAATCATGGTTCAGATAATTTTAAAACACAGCACTGCCATCTTTGCCCAGCCGCTAAGGAGCTTTGACAACTTCTGAAAAAGTTGTCAAAGCGAGTTTATGAAGCCTGCAATTAATACATCGTTTCTTTTTGGCACCAACCGCTTTGACAACTTTCTAAAAAGTTGTCAAAGCTG
>JBBRPD010000019.1:0-72644 GCA_038228575.1 Chitinophagales bacterium | reverse complement strand
CTCAAAGCCTCGCAATTGCGAGGCTTTTTTTATGCCATGTCGTATACCGTTTACATCCTGTTTTCTAACACCTTGAATAATTATTACATCGGGCATACGGGTGATGATGTTCAGGAGCGTTTACGGAAACACCTCGCAAATCATGATGGGTTTACCGCCAGGGCAAAAGACTGGGAGATCGCATATTCCGAGCCGTTTGAGGCCAAGGAGGCAGCATATAGAAGAGAATTGCAAATCAAAGGCTGGAAAAGCAAAAGAGTGATTCAACAACTCATATTGAAGCATAGCTCAGCTGGTTCAGGGCATCCCGATTTATAATCGGGAGGGTACGCGGTTCGAACCCGTCCCGAAAAATCGGGACAAGTTGTGCCACCCCACTCTCAAAGCCTCGCAATTGCGGGCATTTTTTATGCCACATCACTGCTTTTATTTGAAGGCGGGTAGGAGACCCGTTCAACTTAAAGACACGGGTGCGCTACGCTGAACACTCGCGCCAGTTGTTCAGATACATCTGCTCTATTTTTTAATGAATGTCTTATTGCAAATATTATTTATCCGAACAAAATACATCCCCGGTATTAGACCAGCGACATTAATGTCCGTATTTTGTTCTTCTATAACGTGCTGACCCAGTATATTCGTTATAACGACCTTGCTCACTGGTTCATTAGTCCATATGTGTAGTACAGTTTCCGCTGGATTAGGAAAACAAGTAACCTGTAGTTCTGCAAATGACATATCGTCTATACCCAGTTTATGGTCGTAAACCAAATGCACATTACTTACTACACTATCATAGCAACTTCTTGAACTGGAAACGTATGAGGCAGTTATCGTGTCAGTTCCCGCTAATTTGGTATACGTGACAGACGGTGTTGTCGTTGTTGAAAACACCACATTTTTATTTGCCCAATGCAGGTTGTAACTGCCAGTGGTACCGGTTATAGTTGCTACAATGTTGACTAAACCTCCTACACCTTTAACTGTATCTCCCGCTATAGACAGCGTAGGCGGGGTGAGAGTGTCTACGCTCATGTGTATGGTGTTGCTTGTATCATTAGGTAGTGTAACACAATAAAGGTTACTGGTAAGGATACATTGAATGCTATCTCCATTAGCTGGAGTATAAGTATACGTCGGTGAACTGGTTCCTACATTTGCTCCATTTACTTTCCATTGAAAAACTGGTGTTGTTCCTGCAAGAAACGGATGTGCAATAAAAGTTACAGGCATGCCATAACAAGGATTATTTCCAGTGGTAGCAGTAATATTAATGGAAGGGTTATTGTTATAGCTAATTTTACGAATCCGGTTATTATTATTATCCAAAAAGTAGACGTTCCCGCATTCATCGGGTGATAATCCCCATGGATAAAAAATACTTGCAGAATCGGCTACCCCACCGTCACCGCTATAGCCGCACGTTCCGTTACCTGCAATTGTGTAAACATACCCTAAAGGAGTAATTTTACGCATCCTGCAATTCGATTTTTCACCAAAAATAAGATTACCATTATTATCAAATTTTAGATCGGTGGGATGAATACGAGAGCTTGTGGCAGTCAATCCTTCGCCATTATATGCGCACACACCATTGCCGGCAAACGTCGTGATTATCCCTGTGGTTATACTGATTTTACGAATACGACAATTTTCAAAATCAGCAACAAATAAATCTCCGGTTGAATCAGTACAAATTCCTGTCGCTTGATTAATTAATGCTGCGGAAGCTGGTCCACCATCGCCACCATATCCACATCCCGAGGTACTACTTGTATTGGGGACTATCGTTGTAATAACTGTTGTCGCGGCATCTATTTTTCGTATGCCACAACCTGCTGTAGTAAAATACAAATTCTGGTGCTTATCAAAACACAGTCTAACCGGCATAACAGCAGCAGAAGTAGCAGGTCTGCCATCTCCCGAGTCAACCAAATAACTGCCATTACCAGCAATAGTGGTGATAATACCTGTAGCAGCATTAATTTTTCGAATACGCCCACCGTCTATTTCACCAATAAAAATATTCCCAGCACTATCAATCGCTAACCCAGCCGGATTATTAAGTCGAGCCGCCGTGGCAGGACCACCATCTCCAGAATAACCACCACTACCACTACCACCGCCCGTGTAAATACCTGCTATAGTACTAATGATTCCCGATATTGATACTTTACGAACAACGTGATCAAAACGCTCACAGAAATAGTAGTTCCCAGCGCGATCAAAAACGAGTGATGCGGCTTCGGTAGCCACGCCAGCGGCTGTCGCTGGCCCACCATCACCGGAATGCCCACTTGCCACATTACCTACCACCGTCACAATGATTCCCGCTTGACCATACGTGCTTGTCGTGACAAAAAATAGACAAATAAAGATTGCAATATTGTTTCTCATTAGTGCAATTTACGAAACAAAAACCGGTCGAGCACCTGCAATGAGGCAAAAGAATAGATGACCTGGTATAGCTCATATTGAAGCATAGCTCAGCTTGTTCAGGGCATCCCGACCTATAGTCGGGAGGGTCCGCGGTTCGAACCCGTCCCGAAAAATCGGGACAAGTTGTGCTTCCACACCTTAAGCCTCGCAATTGCGGGCTTTTTTAATTTCACATCACTGCATTTATTTGAAGGCGGGTCGGAGACCCGTTCAACTTAAAGACACGAGTGCGCTACGCTGAACACTCGCGCCAGTGGGGTATCAGATGCACCACCCCATGCAACCCGCATTGGTGCTATATTTCAGAGGAAGGTCTCCCTATTTGTCGGGCAACAGTGATTTTAAATATATCTTTGAAAATGTCTGCATATAACCGGATTATTATACACACTACCTGTCCCAATTGCGGACAAGCTTCTGAAATAAAATGTCAGACACATGTTTCATCGTCGTATGATGGAATAGGTGAAAGATTTAATGGCAAAACCTACGGAATAAATGACACAATGCTTTGGTATGATAAGCAACATCCCTTATATAAAAATTGGCGGCAAGGTAACTGTAAAACTATCCAAAATGATGACGAAGAAACTGAATGCTGCTATTCAGAATGCCTAAGGTGTTGGAAAGAATGCTATGTTATTATAAAATTTAAGAATTGCACGATAGTTGATTTTGAATTGCCTGGGAAAATAGAAAACTGGCCAAATGGATTTTACAAATAAAATGAAATATTTCAAACGAATAAAATAGATTCAGTTGCTGTGCCACATAATATATTCCTCACGAACACACTCAAAAGCTGTTTAAGAAGCGATTTTTTTTCACCAAGGGATAAAGTGATTTATTTTAATAGATTATGCCCTTCAATTTATACAACCTCTCGAAAAATTTGATCAACCGGTTCGAACCCGTGTGCTTCCACTCTCAAAGCCTCGCAATTGCGAGGCTTTTTTATGTCACATCACGGCTTTTATTTGAAGGCGGGTCGGAGACCCGTTCAACTTAAAGACACGAGTGCGCTACGCTGAACACTCGCGCCAGTTCTATTCTCGCGCAAGTTGGGGTGGCTTTTTTATCGCATGACTACTCAAAAAATAAATACATAGCATCTCCATCGCGGTGAATGACTGGTTCCAACTGGTAGGCGGTTTTGATGTGCTCTTTGGTGAGAACCTCGTCGCGAGAGCCGAAAGCCTGTACTTTACCCTGATGCAGCAGCGTAATATGGTGTGCGAATTTCGCGGCAAGGTTAAGGTCGTGCACCACGCCTACCACCAACAGATCGGGGCTTTGGAGGAGCGCCTTTACTTTGTGCATAAAATCGAACTGGTAACGCACATCAAGGAAGGTAAGTGGCTCATCGAGTATGAGCAACCGGCAGCCCTGTGCAACAGGATGCCATACCTGTGCCGCTACCCGTGCAAAATGTACGCGTTGCTGCTCACCGCCGCTCAGGGTTGTATAGTCGCGGGCAGCCATGCTATCAATATCAAAGAAACGCATAGCCTCTTCGCAGGCGGTGTGGTCTTGCGCCGTGGGGGTGCCCGTAAAATGCGGATACCTGCCCATCATTACCACCTCGGCCACTTTTAAGGGGAATGCCAATTCAATATGCTGCGATAGCACTGCCCGCATACGGGCGCGCGCTGCTAGCGGAATGCTGGCTATGTCGCAGTTGCCATAGAGTACGCTGCCCTGCTGCGGTTGCAACTGCCCGCATAATATTTTTATAAGTGTTGATTTGCCAGCACCATTCGGACCAATAACCAGGTTCAGCTTTCCGGGCAGGAAGTTAACCGATACATCATGAAGCAATTTTATATTGCCAATGGAATAGGAGATATTTTTAGCCGCAAGCATCAGAAGAAATAATTTTTACGGCGTAATAAAAAGATAAACACCGGCACACCCACTACCGAGGTAACAATACCGATGGGTAGCTCTGCAGGCCTTATCAGCATGCGGGCCAGCATATCGGCCATTGTGAGCAAAATAGCACCCAGCAGTGCACTTGCAGGTATCAGCTTCCTGTTATCAGAGCCACATACCATACGCAGCAAATGAGGCACCACCAGCCCTATAAAACTAATAATACCCACAAAGGCAGTCGCGGTGGCTATCATAGCCACATTTATAAATAGTACCGTCAACTTTAACCGCTTTATGCTCACCCCCAAGAACTGGGCTTCTTCTTCGCCCAGCATCAATGCATTCAGCTGTTTGGCATAACGCGTGGCGACTGTAATACAGGCAATAGTTACCACGCCAACAATCTGTACCGATTGCCAGTTGGCCCCTGAAAGGTTACCCAAGCTCCAGAAAGTAATGGAACGTGCCTGCGGGTCGCGGGCTATGTAAGACATGAACCCTACCCCACTCATGAATAAGGCATTTACAGCCAAGCCTGTAAGCAGCAACCCTACAACCGAGTTTCTGCCGCTACTGCCGGACCGGGAAAGGAAGAACACCAGCGCCGTAGCAAGCACGGCCCCTACCCCTGCGGCTAATGGCAATGTCCATTGTGCCGATTTGAACTGAAACATGGTACCCAGTACAAAATAAAGCGCCGCACCAAATGCAGCACCGCTTGATGTACCGATCAGTCCCGGTTCTACAATAGGGTTGCGGAATAATGCCTGCATCAGCGCCCCGCCAACGGCAAGGCTTGCCCCTACCAGTATACACAACAAGGCACGTGGCAATCTTATTTGGATGAAGATGCGCTCATTCAGTGTCATATCATCTGTTGGGGCAAACAACTTTTTTATGGACGAAATAATTTCATCCATATCCAGACTTACGGCACCATACCTTGCAGAAAGCAGCAAAGCAATAATGAGCAGCGCAACCAGTGCTGGCAGCAGCAGATGATAAGCTCTATTTTGTTGCGGCATCTTTATGTATCAGCTTCTGTAGTTCCAAAACATTTTTGCCGGTACGCGGCCCCAGGTACACCATATCATGTTCTTCCACACGATAGATGCGGTTAGCTTTAGCTGCTTTAGTGCCCGCTATGCCCGGCAGTTCTTTTATTTTTTCGTTGGTGCCCAGTTTATCATAGCCAAAATCGGTAAGGAGTATAACATCAGGGTCTGAGGCCGCAATTATCTCTGCAGAAAGTTGCGCCATTCCTTTTTCTCCATCGGTAGCTATTTTACCACCCGCCCAAGCTAACATTTTTGCGGCATTGCTCTTCCGCGTCATTACAAGATAAACATTATTTGCCTGCCCGTAGTGTATCACCAGCACCTTTACCGAATCTTTATATTGCTTCGCTTGTTCCAGGGCTGTTATCATATCGGCATCCAGTATGGCGCACAGGGAATCAGCCTGCTTTTCACGATGGAAATACTGCCCCATTTCCCGCATCAGCGAATCCGTTCCTGCAATGTCGCCATTATGATTGCCAAACACCTTCATGGGGATTTTAAGGCTGGTAAGTTGTTGCACAACTTGCTCAGGCCCAATATTATTATCGTGCAGAATTAGCGTCGGTTTTGCTGCAAGAATACCTTCCGCACTCAGTGCGCGGTGATACCCTACCGTGGTGAGTTTTTTTGCTTCCGCAGGGTATGTGCTCGATACATCTACCGCTACAATATCCTGCTGTGCCCCTAGCGCAAATATGATTTCGGTATACTGCTTGGCTATGCAAACAATGCGGTCTTTATGTTCGCCACCACCTTCTTTGTTTCCAAACCTGCATCCACCGCATAATGCAGCTACAGCCAGTATGGTTATCAATTTTCTTTTCATTGTTAATGTGTTTTAGTAGCCTCACGCAAAGCTCAAAGCTGAGGGCCATTTACTTTGCGTAATCTATATTAGAATAACAAATTTCAAATGCACATTTGCTGCAATCTGAACCTGGCGCCTCTTATATCTTGTAACAAAAACTGAGTAATTCCGCCTTTGCACAAGCCAAATCAAAAGAGGCAGGCTGTGCGGCCTGCCTCTCAGTTTAATAAATTTAGAAAGTGTATTTAACATTAAGCCCACCGAAATAGTTGATCTCGGCCGGAGCTGGTAAGTATGCATCAGGTAACTGATTCAGGAACACCATGAATGGATATTGTGTACCGGTTATGTTGATAGCACCCACAAACAGATCGGCAGTAAGGTGCTTGAAGAAAGTGCGCTGAATGCCCACTTTAGCGTTCAATACACCGTAAGCCTTGGTCTTGTTCAGGTTGTCAGATGTAAAGTACATAGCATCCCTGTAGTTATAGTTCACGTTTCCGTAAACACCTACTTTAGTAGCCACATCAACACCTGCATTGAAGGTAAGCGGAGATACACCAGCTACTTTTTTGCCACTGTAGTCTGTTTCTACCAGGCTTTTCTTGTCGCCACTCAGTTGCTGAAATTTGAAATCCTTGTACTGGAAATCAGAATAAGCAGCGTTCACGAAAGGTGTAATGCTCCTGATACCGCCGTCAGCTGACTGGTATACTGTGTATTTAACCAATGCTTCCAGGCCCATGTTTTCTTGCTTGCCGCCATTAGTTACATAAGTGTACGATGTTGCCGTATTGGTTGCATTAGGTACCGCAACAACAGTCATTTTATCAGCAAATACAGCATTGAATGCCGCTACCTGATAGAACAATTTGCTCTTCAGCAATGAACCTTTTGAACCTACTTCAAACTGGGTGCCATGTTCTGGTTTCAGGTTAGTATTTACCTGGCCGGTAAGCGGAATAAAGAAGTAAGAGCTCACTGGTGCTTTGTAACCTGTGCTGAATGAACCATAAACAGAAATATGCTTGCGGATAACTTTATTCAGCGCGAAGTGAGGAGACAACAGATCGTTGTAAGACCTTTTGTACTGCGTTGGGTTATGGGTTGCTTTAGGATTGCTTGGGTTGTTATTGGCAGCAACGTAGAAACGATCGTTCAGTTCAATAGCCATAGTGCTTACGCCAACACCGCCTGTAAGGGCTATTTCGTGCGGTAAAGACAATGTCCATTCAGTGAAAGCCGATAAGGTTTTAGAAATAGTGTACTGATTGCTCCTCATAGCACCAATTATGTTGTAGCCATTAAGGTTAGCGCTGTCCTTCACCATATTGTAACCGATGATCTGTGCATTCTGGGCCTGCATTTCAATACCGGCAATACCAGAAAGTGCTACGTTCTTGCCCAAATCAAAATTCATATCTGTAACAGAGCGTGTGCCGTAGTTAACAGGGGTCTTGTCTGTCCAGCCACCTGCTGAACTTACATTGCTGCTGGTACCTGTACCAAAGAACGATGTAGTATTAGCAAAATGCTTGTTGAACTTATACGTATTACCCACACCAGCCCTGAACGTGATTACATTTGAATGTGCATCATTACTGATATAGGCTGGGTTACCTGAATAATTCATGGTATCGTACTGGCCAATGGTCAGCTCGCCGTTCCTCTGGTCGTAGCTGTTGCTGTAACCTACATACGCATTAATGGTTTGCTTATCGCTTGGGCGAAACTCTGCCATCATATTTACAAAGTCTTTGTGCGATGCAGTGTGCGTCATAAAGCCATCATACAATTGCTTGCCGTAGTTAACGAGCAATGAAGAGCGGTCGCCACCAATAGCTACACGGGTAGTATAGCGCTGCAGGCCGTAACTGCCCACCATAGCATCTTGCCCTATGCTTATTTTGCCTTTTTCTGCTTGTGTTGTTTTCAGGTTTACTACGCCGGCAATGGCCAGGCCGTATAAAGTACCCGCCGGGCCCTTTACTACTTCTACATTATCAACCGAACCAAAATCAATATCATCCATAAGGGTTATACCCTCTGCATCGGTTACCGGAATGCCATTCAGGTAAACTTTAGATCCCTGTCCGTCAAAGTTGCTGTTAACGCCATTGGTGCCCCTTGCGCCGTTACCATAACCGCGAATGTTGAACTGCTGGCCGGCAGCCACAGTGCGCCTTTCCATTAATACGCCCGGTATGTTGGTATTGATTGCGTCATCAAGATAGAGGCCTGTACCCCTCTTTATTTCAGTCGGGTTCAGCTTTACAATAGAAACCGGTTGGTACAACAATTGCTTGTTAGGGTTGGAAACAGCGGTTATTTCTACTTCATTCAGGCCGTTTACTTCACGGTTAAGTGCTACCGCTACTTCTTCGCCGCATGCCTTTATTTTATGCGAATAACCACCATAGCTTACATAGCTTACCACGAGGTCTTTACCTTCAATACATTCTATTGAAAAGGTACCGTCCTTATCGGTGGTGGTTCTGTTGCCTGCAATTTCTACACTGGCACCCGCAAGCGGAGCCTTGGTAGTGGCATCAAATACTTTACCTGTTAATTGCGTTGACTGGGCATACGCATTCATTGCAATAGCCGCTGCGGCTAATGATAGATAAACTTTCTTCATTTTTGATTTTGAGTTAATAAGGAATGGCGCGCACCTGGCTATAGCCTGTGAGCACCTGAATATGGTGTAAGAATAAGTAAACGTGTTATGCTACCTTGGGAGGGGGAATGAAAATTTTGCCGGAACAAGCTAGAATATGGGCTTGATAAGCGCTATGGGGAACGTCCACAGCATCATGAAATACGAGGTATTGCAGGGGCATTGGCTGCACATAGGCCAGCATCAGCAATTCTACCAACTGGTGGATAATGCCACCCTGTTGCTTGCCGGGCTTTTCTTTATTGTTGAGTACGTTAACGCGGGCGGTTATCTCGTCTTCATCGGTATCGGCTACCACGGTAACCGCAGCACTGCTACCATTTATAGTAACCGACTTCACATCGAACAGTTTACCCTGATAGGATATCTCATCGGCCGATGTCCAGGCTTTGCTTAATTCGGTGGTTGTTAGCGTGAGCGTTTGAAAACCGTCCTGCTGCTGAGCAAGCAGGGTATGCATGTGTATGCGTGCCGCCGATTGTTCCATACCATAGAAAATAACCAAGCCACCGGCCTGCATTAATATGGCAATAAGAAGTACAATACAAGCAAAGCGTTTCAAGTAATAGCGTGTTTTCGCCGCAAAAATAATATTTATCGCGGAATAACTAAGTGAAGCTGATTAAATAAGGTCCACCATCTGCCATGTTCTTTTACATTTCTGCTTCGTTGAAATCCCGCCATTCGGCGGGATAAATAGCTTGCTATTCGCTCCCGAAAGCATTCGGGATTCGCCTCGCATAAAAGAAAAATAACTTCATCATAGTGGACTTTATTTCGTGAACGTTACTAAGCAATGAAAATAAAACGCGCGTCACCCGTTTCACACTTCATACCCGAACAACTTACAGAGCCCGGGATATAAAGCTGGCAATTGGTCTGCGGCCCATCGTGTGCCGTTTATTTTAGACTGTTTTATGCGCGGCGGTGCATAAACATCAGCAGTGCGGACCTCGTAGATTTCTGCTGCGAGATAATTGAGGTCTTCCAGTTGAGGGTCTTCATTGAAATAGGTTACGATTTTTGTTTCATCAAGATCTTTAATGGCTTCAAAAGCAACCTTGCCCCGGGAAACTACCCACGGCCTGAAGTAATCGAAAGCGTCATCGCCACAGCCTTGCATGGCCATATATGCCAGTGCCCAATGCTGCCACGTGTTTAGTTCATTGGCTTTCGTAATCAGCCATTTATCAAATTTCTTTAATTCACCGCTTGGGAATGCCTCCAATTTCGGCCTGAGGTTATCCATAAATTGCCCCCTATCATCTGCCCCTTCGTTAGCTTCGTCAATCAGCTGCCAGAAAAGAGGTTCATCCATCTTCCGTTTATCAGTAACCGGACCAGGTTTAGGCTGTTGCAATGTGCGCACTACTTCCAGTAACGCCTTTGCTTTTTCTATTTCATGAGTCAGTCCTAAATTTTCAAGCCCCTCAATAAATGTGTTGATGCCCTGCATGGTAAACCGACGCTGATAAGCCAGTCGCCTGTCGGCAGGCTCTTGCGATGAATACGGATTGAAATCGGACAGGTCAATGCGTTCCAGTAATTCAATAAAATTATCTGTTCTGTCAAAAACGTCATAATTCCACAGCCATCCCAACCTCTGGCGCAACATACCCTTCCATAATTTAACGAACAGGGCAGTTTCATTTTCGCTGATCAGTGCCGCAAATACCGGAGCGGCGAACTCTTCCCCGTTTCCAGCCGTCCAGTTTTCCAGGATATACCCAACCAAATCGCGATACCGCTTTTGTGCGAGCCATTGGCTGCGTATGGTTTCATTGGCTTCTTCTGGCGACAAATAGGGCAACCCTGCTTTATCATTTTCCTTATTCATCCTGATCCATTCTCTGCTGAAAAGGGCGTAACTCATAAAACAAATATAAGCAGTTTCAAAGAGTTAAGGGTTGGCTTTAATCGTCTATACTCAACGCCATAGTCGCGTTCGTAGCCCATCTAAAAGCCCGCTAACCTAAAAGTTGCACCGCTCGCAAATCGTTAATAGGTATATATCATAAAGACAACTTACATTTGCTGCCTTATTTTTCCACCATGACAGTCCAACGCAACGCAGCACTCGGCTTTATATTTATAACCATACTTATTGATGTTATTGGTTTGGGTATTATTATACCCGTTTTACCCGATCTTATAAAACAACTTACAGGCGGCAGCATTACGCAAGCGGCGAGTTACGGCAGTTGGCTGCTATTTGCCTATGCGGTAATGCAATTTATTTTTTCGCCGATCATAGGCGCGTTAAGCGATAAGTACGGGCGCAGGCCTGTATTGCTCTTTGCCTTGCTGGGTTTGGGTATTGACTACATTTTTCAGGCATTTTCACCAACGCTTATGCTGCTGTTCATTGGCCGTATTATTGCAGGTATAACCGGTGCCAGCTTCACTACCGCCACAGCCTACATAGCCGACATAAGTACGCCGGAAAAACGGGGGCAAAACTTCGGGATGGTGGGTGCAGCTTTTGGTATGGGCTTTATAATTGGGCCGCTTATAGGTGGGCTTTGCAGCACGTGGGGCAAACACATTGGCATGTCCGGCAACTTTGACTGGTCGGTGAGGCTGCCCTTTATTGTGGCAGCGGCCTTCAGTATACTTAATTTGATGTACGGCTATTTTGTGCTGCCGGAATCGCTGCTGAAAGAAAACAGGCGCAACCTGGAATGGAAACGCGCTAACCCAATAGGTTCGCTAATGCACCTGCGCAAATACCCCATAGTTTCGGGCCTGGTCATTTCATTTTTCTGCATCTATATTGCGTCTCATGCGGTGCAGAGCAACTGGGCGTATTATTCCATGTACAAATTCCATTGGGATGCGCAAATGGTGGGCATCTCGCTTTCGGTGGTAGGATTGCTGGTGGGGCTGGTTCAGGGTTTACTCATCAGGTATACCGTGCCGGCATTCGGCGAAAAGAACTCTGTTTATATCGGGCTGGCGCTTTATGCCGTGGGCATGTTACTGTTTGCCTTTGCCAGCCAGACCTGGATGATGTTTGCCATACTCATACCCTATTGTCTGGGTGGGCTTGGCGGCCCCGCGTTGCAGGGCATTATCAGTAACCAGGTGCCGGCAAATGAACAGGGGGAATTGCAGGGCGCATTAACCAGCCTTATCAGTATCACCTCTTTCCTGGGGCCTTTAATTATGAATAACCTTTTCTCTTACTTTACCCGTACTTCGGCACCATTCATTTTCCCTGGAATGCCATTTATACTGGGCGCTGTTTTAATTATTACTGCTATATTCTTTGCCATACCATCTTTGAGGCATTATCATAGAACGAAGGATAGCGTTTAGTGACATTTTAGCGATAGAATTTTCCTTAACTTATAGGATGTTGCTCAACCTATTCCTTACCCAAAACAAGAAAAGTATGAAAAGGGTCGGTCTGTGTTTGGCTTTAAATTTTCTGGTAGTGTCGCTCTATTCCTGTCGTAATGTGGCAATATATCCGCTGGATGAACACCCCACTATCAAGATAGATACCGCCTTGCTGGGTGTGTGGCAGGCTGATGACGGCCTCTACAAAGACCACTTTCTGGTGCGGAGTTTTGATGATGTTTACAAAGACGTATCAGCGTATGGCGATGACTCCTTAATGCTTGCTGAAAAACAATACAAAGATTACCTCTACTACATTAGCGAGGTTGATAAGAACAAAGGCGATTTTGATATGATAGCCTTTCAATCGACTATCAATAATACGAGGCTCGTAAATTTTGGCTTATACACGCCTGTTGAAAAACGCTATAAAAATGGTTACCTGCATCAGGGGACTGCTTATATGTTCATGAAACTCAAAAATATGAACAGCGCGAAAACACAGTTAACACTGGTACCAGATATGGACACAACCATGCTTGTATTAAACAGCTGCGCTGAAGTGAGGAAACGGGTAACCGCCGTACTTAGGAACAAATTGTACTTCAGCGATTCTGCAGTTTTTAAAAAAGTAAGTAACGACCATTGGAATAGAAGGAAATATTGATGGGTGTGGTGTTGGTTTATGACCTACACTTCAGTATAAAATCCCGAGTTTCGCTTTTTTCTTAAAAATAAAGATCCCTTTTCAAAATGAAGCTTAATTATCTTCGTTAATGGTTGCCTCGTTGTTGTTGTCGATGTTCCTGTATTTGGCAGTTTCTTCGTTATCCGTTCTGGTTATTCCATTTTCCCGGCAAAAACGCGCTTTTGCTTTTGAAACCTTATGCCTGACATTTTGAGGGTACTTTTTATCCGTTAGATCTATACTATTAAGTGTAGCGTAAAGTGCTGCATCCATATTATAGTCGTCATCTAAACACCAATTGCAAGCACAATCCATCCAGTATCCACTCCAACTCAAGATTGCAAATTGTAACAGTTTACTCAGAGGCAAATCGCTGAATAATCCGGCTTTTTTTCCGTTATTAGCTAGTGCGTCGTCCAGATTTTGCTTAAATAGATGGAAACTAATTTCCAATAGCGGAAGCAGTGGCAACAAACTGATTTCCTCATTTATTGAAAGTACTTGTGTATTTCCGTTTTGCGTAAATAACCATGCATCGTTATTGAGTTCAAGATACCTGTCGGGCTTAGTTTGGTAAATTATTGAGGTCATTTTTCATGTATTTAATTTAAAGTTAGCAAGAAATATCAAGTTTCATTCTTGGCAAATCACCCGCGACTACACGAGTACTACTAACTACTAAATAGTAAGTACTTACTACTATGTACTAAATACTAACTACTCACCGCTGCATTTCTCATCTGCCCAATTACGTTGGTGGCTTCAGCGAAAAGGGTGGCCCAGGCTGAGGTTTTGTTTTCTATGTTCTGCATCAGTTCAACTCCGGCAAATTTGCCTTTGTTGGTTAGCAGGTAGAATTGTACGCAGTTTTGCTGAGGCAACGGGTTGGTTGTTACAGCAATAGCATTGCCCAAAAGAGCCTGTGCCGATTTTGTAAATTGCTGGGCAGCACTGCTTACACTGGGGTATTTGCCCGCACCAATAATGCCACCGCCCGACTTTACATATAAATTGGCATCACCGGTTATTTGGGTTACCAGGGTTATCATGTCATTGCCCATATCCCAGTCCATAACCACACTGTAAACATAGGTCTCATCGTCGGGCACATTAGCTACAATGGCACCTGGAACGGTATTGAGGGCAATGTTTCTCATGCCTTCATAGGGGTATTCTTTGGCAAGGTTGGCCCTTATTTCGTTATCTTTATTTGCCGCATTCTTGTTACGGGTATAGTACCACGCCAATGCCGCAACCTGTGCAATGGCTATAACCGATACTTCAATAATTTCCTTGTTGGTTAACATATAGTAGCAGCAAATGTAAACTTAGTTCTGCAAAACGGGCTATGCATTGTAGTAAAATAGTGTATCGGTATATACAGCAACGCAAGAAAGTGCAATGCAAACGAGTGACAAAATAACTGCAGCATTGCGCTTTTTTTCAAGAATTTTTATCACCACAAATATCCATTACAACTAACTTGCTTAATATGGCACGTAATTTGTAAAAAAGAGGTAAACGAATAACGATGAAGCCATTTATGCTGTTGGCTGCAATATTACTGTGTTACGCAAGCAACGCACAACAACTTGCCATAAAAACAATTGCCGCAGCCTGTACCAGCTGGAGTGGTGGCATTGCTGGCAGGTATGGCACCAACTACAATTTTACAATTGAATTTTCGGGTTACCAGCATAACCTACCAGAACCCGATACGCTGTGGATAGGCAATAAGTGTATCCCTGTAATTTTAAAGAACAACGCCACCAGCCAGAATTACAATACGCTACGCACCGAAGGTAGCAAATCGGTCAGGTACGTATTTAACGCAGGCACCAATCAAGAAGATGAGCCGAATAAAATTATGCATACCGATGTGGCCGGTGATAGGAAGGCGTTGGCTAAACACGCAAAGCCGCCAATAAAATACAAGGGTGTTGCGCTTATTTCCTATACATATAAAGGAGCAACCATGTATTACGTGGTAGATAAAATAATGAAAAAATACCCTCCGGTAAACTATCCTTAACTTACCAGCCTATGCGTGCGCTATTTTTTTTATTTCTGGTTGTTGCCGAGCTGCTTGTTACAAATGTCTTTGCCCAGCAGGTGAGGGTAATTACCTGCACCGAGCAAGATTGGGCGGGAGGTATTGCCGGGCATAGCGGAGCTAATTATACCTTCACTATCGAATTTACCGGATATACACAGGAGCCACAGCCGCTCGCCATTTGGATTGGTAGCGATGTGTTTCAATTGACCACCGGCGACTCCACCACCTTGGGTAACACCAGTATACAACAACTTGCAAAAGGCAAAAAAATGCGGGTTAAAATTACCGTGGGTACATTCCATGATGAGTATGCCGATCGTTACGAGCTATTGTGGGGTGGACAACAAAAGAAAGAGCCACCTAAGCCACCCATAGCATTTAATGGAAAGGCGCTATTGGTTTATGCATACAGGGGGCAAACAAAATACCTGGAAATAAAGAAAATCATGGACATGTTACCGAGGATGGACCTGCCTTAAACGGCAAATTTATTGAGTTAGGCACTTCAAAGACTAGGTTTAAGCCCTTCCGTTTTTCAAATCAATCTGTAGGCTTCCCCTTTCAAGGCATTATGGTTATTAACCTGACGAAACAGTGTTACCGGGAAGGGATTATTTTTCGGGCAAGGAGATATTGATCTTCTCAAGCAACTTCTTCATGTCGGCCACTTTTTTAGGGTTTCCGATACCTTTATCAACATTTGAAACAATTTTC
The DNA here is from genome assembly GCA_038228575.1 of Chitinophagales bacterium. Taxonomy (GTDB): domain Bacteria; phylum Bacteroidota; class Bacteroidia; order Chitinophagales; family Chitinophagaceae; genus Flavipsychrobacter. The sequence goes on along the minus strand of JBBRPD010000019.1, from coordinate 56,987 downwards.
AACTTGACGTCGGGAAAGTTTTTGCTAATTTGAGCTAAAGTTTTTTCGTTTGTCAACATAAAACAAAATTAAAGTTTTTTTCGAACTAAAAATGCAAAATATTCCTTATTTCTGGTGAAAATTTGAGCACCTTCGTCGTAACCTAATCCGTATATCACAAACGAGTACTGCAATTCGTCCAGATTATTGCCTATTGCCATTCTGTATAACCTTGTTCGTTCCTTCGTACTGCCCCTAAATACAACATGTCTTTCGGGATATTTATCAAGAAATATTCTGACGATTGTGGCCAACGTTGCTAAAATCTTGGTCATATCCTTATTGTCAGAAATACTGTAATCGTCAATCTCACCGTCGTCAATTAAATCGCCAAATGCAAGGTTATACGTATGGTGTTCATCAACACAATCAAACCTAACCCGCTTTACTATTTCACCCCGAAAGCCAGAGCTGACAAAATCGTATACTTCAAAATCATTCGATACGCTTAATTCTCTGTAATATTCATAATTCATGGCAAATCCAAGGTTCAACTATTTTTCAAAAAGTGGAAGTTCACTTACAATCCATTATAAAATTTACACCCGTACCCACTCTTTCAGCGAGGCATCATAACGCTTCAATGGCTTTGCAGGGTTACCGGCGGCAACGGTATAGGGTGGAATGTCTTTGGTAACAACCGAGCCGGCAGCAATTACGCAGTGCTTGCCAATAGTTACACCGGCAGTAATTACCACGTTGGCCGCTATCCAGCATTCATCTTCAATAATTATTGGGGCGGTAGTAACGTTTTGTGCATGTATAGGCAGCGTAACATCGCGGTATTCATGATTGAGGCCGCTGGCAACAACGTTCTGGGCAAAAATAACATCGTTACCTATTGTTATAGGACCTATGAGTACATTGCCCATGCCAATAAGGGTGTTATTACCAATTATTACATCGCCCACCCCATTATTAACGGTGCTGAAACTTTCAATTACACTGTTGCTACCCAGTACAAACTGATTAAAAGGCAAAACATCGACCCGGGTTCTGTTTCTTATATGGGAGCCGGGGCCGCGCTTATGAAAAAAGCGGTTCAGGAATACCTTTACCCAAAACCTTGGCCGTGCTTCATTTTTTGGAATGAGCAACCTGTGTACCATCTTTTTAATTCCCGGATTACTCTTTACAAAACTAGCTATCGACATAATAATGCTCGCAAATTAATTGAAACTTATTAACCCTTAACCCCCAACAACTAAAAAGACTGGTAAAATTAATGGTAATTTCATAGATTTGACCTTTATTGAACGGGCGGAAAGGCTTTAATTTACAACCTAAGACTAGGGATGACTACAAACCTTAGCATAATGGCATGGATTAACACCCCTAAAAAAGACGTTAAACACTAATTTACAAGCACTAATGAATAAAATTAAATACACATTTTTTCTTGTTGTTTTTATATCGCTTTCATCGGCATTTGCCCAGGAATCAATGATGCCTGCAGTTTCTTATGCCATGCTTGATAAACTTATTGCCAAAGCAAAAGAAAACTACCCAAAGGTGCGGTACTATAATCATAAAGTAGATGTGAGTACGTATAGCCTAAAAAAAATTAAGATGGGTTGGTTCGATGCCGTTACCTTTTCTTACATATACAGCCCTAACGGAACTGCTACAGCAACCAACCCGGTGGGCCTTAGTGGTTACCAGGCTGGTTTCTTTTTCAATATCGGAACGCTGCTGGCCAAACCATCAGCTATAAAAGTGGCCAAATCTGAACTAGGTATGTCAACCGACGAAAGAGATGAATATGCACTGAACCTGGAATTTCAGGTGAAAGAGCGCTATTTCAATTTCATAGAAAAACTAACCATACTGAACCTTCGTACCAAGGCATCAGAAGACGCAGAGACATCGCAAAAACAACTGAAATACAAATTTGAAAAAGGCGAAGAGACTTACGACAACTTCAGTAAATCGCTTGTCCTGTTCCTGCTATCGACCCAGAACAAGATAGAGGCAGAAGGTGGCTACCTGACTGCCAAGGGGAAACTGGAAGAAATTATTGGAGATAAAATTGAAAATATCAAATAATGGAGGCAACCAGATTCCTCAATATTCTTAAAAAACATAAATATACGCTTATAGCCCTGCCCTTGCTGGTTATGGCTATATCGTTCATGTTATTGAGGAACCTGCCGAGTGTATATACTGCAAAAGGCAGCCTTGCAGCCGGACTGGTTGAAAATTCGCAAACATCTTTATTAGACAAAAGCCTGCTACAGGAATCAAAGATCAACCAGCAGATCAATAACCTGATTCAGATGATGCAGATGAAGCAGGTGTATGACCAGATTTCTTACCAGCTGATATTGCACGACCTTACTGACAAAACACCTTTCAAAAAAGAGAGTAAGCTTTTAGGAACACTGAACGAAGACGCACGCAAACATGCTGTGCAGGTATACTTTGATAAGTATATGAATAAACAAGCATTATCAACCTGGGATAAAGACCAGAAGGGGCTAAATGAGGTGCTAAAATCAATGGGTTACGACTACGGTGCGCTCAGCAAAAAAATAAAAGTATATCGTATCGAAAATACCGATTTCATTACCGTTGAGTATGAAGCCGATTCGCCGATGCTATCAGCATTTGTGGTGAATACCCTTTGCAAAGAATTTATACAATACTATTCTTCCCTTACCAAGGAAAACCAGTTCCGGGCCATACAATTCCTGGATACAGTTTTGCGCCAGAAACGCGACACACTGAATAACCAGATGGGGGAATTAAAAGATTTCAAGATTCAAAACCATGTACTGAACCCTGGCGAATACGCTAAAACGTTGTATACACAAAGGGCTGACCTGGAAGGCAGGATGCAACTGGTAAGGAAGGATATTGACGCAAATACAGGAGCACTGGCCAGCATTAATAAACGAATAGGACAAGGAGGCAGAACAAGCACTGATACCGTGCAAATGATAGTGCGCCAAAAAATAACATTACTAAAAAGCCAGATAACTTCGCTATACGACGCCTATGCGCAGAACAATTTTGATGTTAAATACAAAAACAAAATTGACTCACTAAAGCAGATATTAGACAAGGAACTCAACTATGCGGACGACCATACACTGGTAAATCCGTTGTTGGGCAGGGAAAACCTTAATAATCAAAAAATGAGTATTGAGGTGACTTTGGACCTCGCGACGAGCAGCATCAAGATACTGGAACAGGAGTACAGCAAACTTAATGCACGCCTCGATGCGCTTGTGCCGCGCGAAGCAACAATACAGTCGAAAGAAGGGAATATCAATGTTGCCAGCCAGGAATATATTGAGGTATTGAAAAAATATAACCAAACCAGCATGGCATACAATTCAGGCGTGCAACTGCGCCAGGTTGAAGTTGCATTACCGGGTGAGGCACAACCATCAAAGAAAATGGTAATGGTGGCATTGAGTGGTATTGGCAGTTTTGCGCTATGCATTTTAATTCTTTTCATTCTTTTTTACCTCGATGATTCTATTCAGTTTGTGGAAGAACTTGCCAACAAAACCAATATGCCGGTGCTGGGCTTTCTGCCGTTCATGAATAATTCATCGATAGTTAACCTGAACCAGCTTTGGGCATACGACAACGGCGAACCTGAAAATAAATTCTTCAAAAATCATTTACGCTCTATCCGTTTTGAAACTGATGATGTGCTGGAAGGTGGAAAAATGCTTACAGTAACCAGCCTGAGCCAAGACGAGGGGAAGACCTTCCTTTCCATGAGCCTTGCCAGTGCTTACATAATGGTGAACAAAAAAGTATTGTTGATTGACGGTAATTTCAACGACCCATCCATAACGCGCCTTTCAGGCACCAACGATTATATTGAAGATTACCTTACTGACAAAGCATACATACCCCGCCCTTCTTATGAAAATGATATTACTGTTTTGGGCAATAAAGGGATGGATACTTCCTTGTTTGAAATAAGCAATGAGCAGAACATACGCCAAAAAATAGAAGACCTTAAATACAATTTCGATATAATCATTATTGAAGCGTCATCCCTCAACTCACTTAATCAGGCTAAAGAATGGGTAAGCGTTTCGGAAAAAGTAATAGCTGTTTTTGAAGCTAACAAAACCATCAGCAAGTCAGAAAAGCAGTTTCTTGCGTATCTTAAATCGCACAACAATAAATTCATAGGCTGGATATTCAATAAGACGGCCATGCCCGGTTCTTTACCCAGAAAAAAGAAAGGTTGGTTTCGTAAAAACTAAAGTTGAGCCATGAGCAGCAAAATAATTTATGACATGTGGGTGTTACTGCAACTGCTCATCGGGTACAATTTAGTGCTGCCGATACTGTTGTACTTCGGCTACCTTATTAGCCGGAAGCCTGCTTTAAAAAATCAGCAGCCAAAAACTGAAGCCGATTATGGCATTATTGTTACTGCCTACGAACAAACGTATTCTATACCGTCAGTTGTTGACTCTATACTCAAGCTCAAATACAAAAACTACCTCATCTACATTGTTGCGGACAAATGCGATATTACCAGCCTGAAGTTTGATGATGACCGCGTTATTGTACTGCGCCCGGAAACTACCTTGGGTAGCAATACCCGATCTCACTTTTACGCCATTAATAATTTTAAACGCAACCACGAACGGTTAACTATTATAGATAGCGACAACCTGGTAGATGCCAATTACCTGAACGAGTTGAACGCACTATTCGATGAAGGTTTTATTGCAGTTCAGGGGATACGTAAGGCAAAAAACCTGGATACTACTTATGCCTGCTTAGATGCCGCACGCGACATGTATTACCATTTTTATGATGGCGATGCATTATTCCGGCTAGGCTCATCAGCAACGCTTGCCGGTTCGGGTATGGCTTTTACTACCGCACTGTACAAAGATTGCCTCGAAAAGCTGGATGTGACCGGCGCCGGATTTGACAAAGTGCTGCAATACGAAATTGTAAGGCGCGGCAACTGCATAGCGTTTACGGACAAAGCCATTGTTTATGACGAAAAAACATCGGGGTCGGACCAATTGGTAAAGCAGCGCGCCCGGTGGATCAATACCTGGTTCCGTTATTTCAGGTTTGGGTTTACCTTGCTGGGCCAGGGCATCAGCCGGTTGGAAATAAACCGGACCCTTTTCGGCCTAACACTATTGCGCCCGCCTTTATTCATCTTCCTTATACTTTCCGTGTTCTGCCTTTTTGCCAATGTATTTATCAGCCTTACTATGGTTGCTTTATGGATACTGGGTTTTGTATGTTTTGTAAGCAGTTTCCTGCTCGCCATTGAGCATGCCAAGCCCGATAAGGCCATTTATCGTTCCTTAATAGGCATACCTAAATTCATATTTTTCCAGGTGCTTTCTTTACTAAAAATAAGGAGCGCCAATAAAATATCAGTCGCAACCACCCATGTGCACGGCCATAGTATTGACGACATAAAAAATACGTTATGAGAATTGATCCGTCCGACAACTATGTGAACCGCAAGGCTAACCAAAAAATGCTGCTGGAAAAAGTAACGCGTATACTAGCCATCATTATGGTAACCGGAAGCACCTTCTTTTTTTTCATTAAGCTGTTATTTTTATAGTGCGGAAAGAACTCTCCATACCAGTAGTTTCAAAAAAAAGCTCCTTTTCAGCAACGCTGCGCAGGTTGTTTTTGGTTGAAAAAATGAACAATCCTGTAGGGATAGTGCTTTTATTTATTTTATCGACCGCGCTGGCATTCGTTATAGGTAAACTGGGTTACAAATTAGGGGGTGTAGCAATAATTGGCGTCTATGCCTTACCCATTGTTTACACTATTGTAGCCTACCCCATTATTGGTATACTGCTTTATTTTACTGCCGGCTACTTCATTATGTGGTTCCTTAAGCTGGGCGTAAACTTCCCGTTAGGTACGCTTATGGATGGTATGGAAGTGCTGTTTATATTAGGCCTGTTCATTAACCAGAAAAAAAATAAAGACTGGTCCGCATTCCGAGGCCCCATTACAGCCTTTATACTTATATGGATAATTTACAATGTTATTGAGCTTATTAACCCGGTTGCGGCATCGAAAGAAGCCTGGGTATACACGATACGGACCGTTGCCATTGTCATGTTCAACTATTTCATTTTCGTATTTTACCTTAATACAAAACGATACATTAAACTCATTTTAAAGCTTTGGATAGCACTGGCACTTTTTGCCGCACTCTATGCTTTTAAACAACAGCAGGTTGGCTTTTTCCCATTTGAAGAAGAATACTTACACTCCGACCCCGGTATAGAATTGCTACTATTTATTGGGGGTGTATGGCGTAAATTTTCTATTTTCTCCGATCCTGTTGCATTCGCGTACAACATGGTTACCGTTAGCTTTATGTGCGTGGGCATCTACCCCATCCTCCAATCGAGATGGAAGAAAATTACAATTGTATTTTTAATTTGTTTCTATTTACTGGTTATGCTGTATTCTGGCACAAGGGGTGCATACGTACTCGTGCCAATAACGTTTTTACTATTGGCTATACTAAAATTCAACAAAAAAGTATTGCTAACCTTAATAATTGGGTTAGGCTTAGGTGCTGTTTTAATTGTAGTGCCCACTAGCAACCAGACCATTTATCGTTTCCAAACTGCCTTTAAACCGTCAGAAGATGCCTCATTCAATCTGAGAAAAATAAACCAGAAACGGATACAACCGTTTATTCTCTCTCACCCATTAGGTGGTGGCCTTGGGTCAACAGGGGAATGGGGCAAACGTTTTTCGCCGGGTACGTACCTTTCCAACTTTCCGCCAGATAGTGGTTATGTAAGAGTGGCTGTGGAACAAGGCTGGCTGGGCCTGTTCTTTTTTTGCTGCCTCATGGCATCTATAATGGTTATTGGTGTTATTAACTATTTCAAAATCATTGATCCTGAATTAAAGGCATATTGTCTTGCCGGCCTGTTGGTCGTATTCTCCCTTAATTTCGGAAATTACCCGCAGGAAGCGTTAGTGCAATTCCCATCCAACATTATTTTCTATCTTGCTACCGCATTAATAACCATCAGCCGAAGGATGGATACCCAACAAAACGAGCAACAACATGCAGGGCAGTGATATACTTACCAATCGCGATATAGTAATTGTAGGGCAGCAGCCCTGGGATACCAGCATTGGTAGTAATTGTAAAAACATTGCGCTCGAATTCAGCCGCCACAACCGGGTATTGTATGTAAACAGCGCACTTGACCGTATAACACAAATAAAACATAAGGACGACCCGAAAATTAAAAGGCGCATTGCCGTAATTGAAGGGAGGGAAAAAGGGCTTGCAGAATTGCAACACGACCTCTGGAATTTATTCCCCGATTGCCTTACGGAATCCATCAACTGGCTTAAAATAAGGCCACTTTTTAACTGGCTGAACAAGCGCAATAACCGGAAATTTGCCAAATCTATTCAAGCCGCGATAGCAACACTTGGCTTTAAAGACGTTATTTTGTTTAACGACAACGATATGTTCCGGTCGTTTTACCTGAAGGAATTATTGCAACCGAAAGTCAGCATCTACTATTCCCGCGACTTTATGCTGGGGGTAGATTACTGGAAATTTCACGGAACTGTACTGGAACCAGCGCTGATAGCGAAGAGCGACCTATGCCTTGCCAATTCCACTTACCTGGCCAATTACTGTAAAAAATATAATTCTGCTTCATATTACGTTGGGCAGGGGTGCGATTTAGAGATGTTCAGCAACCCTAAAGATAGCAGCATGCCTGCCGATATGCAGGCAATAGCCCACCCTGTAATAGGTTACGTTGGTGCATTGCAAAGTATAAGACTGGATATTGAATTGCTTGTACATATTGCTACAACACGCCCCGAATGGCAGGTTGTTTTGGTGGGGCCGGAAGATGATGCCTTTAAGGCGAGTAGACTGCATAGTATTCTGAATGTTCATTTCCTGGGGGCGAAAGATCCGGGAATGCTACCAGCATATATCCATTCATTTGATGTATGCCTGAACCCGCAGATTGTGAATGAGGTAACCATAGGCAACTACCCGCGCAAAATTGACGAATACCTTGCCATGGGTAAACCCGTAATTGCTACCCATACAGAAGCTATGAGTATTTTTGCAGAACATACCTACCTCGCTACCACCAAGGAAGATTATATTGTGCTTATAGAAAAAGCACTGGCTGATAATACCACTGCCCTGCAACAGGAACGTAAAGCGTTCGCGGCAAGCCATACATGGGAAAATAATGTGAAGGAGATTTATAAAGCTATTAACGCAGTGTAGTAAAGACAACGTAGCCTACTACTTGAATCCAATTAACTATTTTGGCTAAAGCCATGTATAATCAAATATTTCCACGACTTAAAAGTCGTGGCTAATAGCATCTCCCGACGAGCTCAATTCGCTCATACTCTTTTTACACTTACACAACCACCCCGTTTATCAAAACCTTATCAACCGGATTATTGCCATAGTCGTAGGGTATGTAGGCCGGTGTTGACATAGGGAGGGTAATAATGAGGTTTGCTTTTTTACCCCTTTTAATACTGCCCACACTATTTTGCAATTCCATGGCGGCAGCACCATTAATGGTAACGGCATTCACTACTTCTTCAGGTGTCATTTTAAGCTGGGTACAGGCAATGGACAACAAAAGGGGAACATTTCCCGACGGGCATGAACCAGGATTATAATCGGTTGCCAGGCATACCGGCAAGCCAGCATCTATAATTTTGCGCGCAGGCTGGTATTGTATACCCAAAAAGAAAGCGGCTCCCGGTAACAAAACCGGCATGGTATTGCTACCCTGCAACGCCTCTATCTCGGCATCACCCACACATTCCAGGTGGTCTACACTCAAAGCTTTGTGTTTTACACCTACCTGAACCCCACCCGAATAGTGTAACTGATTAGCATGTATCTTTGGTTTTAACCCATACTTCCAGCCAGCTTCTAATAACCTTTCGGTATCAGCAACGCTGAAAAAGCCTTCTTCGCAAAATACATCCATATAATCAGCTAGACCTTGATCAGCAACAGTAGGCAGTATTTTATCTAAAATCAATTTAATATACCCTTCTTTGTCCTGTTTATACTCCATTGGGTAAGCGTGGGCAGCAAGCAAGGTTGCTTTAATATCCACCGGTGAATTTTCCTTCAGTTTTCTTATTACCCGAAGCATTTTCAATTCCCCTTCTTCACACAAACCATAGCCACTTTTAATTTCTATTGCCCCGGTACCCTGCGCAATAACTTTATGCAAACGCAGTAAACTTTGGTGATAGAGTTCATTTTCGCTCATTTCATTCAGCTTAGTTGCTGAATTGAGTATGCCGCCACCCTTGGCCGCAATAGCTTCGTAACTGAGCCCCCGTATACGGTCAACAAACTCACCATCGCGCGGGGCGGCGAATACAAGATGGGTATGGGAATCGCACCAGGTTGGTAGTACCAACCTGCCGGTTGCATCTATAGTTTCGTTAACGGCATCGGTCGGCACAGTTTCCATAGGGCCGAAATCTTTTATAAGTCCGCTTTCAATGAGTAGCCATGCATTGGTTATGGAAGGTACACTTGCCATATTTACACCTGCAACTACTTGTTTGTTTTCTTCATTTCCTTCAACCTGGTAAAGCTCTTTGATATTTGTTATTAAAAGACGCATACTGCAACTACTATTTAAATGCTTAAATGATGACTGGCCAAAAATAACAAAACCCCGTATAAACGGGGTTCTGTTGTAAGGATTGTTTATGGACTAATTCTTATCCCTGAACGTGGATATTAAATACTATGGTTGCTTTGCAATGAACAGTATCAGTAATTGCTTTACGCAAGGTACCACCAATGGTGTAAGTAAATTTGTTACCACCGCTCAAATAGCCAACAAGGTCAGACTTTGTATCGACAGGCAAATTTAAAGTTGTAGCATACAAATTAGGGTTGTTCGGTACAGTTAACGTATATGGAGTCTTATTACCATCGGTAAAGAATGATGCACTCACTGTTTTAAAGTTCTGGAAGTTATTCGCAGGCGTAGTTAAAGCAGGAACTATTTCCAATTTGCAAGAGCTCAATTTGGCGCTGGTGATGTTTTTAACACCTAACACATTGGCTGTATTTGCTTTAATAAAGGAATCTATGTTGTAGGTAACAACCTCAGAACCAGAAACCAGTACTGTAGTATCAGGATACGGAGGTATAACCAAATCAACAGTTGCTGTTTGCATATCTAAATCGTACTGCAAATTTTTTGCAAGTTTAGTGCAGGAATTCAATGTAAACAGACCTAAGCAAGCTATAGCAAGCGATGATTTTAAAAAGACTGACTTCTTCATAACAATAGTTTAAACAAAGATAAGAAATAAAATATAAAACTTCACAAAACCGCCGATTTTATTAAATAATTTTCGACAGTAACCAAATTATATACAGCAAATACTATGCCAAACGCTCTAAAATAAATTGATCTGTGTGCTTTTTCCTGAAAATTTAAATTCATGATCAAGCAGCCACTTCTTTTTAGGCAGCCCTCCACCATAACCTACCAAGCTTCCGTTTTCACCAATAACCCGGTGGCAAGGTACAATTATGGCAATTCCGTTTTCCCCGTTTGCACCTGCCACAGCGCGTATCGCCTTTTCATTCCCTAATGCGATAGATTGTTTTTTATATGACCTTACCTCTCCGTAAGGTATCCGTTGCAATTCCTGCCACACTGAAATTTGAAATGGGGTGCCGATTAGGTGCAACGGTAGAGTAAATTCCTTTCGTTGGCCACTGAAATATTCTTCTATTTGTTGCCGGAGTGCCTGGAACTGAACATGCTCGCCATCTTCAAATAAGGACCCCGCACCGGTCTCGATCCGTTTTACAATGGCATTGATACTTTTACGATGTTCAAATTCAAACAAGCAGATGCCAATATCAGTGGCACCCATTGTCATTTCCCCGAATGGCGTTTGTATGTAACTCCTAAACAACTGCATGGCTTTATGTTTGTTTAGTGCCTGTTGGCGTTTGCAGTATCCTTCCTTTCTTCAGTGCGGCTCTTTTCTAACCTATCGTATACTTCTTTTTGATTCTTTGATGCCTGCACCTTTACCGTAAGATTATTGAAATAGTTCACCGCCACCAAATCAGCATCACTTTCCATATATTTTATCTCTACAGAATCGCCGGGTTCGGTAATAAGTACTTTATGAAATGTTTGCGGCACGGTAAAAATATGGTTATCACCATTAAAATAAAGATAATAAATGCTACCGGAAGAGGTTACACTTTCATGTATGCGGTTCACCTTGCCTACCATCATCTTTTGAACGGTTGTAATATCTGTACCAATTGCCGCACCCAGCGCACCCAGGCTATTCTGGTATTTAATAAGGGCATTTGTAGGGTCGGAGTCCCAACTCAGGCTCTTGGTTACCACATCTACCAGGGCAAGGCCCCGAATAGAATGATCATCGGCAAGGATGGGCACGAGTGCCGTAAGCCTGTCCGCAACATTTTCATATACCACTGCGGCGGCATGCAGGTTCTGGAATTTTACCGTGGCATCTACCGTAGCTGCAATCGCTTCTTCGGTGGCACCGCTTACGGTATACCTGTGGGAAACTCCTGTTCTGGAATTGGTATATACCAGATCTGTCATTGTATTATCGTTCTGGTTATTAGATGTAAGTGGCGTAACATACCAGCAGCTGCCATCTGCGCCATAGTTAAGAACGGTCGATTCGGGCCTCCTCAGGTTAGAGCCTGGTCCGAACACAGTCTGGTTCCAATAGCCATTCAGGTAGTTGCCCCAATAGCCAATATTTTCATTGAGCACCTCCATAGGTATTACCCTATCAACCCATATCGGCACTTTATCTTTATCATAGTACTTTATTTCCCCATTTTCAGGGTTAACAATAACCACCCCATCAACCACCAAGCCACTGAACATACCGATAGTGTGGTGGCAAACAGTTACCACCCAAAAAGGCTTCATCTGGTCATCTATCTCGAATGAATAGTCTACCAGTACCTTATTGCTGTAACCATTGGTGTACAGATGGCGCTCCAGATTAGTGCCGAAGAAAGAACCGGGCATATACTTCATGCTATGCCCATTAATGAACTTAGGGGTTGTATGCTGGTCTTCTGCATTCACAACAATATAGCCAGGCACACCGTTTGTTCCGTTATAAGCTCCCCAGTTGCGATAGTCTAACGGAATAACATATACGAGATCGTTGTTTACCTTTTGCAAGGTAACATGCCCCTCAGCCATTTCAAACTGGCTACCCACAATGTTACCTTGTGCATCGGCATTTTGGTTAAGGGCTGTTTTGCCAATAACCAGTGCATGTTCTTCTGGCACTATTCTTACATGTGTCGGTGATATTTCCTGGTTCTGCTGACTCCAGTGTTTCATGTTTTTACCTTGTGTGCCCATGTCGCCAACCAGTGCCGAGTACTTACCGGTATTGATAGCACCACAGCCAGACATTAAAATAAACACCCCTACAACAAGTATGAGCACATTGGGAATGGCTGTTTTCAGATTCAGCTCACTTGTTCTTTTTAAAAATATAAAACAGAGGAAGGCCAAGGCAAACATAACCGCCAAAACAGGCCCTCCCAAGGTATAATCGAGGCTTGGCATATTTTCGTAATAAAACACCCACGAAGCAACCACATATAAAAAAAACACGCGTATCGCCAAAGCCATCCTCCCACTGATGAGCGCTGGGGATACCCCAATGAATGCAGTGACAAGGGCTAATAATATAAAAATCATTTAAATGTGTTTTAAATGGTACAAATTCAAAGCGTTGCAACCACACAGCAAAATTACCATTGCCAGCCCAAATAAATAGCAATAACCAAATTATTATTATTGAAAAACTCTGAATTTATGTGGGTTATCAACTCCTTATCAACTAATACTTCCTATAAAGTCCAAAAAAATCTTACAATCAATTGTTTATAACTAAAATTATAAAAAATGAAAAAATAATGTCAACTTTATTGGAATAGCCTATTTGTGGCCGCGATTGTGAGCGAAAGTGGTAGCAAAAGTGACAAATTTTAATTATAATTCACTTCCGATATTTACTATAAAGAATACAAAACCATTATTTTATAAAAAATAAAAGTTAAAAACGTAAAGTGAAGACACTACACACGAATTGTACCTGCAATCCCGACGCTAAATTGACAGCACGCCAACTTGGCAGGTGCACTTTAGCGCCGTTTAGTAGCAGTAAATTGCCCACAGCGCATATTAAAGCCTACTACCCTACTCGGTGTTTAGTAGATAAGATAGCCTGATTGATGATGGGCTAGCAGGTAGATCGTATGATAAATAGTGAATATATTTTACCCAAAGGTGGTTGGAAGAAGATGCGTTGGGAATACCTATGCTGAAGAAATTTATCGCCTTCAGGTTGATACATGAAGCTGGTTTAAACCTGTATGATTCATAAACTTCCTTGTTGTTGCAACACCCCAAGCACTGGTCTCTCGGTGTTTTTTTCAGGCCCCGATACATTTAAACATTGAAATCAGGCACGGTTCTGATTGCTGTATACCTACCGGCACACGGTTTCATATAATTGATTACCGAACTACAACCGTGTTGCATCTACAGGCGCAGTGACGTGATTTAGTGCTGTATTTTGATATCTATATAGGCTAATATAGCGTGCTTGCGCAAGATAGTCGCACAACAAAAAAGGCCGCAAAGCGACCAATTTATAATTTACAATTACCAATTTACAATTATTTACCCCGTCCCTGAAAAATAACGATGAAGGTGTAAAGGATGATCTTGAGGTCGAGAGCCAGGGAACAGTTTTCTATATAGAGCAGATCGTAACGCATGCGTTCTATCATTTCATCTACATTTTCGGCATAGCCGAACTGAACCATTCCCCACGAAGTAAGACCCGGTTTTACCTTGTGGAGGTACTTATAGTGCGCATGTGCTTCGCTTATAATGTCAATGTAATGCTTTCGTTCAGGGCGCGGGCCAACAAGCGACATATCTCCTATTACTATATTAAAGAACTGGGGCAACTCATCAACCCGCCACTTACGCATGAACCGCCCCCATTTGGTAATGCGGCTGTCTGTCTTGCTGCTAAGTGCAGGGCCATTGCGCTCGGCATCGACAAACATAGAGCGGAATTTGTAGATATTGAATGGGCGACCGAATAAACCGATACGGGTCTGCTTGTAAAATATAGGCCCCTTGCTCGAGAAAAGCACCATAGTGGCCGTAAAAAGTAAAAAAGGCGATAATACCAGCAAAGCAAAAGACGACACCACAATATCAATAACACGCTTGCATACCCGCTGCCAGTCCGGCATCAGGTCAGGGTGAATATGAATAAGCACGGCATCGTATACATTACTGGTCTTTACTGAACCGGAAAGTATATCGTAATAGTCGGGCAATACCTTAACCACACACGGCCTGTAACACAAACGGGTAAGTATATGTTCCAGCAGATGGTGCTCCGAAGAATCGACTGCTACAATAACTTCTTCTATCTTATGCTGATCAATAATGTTCTCCAGATCGGCTAGATGCCCGAGCTGAGGCAGATACTGGCTCATGCCGTTGCTGGCCTCCTTGTTAGAATAAATAAAGCCCAGAAAGATATTACCCAACACACGCGGGTTTTCCTTAACCTGCTTGTAAATATTGATAGCTTGTTGATTACCACCTATAATAAGTGTATTGAACCCCACCTTTCCTTTAACTAAATTTACCTTTACCTTGTACATGATATACAAACGGAACGAAAGTATGAGCACCGTATGTATAAGTAAGTAATGGCCTATGGCATTGGTAAAATAACTATAGTCGCCTTTATCGTCGGAGAAGACAATAACGGAAACAATGGTGCAACCAAGTATACAAGATATAAGCGTGCGGTTTATTTCGTGCAACCGCGATTTGCGGTACAGATCGAAATACGTGCCGGAAAGAAAGTAAAGAAATAACCAACCCGCCGGTATTATTAATAATGTGTTGACAAAGTCACGGAAAAGAAAAAGATGTAATGTATCAAGATAACTTCGTTGCGTGAGCAGGTTCTGCCGGTACATAAAGAAGATAAGCCATGATAATGCAGAGGCCACATAATCAAGCGCAATCAACTTACGAATAGCTCTTTTTTTAGTAAGACTCAACTCCATGCCTAGAAATAAACAAATTGAACGTTATCTATCAATACCGTACCACTGGTAACGCCGGCAGGCAACGATGCTTTAATATACAGGTCGTAATAGTCGCCTTTGTACTGGGCGGCGAAGTCTTTTATGGCCAGATAGAACTTCTGCCACTTATCACTCGGATTAACGCCAGACAGGTACCGCTGATAAAAAGTGGTACTTCCGTTAAGGTTAGCCCTGAGCCCAAGGTAAAACGGGACCGTCGATTTGTAATTTAATTCAATATAAGCATCAACACCTACAGGCACATTAAACGGATCGAACGATTTACTCTCTGATAATGTATCTAAAGGCAGATGCAATGATATCATTCCTGAACCTGTTCCTTCAAAAACATTGGCAGGGTCGGTAGTAGTGGTTACAGGTACCGTACCATTCAGCAGGGTAAAGCTAATAGTACCCGACGAAGAGAAACTGTAGTTGAGATAATGTTTGGTGCTATCATGATAGCGTGTTTTCGGCGACATTTTTACAATAGCACCCGGCTGAGGATCGAAAGTAAGGGTATCAGAAGTGTAAAAAGGATAGGTAGCCATGAAATTATTGAGGCCATCGACCGCCACAGCCGGAAAAATTTTCAGTTGCCCCCTGCCATTGGTTATAATTGGGAAAGTAACAGGAAGATCGAAATAACCAATCGGGTTGTTATTATAGTACGCATATACTGCCGTTATCTGGCTGGATAAGGAGAGCTTGGGCGGTATCACTTTAGGATTATCAACCATACTGAATGAATCAATATGAATATAAGTGGGCGTGGGTTCTTTAGGATTTTTTATATTACAACTCAGGCAGGCAAACCCAAGGAATATAATAACCGGTAAATATTTTAACATGTTTTTTATACCTGACATTTTTTTGCGTTCGTTCTATTAACGGTGATTAATGCTAAACATTGTGCAGTTCGTTGTGCAAACTCATTTTTTTCAAAATCTGGTGGGCAACATCCATGGCCTGATAGCCATCAATAACCGACACCCGCACTGGCAAATCGTTCTTTATGGCCATAGCAAACTCGGCTAATTCCGTTTTTATGGCATTCAGTGGCAATACTTCCGGCATCTGAACCGAGATGATCTTCTTTTCGCCATGACCGATATCCAAAGGAAAATCCATCATACCTGCTTCGTCGCCATCTTCTTTCAGCCTTATGATCTCCGTTTTCTTTTCCAGAAAGTCGATACCAATGTAGGCATCGCGTTGAAAAAGGCGCACTTTGCGCATTTTCTTCAGGGATATGCGGCTGCTGGTAAGGTTGGCTACACAGCCATTATCAAATTCTATGCGTGCGTTCGCAATATCGGCGGTTTCACTTAACACCGCTACCCCACTTGCTGAAATACGCTTTACGGGCGATTTTACCAGACACAACACAATATCAATATCATGTATCATTAAATCAAGAATTACCGATACATCAGTACCTCTCGGGTTAAACTGTGCCAGCCTGTGCGCCTCAATGAACATAGGTTGCACATTTTTGCCATTTAATGCTAAAAATGCTGGGTTATAACGTTCTACGTGCCCTACCTGGCACTTTACATTAGCTTCTTTTACTAATTTTACCAATTCCTTGCCTTCTTCAAGCGTATGAGCCAGCGGTTTTTCAATAAAAACATGTTTACCCGCCAGCAGGCATTTTTTAGCCAACTCGTAGTGCGAGGAAGTTGTGGCTACTATATCCACAGCATCCACCGAAGCTATAAGGCTATCTATATCAGTATAGCGGGGCACCTGGTATTGCGAAATAGTTGTAGCCGCTGAGCTATCATCAGGATCGAAGAAACCGGTGAGTTTAATATCTTCTATTTCCTGCCATTGCTGTATGTGTATTTTCCCCAAATGGCCAGCGCCAAGTACTCCTATCTTTAACATTAATAAAATTATATTATATAAAAGTAACTTCTGATGTTGAAGCTTGCAAGTTAATAATTATAGTGTTAGGAATAACCCAATAAAACAGGCAGGGAATGTTTTGCCTATCTGTTCTCATAAAATTTCCGCACACCAGCAGTTATCACTACCGCAAATATGCCCCCGGAAAGGGCATAAAAGAATGATTTGGTCATTTCCAGTATCACCAATGCCTTTCTGGGGTCGAAACCAGGTTCCAGTTTTGCGTTCAGTAATACGATCTCCGGATGATTGGAAAGATACTTCGCATAAAACAACAAGTGCACTGCCAACCCCAGCAGGCAGGCAAATAAACCAATAACAAAGCCATGTGCAAATTGCTTTTCTTCAGTGAACAGGGCAACTGCAAACCCGCTACCCAGAAAAACCAACAACCAGATGAGTTGTTCCATACGCAGGGTTACGTGCAGCAAAGTAAGATAACCAACTGCAATACCCGATAAAGAAAGTAATAATACCAGTAACCACTTCATGCTAAACCTTTCAGTTAATAATGCAGGCGCTCTTTAACCCTGAGCACCACTTTTTTTATATTATTTGTTTTGGTAGTAGCAATAAGTACCTCACAATCAGAATTATAGAACTTGTATTCAAATTCATGGCATTCGGGGTCAAGCAATAATGCTTTGTTCTTCAGTATCACTTTTTTAATGAAGGCAATCTTGGTAGCCAAGGTAGGTTTTTCCGGCATGCTCAGTACTTGCGACTTAAAGCAATGGGCTGGGTCATCGCCGCCTTCCTGAAACGTCTTGGTTACTTTAAACTGATTGAAGTATACCGAACGCTCCTTTAACCTGCCAGCTTCATTATATATGAAATTTTCAACGTGCACAACTTCTTTGTTGTTGTCGTTAAGCCTGATCTCTTTATATTTCTGATTTTTCTTATCAAAGAACGACTTTGTGAAGAACTCTACCCTACCATTGAAATAGGCGGCCTCATTCATAGTGGCTTCTCCGTTCTTTTCGGTACCATAGTCAAAGGTCTTTCTGTAATTATTACCGGTAAGTTTATTGTCCTCTATTTCCGATGTTCGGCGGTTTTTGTCGTCATACTTATATTCCCGCAATATCTGCACCTGGTCATTTTTCAACTCTTCACTTTTAACCAGCTTCTTTTTTGCATTATAAGTATTTGCAATTTTATAGGTAGCATTGTCATGAAACGGATAATCTACATTTAAAGAAGCAGCACTATCAGGAGCAATAAAGGTTTTAGTACTATCTGCCAGGAACAACTTTACAGAATCGGAAAGTGTATAACTATACGTATATTCATGAATGATCATGGATGCCTTATAAGTCGTCCAGCCACACTTGAAAGTAGTTTGTGCAGAAAGCTGGTACGCCAAAGCAAGCAGAAATAAGGTAAAAATACTTTTTCTCATCAGCCCCATTTAATGTTTGGGTACAATATCGCTACAAACCATGTAAATACGAAAAAAAGTAAAATTTATTTAGTAACAGGGTGTGGATTGTTTGTTCAATTGTAAATTATAAATGGTCAATTATGAATTGGATAGAGTGGGCTCTGTCGCATTTAAATTATGATTAATAAATGGTGAATTGCACAATGTGGGTATAGCCAAATGTCATTTAGTTAGTAAAATGAAAACCCTGAATGGGTGATATGATTATAGAACACAAGTTATAAAATGAGCAAAATCCCGAAGGGATGACATAATATATCAACCCTAAAATCCTTAACTAAATGACAGTAGGGCAATCCCTTGCTGTTGCCCTAAAATGGAAACAACTGTTGTATCAGCGCTTACTGTAAGCATAGTTTGCAGCGATAAGAAGCAGGAAATAAGGAACAGCAATTACCGGAATGATGAAAAAGCCAAGAAAAGCGTAGGGCATCACAGCAATCGGTTGACCGGCCAGATGTTGTATAATAGCATCAAACCCAAACCCTGAAGCGACAACGGCCAACGAAGAGATAACAGAGCAACAGAGCAATGTAAACGGAATTTTCCAATATATCCGCGCTACACCAAGCGTATGTATTGCCAGGTCGAATGCAGGCAGTAGGCAACATATCGGTATAATAATGAAGAACTCGGATAACCCGATATAATAAAACCATACCATCGTTAACAGCGCAGGTATCGCTACGAAACAAAAAGCCATGTTTAGCGGGTAATCGCTATCACCCTTTCGTCTGTATATCCCTATTGCCCGAATATTAGCTACCAGCAACAGTAAACCAAAACAGAGGCAAAGCCATTCGTTATAGTGGGCAATAAATTCAGCAGCGGGAGGCAATGGTTCAATGTAGGAGAAACTAAAGCAAGCGGCAGGCAGGTCGGTAAACTCCCATACCCCCCATTTACCGAAAACCGGGTCGCCTAACGATGTTTTAAATGGCGCTTTGCAAAGGCTGGTGTCAAGGGTTATTGTAAGCTGGCCAAACGATCTCCAGAATTTAGCTGGCGATAAGGAATACCTGAAACTATATTCATTGGTATAGCCACTTCTGTTTATACACCTTGTTACATTATATTTTACCCTTATTTTGTGTATTCCCCGGGCCAGGTTCACGTTGAAATATTTGAAACTATTAATACTGACGGCAGTATCCACGTTCCAATGCTGATGGTATGCTAACGATATCTCATCTGACTTACTGCTATCTCCTCTTGTAAATGACTTTGAAAATTCTTCAAAGGGAGAGCTTCTTATGTGGTGTAATTCCTGCGGCACGGCCAGTAGTTCAACAGCAGCACTATCAACCCACACCTTAAAGTCATCTTTGTATTGCCATGCCACAAAGAGCAAGGGTATCTGCATACCGTCTCTATCGCATTTTATGGTGTATTCAACATCAAAAAACGCAGTGCTAATGTCTTTTGCAGGTCTTACCAATATGGTTTCGCTGAGTATATCCACGTCCCGGCTAGAGCATGGCGATGCCGCCAGCGTTCCCCTCACCCGGAACTTGGGCGATGCCATGTTCGCATAGCAGTTTATAATACTGAGAAAAATAAAAAGGAGGAGTGCTGCTTTCTTCAAGTATTAAAGATACATTTTGTGTATGCTAAACTAAGAAACAGTACAATAAAATTTTATTTCTTAATGAATTTTAAAACCTGCGTGTTATTAAATTTAGCTAAATAAAAACCTTTTGGCAAGGCGGCTATATTCACTTCTGCCTTCCCCGTAGCATAATCTCTACTTATAACCATCTGCCCAATGGTATTCATTATCTCCAAATGGCCAATTATCGTGGAAGAAGTAATAGTTAGCGTATTATCAGCTGGATTTGGGTACAATGATATTTCACTTGCTCTATTAATAATTTCCCCCAATGCAGTAGTTGAATTATATATTTTCCTGATTCTGTCCACATCGGTAATGTACAGATCTCCGTGCCGGTCTACGGCAACTAATCCATTAGTAAAAACCCGTGCAGATAATGCATTGCCACCATCTCCAAAACCGGAATACCACGATACTAATCCATTTCCGGCAATTGTGTTTACAAAACCTGTTGATTTTGTTATTTTTCCCACCCGCCATTCCTGATATCCATAAAAATAAATGTTTCCAATGGAATCCATGACAATGTTTGAAGCAAAAATATGACTATCAGTTGCCGGCACCCCATCATGAAATCCAGCAGTATCGCTGCCAGCAATTGTAGTTACCAGCCCTAAAGTATCAACCCTGATGATTTTTGCTACCCCAAGACCACCCAATCTAGTCATAGCTATAAATACATTTCCAGAATCATCAGGACATATCCCAAAAATAGCCCCGGTCTGATAATGCAAAGCATTAACACCATCCTCAGTCGAGTCGCCCATTCCTGTAAAAATGCCTTCGAAACGCTCAAGCCAGCCAGTAGAATCAATTTTATAAACAAAAGTCGAACCGAAAAATAAGTTACCCCTTTTATCTGTTACTAATGGCCCTGCTCCAGTAAAATCGGTCGCTGTAGCCATGCAACCTTCGCAATTAAAACCTAAAGTACCTGTACCTGCATAAGTTGTAATTACCCCAGCCGTATCTATCTTTCTTATAACATAATTACCTGCGTCAAAGAAAAAAATATTCCCTTTATAATCTACAGTTAAACTTGAAGGGTCATTTAACGATGCTGCTGTCGCCGGCCCTCCATCGCCACTATAGCCAGTAGTACCATTTCCTGCAATTGTCCTTATCACTCCTAGCGAATCAATTTTCCTTATGGTGTTATTATTGGCATCAGAGGTATAAATATTTCCGGATTTATCAATAGCTAAAGATGGTTCTGTTAATTCGGTACTTGTGGCAGGACAGCCATTACAAGTATAACCTGTATGCGTTCCGCTACCAGCTATAGTATTAATTATCTGTGCATCTGAATTTGTTACTAGAAAAATGACGTATATGCAACAAAAAAATATGATTTTTTTCATAAAAAACAGTTTTGTTAAAATAATTAACAAATATCGTGCCAAGTATAAATAGCTTGTAACTTCTTTATTTAGATCCTAACAATCACCAACCCACCTAAAAAATTTACCCCAACAAAACACAGTTCTACAACAAGAAAAAGAAAAAGTAATTCGTAAGCTCTAAATTTAATTGTCTGTTCATGGTTTACCAAGTCCTTTTCAAATAATAATACCTCACTACTTTAAAAAGCGATTATGAAAATAGCTCTGCACGAAATACAAAGTAAATACCCGTGGACAATGGCCCTTGTTTCTACCACCTTCGGCTTTGCCATAGGCACGGTTATCTTCCTATTTTTTAGTTAGTATGCCGTGTCGTTTAAAAACACCCCGGCCATAAAGGGTGTAATGTCTTGCAAACGAAATATTGCGGGCAAAATAAAAATCAATCACTAACAACCTGACGTTACCTGTCACCTTTCTGAGATGGGTTGCATGTCTGTACTTGTGACTTATGTCACCTCTTCAGGTTTTCATCCATTTTATGCATACGTGCTGCAATCCTATCATCCATTCAGGGTAATACTTTCGCATAACACATATTGCAGCACCCTTTGAGAGATGGGCCTACATGCAGGTTATTCCTTTACAACAGTGGTGGCGAATACTCCGCTCCCCCACCCGTGCAATAGGTGCTTTGCTTACCAATACTACCATTTAACAATTGGCCATTAACCATTAACAATTAACCATTATAAAAAACCCTACCTTTGCAAACTCAAAACAAAAAATAAATTAATATTAATGCCGGGTTTTACAGTTGCAATCGTGGGAAGGCCCAATGTGGGCAAATCAACATTATTTAACCGCCTGCTGGAACAGCGCAAGGCTATTGTTGACGACGTGAGCGGCGTAACCCGCGACCGCCAGTATGGTATTGCCGACTGGAACGGTAAAATATTTAACGTAATTGATACTGGTGGTTTCGTAGCCCGGTCAGAAGATGTATTTGAACGCGAGATCCGTAAACAGGTACATATTGCTGTTGATGAGGCTGACCTTATATTATTCGTTTGCGACACCGCAACGGGTATTACTGCCCAGGATACAGAAATGGCCGATGTACTGCGCCGATCGACCAAGCCGGTATTATTGGTAGTGAATAAGGTGGATAACAGCGAACGTGCTTTATATGCAACCGAGTTCTACGCCATGGGCTTTGAGCATACCTTCATGATATCTTCTATATCAGGCAGTGGCACCGGCGAATTGCTGGATGAACTGGTTGTGCATATTAAAGATGATGAAGACGCTACCGAAGAAACAGACAAAGATGGCAACCCATTGCCTAAGTTCGCTATTATAGGCCAGCCTAATGCGGGTAAGTCTACCCTGCTGAATGCGCTTATAAGTCAGGAACGTACCATTGTTTCTGATATTGCAGGTACAACCCGCGATACCATACACACCCACTACAAATTATTCAACAAGGAATTCATGCTTATTGATACCGCCGGTATCCGTAAGAAAAAGAATGTACACGAAGATCTGGAATTCTATTCCGTTATCCGCGCTATTCGTGCCATGGACGAAGCCGATGTTTGTATGCTGCTTATTGATGCCAGTGTTGGCATGACGGCGCAGGATGTGAGCATCTTTAGCCTGGCTACCCGTAAAGGCAAGGGCGTTGTGCTTTTGGTTAACAAGTGGGATCTTGTTCCGGAAAAGGAAACCAACACTGCCCGCGATTATGAAAAAATGCTGAAAGAGAAAATCGCTCCGTTCACCGATGTACCTATAATATTTATATCAGCATCGGAAAAGACCCGTATTTTCCAGGGTATGGAAAAAGCGCTGGAGGTTTACGACAACCGCAACAGACGTATACTCACCTCGGTACTGAATGAAATAATGCAAAAGGAAATAGAACGTTTCCCACCACCGCTGGTAAGGGGGCATTCTATTAAGATCAAATTCATTCAGCAGATACCGACCGCTGTGCCATCTTTCGCATTCTTCACCAACCACCCCGATGATGTAAAAGAGCCCTACAAAAACTTCCTGGAAAACAAACTGCGTAGCCACTTCAAATTCAGCGGCGTACCAGTAAGGATATTTATGAGACAGAAGTAAATCATCTGAACCACTGATTAAACTGATGTTTTGATTTCATTGATTATTAAAGGAAGTTCATGCAACAGGGAATCAGTTAAATCTCCCTAATCAGAAGTAAATCATCTGAACCTTTGATTAAACTGATGTTTTGATTTCATTGATTATTAAAGGAAGATCATGCAAATGGGAATCAGTTGAATCTCCCTAATCAGAAGTAAATCATCTAAACCTTTGATTAAACTGACATTTTGATTTTATTGATTATTAAAGGAAGTTCATGCAACAGGGAATCAGTTGAATCTCCCTAATCAGCTCAATCAACGGTTCAGACAACTTATAAAAACAGCTTACGACTTTCTACTTACGACTTACGACTAAAAAAATGAAAGCAGGAAAATTAAAAAAAGATAAAGTAAACATCATTACCCTGGGCTGCTCCAAGAACATGGTAGATAGCGAAGTGCTGAGCGGGCAATTGCACGCTAATGGTATTGATGTGCTGCATGAAAATAAAAAACTCGATCATAATATAGTAGTTGTAAATACGTGTGGCTTTATTGATAAAGCAAAGGAAGAAAGCGTGAATACCATTCTGGACCAAGTGGAACTGAAACGCAGGGGTAAGCTGGATAAAGTGTATGTTACCGGCTGCCTGAGCGAGCGTTACCGTAACGACCTTGCACTGGAAATACCTGAAGTAGATGCATGGTTCGGCACTATGGAATTGCCATTGATGATGAAGCAATTCAATGCCGACTACCGGCAGGAACTGATTGGCGAAAGGTTGCTGAGTACACCCAAGCACTATGCCTACCTTAAAATATCGGAAGGTTGCAACCGCACCTGTTCGTTTTGCGCTATACCATTAATGCGTGGCGGGCACGTTTCTAAAACCATAGAAGAAGTAGTTACCGAGGCTAAGAAACTGGTAAAAATGGGCGTGAAAGAGATCATGCTCATTGCACAGGAACTTACCTATTACGGCCTTGACATTTATAAAAAACGTGCATTAAGCGACTTACTGAAACACCTGTCGGACATTGAAGGGCTTACCTGGATACGGTTACATTATGCCTACCCGCATAAATTCCCGATGGATATTTTAGATGTTATGCGCGAGCGCGATAACATCTGTAACTACCTGGATATGCCATTGCAACATATATCTGACCGGATGCTTACGGCCATGAAACGCCAGATAACCCGCAAGGAAATTATTGAGCTGATTGGCAATGTACGCGAAGTAGTTCCGGGTATTGCCATACGCACTACCCTAATTACGGGTTTCCCTGGCGAAACGCAAGACGATGTAGAAGACATGAAGAATTTCCTGGAAGAGACAAGGCTGGACCGTGTTGGTATCTTCACTTATTCGCATGAGGAAAACACATCGGCTTACGAACTCGCAGACACCCTGACATCGGAAGAAAAGGAACTCCGCGCACAGGAAATAATGGAAGTGCAGCAGGAAATATCTTTAGAGAAGAACCAGGAAAAAGTAGGCAAAGTATTTAAAGTACTGATAGACAAAAAAGAAGCCGGCCGCTACCTTGCCCGCACCGAATTTGACAGCGTGGAAGTGGATAATGAAGTTGTAATTGACGGCTCGAAGAAATTACCTATTGGCGATTTTGTGAATGTGCGCATCACCAAGGCATTTGACTATGATTTGGAGGGAGAAGTGGTGTAAGCAATAAATGAGTTGCAGGTCAGTTGACCATATCTACTATATAGCTTAAATTTATGACGTGGTACAAAAGACGGCATAACCTTATTTTAAACAAAAGTTACAACGATAAACTTATTGACTATGCCACCCCTTCGGGGTTATGCGCTTACGTCACTTGTTTTTTCTATAATCATACCACCCATTCTGGGTTACACATTCGCTTAACTTAACGATACAGCGTAATGGGAGCCTGCCCGTCTACAACTTGTTTTGTATAATCATACTGCCCATTTTGGGTTACACATTTGCGTACTTAACAAATCCCCTACAGCTTCCCACCCTGCCGCGCAATTTTAAAACCTGCTTTGGTTACTTCGTATTGCTTTTTGGGGTCGAGAAGTAGGGGGTTGGTGTGGTTGAAGTGGATGAAACAAACTTTGTTTCTGGTGGCTTCACTTTCATTGCGAAATAGCTGCATGGTCTCTTCTATGAATGGGTGCGGCACTTCGCTCATGCTGCGGCCGGGCAATTCAGTATTGTCATAGAAGGTACCATCCACCAGTGCCAGGTCGGCCGCTTTTACTTCCTCAATTATGTTGCGGTGCCATTTGGCCCATTTATCAATATCGGGTATGAAGAGGTATTTTTTAGCGCCCGTAGCAATGCTATAACCCACAGTTTCGGAATACTCATCGCGATGCGGCACGGTGAAGGGCGTTACCGAGAGCTGACTGGTGAGTTGCACACTGCTATCGGCAAGCAAAGGCATTATATTAATATTGGCCAGGTTTACCAGCTGGCTCCAGGGGCCGTTTGTTTCAAGGTACGCCTTCATTTTGGGCATAGCATAAACCGGTACGTTTTTGGTATTCATCACCTCCCTGCCCAGTTGCATTAAACCCGTATAATGCCCTATATGTGCATGGGTAATAAATATGCCATCAGGCAGGTATTGGTAACGGCCTCCGCTAAGTGTTTTAAAATATTGCAGTTGCTCCTTAATATCAGGTGTAGCTTCAAAAAGCCACCAGTGCTTACTTGCGGTATCAACCAACGCAAGGGCAACCACGCTGCGTTGTATTTCGGGATGCGCCCATGCTGCGGCGCAACACTTTTTACTGCAACCAAGGTGCGGGAAGCCGCCATCCTGCGCTATGCCCAACACATATACATCCTGCGCCTTTGCAGGCATTACCATACAGCAAGCAATAGTTATCAAAAGCCATTTCAGCATAAAAATCAGAGGGTCAATATTTTACCTTGTAGCACATACCTAAACCCAACATTAAAAGTAGTAATTTTATAGATGTTTAACCGGCATTAAGTTTACATGGGTAAGGCAAGAGTATTTATAGTAATGCTGATCGTTTGCGTTTGTATGCAATGCCAGTATAGCTATGCCCAGTGGGACATACAAACCGTAAGTGACACCTTCGATTACCTGCCCGGTAAGCACCTGCTTTTTGAGGACAATTTCAGCAGTGATTCCGTACATCAGTTTCCGCACAAATGGAACATAAAGCCCTTCGAAAACACATCGTATGACACCAGTGTACGATCAAGGTTTTATGTGCAGGCCGGCACCGATGGCGAACACGAATTTTATATAGGCGGTTATGGCAATGCCTGGCTGCTGCCCATGCTGGGCAATGTTATGGCCAAGGATGATACCTTCGGTATTGAATTTGATTTCAGAAAACCCGCGGGCAGTTCACTGGAACTGAATATGAATGATAAAGATGCCGCAGGCCAGAATACAGGCTTCCACCGCATCTTCTTCAATGAAACCGGGATGTTCGAATTCAATTCGCTGCAAGATGGCGCATACAAAGCCGTAAATTCGTTATACCCCGGCAACTATGGCACTGACAAATGGCACCACCTGGCCATGACCTATAAAAAGCAGGAAGTAAAATTCTATATTGACCAATACCGCATATTTCTGATACCCAACTGCATTTGCCCGGCGCCCAAAATATGCAGCGTATTGCTCCGCACCTACAAACCGGTCATTATAAAAAACTTCAGGATATCAACCGGTACGGGTACCAACGCCCTGAATGAAATACTCACCGATAATAAATTCATTACCCACTCTATTACTTTCGACCTGCGGGCAACTACCATAAAGCAGGAAAGTATGGAGTTCATTTCGCAACTGGCACACTGGCTGAAACAAAACCCAACAGTAAAACTGGAAATTGACGGCCATACCGACAATGGAGGCTTGGAAGCCGCTAACGTGAAACTATCGAAAGAGCGCGCCGATGCAGTTAAAATTAAGCTTGCAGCTTTGGGTATTGACAGCATGCGGCTGACCACAAAAGGCATGGGTTCGTCCGTGCCCATACAAAGTAATAAAACCCCTGAAGGCAAAGCCATTAACCGCAGGGTTGAGTTTATAAGGCGCGATATGTAAATACTGGCGGTAGCACCACTTGCAACTCCCTGTTAATAGTTGTGGTATAATGCACAAAAAAGTGACGAATGCATGATTGCACCATGATGAATATATCACATTTTTTGCTGAACTTTGAACTAACTATATAAAGCAGCCCACCCTATACATGACACGATTCATTTTATACATAGCGTTATTTGTTTTGTGCGCTGTTAAGGTGAACGACTGCAAAGCCAATCATATCTATGCCTCAGACCTTCAGTACTTTGCTCTGGACAGTGTAAATTATATTATCAGGCTCACCCTGTTTGCCGATTGCTCTTCATTACCTAGCTTATTAAATTCACTGAATACCTCTACACCCCACATTAGAATACTAAAGAACTCCGTTAATATAAATAACAGCTTTTATTTAAATTTGGTCGATTCAATAGAGGTCTCCCCCGTTTGCATTAAAGAAATAAATAACACCTTTTGCAGGTCCGGCACATTGCCAGGGGTTAAAAAATTCGTATACGAAGATACGATTCAGCTCACCGGTGCACCATCAACAAACTGGCGCTTTATTTTCGATGGGAACCTAGGCAGTACGATTGGTGCGGGAAGAAGCCTGAGTATCACAAATATTTCTACCGGCTCTATAACCGAACTTGAAGCAGACCTCAACAACACTAAAGGCCCCAATTCTTCGCCAGAATATTCAGCCATCCCAACCCCGTTTTATTGTCAAAATATTTACCAGCAATTCAATCCTGGCGCCGTTGACCACGACGGGGACTCACTTGCTTTCACTTTGGTGAATGGTATTGATGCTAATACCGGTGGGTCGGTCAATTATTTCACCCCCTATTCCGGTGCATATCCCCTCGAAACTACCACCGGCTCATTTCATTTTAATGCATTAAATGGCCAACTTGCCTTTACACCAAGCATCATGCAGTCAGCACTTGTTGTTTACCGCGTCTCAGAATACCGGGCAGGAAAACTTATTGGCGTAAGCCAGCGCGAAATGACCATTGTGATACGCGATAATTGTGAAGGAGAAATACCGCAACTGACCATTGCAGGCCTGACCGGCGCTACGCTATCATCGGGCAACATATTAAATATATGCAAGGGCGAAAAACTTGTTGATTTCGATATTAATATTTTTAACCCTGATGGCGATACAACGCTGGTGAAACCTATTGCAGTGCCTACAGGCGCTAACCTGAATATTACCAACGACAGTACACCATTTCCGCATGCGCACTTTTCATGGGTTACCGATACGCTGAGAGTTGGCGTATACACGTTTTTCCTTTACGTTAAAAATAACCACTGCCCGCTATCCAATACACAGACCGTAGCCTATACCATCAAAGTATCGGAAAAGCCGAGTATAGTCGCAACACAGATCAGCAGTACGGAGTGCATACACCAGGGTGCCGTAAGGTTTAACCTTGCAGCAGGTTTTTTACCACGTAAGGTAACCATAGTTAACAGCGCAGGGGCGATTGTGAAAACGCTGATCGACTCCACCGGCAGCGACTCTTCGGGCATTATACTGGATAGCCTTGTTGCAGGTAATTATACCGCCATAGTAAGTTGCGATTCCGCCTGCGATGCATCAACACTATTAACTGTCTCTGACAGCGGCAACTTTTTTATACCCAACATTTCAAAGTCGCTTTGCATAGGCGACCCTTACGAGCCTTTAAATATTACGCCCATTGTACCCGGCGCAGTAGTCAACTGGTACGAAATGAATGGTAGCCCCCTATCAGCAGCACCATTCATCAATACACATTCGGCAGGTAGTTATGCGTGGTACTTTATTGAAACCTATAAAGTATGTTCGTCATTGCCCGTATACGTAAGTGCGGTGGTGCATGCCCTGCCCAATGGCCATATTGTAACTGAGCCGCACCAACTGTGCTATGGCGATAAAGTGTACCTGGAAGCAACAGGCGGCAAAACCTATACCTGGCTGCCTGAAGACCTTGTGCGACATGATACCGGCGGCGACTATGGCATAGTATTGATACCGGTTACCTTTATTGTAAAAGTAACGGATGAATTTGGCTGCTCAGATACTACTGGCATTACGTATACCGATATACAGCCCTGCTGCAATTTCAGCTATCCGAATGCCTTCACCCCTAATAACGATGGCCACAATGATGGCTTTAAAGTAATTACTTACGGCAATATGGAGTTTTATGACCTGGCTATTTACAACCGCTGGGGGCAGTTGGTTTTCAGGACCGGTAATCCGCAACGAGCGTGGGATGGAACTTTTGGAGGCGAGCCCTGTGAAATGGGTACTTACTACTATTATTTTAAAGCCCAATGCCTTACCGGCACCCGCGAGGTGCACAAAGGTGATATAACGCTAATACGCTAGTGTAGCTATTCACAAGCAATTTAGCGCGTGGCAAACTGAAGCAGGACTAATGGGGTGCATTTAATCTTCGCACTACCTGAATAAAATCCTCACCCCAACCCTCTCCATAAATGTAGAGGGAGGTCAATGTCTGCGCAGTCGCGCAGGTGTTATTTGAAATAAGAATAATGCGAAAATTTAAAATGCACCCGAACTAATGTTATCTGTTAATGGAATACCCAGCATGCGCAACCGTAGATCGGGACGAAACCCTGCTGCCAACTATTAACAGGAAACATAAAAAAATGATGCCTGCAATAGCGTACAGGTTTTTCTTATACATGGGCATATCTGCAAATTTCATTGGTAACTTAGATTTGGAGAATGTTCGCTAAATAATTGGAAACGAAAGTACTTCGCTGCATTCAATCAGTTCAAAAGTTGCCGCGTAACCGCTAAAAGTAGGGGTGAACTGCGAAACCGGCTAATCAATTTTAACTTTCAAATAATAAAAAAGGACATCCTGTCTGGATGCCCTTTCGCTTGTAACGCTCTTAACTAATTTTTATAAACCTCTTTTCAGGCTGGCAACATCGGCAAGCCTTTTTTCTGCCATGCGCATAGCCGCAAGCTGGTTATGTATGTTTTCCCTTGCTGCCAGATCAAAGTTGGCCAAAGTACGCTCGTAAATTTTATCAACAATGCTAATAGCGCGGTTGCGGTTGTACCCTTCCAGCTCCACGCTTATATTAATGATACCACCCGCATTAATCAGGAAGTCAGGCACATAGGTAATGCCTTTTTCTACCAGCATAGGGCCATGTACATTTTCGTCAGCAAGCTGGTTATTGGCAGCGCCGGCAATAATTGCACACTTCATTTTATTAATGCTTTCCGTATTTACAGATGCACCCAGGGCGCATGGTGCATAAATGTCGAAAGTCGCATCAAATACCTTATTGTTATCCAGCACCTCAACACCACTGTGCTTGTCCGTTACCAGCTTAATGTTCTTTTCATTGATATCAGCCAGTAACACCTTCCCACCTTCTTCAATAATGTGATCAATAAGCGTGCGGCCAACATTACCTGCACCTTGTACCAGTACGGTTTTGCCTGCAAGGCTATCGCTGCCATACACCTTTTTACATGCAGCCTTCATGCCTACATAAACGCCATAAGCGGTAATGGGCGAAGGGTCGCCGCTGCCACCCAAGTAATCAGGCACACCAGTTACATGCTTAGTTTCCATGTGGATATATTCCATGTCTTTTGAAGACGTGTTCACATCTTCAGCAGTAATGTACTTACCACCCAAATTATTCACGAACCTGCCGTAGCGGCGCCAGTACGCTTCATTTTTAAGTTTTGATGCATCGCCAATCAGTACAGCTTTACCACCACCCAGGTTAAGACCGCTAATGGCACTCTTATAGGTCATACCACGGCTCAAACGAAGCGCATCAATAACGGCTTCTTCATGGCTGTTATAATTCCACAACCTGGTACCACCCAACGATGGCCCTAAAGTGGTGTTATGTATGGCTATGATAGCGTTAAGTCCTGTATTGGCGTCGGTGCAGAACATTACCTGTTCGTGGCCCATACTTTGCATTTGGTCTAATACTGATTGCTGCATATTTTCTGTTTAATAGACCACAAACCTAATTAATTTTGTTTGGAATGTAAATATAGGCGTGGGTAAGTTTGAATATAATTTGATGTTATGTGGTTAACATGATTTACAAACATAAAAATGTAAAAAATCATGCACACTGCCATAACGCGGCGCACGTACCTAAAAAACCTCGCAACACAATTTTAACTATTTTAATTACTGTA
The DNA here is from genome assembly GCA_038228575.1 of Chitinophagales bacterium. GTDB lineage: Bacteria > Bacteroidota > Bacteroidia > Chitinophagales > Chitinophagaceae > Flavipsychrobacter. The sequence goes on along the minus strand of JBBRPD010000019.1, from coordinate 25,053 downwards.
GCAACACTGTTTTTCAAAAAATTACCTACCTTTAACTCACAAAAATCAAAAAAAAATGAAAAAACTAACTTTATTCGTAGCAGCCCTTATGTTGACCGGTGCTACTTTCGCTCAGGAAAAAGCATGCTGCAAGAAGAAAGGCGCTAAATGCACTAAAGAAGAAGCTGCTTGTTGCAAAAAGAAAGGCGGTGCAAAAGAAACTGAAAAAGACGCGCCTAAGAAAGACGCTCCAAAAGAAACTAAGTAATTATTACTTTATTCATAAAAAAACCGGCTCATTTGCCGGTTTTTTTATGCCTTGTATTAATGCAGTATCGTCCGTTGCTGTATCATCCGTTCGTGGGTGGTTATACCATATCGTTCCTTACTTGAACAGTGCTTCGGCAATTATCATATCTTCAGGGGTAGTAACCTTTATGTTGCTGCGCTCGCCTTCCACCAAAAATACCTTAATGCCATTAGCTTCTACAACCGTAGCTTCATCGGTAAAATCGGGCGAATATGCGCACATAAATGCAGGCAGTATAATATTGGTATGGAACGTTTGCGGGGTTTGTATAATTCGTAGGTTGTCGCGATTAACAGGTTCGGAATCGTCTTCATCAATAATGCGCATACTATCGGTTACCGGTATGGCAGGTATGGCACTACCCTTTTCAATAGCCTGCTGCAGGCAACGTAAAATAAGCGCTTCAGACACCAGCGGCCGCGCGCCATCATGAACAAAAACAATACCCGGCTCCTGAATTGCATTCAACCCGTTCTGCACGCTGTGAAAACGGGTTTCCCCACCGCCCACTATCTCTATATCCACTGCATTATCCAGCGACTGCAGCACTATTTGTGCATAGCTGAACTGATCGGGCGGCAACACCAGAATAATGTGCACATCGGGTATGGCCTTTAAAAACGTTTTGACCGAATGCGCCAGAACCGGCAAGCCTGCCAAAGGCAGAAATTGCTTGGGCATGGCATTGCCCATTCTCATGCCTTTACCACCTGCAACCAATACCGCATATTTCTTTATATCGCCCATACTTATTATTTTAACGCCCTGAACACGAAACAGGACACAAAAAAACAGTATTATCATGTCAATTCAAAAGTATGCCTCAGCTTTGGCGCTCAGCATTATAACTCTTTTTGCAGCAAACAGCGTAAATGCACAGGTTGTGAGCGAAACAAAATCGGTAAAAGAAGCCAATGTAAAAGTATTTGTTACCACCTATGTGAGCGATGCCGATGTAGTAGCCTTTAAAACGCCTTTCATAAAAAATGCGTACGGCAATAAAGGCATCTGGTACGTAACCAGCACGAGCGGCGAGGCCAACAAAACAATATGCTATGTACCCTCAAAAGAAATTGCTGATGTGGTAGTTTTCTTTACGCCAGATAGTAAACTGGCTGGCTGGAAAAACAAAAAGAAAAAACACTTCCTTGACTAAGTGAATGACAACAAAATAATGGTTAAGCAAATTCCAAACTTTTAGCGCTGCTCACCAGCACGAAAGGCCCTGCTGCAGCCGTATATGACATGAACCAAAAAGCCCGGAGCATACGCACCGGGCTTTTCTATTTTATAAATACCGCTGGTATTTTTATGCCATGTTATGGAAAACGTGCTGAACGTCATCATCGCCTTCAAGGCGCTCAATGAGTTTAAATACTTCTTCTGATTGCTCGTCGGTAACCGCAACAGTTGTTTGTGGTATCCACTCCAAACCCGATGTAACAGGTGTTATGTTCTTATCTTCCAGCGCCTTTTGCATATTGCCGAAATCGGTAAAACCGCACCTTACTACAATATTGCCCTCGCTATCTTCGCCCACTTCTTCCAGACCGAAATCGATCAGTTCCAGTTCCATATCGTCCATATTCAAACCTTCGGGACTCAGTTTAAAGTAACCCAGTTGCTTGAATAAAAATGCTACAGAACCGCTGTTACCAGGGGTGCCGCCGCCCTTATTAAAGTGCGAACGAACGTTTGCAACCGTGCGGGTAGTATTATCGGTGGCCGTAACCACCAATATAGCAACACCATACGGGGCATAACCTTCGTAAAGTACCTCATCATAGTTGCTGGTATCTTTACCGGTGGCATTTTTGATAGCCGCTTCAATACGGTCCTTCGGCATGTTGAACGACTTGGCGTTCTGCATAACACGGCGGAGCATAGGGTTGGTGGCAGGTTCTGAGCCACCCTTTTTAACAGCGATCGCTATTTCTTTACCTACGCGGCTGAATTGCTTTGCCATACGGTCATAGCGCGCAAACATTGATGATTTCCTTACTTCAAATATCCTACCCATTATTATATAGTTGTTGGTATTTCAGGCGGCAAAAGTAGCAAATTAAGGGTAAAAAATGAAAAAAGCATATTGAACAAATAAACACGTGTCACTGTATGACAAATCGCACTTGTCAATAGCCACGGTCTTCAGACCGTGGAACTTAGAATATTTTACCGGCTTTAGCCAAACCAGCACAACCGCTTGGTATTTTGGCTAAAGCCGAAGATTTTGCTTTTTAACCACGACCTGAAGGTCGTGGCAATTAGTGCAATTTGTCATTCTGTCGACGCTTCCGCCATCCTTTGGTTCAATAATATACTCCTGTAGCACTTGGGCACTTAACACAATGAAGAAGTGTTTCTTCCTCATTTATTTTTTAAGGCTCCGATTAATCCTTTATAACCATTGAATCACTTTCGGTTAATAAACCTATTTTCACCCAACAATCATTTATACCAATTGTGTTTTTCGGCATATTTTTTGCTGCATTTTTGATACAATATTCAACACCTAAATACATCTTTTATGAAAATCACACCATTATTTCGCCCGTCATGTTTTACGGCACTATTCGTTACCTGTTTTGCCATTGGCGGTAATGCGAACGCACAAACGATTAATAATTTTGCAGGTAACGGCACATCAGGCTTCAGCGGCGATGGTGGGCCCTCTACAGCTGCGTCGTTGTCATCGCCAAATGGTTTGGCAGTGGATGGCGGTGGAAATGTGTTTGTATCTGACGGTTACAGACTCCGTAAAATAAACGCTTCCGGCATCATTACTACCATTGCTGGTAATGGGACCGGTGGTTTTACCGGCGACGGAGGGCCATCAACGGCTGCCCAGATAGAAGCCGGGGCAGTTGCATGCGATGCCAGTGGCAATATTTACCTGACAGGAGGCGACAGAATACGTAAAATAAACACGAGCGGTATCATTAACACAATGGCAGGCACAGGCACTGCTGGTTTTAGCGGAGATGGCGGACCAGCTACCGCGGCTCAATTTTCCAATGTTGCGGGACTGAGGGTGCATGGCAGCGATATATATATTGCAGATGGGGGTAACTACCGGGTCCGTAAGATCAATGCGGCAGGTATTATCACTACTGTTGCAGGCTCAGCAACGAGCGGTTTTAGTGGTGATGGCGGGCCCGCCACAGCAGCTCAATTGAGGTCCCCCCATGCCATAGCTTTTGATGGTTCCGGCAATATGTTTATCTCTGATTTTTTGAATTATTGTGTCCGCAAGGTAAATACCTCCGGTATAATAACCACTATTTCTGGTACGGGTGGCACCCATGGTTTTAGTGGTGATGGTGGCCCTGCAACAGCAGCTCAAATGGGACAAGTACTTGATATTTATTTTGATGGTAGTAATAACTTATATGTTGCAGATTGGGATAACTCCCGTATACGTAAAATAAGCTCTTCAGGCATCATTACTACAATAGCAGGTAACGGAGGCAGTGCATATTGTACAGGTGATGGTGGACCCGCTACAGCCGCATCGCTTTGGGCGCCGTGCAATATAGTAGTAGATGCGGCGAACAATATATATGTTGGCGATGGGGAGTGTGCAAGCGTAAGAAAGATGGGTAATGGCAGCACCTCGGTAAGCGAGATAACCCCAATGGCTAATACCACAATTGAAATGATGCCCAATCCTAATAAAGGTTTGTTCTCCCTGAAAATAATAACACCGGGAGACGAAGATGTGACACTGCATATAGCTGATGTTACAGGCAGGGACATAACGAAACTTACTTTGCGCACTAACAAACCAACCGATATACAATTAAACGTGCCCGCAGGTATGTATTACATAACTGCTGAAACCAGCGAAGGCAGGATAGTTGAGAAAATTGTGGTGGAGTAGCGCTTTTGTTTTTAACTTTACGCCCTACGCAAACACAACTAAAATGAACTACTGGCTCGTAAAATCAGAACCTTTTAAATATAGCTGGGACCAATTTGTAAAGGACAAAAAAACCTTTTGGGACGGGGTGCGCAACTATGCCGCACGCAACAATATGAAGGCCATGAAAAAAGGCGACCAGGTTTTCTGGTACCATAGTAACGAAGGGCTTGCCATTGTAGGTATTGCTGAAGTGGTTAAAGAAGCCTACCAGGACCCGACTACCGAAGACCCTAATTGGGTGGTTGTTGATCTTAAACCTGTAAAAGCACTACCAACCCCCGTTACCCTAGCGGAACTAAAAGCTGACGGAAGCTTTGCCAATATGGATTTGGTGAGGCTTGGCAGGCTTTCTGTAGGTGCTGTAAAAGAAGATGAGTATAAGAAGATATTGGAAATGGGCGGACTGTAGGTAAAAACCAAAAGATTAGCTTATAGCAGGTATTTTTCATCGAAGTCCACGGAATTTTCTGCCAGCAAGCGGCGATATTCATCGTAAAAGCTCTCTGTTTTGTGATGTTCCTTCTGGTTTTTGACATAGTTTATTATCATGTCTTTCTCCCGAATGGAATAGGTAAAAGCGCCATAGCTTTCCTGCCATCCAATGAAATTTGGAAACAGGCCGCTTTCTTTCATCCACAAACTGCTAGCCACCTTAATATCCTTCACATAATCTGCAAGTGACAAAGACGGGTGTAGGTCAGAAAAAATGTGAATATGGTCTTCCATGCCATTTATCCGATGGAGTTTGCATTTGTTGTTTCGGATGGTACCCCAGATATATTTATAGAGTTCTTCAGTGTGTTCGTCAGTTATCGTTGCTTCCCTGTGCTTTGTTCCAAAAACGATCTGGTAAAATATTTGGCGATAACTCATTTTGCTTTATTTATTGAGCCAAGATAATGAATTTGCGGTTCTGTGTTACGCCGGGGTGTTTCCCCCGTTTGTGTTTCCCTCCGCATGCCGCCCCGGTTTCACCGGGGGCTAGTCATATTGAAGCCCATTCGGGCTTCTGCCCATATTATCGCGATAGCCACCAAAGCCAAAACCTGAAAGGTTTAATGTGATTAGCCGTAGGTGAAACCTACGGTCACAGCGACCAACGGCGGTTGTGTGTCCCGGTTGTATGTTTCCCCCGGTTTCACCGGAGGCTAGTCACATTGAAGCCCATTCGGGCTTCTGCCCATATTATCGCGATAGCTACCAAAGCCAAAACCTGAAAGGTTTAATGTGATTAGCCGTAGGTGAAACCTACGGTCACAACGACCAACGGCGGTTGTGTGTTCCGGTTGCATGTTTCCCCCGGTTTCACCGGGGGCTAATCACATTGAAGCCCATATTATCGCGATAGCTACCAAAACCAAAACCTGAAAGGTTTAATGTGATTAGCCGTAGGTGAAACCTACGGTCACAACGACCAACGGCGGTTGTGTGTTCCGGTTGCATGTTTCCCCCGGTTTCACCGGGGGCTAGTCACATTGAAGCCCATTCGGGCTTCTGCCCATATTATCGCGATAGCTACCAAGGCCAAAACCTGAAAGGTTCAATGTGATTAGCCGTAGGTGAAACCTACGGTCACAACGACCAACGGCGGTTGTGTGTTCCGGTTGCATGTTTCCCCCGGTTTCACCGGGGGCTAATCACATTGAAGCCCATTCGGGCTTCTGCCCATATTATCGCGATTGCCGCCAAAACCAAAACCTGAAAGGTTTAATGTGATTAGCCGTAGGTGAAACCTACGGTCACAGCGATTTTCTACTACCTATTACATTTTCTCCGTAATTTTGCACTCCTTTTAAAATTACATGAGCAAAACAGTAGCATTTCATACACTAGGTTGTAAACTTAACTTCTCAGAGACATCGTCGCTGAGCCGGAGCCTTGAGGCTGATGGCTTTGTGAAAACGGATTTTGAAGAGCTGGCAGATGTGTATGTTATTAATACCTGCTCGGTAACCGACAATGCCGATAAGGAATGCCGCATGCTGGTGCGCCGCATACAGCGCAGGGCACCGGAAAGTTTTGTGGTGATAACAGGCTGCTATGCCCAGTTAAAGCCACAGGAAATAGCCAACATTGAAGGGGTAGACCTGGTATTGGGTGCTGCTGAAAAATTCAATCTTGCGCATCATTTAAAAGAAATAACTAAGGGTGCTGCCGACAATGGCGGAGCAAAAATATGCAGTTGCGATATTGAAGATGTTGCGGGCTTCAACAGCTCGTACTCTCTTAACGACCGCACCCGTGCTTTTTTAAAGGTGCAGGATGGTTGCGACTATAATTGCAGCTTTTGCACCATACCCCTTGCACGCGGCCACAGCCGCAGCGATAGCATACAAGGCGTGCTCCAAAACATGACCGAACTGGCTGCTGCGGGTACGAAGGAAATTGTACTTACCGGTATTAACCTGGGCGATTTCGGCAAGGGGAACGATGGTGGTAAGACACGGGATACTTCTTTCTTTGAACTGATACAGGCGATGGATAAGCATGAAGGTATTGATAGGATACGCATATCGAGCATTGAACCCAACCTGCTTACCAACGAAATAATAGAGTTTGTTGCCACATCGAACAAATTCATGCCGCACTTTCATGTGCCGTTACAAAGTGGCAGCGAGGCTATATTGGGTTTAATGCGCCGCCGGTATAAAAAAGAGTTGTATGCTGACCGCGTTGCAAGCATTAAAAAGGTAATGCCCCACGCCTGCATTGGCGTTGACGTAATTGTGGGCTTCCCCGGCGAAACTGACGAACATTTCAAGGAAACATTCGACTTCCTGCACAACCTTGATGTTTCCTACTTCCATGTATTTACTTATTCTGAGCGGGAAAATACACTGGCGGCAACCATGAAGCCGGTAGTACCTGTACACATAAGAAATGAGCGCAATAAAGCCCTGCGCAACCTATCGTACCAAAAGATGAGTTATTTCACCGAACAACAGCATGGTGCAAAACGTAAGGTACTTTTTGAAATAGCACCAAAAGGAAATATGATGGAAGGATTTACCGACAACTATATCAAGGTGCAAACTCCGTTCCGCGAAGAATGGATGAACAGCATTGTGGAATGGACCTTGTAATGCGGCGCAGACCGTTAGCATACTACAAAAAAGTAACAGTATAGCAACGCATAACCCGAAAATCTATCTGTCAGATTTTTCATTTTTACTCTTTTTTCCCCGATTTTTGTTAGTACAACTTTCGCACTGCATAGGCTTTGCGAACTCCTAAACTACTAGCCAAAAATGATAGAGATAAAAGAAAAATTGTACTTACTTTGTAATGACTATATTGCCAACCGTGTAGCCGTAATTAAACAAAATATTGCTGAAGCGCAGGAAGCGGCGAACGATGATACCAAGAGCAGCGCGGGCGATAAATTTGAAGTAGGCCGCGAAATGATGCAGCAGGAAATAGAACTGAATTTCGGCCGCATGGGCGAAATGCTAAAGCTGAAACAGGCACTTGAAAATATCAATCCGTCTCATAAAAATACGCTCGTATCGCCGGGTGCATTAATACAAACTACTGCCGGCACTTACTACATGTCCATTGGGGCGGGTAAACTGGCGCTGAATGGTATAACGTACTATGCTATATCGCATGAGGCCCCGATAGCACTGCTTATGAATGGCAAACAAGCTGGCGACGATTTTATACTCAATGGTAAAACCGTAAAAATAGAGCACATCTATTAGGCTCATTAAGCCACATTTCAAGGCCGTATAGCGCGCAAACGTTATACTACCCTATCGCCAATGTCATTGAATTAAGTATTTTTCGTCATCCATGCCGCACGCCGCAGACATCAATCTCCCCTCTGCCATTTATGGAGAGGGGCTGGGGGGTGAGGTATTTACGCTAAGTATTGATGACATTAACCCTACCTGTGCCATAATTACCATTCGCAACCGTGCACCCACAGTCTTTCCATGGCATGTTTACTGGTGTTTAAGCCATTACCCGTAAGCACCAAACTACCCGTTGCCCGCCCAAGCGCTGCTGTTAGTTAGCGGCAATGCTAGGGCTGCCATAGTTAGTTAAATAATTAATTGCTCTACATCTATCCACATTATACCACCCACATCCCCTATCTTTATAACATTAAACAGATGAAAAAAATTATGCCAGGAAAAAAGAAGGCAAACAAAAAGAGCAACAGTGGCAATGTGCAGATACTGATAGGAAAGCTCGAAGTTACACGCGGAGGAATGGGTTTTGTTGTGATAGAAGGCCGCGAAAAAGACATTATAGTTAAGCGTGAAAACATAGGTAACGCCCTGAACGGCGATATAGTGCAGCTGGAAGTCAGGGGCTATGAAGACAACGACAAACGCGCTGAAGGAATTATTAAAAGCGTGATAAGGAGAAAGCAATCGGAATTTAGCGGCAGGCTTGAAGTGCACCAGCACTTCTCCTTCCTGGTGCCCGATAGCGAAAAAATGCCGGTGGATATTTACATTCCGCTACACCTGCTCAACGGTGCCAAACATGGCGATAAAGCCATTGCTAAAATTGTAGAATGGACGGGTAAAACCAAGAACCCGGTAGGCGAAATTATAAGCATACTCACCAATGAGTCGCTGAATGAGATAGCGATGCAAAGCATACTTACCGAAAACGGCTTCCCGCTCACCTTCCCCGATGATGTGCTGGAAGATGCCGCCCGCTACCCCGATGTAATAGACAGCAAGGAAGTGAAGAAACGCCGCGATATGCGTGGCGTACTCACGCTTACCATTGACCCTGCCGACGCTAAAGATTTTGATGATGCCATTTCGTTCCAATCGCTGAAAGGCGGCTGGTATGAAGTTGGGGTGCATATTGCCGATGTAGGCCATTATATTGAAGCCGGATCTGCACTTGATGAGGAAGCTTACCGCAGGGCTACCAGCGTTTACCTGCCCGACCGCGTATTACCGATGCTGCCCGAAAGGCTTTCCAACGAATTGTGTTCATTAAGGCCACATGAGGATAAGTATACTTTTTCGGCTATTTTTAAAATAAACAAAGCCGGAAAAGTAAAGGAAACATGGATAGGCAAAACGGTTATACACAGCGACCGCCGCTATAGCTATGAGGAAGTGCAAACCATTATTGAAGGTGCAAAGGGCGATAATGATAAGGAACTGCTGATACTGAACGAAATGGCGCAGAGCCTGCGTGCAGAACGTTTTGAGCATGGCGCTATCAATTTCTCATCGCAGGAAGTGCGCTTTAAGCTCGATGAAAAGGGTGCACCTATAGGCATTGTAATTAAAGAAAGCAAGGAAGCGCACAAGCTGATTGAAGAATTTATGTTACTGGCCAATAAAACGGTTGCTGAATACGTTTCGAAGTTTGAAGTGAAGGGCGATAAAGTACCCTTCCCGTACCGTATACATGATGACCCAGACCCGGAAAAGCTTAAAATGTTCGCTCTTTTCGCGGGCCGTTTTGGTGTGAAGCTTGATTTCAGCGACCCGGAAGGCGTTGCCAAATCATTCAACGAAATGCTGGCGAGTGTGAACGGAAAACCAGAACAGCATGTGCTGGAACAACTGGGTATCCGCACCATGTCGAAGGCAGTTTATACAACACAGAACCAGGGCCACTATGGTCTTGGGTTTGAAGACTATTGCCACTTTACCTCCCCTATCCGCAGGTATCCTGATGTATTGGTGCACCGTATTCTACTGGAATGTCTGGAAGGCCGTGTAAAGCCCATAAAAGATCTGGAAGCAAAATGCCGCCATTGCAGCGACCAGGAACGCCGCGCGATGGATTGCGAGCGATCGGCCAACAAATACAAGCAGGTAGAATTCATGCAGAATTTTGTAGGCGAAGATTTTGAGGCGGTTATAAGTGGTGTTGCCAATTTCGGCTTCTGGGCTGAAACGGTGGAGCACAAGTGCGAAGGCATGGTATCAATAACCGACCTTGCCGAGTTTGATAATTTTGCCTTTATAGAGCAGGAATATGCATTGGTGGGCTATAGCACCGGCCTGCGCTTTGGCATGGGCGATAAAGTAAAGGTACGCGTAGTAGCCACCAACCTCGATAAACGCCAGATCGATTTCGCCATAATGGAAGTACCAAAAAGCGGCGTAAAACCTGCACGCAAAATAAATACCAATAAAGATGCCGGCCGCAAATTTGATGGAGGCAAGAAAAAGAAGAAGCGATAGGTAGTGGTAGTGTTAAAATATTAATATTTAAAAACCAAGGCATTTTTCACGAAGAAATATTTATTTTTGATTATGTGGCGATCTGTAATTGTTACAGCTGTTCTTATTATGTCATGTAATTCAGATATTGATCAGTTTTATACGGTAAGCCATGAATCTGATATAGATATTTTGCCTTTAATTAAACCGTATAAGTTATGGACCCCAATTCCAGGGCATTACAATTGGTTTTTGGATTTTAAAAAACAAGAGAAAGGCAAAAAAGGCTATTACCACAATCAAATAGTTGTTTGGGAAGTAAATGTTGTAAACCACATTATCTATGGTTTTTCAGGGGATTATTTTGTAATTATTCCGGAAGTTGGTATTGAGAAGATGTTTAAATCAAAAATGGAGTGGAGTGAATATTTAAAATCGAAGGGCATAACGGATAATACAATGTATGATGTCAACGAAATCTATAACGAGTTTAGCTTAAATTATAAAAAAATTCCATGGTATAATGAGGTAAAAAATTAGAGAAGGGTGTCTATATTGCTGGTAGTATAAGTTCCCACCTTCGGCGTAGGTTATACCTACGTCAGAACTGGTAGCCGGAAACCGTCCGGCGAAATAGGAATTAGTTTTCCGTTATAGTAACCAATCCTTTTTACCCAAAATAATAGTCCTTGCACTGCTATAAAAATACTCTTCGGCTTTGTCCGCAATTCCAGCTCTCACTGGGTTTTCATGGATATAGTTCAGTTTTTGCATAAAGAAATCATGTGTGTAAATTATTTCGGGCCTGTTATCCTGTATGCAGAATTGATCGTTAGAATTACGGATATTCTGATCACCATTCCATTTAAAACGGTGTAGCATCCATTCACGCCTGCTTTCGGGTTGTTTTTGTATCGCTTCAATGATATTGGTTGCTGTGAGCACTTAAAATCTCTCAATATATCAGACAATTGGCCAGTCTCATTTTTAACAATCGCATGCAGATGATTGCTCATGATCACATAAGCAAAGACTTTTAACCCTTTGTGGTCGCAACAAAAATTCAGGCTATCAATGACTATGTCTCTGTATGTTTTGCGTGTAATCACATCAAGCCAATCAACAACGGTGCAAAGTGACAAAATATAGTCCAGACTGGTCTTCTATCTTGTGTCCGGTGCTCATGTACAATTTCTGATTCTAATACATCAAATATAGTATATCGTTCTCGTATCTTGATGCTCGCTTTCGCCAGATGATTCCGGCTACCGGGTGTGACGTAGATAAACCTACGCCGAAAGGTTAAAATGGCGCAAGTGTTGGTCCAATTACGAAAGATTGACTGCGACTTTAACTTGTGTTTGATCTGACAACTTTCGAAAAAGTTATCAGATTGGCCGGTACCCTGTAGCTAAAAATCAATACGCTAATGGCTCCATACTGGTACGTCTGAAACGCAATATAATTACATGATTTTCTTTTACTCTGTAGGAGATACGATATCGGTGTAACACGAAGCATCGGTAACTACCATCGTTTTTAATTTTGTCTTTGTCTAAAAAGTATCTGTGAGGTTGCAAATACAACAATTTTGACTTTGCAAGAATACCTTTCCTCACCCTTTCTGCGTTAGCTGGTGAATCCTTCTTAATATAGATATATGCTTCTTTGAGTTCAATTGATGCGACTCTTGACCAAACTACCTTATTCGTCATTTTACCAGCTTTCCGATTGGCTTTCAAGATCTTCCTGACTAATAAAATGGCCGTCTTTTACTTCCTTTTCAGCGGCATCAAGTTCATTATTATACTGTACAAGATACTCCTCCCTTGTCAATGCCGGCTGCGCTTCCTTTACTTTCAGAAATGCTCTTATCTGAGAAAGAAGTGATTCTTTTTGATCCATTGCAAGCAGCGGCAAATAGTTTTTAATCTCATTATCCAGCGACATAGAAGCCATAGTGTAGATATTTCTATTACAAAGTTAAGGTATAACTGGTGAAAATGACGCTCCAAATTGGCACAAGTGCTTTCCAGTTGAGCTTATTCCTTTGCAAGTGTTTTGCCCGGGCGAAGCAAATAATAAGATGTACCTAAAAACGCCTCCACCATATTCAATAACCACGGTCGTTATACTGTGGAATATTAACATACAACGCAGGCTTTAGCCGAACAACGTACACTGAACTTTTGGCTAAAACCGAAAATTTCTTTATCTCACCACGACTTAAAAGTCGTGGCTATTTGGTGTTATGGAACGTTTGGCAGGGGTTAAAGCAATCCCCCCTAAAAGAGTGAAATAGCTTAGTACGTAGCTTAACGAAATCGCCCTGAGGGTGCATCTAATTCGGCATCTATGCAAATAAACATCTACACATAATTAAACACAATCTGTATATTTAGGAAATCACCCTTTCTCGTTGTACCTTAATGGCCGGGTAATGACCCTATTTAATAACTAAATGTATACCTATGCCAACTGAAGCAGAGCAGTCAGCCGTTAATGCGATCAGGCTCGCATATAATAAGGCTAAAATACAGTCTGTACTAACTGGCGAAATGACCTATGCGCGAAACGCTTTGCTTAATGAAACTAAATCTGCATTGACCATCGCCCGCTTTAATAGCCTTAATAAATTCAGAAGTTTAAAAGGCATTACGCCACTTATCATTCCACCCATAATACAACAACAATAATGTCAGAAGCTACTAATATGAAATCTGGAAATTTGGCAACCTATAGCGTAAAAGTTGGCGGGCAACCCATACCTGAGACTGTGCAAATCGTATCCATCCGTGTAAAGAATAGTGTGAACAAGATACCCACCGCCAGTATAACGGTATTGGATGGCGACCCCTCGACAGGAGATTTTGCGGTTAGTTCATCTATTACATTTGTGCCCGGCGCAGCCGTTATTATTGAAGCCGGTTACGATTCCGGCAACGCGGTAATATTTCGGGGTATTATTACGGCCCAATCTATCAGGACGAATAGCCATACAGGCTCCAGGCTTGAGGTGGAGTGCCGGGATGAGGCGATAAAAATGACCGTTGGCCGCAAGTGCCTTACTTTTTCCAAGCAAAAAGATAGTGGCATTATTGCCTCCATAATAGGCAACTACGGCCTATCTTCCAGCATTGAGCCGACGCTCACTGAGTGGCCTCAACAAGTGCAATATTATGTTACAGACTGGGATTTTATAGTGGCTCGCGCGGAAGCTAACGGCATGATAGTAAATGTAGTGAACGGAAAGGTAACCGTGGCTAAACCTGATGCCAATACCACTTCCGTGGCAACACTTGGATACGGCAATGGCCTGCTCGAGTTGAGTGCGACGCTCAATGCCACCTCACAACTCGCGAATGTAACCGCCAATGCGTGGGACTATAGTCAGCAGGCTGTAATTAGCGGCACGGCAGATAATAGTTATGCCGGCCCCGGCAATATTTCTTCAGCAACGCTGGCCAGTGTTATTGGGCTACCCAATTACCAGTTGCAGACATCCGCTCCGCTGGAGGTTGCCGATCTCTCTAGCTGGTCGCAAGCGCAAATGATAAAAAGCGAATTTTCAAAGATACGGGGCGAAGCAAAATTCCAGGGCACAAACGTGGTTATAACTAGCACCTACTTGACGCTACAGGGTTTGGGCGACAGGTTCAATGGCGACCACTTCGTTTCTGCCATTGAGCAGGATATAGCACCGGGTAGTTGGACCACTAAAGCCTCGCTGGGCCTTTCCAATACATGGTTTACTGCGCAGCCAGATGTTATGGCTCCTTCGGCCTCCGGGCTTTTGCCGGGTGCGCGAGGGTTGCTGACGGGCACCGTAAAACAAATGTACGACGACCCTGACAACCAGTACCGCATACTTGTTGATGTGCCGATGTTTGATACAAGCGGCACAGGCATCTGGGCGCGGCTGGCTAATTTTTACGCTACAAGCGGCGCTGGGGCATTCTTTATGCCTGAGGTGGGTGATGAGGTTGTACTTGGCTTTTTAAATGAAGACCCGAGGTACCCTGTTATTTTGGGGAGCATGTATAGCGACACCAAAATAAAACCTGAACGAGATTTGCAGCCGAACAAAAAAAACAGCAGGAAAGCTATAGTTTCAAAGAGCCACATCAATTTGCAGTTTGACGACGAGAATATAGCTTTCACCATTGCAACGCCCGGCGGAAAAACGATTACATTGAGTGATAAAGACGATACCATAATTATATTGGATAATAACAGCAATACCATTAAAATGTCGGCCACAGGAATTGATATCCTTAGCGACAAAAACATAAACATTAAGTCTCAGCAAAATGTTACCATCAATGGAAACATGGGCATTACAATAACCTCATCGGGCGGCGAAGTAGTAACAAATGCTGTTAATATCAAAGAAAATGCGCAAGCGGAATTTTCGGCAAAAGGCAGTATAGCCGCAATTGTGCAGGGTGGCACACAACTGACGCTGAAAGGCGCAATGGTAATGATCAACTAATAAAACGAATACACTATGCCGCCAGCAGCGCGACTTACCGATTTTCATGAATGCCCTATGATAACACCGGCATTCCCGCCCATACCCCATGTGGGCGGCCCAATTGTTGGTCCGGGGGCACCCACGGTTTTAATAGGCCGTTTACCTGCCGCAAGAGTTGGCGATATGCTGGTATGTGTAGGGCCGCCCGATTCAATTGTGAAAGGCTCATCATCTGTAATGATAGGTGGTTTGCCCGCTGCAAGGATTGGCGATAAAACAGCGCATGGCGGCACAATACTGCTGGGTGATTTTACTGTAATAATTGGCGGGTAGCTGCGACGATCGTAACGTAAATGTTAGCATAACAAGAAATAGCACCCTAAAAAGCGAAGCGCCCGTTAAGGCGCTCGGCATGGTGTATTTATGTTCCAGGTAATTTGCAGGTTGCACAGGGCGGCACATTCAGCGGTTAGGTTCTGCTATTTTTAACCGCCAGGTGGCGTGTATTTTGCCACTTTTACCAATATCTGCGAGTTGGGTTTCGGGTATGCACTTGAGTAGGTAAGGCATGGCGGTAAGTGCGCCATAGTCAATTTCAGCCTCCTTGTCTACTACAAAACCGCATTTCCTGAAGAAGGCTTCCGCTGCCTCAAAACTGTCAAACTTTTTCTCTTCCACACGCTGCGCATCTAAAAAAGCCTGCAACTCATCTTCAAAATGCATCGCGGATGCGGCAGGCGGATTTTTGATATACACGTCGGCGGTTATCCAATAGCCGCCCCTTTGTTTCAGGGTTTTATGTATAATAGCGCAAAGCTGCTCCTTTTCCTCAAGGTCCAGATACATGAGCAGGCCCTCGTTTACTATTGCAATTGGCCCTGCTTCAAAACGGGCAACCGCTTCATCAAATGCGGCTTCATCCAGCGCGTTGAGCGGCAATATTTCCAGCTTGCCTTTTAGCTGCAAACCGTCCCCCGTTATATCTTCTGTCATCTTCGCCTTTTGACTGATAACCCCGGGCAGGTCGGTATCAA
Source organism: Chitinophagales bacterium (assembly GCA_038228575.1). Lineage (GTDB taxonomy): Bacteria > Bacteroidota > Bacteroidia > Chitinophagales > Chitinophagaceae > Flavipsychrobacter. The sequence continues at coordinate 9,185 of JBBRPD010000019.1, read as the reverse complement.
TATAATGCACATTCGCGTCCCGTGTGGTCTCCAGTCCCCTGAAAGAAAAACCGGAAGACAATTCCAATATATTAGGGATATTAGTACCCTCCAATAACTGGCCTATACTCTGGTAGCGAGCTTCAAAATGCACGGTCCTGAGCCAGAAGCTAAGGTCTTTATTGCTGTAATCGGCAACATAGGTGCCCGGTTTTTCCATAAGTTCAGCGGCCTCCCTTGCGTAAGGTATACCCACGAGTGCTTTCATGTACAATAATGTTTTAGCCGTATGGCTTATTTCACCATAGTCGCGATTGTTAATGTCAATTGTTTCCATTTGCTGTAATATTTAGATTGGTGATAAGCGAATTTAGCCATTGTTCATTAATCGCCATCAACTGACATACCAACGGGCTGTTAGTTAATAAATCAACCGCTCCTGCAACAGGGTAGGAATTGGAATGTTTCTAGCCACCGGTTAAGCAGATGCCAAGGCTATAAGCAGCCACTAACAACGAACGCCCCTATCTCCGGGGCGTTCGTACTTTTCCTGAAAAATCAAAAACAGGAAATATATTTGGGGTGTTCAGGCGTTAGTAAAACGACTTACCACAATTCATTTTCAATCTCTTGCAGGTTTACACGTGTACCCTTTCGTTCTTCGAGCGTATAATCGCCGCGTTCATCCCAGGCTATTGTTCTTTTGCCCTTCGGTTTTTCCTTATTTTCTTCATTGTTCAGAAAATAGAATTGCTGATTATTATTTGCCGTTGATGGTAATTGCCAGTTTTGCATCTTTTACAATTTTTAAATGAACAAAGCAAAGATCGGTACCGAACGTACCTCCACTTTTATACCGTGTGAGGCGAAATTTATAAGATTTGCATATTTACATTGGCTGGTGTTCCACAAAATTCATTTCGGCGCAAAAAATCTATTTCAACTACAAAGTTTTACTTTTACGGTGGCAATATTAAAAACTAAATAGTATTCATGCATTCGTTTACCGAGCTTACCGCACAATTTGAAGAGCGCTTTACCACTACCCTGCCCTTTCCACAAAACCCGGCAACATTGTACGAACCTTGCCGCTACCTGCTGGCACTAGGTGGTAAAAGGGTGCGCCCTCTATTGTGCCTTATGGCCAACGAATTATTTATGGATATTAGCGAAGATGCCTGGCACGGTGGCGCAGCCATAGAATTGTTCCACAACTTTACCCTTATTCATGATGATATTATGGATAAAGCTCCCCTGCGGCGCGGGCAACCTACCATACATGAGCGTTATGGCCTGCCGACTGGCATTTTAAGTGGCGACGTAATGTGCATATATGCATACGATGCACTGGCCAATATAACCAAGGCTTTACCGCAAGTATTACAACTATTTAACAGAACCGCCATTGAGGTTTGCGAAGGGCAGCAAATGGATATGGACTTTGAAATGCGCAACGATGTTACGCTGGATGAGTATATGCTCATGATAACGCTTAAAACATCGGTACTGCTGGCCTGCGGGCTTAAAATGGGCGCATTGGTGGGCGGCGGCTTGGGCGACAATGCCAATAAACTGTATGCCTTTGGTAAAAATATGGGTATTGCCTTTCAACTGCAAGACGATTACCTGGATGCCTACGGCGCACCAGAAAAAATTGGCAAGCAAACCGGTGGCGACATTTTAGCGAATAAAAAAACGTTCTTACTGATAACAGCACTGCAAAACGCTACCAGCGCCCAGCGTGCGGAAATAGAAGAACTGCTCAACAGTAATGCCGAAGGCAAGATACCTGCCATGCTGAACCTGTATGCGGCAACCGGCGCCGATGCCCAATGCCGCGAAGCTGTTGCACACTATTCGCAATTGGCATTCGATTGCCTGGAAGCAGTTGCTATACCTTCAAAAAGAAAAGTACCCCTGCACGAACTGGCTACATGGCTGCTCATGAGAGATAAATAGGGCTTGTTATGACAAGATAATAGCTGACAATTCAATTACTGAGAATCATTCCTTTTTTTGACATCCCTGTTTGTTGGCGTACTTTTAAACCAGATAGCCCGCAACAAAAAACGTTTTCATGCCGTGTAACCATAAATTTCAGAATGAGCTGCATCTTGAGTTGGTTGACTATGAGCCAACCACACTGATCGTCGGTTCATTTAACCCTGACCTCGGCGATAAAAATACCGCTGCATGGTTTTATGGCCGTACGGCTGAAAGCTGCTTTTGGGATGTACTACCGAGGCTGTATGGCGAACCTTCGCTTATTGATGCGAACCCGGAACAATGGAAGCAATTCTGCCGCGATAAACGCATAGCACTTACCGACATTATTAGTTGCATTGAGGATGCCGAGCTTACCAATAAAGCGCATAGCCGCGCCCTTGCAGGCTTTACTGACAAGGCCATAGAATACAATTTTGACGATTTCGGTTTTGTGAATATTGCCAAGCTGCTGCAGAGCAGGCCAACTATTAAAAACGTATACCTAACCCGTGGCATTACAGAGCCCTTTTGGCGCCACCTCTGGAACCCGGTTGTACAGTATTGTAACCGCAACGGCATGCATGAACGCCGCCTGCTTACACCAACGCACGATGCCGATTACCACCACGAAGCCTACAACCACGATCATCCCGCAAATAAAATACCAAAGTTGGAAGATTATATTTTAATGCGGTGGCAGGAGGAATGGCGAGCTTAGAAAAACCATTATGCCAGTAAACATAAACCGGTGAATCATGAACAACAAGCAAGCATAGCGCCATGAAATTTTACCTGACAAGAAACACCGCAGGCCGCTTTGGCGGTGGTTTAAACGGCAACTTAAAGTATTTGCCCGACTGTATACAAGCTGCAGTAAATACGGCTGGTTTTTCTTCTTCGTTCAGCGAATTCAGGTTAACACTAAACCATCCGCCGCTGTATGTATTGCCCGGCGTATTGGGTATAGAAAAACAGTTTGAACAATTTTACAATATACTTCCGTATTCAAGACTGGACAGGCGATACAAAACAATAAGCATATCGTTGCAAAGCCCCGAGTTTTCTGAACACTTTGACAAAGAGGAGCAACATAAATACGAGCATAGGTTCAGTATTGCAGACGAATATAAAGATATACCCGAGACCGACCTGGCACTGCTACTGCTGGACAAATTCATATTGGCAGCACAAATAATACAGGCCAAAATTAAAAAAGGGGATGCGTTCGATGCAGGTAAGTTCGAGAAGATAATGCTGGCCATAAAAGAAAGAATAACACCTGATTTTTTGCAAAATCTGCATGCTGAAAAATCGGTGCAATCGGATGATAAAATAATTGAACAAGCCCTGAAAAACAGGGAGGAACGGAAAGGGATTACCCATCCAGGCGATACATTACTACAGGATGTTCGTATTTATTGCCACGGCCTGCCCGACCGCGCCTTGTTCCCCTATGACCATCATTACATGGAAATATTCCGGAATATGCTACGCGGCAAGGGCTTCATGTGCCCAACCTACAACCACCTCTATATACACGTAGCTACAACCGCCAGTGAGGCACTGAGGTATGTGCTGGCAGTAGAAAATTGGTATACCAATGGCATTGCAGTACTGGATTACGAAAGTTATTGCCAGCAAGATGAACCACGAAAAGAACTGATGGTGCAGGAAGCAATAATAGCCGGCCTCCGCGATATAGTGGCACTGGATGGGCTGAACGCAACTTTACTGGAGGAAGTAGTGGCCGATGTTAAAAACACCTGGCTTGACACTGAACTGGTATTTAAGGTAATTGAAAGCAGCAAATATGTATTGACGGTCACCTACCAATCTGGCACGCTTACGGAGCAACGCCCCGTTTACTTTCACCTCTCCGACAAACAAACGAATAAACACAGTAAAATACATATAGGGAACGCTGACAATATCCGCATCCATTTGTGGCTGCAAAAAATAACCATGACCAGGGGAAAAATAAAAGTTACAGCCAGCAAAGCCGTTGCCGCCAATGTGTGGTTGCAAAATATGCCCCGCACTATGGAATTCAGCATACAAAATATAATGGAAGCTGCTGAATAGATGGGTGATACCCGATAGGAAGACCCGGGATTTATTAAAAACAGCCCTGCATTATTTTATAGTTTTAACTGCCTATACTATCTTTCGGCTGCATAAACGATTGCCATGAATACAACTAAAAAGAAGAAAACTACTAAGAAGAAAGCTGCCACGCAACCTAAACATGTTTCCGCTATGAATAAACCGGAAAACATGACGGACAAAGAATGGCAAAGTACGCTGAGAAAACAAGTAGCAGAGAAAGAATTTTTTGAAATAGAAAATGTAGGTCGCGAGGCGGTGTACAGCGACTACCATGTTTTCAGCCTTCGGTCCGGCAATACGTATAAAGTAGCTCTGCGCAGCCAGGATAATACCCTCAATTTCTGTTCGTGTCTGGATTTTAAAACCAACCTTCTCGGCACATGCAAGCATATTGAAGCGGTGCGCCTGTCACTTTCTAAAAAACGTGGCGTTAAAAAATGGCTCGGCATCATTCCCGAAATACCGTACAGCTCGCTATACGTTTCTTACCTCAATAGCAGGGCTATAAAATTGCGCATTGGTACAGAAGATACGAAAGCTTTTGAAAAATGGAGTAAAAAATACTTCAATAGCGAAGGCACGCTGCACGAAGCGGCATACGCTGATATTGAAAAGCTGCTACAAGAAGCTACAAAGATCAATGCTTCCTTCCGGTGTTACGATGACGCTTTAGACCTTATTATTGAGCGAAGGTCAGCAACAAACCGGCACGCTGTTATTGCAAAAAAAGGCGAAGCGCTGCTCTATGGTTTAGCTAAGGTAACACTGTTTCCGTACCAGAAAGAAGGTGTGCTATTTGCCGCTAAAGCCGGCCGCTGCATATTGGCCGATGATATGGGGCTTGGTAAAACCCTACAGGCTATTACATGGGCCATGCTGATGCAGAAAAACTTCAACACGACCAAAGTAGTTGTGGTATGCCCTACTTCGCTTAAATACCAGTGGAAAACCGAAATAGAAAAATTCACCAACAGCACTATTTGCGTGGTAGAGGGCAATCCGCTGGCGCGTAAAGACACTTACCAGCTTAACGAAAGCTATTTTAAAATAGTAAGCTACCACGTGGCGGGCAATGACTGGAAGGCAATAAATGAAATGCAACCTGACATTATAATACTAGATGAGGCACAGCGCATCAAAAACTGGAAAACGAAAATATCGCAAAACATCAAGCGGCTCAGTTCGCCCTATACCATGGTATTAACGGGCACACCTGTAGAAAATAATATTGAAGAATTATATTCTCTCGTTCAGTATATTGACCAGCATTACCTGGGGTCGCTGCATCATTTCCTTTCTGCGCACCAGCAGAGAAGTGAAACCGGAAAAGTACTGGGCTATCGGGGATTGAACGAAATTGGTCAACGGCTCGCACCAATTATGCTTCGCCGAAGAAAAAAGGAAGTTTTAAAACAATTACCCGAGCGCATGGATAAAAACCTGTTCGTGCCCATGACCGAACAACAAGCTGAATTGCACACAGAATATGCTGATACAGTAGCTAAATTAGTTTTAAAATGGAACCGCTTCGGCTTCCTGAACGAAAAAGACCGGCAGCTGTTACTCAATTGCCTGAACATGATGCGCATGGTTTGCGACAGTACTTTTATCATTGACCAGAAAACCAATTTTCAGACCAAAATTGATGAGTTGTTCAATATACTGGATGAGTTGCTGGCAGACCCTGATGAAAAGGTGGTCATCTTCAGCCAATGGGAACGAATGACGCGCCTGATAGGCAATGGCATTAAGGAAAGAAATATAAAATTTGAAAGCCTGCATGGCGGTATACATAGTAAGGACAGAGCGGCACTTTTCACCAATTTCAATACCGACCCGGAATGCCGTATTTTTCTTTCTACGGATGCGGGTGGTGTTGGGCTTAACCTGCAAGCCGCGGCCAACCTCATAAACATGGACATACCTTGGAACCCGGCTGTGCTGGAACAGCGCATTGGCAGAATTTACCGGCTGGGGCAAAAGAAAAATGTGTCTATCACCAATATAGTGGCGCAAGATACTATTGAGCATAAAATGCTGGCAACGCTCAAATTCAAAAGTTCTATTGCCGACGGTATACTGGACCATGGCGAAGACAGCATTTTTGCTGATGATGATAAGTTCAAGAAATTCATGCAGTCGGTAGAATCGATAGCCACTGAAATGCCAATAGACCAGACCGAATTTGACAGTAATGAAAAAGAAGAAATTTCTGCCTCATTTGTTGAAAAAGATGGCGATGTGGTGCTCAACCCTGCTATTGAGGAACTTTATGAAAACGCACAACAACCCCTACAGGAAAAAGAGGTTAATTCGGGAGTGGCAAAACCAGCGGAGTTGATACAGAATGGCATGAACTTTCTGTCGCAGCTTATGCATACACTCCAAGACCCGCAAGCCACGAAAGACCTCACCGATAGTATTACTGAAAAAGACGAAAAAACCGGACAAACGTATTTGAAAATACCTATCCAGAATACCGATATTATAGAAAACGCATTGTCATTTTTAGCAAAAATGTTTAGCAAGTAGTAATACTAAAACCCGCGCTTGGCGCGGGTTTTAGTATGCTAAGAAATTGTTCTTTTTATTTTGGAATATAGCTTCGATAAAACTCACCTGTGCCTTTAGCATCCAATCGCCCTATAACGACTGCTGCCGAACTCATTGACAAATCAAATTTTGGCCTTAAATGTTCGTGTTCTCTGGCATCAACAGGCAGCGCTTTACTATTTTCCTGATCGAAATCTGCCAATTTCAGCAACAGTTTTGCTAATGATCGTAACCCCTCCGGGTCACCATGAATCATAACTTCATTCCACCGTTCGGTGATACCATTATATTCTTCTTCATAGTCGGCTACAATAATATCCAAGTGCCCTTCAATTGGTGATTTGTATTTTTTCATAAGGGATTGCTCATCGAAATATAATTAGTAAGATATGGAATTTCCGAAGAGCGTGTCTCCATCTTTACGAACAGCATCATCGCCCGCCACCTACACTGCTATTTTCCATGGTGTATTCATTTCATGTATGGTCCACCACTCGTGTTGGCACGTCAGGTTAAAAATAATATTACCTTTTAGTTCCATCGCTTGGTTATCGTCGGTTGTAACGGTATAATGCACTAAAGCTATCGCCGAGGCTTCATCTCCCGCTTCGTTTACAGTTACTGACTCAAAACTGAATTGATTGAGCGTGATGCTATTGAACAAACCCTGAAAACGAACAATGTGTTCGTTGTACGCCTCTTTTGCACATACCTGTCCGTCTATGGTTATCTCGTCTGCAAGGGCCCATTGAGTCACTGTCATATCCCCCATTTCGCTCGCCAAGTGCTCCATAATTTCGGTGCACCTGTTTTTAATGTCATACGGGTGATTGGGATGAAATTCTTCATAGATGAAACAATGCCTCATTCCTTCAATTTGTATGTCCTCAGTTTCCTCATGCAGCAATTCCTCCGTAATAAACCGGTAGAGTTCACGGTCGTTAACCTCACACAGCGTTTCAAGATTTATGGAATGCTTGTTCAGCAAATCCTGCATTTCAGTGAGTACCTTACTTATGTCTGCTTCCGGCACCTCACCTACAGGCCTGAAAGATGGCTTGCCAGCTAACTCATATACGGTAATCGTTTTCCGCTGCGCGAACTGTTCTTCCCATTTCTGAATGTAATCGAGAAATAACCCTTCTGTTTCCGGCGGCAAATCGGGAGAGGCAAACGATTGGGTTAAATCCATGCCGTGTTCCAGCGAGAGTTTTATTTTTTTGAGTTCATTTTCCGTTCTGGCATCAAACTCATTCAGTTCATCGTGCAGTGGTTCGCTCATATAATAGGTGGTTTTTTAACAACAGAGTGAAAATACATCATTTTTTACATGCTGCAAATGAGATTGACCTTTTTAGCCTGGGCCTTGTTTAAAGTAAAGGATCTATAACTAGAGCGCCACCCTCACCGGATATTCACCACCAAAATTCACTACCGAAAAAAAATTGCAAAAACATTTGCGCAACCCAAAAGTTGCACATATATTTGCAACCTGCAAGTTGCGTAATTAATATTAAAAAATGAAGCAAGACATATTCCAGGCCATAGCAGACCCCACCCGCAGGGCTATTCTAACTTTAATTGCTATACAAGCATTGACGCCCAACGCAATGGCCGAAAAATTTGATATGAGCCGGCAGGCCGTTTCAAAACATATTAAGGTATTACAGGAATGCGAATTGATAACGCCTGAACGTTCAGGAAGAGAGATCTACTACCACTTTAACCCCCAAAAAATACAAGAAATTGACAATTGGTTAGCACAACTCAGAAAAATGTGGGAAACTCAGTTTAATCAACTTGACAAAGTATTATTAACACTTAAAAAACAGACAAAATGAGCAATTTACAATTTGATTTTACAGTTGACAAAACAGCAAAAACGGTTTATATAACCCGCGAATTTGATGCTGAACTTTCCTTGGTTTGGGATGCTTTCACGAAGCAAGAAATTCTTGACTTATGGTCTGCACCAGCACCCTATGTAGCAAGAACGAAATATATGAATTTTGAAGTAGGCGGGAAAAGGTTTTATGCTATGGTAGGCTCTGAGGGGCAAGAAGGTTGGGCCATTCAGGAATATACATCCATCACCCCACAGACCAATTTTAAGCTATACAACGCCTTTGCGGATAAAGACGAAAACCCACAATTACCGGGTTCGGAATGGGACTATAATTTCAGCGAACAAAACGGCATTACAAAAGTGGTCATCACTATTTACAATGAATCATTTGAGCGAATGGAAAGGGTGCTCGATGGCTTCCAGCAAGGCTATACAATAACACTGGAAAACCTGGAAAAAATATTAGCAGCACAAGCAAAAAAATAATTTATCGGCGGGTTAATACAAACTCCCCAACAGGATGTGAGATCTTGTTGGGGAGTTTTTGGTTTGGTGATTCGGCGGCCCTCCTTCGGGGAGTGTATTTTAAACTGTGTCAACCCACCCTGTGTGTCCAGCCTGCCCCCGCGGGGGCAGGCTGGACACACAGGGTGAAATTTTTTATAGCGTCTGCGGCATCCTCTCCCCAAATATTATTATTAGCTGTAGTGAGGTT
>JBBRPD010000018.1:0-81065 GCA_038228575.1 Chitinophagales bacterium | reverse complement strand
ACAGTTCAAGTTATACAATCATTAAAAAATTTGCAGGTCCATAACCGGGTACTGTCACAGTATCGAAATAAACTGTGCCGATAGGAGCTCCACCACCACCAAATACTGGCCCCGGTATTCCATTCGCCCAAAGCCCATTAACATGCAACGCATTTGGTATAGTACCTACAATGCCATTGCCTGTTATCATTACACCATTAAGCCCACCATCATTATTACCCATACCTCATTCAATTGATTGAAAATACGAATTTATTTTAATTGTTGAGAGTTTATGGAATAATTTTTGGTGCACCAGACTATACCTATGAATAGGCTTTACATGCCTGATTTTCTCGCTACCAACATTTAATCCCTTCAGGATAACTGTGGGGTAGGGGTTAAGGCGCACTGCTGATTATATTGAGAAGAACGGCCACAAAAATATGTTGAACAATAGCAAGCGTGGGCACGTGATGACAAATGCACCCGTGGACATTACTTTTACTTCAAAGCCTTATCTATTTTATCGTTCAGTTTACTTACTTCGTTTTGTACAAGGGGGTTGTTCAGTGCCTCAATAGCAGTATCGGCGGCGTACGATAGTATGCACATAGCCATAAAATCCTGCTCATCTTTGCCGGCATAAACATTGCGCATTTCTGCAATTTTTTCATCGGCAAGTTTTACCGATTTACGGATAGCTTCCTCTTCTTCCGGCTTTATGCGCAGGCGGTAACTGCGGCCTGCCAGCCATACATTTATGGGCATTAAGTCTTCGGTCATACTTGTGGTATTGCTGCGTTTTCCGCAATTTTTTTATGCAAGAGTGTTCTCTGGAACAGCACTAAGGTAAGCACCCCTACCGATATTGCCGCATCGGCAATATTGAATACTGGCTCAAAGAAAACGAAATTCTTGCCGCCTATAAAGGGTATTGATTTAGGCATATTAAAATCGACCAGTGGGAAGTATAGCATATCTACAACCTTGCCCTGTAAAAACTTGCCATAACCCTTGCCAAAACTGGTAAAATGGGCCACCGCCTGTTGGTTATGGTTCTTCACCATGCCCGAAAGCGATTCGTAGTTGCCTGAAAAACAAGAAAATGGGCTGTCGCTGAAAATAAGTCCGTAAAAAAGGCTGTCAATAAGGTTACCCAGTGCACCCGCAAGTATTAACGAGCCGCAAATAATAACGCCCTTACTGTAGCCCTTGTTAATGAGCCGCTTCAATAAGTAAAACCCAAACACCACAGCGAACAACCTGAAGCTGGAAAGGATGATTTTACCCACCACCGATTCGCTTATTTTAAGGCCGTAGGCCATGCCTTCATTTTCAATAAAGTGCATACGGAACCAGTTGCCCATTATCTTAACATCATCTCCGTTACAGAACGATGTCTTTACATATATTTTCAACGCCTGATCGGCAATTATTATAAGTAATACTATGAGTATGGCGTTGCGGTACTTCAATTTATATACAATTTATGGCCTAAACTGTTTGGGTTGCTATAAATACTATAACGAACCCTTGCAGCTATTTGGCGGCAAATATAGTATAAACAGTTGTAGTGTGGGCGCAAACAGATATTTGTAATTCGTTAAAATAATAGCGGACTGCAACCAGCCAGGGTATGAAAGATATAAAACTGAGGTTTTATTGTATAACAATGCAGCCCACATGTTGTGCGACCTTTGTGTTGAAATCCTCATAACAATTAAAAGCAAATAGCCATGAAACAGATACTAATAATGACCACCGCGATATGTATGCTTGCAGGCGCTGCAATGGCACAGAAACCAGTGTGCAAACCAACTAAGAACCATAAGGCAGAATGTTATACATCTCCCTACAACTATAATTTCCATATTTGCCGCGAGCCGCGTGGCTATTATGTGTGCAACGAAACACCTAACCGTTACAATTCAACCTTTCAGTATTTTCATTTGAAAAATCAGGATGAAGAAGAGGAGCAATATCAGTTAACACCGCTCAATGCCAGCAAGAATGATGTACCTCAGAACCAAGTAGCTCCTGAAAACCAATCTTATAAGAATATTACATTAGCATCAAGATAATAAGCCACCACCAATAAGGGCCTCTCCGCAACTGCAAAGTTGTAGAGAGGCTTTTTTTATTTCACCTCGGTTACCACCATTTTCCGCTCGTCTACTTTCGTGGTTTCAATAGCCAGCCATACATGTGGTTTGGGTAACAATGCCATTGCTTTTTCGGGCCATTCTACAAAACAATATACGTTGGGGCGTTGTGCCTGCAAAAGGCAGTCTTCAATGCCGGCATTTACGGCTTCCTCTGCGCTTTTAAGGCGGTACCAGTCCATGTGGTAAATAATACAATCGGCACCGTTGTGCTGAAAATGATATTCATTTATAAGCGAAAAGGTTGGGCTGCTTACGGTATCTTCTACCTGCAGGTAATTGCAAAGGGTGCTGATGAAGGTTGTTTTACCAGCACTCATTTCGCCGCTAAAGGCAAATACACGATAACCATTGCATGCTTTCCAGAAGCGTTCGGCTACCTGCCCGATGTTCGCTAAGTTATAGGTGAAATTCTGTTCCATTTTGCTTGCCAAATATACGATGAGCGAAATTAGTAACAGAAAAACGGTGATTCGCCAAAGTATTTTTTATTATCTTAATTAAATACATAAATTGCAGGTTGCTACACCTAAGTATCCCCCTGTGCCTTATTAAGTTATTTATTACAATCATAAACCGAGTAAATGAAGAACGTAATTTTTTCTGCAGCGCTGTTATGTGGCATTTTAGCTGGCCAGAAAGCAAATGCAGAAAGCAACATGTGGCAACGGATACCTGCATCGCAGGCGCCATCGAAGTCAGTAATGGTTTTTCAGCCGAAAAACTATCTGGTCTATACCTTTAACGAAACCCTGCTGAAAATGCAGATGTTCAGCCTTTCAACCGACCCTGCTGAAGGTATGGTTGTTGAATTGCCTATGCCAGATGGCACCTTACGTAGTTTTAAGGTGTGGCAATGCCCTATGATGGAAGATGAACTGGCCGCTAAATACCAGGATATTAAAACCTTTTCGGGCGAAGCGCTGGACGACAGGACCGTAACGGCCAAGCTGGACTTTACGCTGTATGGTTTCCATGCCATGATATACGATGGTGATAAAACCGCATTCATTAACCCGTATGATAACTATCATGATGGCTATTATTTCGCCCACTACAGGCGCGATGAAGTGCGCAGCGTGGAAGATGCCATGAAGTGTGGAGGTACTGTGGCTGCTGATGTAGCTGCAGCGCCAGTTGCGGAATTAGACAGGAAAGAAATTGCCAAAGTGGCACAACGTACCGGCAATGGCTGGTCGCGCCGCACCTTCAGGCTGGCACTTAGTGCCGATCATTTTTATTGTCAGGCTGCAACAGGCCTTTCCGCACCTACAACCGCACAATCGTTAAGTAAAATGACTACTTCCATGAACCGTATTAACGGGGTTTATGAAAAGGAGTTTTCCATCCACATGAATTTTGTTGCCAAGGAAGATACCCTCATCTGGGGTGTGGCTTCGGGCGGCCCTAATGGCACCGATCCGTTCAATGCGATAGATGCCAATTCAAGTGCCTGCCTTACTAAAAACCAGGCTACCTGCGATGGCCGCATTGGTAGTGCTAATTATGATTTAGGTCATGTATTTACTACTGGTGGTGGTGGCCTTTCCTCATTGGGTGTTGTTTGCCGTTCAGGTAGAAAAGCACAGAGTGTAACGGGCAGCTCTACGCCAACCGGAGATGGATACGATATTGACTATGTAGCGCATGAAATGGGCCATGAATTTGGCAGTGAGCATACCTTCAACAATAACGCTGATGGTAGTTGCGGTGGCAATGCGGTTTCCAACTATGCTTATGAGCCGGGCAGTGGCACAACAATTATGGCTTATGCGGGTATTTGCAGTCCAGACGACCTTGCTTTGCACAGCCAGGCTTATTTTGCGGCATCCAGCCTTGTGCAGATCTACGGTTACCTGATAGCGAGTGAAACCTGCGCTGTTGTCACGCCTACAGGTAACAAACTGGTATCTCTGGCGGCATTTGCCAATACCTATACTATACCTTACAAAACGCCATTTGAGCTTACCTCTCCTATTGCCGTCGATTCGGTTGCAGATACATCTACTACCTATTGCTGGGAACAAAATGATAAAGGTGATTTCGGTAAAAGGTTCGCGAATACCTACCTGGCGGGCCCTATATTCCGTTCCTGGTCTCCGGTTAAAACCACAGTACGCGTTTTCCCGAGAATAGGCATGGTGTTAGGTGGGGTTTTAAGTAATGCGGGCAGCGAAGGCAATCAGGGCGAAAAAGCGCCTGATACGGCACGCACCCTTAATTTTAAACTGACAGTGCGTAACATTATTGGCGGTAACGGCGCATTTCTGTATCCTGACGATGTAATTACCCTCAATGCGGTAGCTACAACCACCAAGGCTGGTTTCAAAGTTACCAGCCAGGGCACAACAGGCATTACCTATGCCGGAGGCAGTGCACAAACCATAACCTGGAACGTGGTGGGCACCGATGCGGCGCCTGTCAGCGCCAGCAGCGTTGATATCTATATGTCGGTTGATGGTGGTAATACATGGCCTGGGTTTGTTGGCACAGTGGCTAACAGTGGCTCGGCAAGCATTACAGTGCCTAACCCGGCAACCACAACCAGCCAGGCAAGGTTTAAGGTAAAGGGCCACGGTAATGTATTCTTCAATGTAAACAGCAACAATTTTACAGTTACACATACCACAGGTATACCTATTCTTAACACTGCCAATGTTGCCGCGTTCAGTTCAGAAGTGAGCATTTACCCGGTACCTGCTACCGAAACCCTGCATATTGGAGTAAGTAACCACACCAATGTAAACGGCGTAATTATTAATTCTCTGGGCCAGGTAATATGGCAGGGTATAGTTAATGCCGCTACCGATGTTAATGTTTCGGCATGGGCTAAGGGTGTTTATCACCTGCGGTTGATAAATACCGAAAACAACGATGTTGCGGTAAAATCGTTTGTTGTAGAATAAATTATATTTTAAATATTTGAAGGGCGTGGCAATTTGTTTTGTCACGCTTTTTTTTTTGTGAAAGGACTGGCATTTATCCGTTACGGTGGGTGGAATGGTGGTGTTTATTGTGTGGAATTTTGTCGTCATTAATTTTATTATTTCCGTATTGAAGGGCACAATATGGCAATTGGTCATCTTCGCTTAACTTTGGCTCTGTAATTAAAAACTATGCTGGATTTTCAAAGGTTTACGCTCGATAACGGGCTGAGGGTTTTAGTGCATGCTGACACAGCTACACCAATGGTAGCCATGAACATTTTGTACGATGTGGGTGCAAGGGATGAAGAAGCCGAAAGAACCGGGTTTGCGCACTTATTTGAGCACCTGATGTTTGGCGGCAGCGTGAACATACCTGAATACGATGAGCCATTGCAAATGGCAGGTGGGGAAAACAATGCCTACACCACCAACGATATTACCAACTACTACATACAACTGCCTTTAAAAAATATTGAAACAGCATTTTGGCTGGAAAGTGACCGTATGCTGTCGCTGGCCTTCAGCGATAAAAGCCTTGATGTGCAACGCAAGGTAGTGAGCGAAGAGTTTAAGGAGCACTACCTGAATAAGCCTTACGGCAATGCATGGCACGAACTGCGCAAACTGGCTTACACCACACACCCTTACCAATGGCCAACCATAGGCAAGAACCTGGAACAGATAGAAACTGCGCAGCTTGATGATGTGCGGGCGTTTTTCTTCAAGCACTACCGTCCGCAAAATGCAGTGATGTGTATTGCCGGTAATGTAACCGTAAGCGAAGTAAGAGAACTTTCGCAGAAATGGTTTGGTGAAATACCATCTGGTGAAAAGTATGTGCGCAATATAGCTAAAGAGCCAAGGCAGGAAGCTGACCGCGAGGCCACTGTTTATGCCGATGTGCCACTTGATGCCTTGTACATGGGCTGGCATATTGAAGGCCGGCTTTCGCCACCATACTACCCGAGCGACTTGCTTACGGAAATATTGGGTAGCGGACAGTCATCGCGCCTGCACATTGCGCTGGTTAAAGAGCAACAGTTATTCAGCAACATTAATTGTTACCATACCGGCAGCCTTGACCCCGGCATGATAGTTATAGAAGGCAAATTGAGAGAAGGTAAAACACTGGAAGAAGCCCGGGCGGCAGTGCAACAGCAAATAGCTAAACTACTCGCTGACGGCGTTACAGAAAATGAGTTGCAGAAATCGAAAAACAAGATAGAGGCTATGATAGCCTTTGAAGATATGAGTCTGCTAAACCGGGCAAATAACCTTGCTTTCTACGAACTGCTTGGAGGTGCCGAAATGATCAACGATGAATGGAGCCGCTATCAGGCCGTAACCGCCGACTACCTGCTTAGTACAGCCAAAGAAGTGTTCCGCGAAGGCAATTGCAATACGCTGTTTTACAGGAAGAAAGTATAGGGAATCCGCCGATAGGGGAATTAGCCAATTCGGTAATTTGGTAATTTGACAATTCGGCAATTTGACAATCAGTCAATTGCGTCTTGCGACTATATACCAGCTACTATGTACTAACTACTAATTACTACAAAACAGCTTTCTACTTTCTACTTTAGACTTACGACTACTTACTAAAACCGTCTAACTACTATGTACTAACTACTAATTACTACAAAACAGCTTTCTACTTTATACTTTAGACTTACGACTACTTACTAATTACTACAAAACAGCTTTATACTTTCTACTTTCTACTTTATACTTACACAAAATGCTTTTCGAAGGTAAAATTACAGAAGGTGGTACGGCATTTGAAAACCGCATCACACAACTTTTTGGAATACAATATCCTATTATTCAGGCGGGTATGATATGGGCGAGTGGCTGGCGTTTGGCTGCGGCTGTGAGCAATGCCGGCGGGCTAGGTATAATTGGTGCGGGCAGCATGTATCCGCATATATTGCAGGAGCATATACTTAAGTATAAGCAGGTAAGCGATAAGCCTTTTGCCGTGAATCTGCCATTATTGTATCCCGATATTGATAAGCATATCGCTATAATATTAGAGGAAAAAGTGCCGATAGTGTTTACCTCAGCAGGCAACCCTAAAACATGGACTGCCAAACTAAAGGAAAATGGCATTACAGTTGTACACGTAGTTTCCAGTGCAAAGTTTGCCAAGAAATGCGAAGATGCCGGGGTTGATGCGGTGGTAGCAGAAGGTTTTGAAGCGGGTGGCCATAATGGTCGTGAAGAAACAACTACACTCTGCCTGATACCGAATGTACGGGCAGCCATAAACATTCCGTTAATAGCCGCAGGTGGCATAGGCACCGGAAGGGCCATGTTTGCCATGATGGCACTTGGTGCGGAGGGCGTGCAGATGGGCAGCCGCTTTGTGTGCACACCGGAGGCATCGAGCCACCAATCATTCAAGGAGGCGGTAGTTGCGGCAGGGGAGGGTGACACATCACTCACATTGAAGCAACTCACACCCGTAAGGCTCATCAAAAACGAGTTTTACAAGCAGGTAGAAGCGGCAGATGCACAGTGTACTGATAAGGCAGGCATGGAAGCCCTTTTAGGTCGCGGCCGTGCCAAGCAAGGGATGTTTGAAGGCAACATGACCGAAGGCGAATTGGAAATAGGCCAGGTAAGCAGCCTGATAACCGAAATTAAACCAGCAGCAGAAGTAGTGATAGGAGTATGGGAAGCGTTTAAAAAGGTAGCAGAACGGCCATTTGCGTATTAGATGCATTATTGATAAATGCGCTTTGAATGTTTAATACCGTAAAAAATGTCATCCGCCCGTTAATACCCCGACCCTAAAGGGTGACATGTTTCGTCATCATTTTATTGATTGGTAATTAATGCATTGTACAACATGACATGTCACCCTTTAGGGTCGGGGCGAACAAGCGGCAGCAATTTTGTGAATAATGCGTATTAGATGCGGCCAATTGAAAAATGCATAACTTAGCGGTATGGCAAGCTTACAGGACATGGATATTAACCAGCATTATACCTATGCAGACTACTTCAAGTGGAAGTTTGACGAGCGTGTGGAATTAATAAAGGGGAAAATATTTAAAATGTCGCCCGCGCCATTGTCTGAGCACCAATACATATCTCAGGAACTTGCGGGTGCATTCTGGCAGTTTCTCAAAGGGAAGCACTGCCGGGTGTATTCGGCTCCATTCGATGTAAGAATACCTACACGATCGGTCAGTGACGAAGATATTATTACAGTGGTGCAGCCAGATATTTCTGTTATCTGCGATCTTTCAAAAATAGACAAGAGGGGATGCCTTGGTTCGCCGGATCTTGTAGTAGAAATACTTTCGCCATCCAACAGCGAAAGGGAACTGAAGACCAAATATGACCTGTACGAGGAAAGCGGAGTACGGGAATATTGGGTAGTGTCGCCTGCCGACAAAACACTTTTGAAATATGTGTTAGACGCAGCCAGCGGAAAGTACACAGCCTCCCGCGCACTGGTGACAAGTGATGCTGCAACCTCAACAGTATTGCCCGGCTTTTCTGTAGAGCTGAAGGAAATTTTTCCACCAGATGAAGAGGGCAATAGACCGTAAAAAGGCTTGCACATTTTATATTGAAACCCTGTTCTTTGTCCTTACCATGTAATGCAGATGGGCACGACCCAATAATAAGCACCGTTAAAGTTGGTGCGCAAAATATTCAAAGCACGCACCTGATGCAAAAGAAAATTCAATTCTGCTCCGATCTTCACTTGGAATTTAGAAAGAACCGGGAGTTTTTAAAAGAAAACCCCATAATGCCGGTTGGCGATATATTATTGCTGGCAGGTGATGTAGTTCCTTTTGCGGAAATGGATAAGCATACTGCTTTTTTTGATTTTTTGTCTCACAACTTTGAAGCTGTTTATTGGGTGCCCGGCAACCATGAATACTATGGCAGCGATATTGCAGAGCGCAGCGGTAGCATGGACGAAGCCATACGAAGCAATGTTTTCCTGGTTAATAATCATACTGTTTTGAATGATGGCCTAAAATTGGTCTTCACTACGCTCTGGTCAGAAATAAATCCGTTACGGGAGTTTGAGATAGAACGGGGTATGAGCGATTTTTATCAGATCAGGGATGACGGTGGCAAGTTCAGGGCCGCAAAGTATACGCAATTACACGCCAATGCGATGGCATTTCTGGGCGGGGAGCTGAGTAAGCCACATGATGGTAAAACCATTGTTGTTACACACCATGTGCCCACTTTCATGCATTATCCGGAGCAGTACAAGTTTAGCGTGCTTAATACGGCTTTTGCCACGGAGCTCCATGATTTTATTGCCACATCGGCTATCAGCCATTGGTTGTATGGGCACCACCATAGTAATATACCTGATTTCACTATTGGCAATACGCAGGTAGTTACCAACCAGTTAGGGTATGTGGAATATGGTGAACATGCCCATTTCAACAGTGGAAAAACCCTGTAATTAGGTTAGTCTATATACTTTAACAGTTATTGACAAGCGTCATTAACTTAACGATTACCTCTCCTCAATCCTCTCCCAAAAAGGTAGATCAATGTCTGCGGCGTCCCGCAGGGATTTGGTAAAAACCGTTAAGTTAATAATGGTGGTTATTGACTTAACGGTACACCATTTACGTATCATTTTTTCTATTACCAGTACTAGAGGTAACTTTAGTTAACCGAAAGGAAGTAAAATGAGTATCGGTGAAATTAAAGAAGAGGCCATTCGGCAGTTTGTGACAAAGGTGGAGGCCATGGATAATTACGAATCGCTACAGGAATTGCTAACTTTGGCAGATAGCATAGGCAAGGAGAATAGCAAAGCACTCGATTTATCGCGCCATTACGACTTTATTAAAGCTAAATATAGTTCCCTGTTTTATAAGTTTGTACAATGATAAGCGAAGGCGATATTTGTGTTACGCGATCGTTCCATTTATGATTTGGGTGGTTTAAACGGCTTACGAAATAGGAAATTGATATCAGATATCATTTCCCCATCCCCATTTTCAGTGCCCGAATGCTGGCCACAAGTCTTGACTTTATAGCGTTAACGGGAGACAGGCCAATGGCGGTATTAGTATAGCTTTTTACGGGTATGGTAGCAATGGCTTTATTGTACCTGTTCAGGCAAATATCCATGCTGAACTGTTCTTCTGCCAACTCGCGTGCAGCCGTTTTTCTGGTGCTTACGGGTATGGCTGCTACTTCCTGTATCTGGTGCACTGCGGCAGCAATATCTCCCACTTCAAATACGCGGAAACAATCTTTGGCAAGCGGGTGATGTTCATAGTCTTCAATGCCGCTAACACGGGTGCCTGCAAAGCCGCAACCCGAGGCGAGTCCCTCCATCATTGCAATGGGCATCCCCTCAAAATCGGATGTTAAAACCATAACATCTGAAGTATTCAGGTACTCTGCTACTTTTGCCTGCGACAGCCAACCGGTAAAGGTTACATCGTTTTGCAGGCCTTCCTCCTGAATGGTTTTTTGCAGTGCTACCTTGGTCTCTAGGCCATCGCCAATAATGTTGAGGTGAAAAGGAACATTTTTTTGTTTCAGCAGCATAGCTACTTTAGCCAGGTCGCCTGACCGTTTTTGGTAGTCGGTTATGCGACCCACATAAACCAGTTGTAATGTGGCATTGGCGTTGTAATTGTTTTGTGCTGCTGGTAGTGTTATTCCGCAGGGCACAATAAACACCCGTGCGGCATCAATTGAGGGTGTTTTTTCCTGCGCCAGTCTGCTTACTCTTGCCGATACACATACAAATATGGGAACCTCATTTTTGTATTGTTCTGCAAGCTGGTAGTAATGCGGTTCATCGGCATGTAAAACGCCTATAATTGGGTAACTGTTGCCTAGTGCGCAGGCAGCCTGCCAAACGGTAGGGTCGTCAGATAGTATGATAGGAGTGCCTATGGGCACATGTTCCAGAATCAGTTTTTTGTAGGTGTAGGCATTATATTCAGGTGTGCCGAATTCAAATTCCCGACCCACCTTTATGCTGCCTATGTGAACTTTATTTGGTGTTTTTTGAAGCAATTGCACCATGGTTTCTCTGCCCTTACCCGAATAGAATTCTACGGATGGTTCAGGTGTAACAAAATAAACTGCATAACCTTTGGCGGCGTAAGCCATAGCGGCATCAGCCATCCAACGGGTAACCCCACCCCTATGGTAAGGGTGACATAAAAACGCTATTTTATTTTGCTCACTCATTATTTGTTGTGATTTTTTTTCTTTTCTATAGTTAAGGTGCTCCAGATTACCTCACCCCCAGCCCCTCTCCATAAATGGTAGAGGGGAGATTAATGTCTGCGGCGTGCCGCAGGGACGACGCAAAACTCCTTACATCAATGGCATTGGAGGCCAAGAGCATTATACCAATTCTCTACCTTCTGTGCGTTAACAGCCTTCTATGCACTGAATACTATGTACTAAATACGAACTACTAAGCACTCCAACAGCATTCTACTAACAGCCGTCTAACTACTAATTACTATGTACTAACTACTCCAACAGCTTTCTACTTTAGACTTTCTACTAACAGCCGTCTAACTACTATGTACTAACTACTAACTACTCCAACAGCTTTCTACTTTCTACTTTCTACTTTCTACTCAAATGCTATTCATCCACTTACTGAAACAAATAATACGCCAGGGCACAAAGTCAAATGGGCGCTTGCCGTCCATTATTTCATTGAAGTAGATTTTGGTTTCCGCGGCATTGAGTATAGTGCCGTCAAACTGCTTGCAGGCTTTATCAATTTCGGTAGTGAACCATGTTTTTCCTTCTCCTTTCATCCACATTTCTTCCGGGGTTACAAAACCCATTTTGTCGCGCCTGTTTTCAATAGCTTCAGGTATAATGCCGTGCATAGCCTCGCGCAGAATGTGTTTACGCACGCCATTCTTCAGCAAGTAGCGGGCAGGTAAGCCCATGGTGAATTCCAGTAAACGGTAATCCATAAATGGGGTGCGCGACTCTACGCTCCAGGCCATGGAATTATGGTCTTCATAACGCAGCAGAGCCGGTAGCGGCTCCTTATACAATTGGCGCAACAGGTTTTCCTGTAAACTGTGCGCCGGGGCATCGTACATATACGCAGATTCGGTATTGTGCACGAATTTTACCGGTGGCATATTATTAACCCGTAAGCGCTGTGGTAGCAGGCTGGTAACGGTTTTACCAAACGTTAGTTGTGCAGCTGCCAGAAGTGAACTTTTAGGGTAGCCGCCGGTCGCAGCTTTATGTGTTTTTGATTCTTCCAGCACAGCGCCCCACTGGCCGCTTTTCATAAGGCCGGTATAGAAAGGGATGTCGTTGCCGCCATAACCTGCCAGTTGCTCGTCGGCACCCTGGCCATCCACCATTACTTTAAGTCCTGCATCGTGCGTGGCTTTAAATACTGCCCATTGGCTGAACTGCGATGTGCTGCCCGTAGGCTCGTCCTGGTGAAAGATAAAGGCATCAATTTCGTTCTGCAATTGCTGGAACGATGGGAATGTTTTATGCGGGGTAGAATTAGTTTGCTTAATTACTTCTTCGGCAAATTTCCACTCATCATACCTGGCAATATCGTAGCAGGCAGTAACCGTTTCCTGCCCTGCGTATTCTCCTTTTGCTTTAAGCAGGTCGGCGGCTATACACACAATGCTCGATGAGTCTAACCCGCCCGAAAGGCAGGACCCTACGGTAACATCTGATCTCAATCGTAAACTCACTGCATCTATCAGTAAGCGCCTGAATTCGGCCACCGCTTCGTCAAACGTGCCGCTCCATTTTTTTGGCTTCAGGGTGTACCATTGTTTTATCATGAAATCATTTCCGTCTTTGGAAATGTCCATTTCAATGTAGCTGCCACCCGGCAGGCATTCAATATTTTTATAAAAAGTTTTGTCTGATTGGTCGGTCGATCCTGTTGCAAGGTACTTGCGGGCTATTGCTTCGTCCAGTTCAAATTTGTAATCGGGCGATGTGCGTATCT
This sequence comes from Chitinophagales bacterium, assembly GCA_038228575.1. Taxonomy (GTDB): domain Bacteria; phylum Bacteroidota; class Bacteroidia; order Chitinophagales; family Chitinophagaceae; genus Flavipsychrobacter. The sequence continues at coordinate 68,022 of JBBRPD010000018.1, read as the reverse complement.
GCTTTATTTCAGAAGCGAGGTATAGTGCACTTGCGCCTTTAAAATAGTACAGTGGCTTTACCCCGAACCTGTCGCGCACGGCATATAATTTTTGCTTGCGGTAGTCGAGTATAACAAAGGCAAACATACCATTGAATTTATCAAGGCATTTTACACCCCATTGCTCCCATGCGTGCAGAATAACTTCAGTGTCGGTTGTAGTATGGAAATGGTGCCCTTCCTTTTCCAGTTCTGCCTTTATTTCAAGGTAGTTATATACCTCTCCGTTGAACGATATGGCCAGTCCGGCCTTATCGTACGTCATGGGTTGGTGGCCTGCCGGAGAAAGATCGAGTATAGACAAGCGCCTGTGCCCGAAACCTACTTTATAATGCTGGCCCGGTGCCAGTGTATTGTATTTCCAGAAATCGTGAGTTGAAGGCGCAGTATCGCCACCCGCCCAAATAATAGGGTCTGCACCCGGAGCCCATGTTAAAAAACCCTCATCATCAGGGCCACGGTGCTTTATTATAGAACAAGCTTTTATCAGGTTTTCCGACCCGTTATCAGGCCTTGTATTTATTATTGAAAGAATGCCACACATCTACTGCTTACAATTTTAAACGTTCGTTTTATCTTTTCACTTAACCAATGAAAATAGTACTATTCCACCAGGTACTTTATTGCGTTATCATTACTTAACGTTAGCTTTCCAGCACTTTTTGGTACATTCTGCGGCTCACATGAATGGCGGAGCTCCACAGGTATACTTCCCGCACATAATTGCGCACAGCGGTTCTTTTGTTGTGCACGCCTTCGCTTATCCAGTTGTTCACATCTTTCGCAGCGGCGTTCATGTCTGTGCCGGGTGCCGCAATTTCAATGCCTTTGAGCAATGATTGGGCGAAGAGTTGGTTGGCCACACCACCCACGCCTTTTTCAATTATTATCGGCAGCCCGGCAGCCATATATTCGGCAATTTTAACCGGGTTCGCTACACGGTTCACTAGGGTTGGTTTGCGAATCAGTATGCCCAGGTCGCATGCGGTCAGGGCGCTGGCAACTTCATTCTGTGCAAAGCTCTTGATGATGGTCTTACCGGTATCTATGCCAGCTTCAACAAGCAACTTATTTATTTTTTCCTGCTCTGCTGAAAAGAATGCAAGGCGCACCTTGGGGTTCTGTAATGCCAATTTTTTCAGGAAGGGTATGGTCAGGTCGTCAAGGTGCTGATACTTTGCCGTAGTGCCGGAATAAACCAGTACTACTTCATCATCCTTTATGCCCCATTCTTTTCTCAGTTCCTGGCGCTTATCGTCGCTGGTAATATGGGTCACGCAGCAAGGCACAACAGCCGTTGTTTCTTTTGCTCCGGTTTTTTCTATCAGCAGGTCGCGCAGGGCAGTGCTAACTGTAGTCACTGCATCCACCTTGCTGATGGTCGTTTTCAGGAAGTTGAAAGCGTTTTTAAAATCAGCTTCATCTTTACCCGTAGCCGTGTTTACATCATCAATTCCACGCGCATACAATAGCTCTGCTGGCCAGTAGCCGCGCACATCCAGCACTACTTTATCGTTAGGGAAAGACCGGCGTAGTTTTATGGCCCATTGCGCGGCACTTTCGCCACGGCAATGGTAAATTACACGGGTAGCCTTACCCATTTTGCTACGGTTATAATGCATAAGCTGCATAATAGGCAGGTTGCCCCACCGGCTTACGCCATTCAGCATTTTTACGGCAACATGCGGGCATCGTTTTTTTAACGCCGCTATTTTTTGTTTCGATTTTTCGTTGAAGTATTCGCCCATCCCCCCAATTATCCATGCCTCTACTTTGTTAGGTGCAAAGCCATCACGGTGCACAGCCTGGCATTCGGCCTGGTCAAATAACTGACTGGCAACCAGCGCCGCCATGTACTCGCCGTCAGATGTTATGTGGACTAAATTGTATTGCCCTGCAATATCCATGTATGTTTCAAATATTGTTTAACCCGGGCATTAAAAAATAATTTTTCTTAATAATGCGTTGTTGGGTGTAATAACCTGAGCGTAAAAATACCTTAATTATTGATAATTATTGTTGCTGATGGGCTACTGGTCAATTATGGAAGTCTTAATTTATTGGGTTGGCATATTGCGTTGTCTATCAGTCGCGTTTCAATAAACGGTATTTCAATTTTATAAATCGTTCGGGACCAATAATTTTACCTGCTATTTTTACCATGGGGTTGCCCCGCAGGTCTATGGGCCAATGTACTCTTTTGGCGAATTCCAGGTAGCGGGTTGCTGTTACAGGCTCGGTATGCCGCAGTATTTTCCAGCGGCTGAAAATATAATAGCTCAGCAGCTTACTGTATTCCGGTCCGTCATAGCCTGCCGCTTTCAGTTTTTCCCACATTCTCATCCGCATTTCCAGCATCTGCACCCATTTCTGGTTGGCATTTCTGGCATCGCCTACGCGTATGTCGGTTTCGTGGTTGCGTATGTAAGCTTTCGTTTTATCTAACGCCACGGCAATCTTCAACCTGGCCAGTACGGCCCTCAGAAACAGGTCTACATCCTGGTTAATATTCAGGGTCTCGTCATGTCCGTTAATTTTCAGCAGAAAATCTTTACGCCAGAGTATGGCATTTGCAGGTATGTATTTGCCGGAAAGGTATTGTGCCACATGTTGCGACAGGTTGGTAATATCGGTTATAAGCGGGTATTTGTTTTTAAATGTTACCTGTGTGGCATCGAAATCGCCTTCACCTTCAAAGTAATCATAGTCGCCATAACAGGCACTGTAGTTGATGTTTTTTTGCAGGTATGCCAGCTTCCAGTCAAAGAAATGCTCTCCCAGCAGGTCGTCGGAATCGAGGTACAGAATGTATTCGCCCTTAGCGGCGTGCAGGCCGGTATTGCGCGCTGCCGCGGCACCTTTGCCCTTGTTTTCGAGCAGGTTTACATAAGGGTAGTTTACCAGTATGTGGTCCCAGGTATCATCGGTTGAGGCATCATCAACAACAATTATTTCCATGTCGATGCCGGGTTGCTTTACAGCAGCCAGCGATCGCAGGGTAAAAGGCAGCAATTGCAGCCGGTTATATGTTGGTATAATAACACTTACCATAATAATTACAGATCCTAACGAACTCAGATTATCTATGAAGATAGTATTTTATACAGTTTGTCGGAGTTTTGTGCGAAACTACCCCATACATTCACAATAAAGTTGCGGGCGTTTGCCCCTAATGTATCGCGTTTTTCTTTGTTGGTTATGAGGTCCGCAAGTTCTTTTGCTATTTGCGCCGGTTGTTTAGGTGCTACCAATATTCCGTTTTCACCACTGGTTATTAATTCAGGGTGGCCGCAAACCGCTGTCGTGAGTACAGGCAGGCCGCAAGACATGGCTTCTACTACCGAATTGGCTATACCCTCCCAGTGCGACGGCAGGCAAAAAATATCGGCAGCCACATACAACTGGTTAATGGTTTGCGGGGCTACTTCGCCCATATTTACGAAGTAATTGGTTAGCCCGCGCCTGGCTACTTCTTCATCAAGCTTCAGCTCTTTGGAACCGGAGTGTATGCCTACTAATACTATGTTAGGGCTTGTTTTTACAATGTCAACCAAGGCATCAAACAGATCGAGCCAGCCCTTGCGAACTATTGCGCTACCTACGGTGAGTATAATTATCTTATCGGCAGGCAGGTTAAATTCCTGTCTTATTTTTTCTTTTTCGCCTGGTTTTGCGGGTACAAACTTCTGGTGTTCCACACCACGCCTAACCACCTTGTAGGGGAGGGCTTCACCCACAATTTTATTGCCTTCATCTGCCAGATAGGCCGCTACCGAAAGGCGGAGATCCGCGGCTTTCCATGCCTTTATAAATGCTGCTTTTTTATCTGCGCTTTCATGCGGCCATACTACAATATCATCGCCAATGGCCAGCATGGCAGATTTTACACCTAACTGATGGGCAGCCTGCTGCACCATACGACCGGTAGGTATCCACTGCGAATAGAAAATATCGGTTTCCTTGTTCAGCTTAATGTTATTGGACTTGAAAAAAGATACTATCGCCTCCATGTACCTATCCTCGTACTGCTTCCTGGTAAAAATGCGGGAAGGTTTCATGTTGGCTATCCGGGGGTGGTATACTTTTATACCCTCATAAATTCTTTCCTTAGGGTAGGTGATAGTTGAAAGCATTTTCCAGTTTGCATTCAATTTTGAAAATGGCTTTGGCGGATGCCATAATACGGGCACAATGACTTTTATTTCAGCTCCATTTTCCTGTAACGCAACATATTGGCGGTGTGCAAATATTCCAGACCACTTCATACCCGGATGATCGAGGGGGTAGAAAGAGGGGAAAGCCCATATTCTCATTTACCTGTTTTTATACCAGTTAATAAACTCCTGTACACCTTGCCTTATACTGGTTTGCGGGTTATACCCCAGCTTTTCGCGGCTTTTATCAATGTTGGCCCATGTATAGGGTACATCACCGGCTTGTTCCGGCAAAAATTCTATGATGGCTTTTTTACCTAACAGGTCTTCAATAACCTGCACCAAGTCCATAAGGCTCACGGTATGCGTGTTGCCCAGGTTATATACTTCAAACGCTTCGTTATGGTGGTTAACGGCGCCCATTATACCGCTCACAATATCATGAATAAAAGTATAATCTCTAAAAGTTTGGCCGTTGCCGAACAGCTGTATTTTTTCGCCATTTTCAATGGCCTTTACAAATTTGTGTATGGCAAGGTCAGGCCGCTGGCGCGGGCCGTAAACGGTAAAAAACCGAAGCGCAGTTATCTGTAATCCGTAATGTTGGTTGTACAGCCTGCACAAATTTTCGCCCGATATTTTAGTGAAGGCGTAAATACTGATAGGCAACAGGTTAGGATCTTCAACCGACCATGGCAGGTTTTTATTAATGCCATATACGCTGCTTGATGAAGCGAATATCACGCGTTTAATATTATTCAACCGGGCGAACTCCAATACATAGGTGGTGCCCATAATGTTTACCTCGTTGTAAAGAAAAGGTTTTTTCATGGACGGCCCTACACCAGCCATAGCAGCCAGGTGTATAATGAGGTCGAAGTCCTTATGGGTATTATTTGCCCAGAAGTTTTCGTCGCACAGGTCGGCTTCTATAAATGTAAAATGCGGATGCTGTAAAGCTACCTTCAGGTTTTCTTCCTTAACTTCTCGTTTGTAGAAGGGGTCAAAGTTATCAATACCCACAACCTTATGCCCGAGCGAAAGTAGTTGCTCACTCAGGTGGCTTCCAATAAACCCGGCAGCACCGGTTAAAAATATTCTCATTCCCAACTATTTATTCTTTTTACAACAATGGTGCATTCTTACAGAAGGTATTCAGGCATACCAGCGCAAATACCGTTTCCTGCGTCACACAATCCAGGTCACCTATAATTGTTTCCAGTCGCTTACTATTCAGTAACTGTATCTGCTTTGCTTCAGTTATATTATGCACTACAAAATCATGCGTCGCTTTATCAGTATTCATCCAGTGTTTAAACGGCGACTTAAAGCCTGTTTTTTCCCTGAAGGCCAATTCCCTGCCTAATTTTTTAGCCAGAAAATTCCGCAGCATTATTTTACCTGTGCCATTTTTTCTTTTATAGTCGCCCGGCAGGTTAAAGGCAAATTCAACCAGCCGGTGGTCAAGGAAGGGCAACCTGCCTTCTATGCCGTTCTGCATGGTCATCCTGTCGCACTTGGTTAGCATTTCATCAACCAGAGTGGTCTTCATATCCACGTAGAGAACGTTATTCAGCCTGTCAGCACCTTGTCTTCTTTTATATAATTTTTTTACTCTTTCAGAATAGCGCTCTATGTCTATTTTCGGGGCAATTTCGGGTGCAAACATAGACAAAATTATTTGGGTTTTTTCCAGCGCTACTTTGTGCATGAAAATATCTACATCTGTTCTCGCTATATTTTTCCGTAATGTTTCCAGCCCTTTATTGCCAGTAACCCTGCTGCCTATTTTCAGCAGGTCGTTTTGTAAGGCCCGGGGTATATACCTGAGAAATGCCGGTGTTTTGGGGAATTCGTGCCTGTTATAGCCACCAAACAATTCATCGCCCCCATCGCCGCTTAGCACTACTTTTACCTGTTGTCTGGCCAGCTTACTTATTCTGCCCAGCGCCAGTGCGCTGGGGTTAGCATAGGGTTGGTCCATATTCCTGAACTGGTGCTCGAAATCATCGAAAAAATTGCTGGTGAGTGCATACGCAAAGTGGGTAGTGCCTAATTTAAGCGCGGTTTCGGCTGCAGTTACACCTTCATCTTCAGGTTCTCCAGGAAAGGAAGCGGTAAAGCTGTTAATACCCGGATGCTGTTCCACCGCAATTGCTGATATGAGCGAGGAATCGACACCGGCGGAAAGGAATGTGCCCACCGGCACATCGGCCACCAGATGGTCTGTGATTATTGCTGTAAATAATGCCTCTAGTTCTTCCTGAGCTTCCCCCTCACTCATTACATGTTTGTCGTTTTCCGGCACATCCCAGTACGTGGTTATATTTACATTACCATTTTCAGCGGTAAGGTAAGTGCCGGCATCCAGGCACTGTATTTCTTTGTAAAGAGTATTTGGCCCCGGTATGCTGCCCAGCAAAAAGTATTCATATAACGAAGTATGGTCCAGATCAAAAGGCCATATGCCGGTGTTCACAATCGGTTGTACTTCTGATGAAAAGACCAACTTACCGGCTGCTACTGAAAAATAAAGGGGTTTTATACCTATACGGTCGCGGGCAAGCAGCAGTTTTCGGGCGTTGATATCCCAGATAGCGAAAGCGAACATGCCTGTTAGCTTTAATAACAACTTTTCCGGCTGGTCGCGGTAGTCTTCATACAGATGTACGATGACCTCAGAATCAGACGCTGAATTGAATTGATGCCCGTTGGCTTCCAGTTCATTGCGCAGTTGCTTGTAATTATATATTTCGCCATTACAAATGAGCACTACCGATCGGTCTTCATTATAGAAAGGCTGGTTGCCCTGGGCAGAAAGGTCAATAATAGATAAACGGGTGTGAACGAGCCCCGCATGGTCGTCTTCATACGTTTGGCAGCCGTCAGGCCCCCTGTGGGCCAGCCCTGCTGACAAACTGTTCAGGAATTTTCGCCTTGAATCGGGCGCAAACCCACCCATAACCCCTGCAATTCCACACATTCAGGATAAACGTTAGTTTAATAAGCGTTAAGCCTGCAAATATACACAACCTATCGCAGGGCAGGGCATTTACCCGTAAATAGGTCGGGGCAAACGCCCCGCAGAGTTTAGAAGGTGTTGCTGTTCATTAAGTTACTGTTAGCGACCCTCTTTGTACGCTATATTACACCCCTGAAGGTGCCGTTCAGTTTGATTATGTCGCAATAATAAGTAACTTTGGCGCGTATTTTGAAATTAAAAAATTTTGTAAGATATGTTGACTTTAAACGAAAAAGAACAAAAGTTTTATGATGCGTTTTGGGAATTAAAAGAGAAAAGTGGTTCGCATCCGCCAAGTATTATTTCGGTATTCGACATGATAGGAGAGCCCAAGACATTTGTTGATGCTTGTTTTCTGTCAAACCCGTATGCTACCACCCTGTTCATGGAGCATTTCAATAAAGAAATGATAGAAGGTGGTAAATTAAGGGAATACATTGAAGCATATCCACCTCAGAATAAGGAAGTTGCAGAATTCCTGACCCAGGTAATTGACGTGCCTATAGATAACATATTCATAGGTAATGGTGCTATTGAAATTATTCAGGCCGTAATACACAACTTTATTAAGGGTAAACTAGTGGTTAACATCCCGACCTTCTCATCATACTACGAGTATATGAAGAACAAGGAAGATGTTATTTATTACCAGCTGCCAAAAGAAAGGAACTATTCCCTTAACGTTGACCGTTACATAGAATACATAAAAGAAATCAGGCCCGATTCTATTGTTCTGGTAAACCCTAACAACCCGAACGGCGACTATATTTCTGTTGAAAACATTACCTTGATGCTGCGGGAACTTTCCTTCCTTACCAACATCATTATTGACGAAAGCTTCATACACTTCGCGTACGAAGACGCTGATTTTTCAATGGTGAATACGTATAACCTGCTGCAGGAATTCCCTAACCTTATTGTAATTAAGAGCCTTGCAAAAGACTTTGGTATAGCTGGTTTAAGAGCTGGTTATGCTGTAATGAGCGCAGACCGGGTTTCTTCGTTGCTGGAAACAGGTTACCAGTGGAATATTGGTGGTTTTGCCAATTATTTCTACAGGTTGTATTCAAAGCCTGAATTTGTTGAAACATACGATATAGTAAGGAAAAAGTACATCATGAATACGCTGATGTTCATTACCGAGCTTTCGCGCATACCTGAAATAAAGGTCTATCCGTCAAAAGCGAACTTTGCACTTATTGAGTTGCTGGATGGTTCTTCTTCAAAAGACTTTATGGTTAAGTTGCTCTATTCTTACGGCGTTTATGTAAGGGAGTGCACCGATAAGATTGGACTTAATGGTCAGTTCTTGCGCATAGCATCAAGAACGTTTGAAGAGAACATGATCATATTGAATGCCATAAAGGACATATTCAAAAATGCCGGTAAGTAAAAAGTTAGCGATCTTTGATTTTGACGGAACTATTTACAAATACCAGAGCCCGGATATGTTTGCAGACTTTGCCGGTGGTAAAGGCTTGCGAAGTTTTGGGCTTCAAATGGTTTGTACCGTATTAGATCGTTATTTTAAGCAATATTGGGTAAAGCACAAAAAGCTTAAGCTGGCTAAAATAAAGGGCTACCCTTTGGCGAAGTTGCAGCAAAAGGCTGACGAGTTTGTACGGGAACATATTACCGGCAACCTCATTGAAATAGTAGATAAGGAACTGGAAAAGTATATACGTGACCCTGAGTTTGATGTGCTGATAGCCTCTGCGGGTTATGACATATACCTGTCAAAGTTTGCCGAATTAAGGGGTATTCCCTTCGTAGCTGCTACCCATGTAGCAATACAGAACAATAAAGCTACCGGGAAATGGATTGGTGCTGATTGTTATGACTACCAGAAGGTGGGCAGGATAAAAGAATTAGTCAATCTTGCCAACTACGACCTGCCTAATTCTGTTTGTTATTCGGATAGTATGTCAGACAAACCAATTTTTGATTTGGTAGGGCATAAGTTTTTTGTAAAAAGAGTAGGCGAGGAGTACGTGATAAAAAATATATAATGGATCATTCAATTTCTTTCAGGCTTAAAAGTTATGTGAAGTTTGCCTTCGATAAAGTGATAGGCATTGATAACATTAAGTTGCTGATCAGAATAAAGACAGCTTACGGTATATATAAAAGTGTGAATGGTCCTGCATTCAAAAGCGATGATGCTGAAAATATTATCTGGATCAACTATCCTAATTTGTGGTTTTTCAGGCGTAATATAACCTGGGACATATTGCTTATGGCCTATGTGGCAGCGAGCGGGCAGAAATTCAAAGTACACCGTGGTGGTAATATAGGCCAGTACAGAAATAAAAACATACTTTTCAATACGTTCATCAATAAGTTTGATGACTATCGTTTTGAAAACTATTCCGCTATTTACCAGTTTTTATGCCAGCAGTTAGAATATCAGGGTAACAAGGTTTACCCTTCCTACGACGAGGTGTTGTACTGGGAGAACAAGATTTACATGTACACCAAGTTCAGGGAACTGGATATACATACCCCGCGTACTGTATTTTACAGCGATTTCCAATTGCTGATGCAAAGTGAAAGCGCATATCCGTTTCTTATTAAGGTGCCGCATTCCAGCGGATCGTACGGGCTTTTCAATATTACTGACGGGCAAACGCTGCAAAAGGTAAGTACTGACCCCATCATACTATCGAACAAGTACTACATTGTGCAGGAAAGGCTGAACATAACCATGGACCTTAGGGTGATATGCGTTGGTGATAAAATTGAACATTTTTACTGGCGAAAGAACAATGATAAAACCAAGTGGAGAACCACATCGACCAGCTTTGGCAGTTCGGTGGACTTTGAAACTTTCCCTGAAAAATGGAGGCAATACATTATTGACACCTTTAAGAAACTGGACCTTACAATGGGGGCATTTGATGTGGGTTGGCAAAATGATGATACGGAAACAGAACCTTATTTTTTCGAGGTAAGCCCGTCATACGACATTAACCCGAGAACAACTAACCAGGAGCACCTGAATAGCTACGGCCACTACAAAAAACAGTTGATATTCAAAGATTCATTCGACCAATTGTTTGTAGAACAGACCTATGATATTAAAAGGAAGGGTGTAGCGATATTCTTCGAAAACCTGAAGAAGAACAGTAAATAATATTGAGATGGCAGATATTGTAAAAGGCTACCCGCACACGCTGGTAGCCTTTTCGCTTTTAATGGTATACCCGGCAAATGCGGCGAGTAGCTAAATTGTTTTATAAGTAAATATATTGTCTTCAGGAAAGGTTTGTTTTATTAGCTGGTATGCAGCATCAACGTTGTTCTTTTCAGGATCAAGTATAATACCTATGCAGGTACCGCTGTGGGTAGTAACCAGGCCCATAGCGCCAAGCTGGCCCAGCATACTGATGCAATTGATGAGGTTTTTCTTGTTGTTGTACTTCTGGTTCATCAGTGCACTTTGCATGGCAATGAAACCTACCCGGTTGTAGTCTTTCTTTTCAAAAGCATCAGCCATATCATCTCTTAAGAGCGAATACATTGTTTTCTCCTCAATAGAATAGTCCTTCTTTACTTTGTTGTAGCTAATAGTATCCAGCACGCCACCTTCATCAATAGCTATGATATGGGTGGTTGGGAAAACGCCCAGGCTTTTTTGAAACAGGCATTTTTTATGTTTGTAAATAACACTGCCGGCATACAGCACGCCATCGCTCGGTTCAATCTCCCGCAGTATTTGTCCTACTTTTTCCAGTTCAATATCTACCTGCAGGTAGTTCTGCATACAACGAAAAGCAGCCACCATATCGGCGGTGGAGCTCGATAAGCCTTTTCCTTCTGGTATGTCGCTGGTAATAACGATGTTGCCTGATGCTGTAAAGCCGAATTTATCTAAAAAAGTTTCAATGAATTTTTTAACCTTCGACTTGTATTTTGGGAAAACGGTTATGTTACCCAAGGCGGCATCAGGATAAAAACAGGCTTTAGAATGGAGGTCTATTGGCAGCGTAATAAGAAAATCATCATTGTCGGTACCTACCCCTTGCAAAAGTTCCCCAAAACTCGCATTGCTGAAGCCTTCAAAATGTGGGAGTGTATTGTCAATAGTCAAATGGTCCGGCATAAGTTATTTTTAACGAAATTAATAATCACCTCATAGTATGCGCACGCAATGAGGGGGTGATTTTGCTGGTTTAGTCGGCTTTTTTTTTCCTGAGAAGGAACGGAAGATACAAAATAGTCAGATAATAAAAGATCTCTTTTAAATCAATGGAGTCGGCATATTTAAAATATTTCCGAAGATACTTCAAAATTTGTTTTTGCCGCTTCATACCCGTCAGTTCTTTGGTGCCATAAATGAGCCTGGTTTTTGCCATTTTAAACAGTTGCGCATTAAACAACGCAAAATGTCTGAAGTTAAGGTATTCATTTGCTGCTTCGTATAAGTCAAATTGTGCGTTGAAGGCATGCTCCAATTGGTATGCGGACTTTGTAATACCTCCAGGATGCACTCTGTATGCCGAGCTTTTTTCATTAAGCTTTTTTATTCTGCCTTTATCGGCGAAAAAAATGTGCAGGGCAATATCGCCGCTCATTGCATCGGCTATATATTGGGGGAAAGATTTAGGTAAAATGTTTCGAAATACCATTGATGCCGTAGGGATGAAGACTATTTCTGTTTCGAGGATGTCTTTCATGCCAAATTCGGTTTGGTCGTCATTTCTAAACATGCTTTTTTTTTCTATTCCATGTTCGTCCACCACAATTGCATCTGTAAAACACAACGAGTAATCAGCATTAGCTTCAAGAAAGTCAATTTGCTTCTGGAGTTTATAAGGGTCAATCCAATAGTCGTCACCTTCCAGCCCGGCGATGTATTTACCTCTACAGGCCATTATGCATTGGGCATTATTTTTTTTAGACCCTAAATTGGTTGTGTTGAAAATGGGCTTGATAATATGAGGATGTAACGCGGCATATTTCTTAATTATGTCCACAGTACCGTCAGTTGAACAATCATCGGAGATGATCATTTCAATAGTATAGCTGCACTTCTGAGCCAAAACACTTTCAATTGCCTTGGCAATATATTTTTCATGATTGTATGTAAGCGTACATACACTAATAACAACATCATCAGCCATACTTACTCTTTCGGAGGTTTTACAACAGAAATGCCGTCAACCACCATTTCATTATTTTGGTTAATAATACTAGACCTGATTTGGAAATAACCATTTTCCATAATGCCAATGACTTCTAAATTGACAGTTATCGTATCTCCGATATAAACGGGCTTCAAAAATTTTAATTCCTGACTTACATGAATTGTGCCCTCTCCCGGCAACTTTGTGCCTAACACAGTACAAATGAAAGAAGAAGTGAGCATTCCATGGGCAATCCTTTTACCAAATTTTGTAGTACTGGCATGAACTTCATTTACATGTATAGGATTCAAATCTCCAGTTATTCCCGCAAATTGATAAATATCAAACTCAGAAATAGTTTTACTGAAATCGGCTTTATCCCCAATTTGGTGTTTCATAAGCGCTGGTTCAAAGGTTATATTTATTTTTTATTTCTGCATAATCCACAGCTATAACACTCAGTAACCACTGGTTATGTTGCACTCCATTCTTAAAAATCGAACTTCTTATAAGGCCTTCTTGTTTAAACCCGACTTTAAGCAGCATTTTTAAAACAGCCTCATGATTTTCCAAACATTCGCCTTTGCACCTTACCATCCTTAACTCCTCAAATACGTATTTAAGTACTTTTAATGCAACTTGGGTGCCAATTCCTTTCCCAGATTGGAGCGGGGATATTTTTATGCCGCTCCAAAAACAAGTGCCATTTCTGTAGTCTATTTCGGATATAGATGTATAGCCTATTATATCATCGCTGTCGTGGGGCGTTACGGCGAAATATATTACCTTTTGGTCGTCGTTTAGTATTAGTCCTTCTATCCATTTCAGGTCACGCTCATACGATACTGGGCGTTTCACACTACCAATATTGCGCTCCATATCTTCAATTTGCCTTAATTCGTTCACAAACATAGCATCTGAAAGCCTGAATGGACGAAACTTAATTTGAAATTCCATTTGTTTTTTTTTATATCCAATTCACATATCGATGCAGCTCAGGGGCGTATGGATAGGCATTAGTCAAGCAGGGCAAATAACCTGTATGAAGGAGTGCGAGTCCTTGGCACATCGCCCACAAATGTAGCACCTTTAATGGTTTTTTACAAGATGCTGACTTTTTTAATGAGCAAGCAAAAAATCTCGTTATAGAAAAAAGTTGAAATCAAATCTATCTAAAAATAAAAATTGAAAGCGTAAATGTTATACTTTACTGTCGCTTTTAGGTTAAATGCATTAATATTATTCCGATAATGCGTTGCATATCATTTAAGTCGTAACGCTGGTCTATAGGCAGGGGTAGTAAATATTGCACAAGGTAAGCTTCGTATGAATCATTGTCAACACTAAGGCCGGGCCAGAGTGTAGGTATAAATACATTTTTTTCAATTAATTGTTTGCGCAGGTCGTTGCTGGCTACCAGAAAGGGGTAGCAAAGCGGTCCGCATAAGTCTTTGTTATCGGGTATTGGCAAGGTATTAAGGCTGCCCAGCCGGCTATGCAGGTACATGAAATTTCTTTCGCGGGCAAGCCTCGCTTTTTCAAAATCGAATGAGCTGACAAAGGCTTCAGTAGCAGGGGACATTTTGCCCATTTTCAAGTCGGAAAAAGCGGCTTCATTGGCCTTGAATTGATCGAAGCCTGCCCTTGCCCCAAAATTCTTCCGGGTAAGCAGGTGGTCGCCGCCGGGGTATTGAGTGCTATAGTTGAGCTGTATGGCCGGTCCGTTACAATACAAAAATGCGCCGTCGGTTACACCTGCAAATTTGCGTAAAGAGTAGAATGTATCGGCGGTAGCAACAGGCTCCTGAAATAGCGCCTGTGAATTATCGATAATTAGGTTGAGCCCTGTATGCGCTAGCAAATTTACGTAGTGGCCCATTATGCCAAAATAATTTACGTAAAGGAAAGCTTCGTTTGCATGCAATTGCGGCAACGCTAGCGGCTCAAGGTTTTCATTGATGTGGTAGAAAGCAAAATCGATTTTGTACCTGATCAGTTGCTCGGTAACCACATCGCAGGTATAATACGGTAAATGCACCTTTTTGTACCCGCGCGATTGCAGTATATATGCCAGGCAATTGCGGCCGCTGTTTAGCCGCAGCGCAGTATTGTGCAGGTTGTTAACGGTAATGTTAGTATATTCTAATTCGAAATAACCACCAATTTCCTTCATAACTTAAATTAATTCATAGGCGGAAAGATACTCCCGTATTTGTTCTTTTGAAAGAAACATCAGCAAATCAATAATAGAAAGCCAGGGTACAAATTCGCAATTGAACTGCGGGTAAACTACTTTATTTGACCTGATGAAGTTAAGGGTAAGTCCCGCTTGTGAAAAAATATCTTTTGAATATAATTCCTGACCACCTATTGGGTTTATGTAAGCGGAAGCATTTTCTTTATTACAAATATCAATTACCCTTTCATAAGCCTTCAGGTCATCATTCTTATAAATGGCTGACGTTAACACGAACTCTTTTTCCAGGCCCAGGTAGCGGTATATATCTACGATAGTGGTAGCGGCCATCTGGCTGATGGTAGCCTGGTTTTGCGACAGCATATTTTCAATAAGCCCCGCAGCTTCGGTATAGTTTGGTGCCTTGCTGTAGGAGCCTGCAATGGTTTTCATGAATTTAGATTTCCATTGGGGGAACAGCTTATAGTTGATCTCTGTATTGCTGATGGTTTGGAAAGAACTCTGGTTAGCAAGGGGCACTGTAAAAATATGATCGCTGCAGTTAACCAATATCCGGTTACGGTTTATCCAGCCTTGTTTAATAAAATTCACATCGTCATACACCACAAACTTATCAACGGCATGTACCAGTTGATAATACCCGATATACGGGAAGAGGTAGGGCTGCATAATGCCTAAAACCATGGTTAGTAGTTTTGTGCTCTTAATACTACCCTTGATATCATGTTAATGGTTTCGGTAGACAGATCGTGAAACGAAGGCAGGCACATAATTCTCTTTGAAACATCGAGCGACACAGGTGTATCGTATGGCTTTACATAATTAAGCGTAGACAGGCACGGATAAAAATAGCGGCGTGGGAATACCATGTGGCCATTCAGTTCTTTTATAGTGTGCAACAATAATTCTTCGCTTTTGAGTATAATAGGGTAGTAAGAATAGTTAAACGAAGCGTCACTATTGATTTTTATTTTATCGAATTTCTGGGTATCAAACAGCAGTGCATCATACGTTTCAGCAATTAGTTTTCTTTTAGCGAGTATCTCATCAATGTACTTCAGGTTGCACAAGCCCATCGCTGCGTGAAACTCAGAGTTTTTTGCGTTGATACCCACAGATGCGAAGCTTTCCGGCCCATTGTGGCCGAAGTTGCGGTAATAAGACATCTTCTTCAGTACGGTAGGGTCGTTAGTGAAAACGGCACCACCTTCAGTGGTATGGAATAATTTAGTAGCATGGAAACTGGAGGTAACCACGTCGCCATAAGCGAATACTGATTTGCCCTTGTAAAGCGTACCAAAACAATGTGCAGCATCGTATATAACCTTTAAGTTATGGCGTTTTGCAATGGCTTCAATAGCATCAATATCGCAGGGGTTACCAAATACATGGGTAGCCAGTATGCCGGTCGTTTTTTCGGTTATAGCCGCTTCAATAAGCGCAGGGTTTATATTCAGTGTTTCCCGGTCTATATCAACAAAAACAGGTTCACAACCTTCCCAAACAATAGAACTGGTAGTAGCCACGTAACTGAATGGCGTAGTTATAATTTCGCCGGTAAGGTTAAGTGCCTTAACTGCAATTTGAATAGCAATTGTTCCGTTGGAAAGATAAAGCAGGTGGTCAACGTTCAAATATTCTTTTAGCTTTAATTCCAGCTCGTTCACCAACGGACCGTTATTGGTTAACCAGTTACGCTCCCATATGCCTTTCACATAAGCGTTATACTCTTCAATTTTAGGGAGAAATGGTTTTGTTACGTTGATCATAAAAGTCTATTTCAGTGAAAAATCTAATTGGGGCCTTACGGCACCTTCCCATTTACCAAACCAGTTGCCCTCGCGCGGTATATCGGCTACTTCAAATGTGAGCAATTCTTCCGCTGCATATACTATGGAACTGGAGTCTTTTACAAAAAGCAGGCGTATGGTATAAATATCATCGTTCAGCAGGTTGGCGGGTATCTTCAAAATACTTTCATGCTCACCAATGCCCAAAGCAACAGAAGCGGTAGTAACATTAAAGATGCACAAGCCGGTTGGCGTATTCAGGTGCAGGCTTAAATTCAGCGACATTGGTTTGCGCAAAATAAACCTGAACTTTATTTCTGTTTCTGAGGCAACGGTCATTATATCAGCGTCCTTCACGCCCTTTGGTACTATTTCCGCACTCATAAGGGTTAAAATGTCGTTACCTGGTGCTTCGTTTTCGTCAGTCCAGCTAACGCTCATCTGGTTTTTTACCTCCCGCCTCAGGTAGTTATTGATCACTTTATCGGTGCGGCCAATTTCCATTACCTCTCCCGCCTTCATGTAGAGTGTGGTTTTGCAAAGGCTCTGTACCGCCTGCATATTGTGGCTTACAAAAATTATGGTTCTGCCATGGCTGGCCACATCGCCCATTTTACCCAGGCATTTTTTCTGAAATTCCGCATCGCCAACAGCAAGTACCTCATCTACAATAAGTATTTCCGGTTCCAGATGCGCCGCTACGCCGAATGCAAGGCGCACATACATGCCCGATGAATAGCGTTTAACCGGAGTATCAATATACAATTCAACACCTGCGAACTCTACTATTTCGTCAAACTTCCGGGCTATTTCCTTTTTGGTCATGCCCAGTATGGCGCCATTCAGGTAAATGTTTTCCCTGCCCGTAAGTTCCGGGTGAAAACCGGTGCCTACTTCCAGTAAAGATGCTATCCGGCCTTTTATTTTTATTTCGCCTAAAGTAGGGCTAGTAACGCGTGATAATAATTTAAGTAAAGTTGATTTGCCCGCACCGTTTTTGCCAATAATGCCAAGGGTATCGCCTTGCTCAATATGGAAGTTAACATCTTTCAGTGCCCATGCATAGTCACTTTTTACTTTTTGAGTACGGTCGTTTTTTACCCCTACTTTCAGAAAGGGATCTTCCTTACCGCGGGTGAGTGCCCACCACCTTTTCAGGTCATGGCTCAAGGTACCCGAGCCTAACTGGCCCAGGCGGTATTGTTTAGAAACATTTTCAACCTTAATTACTGTATCTCGATTCATTTGCTATTACTTAGTACTATACAGTATCAATAAATTTTTTCTCAACCCTGTTAAAAACGAAAATGCCCGACAATAATGTTACCAGCGTAAACACCAAGCTATAACATAACCATCCCGAACTGAAAACGCCCTTACCCAGAAAACCATACTTGAACGCTTCAATTATAGAAGTTAACGGATTTAGGAATAACCAAAATTGCTTGCGGGGAGATTGCCCGGAAAGGGGGTATATTATTGGGGTAGCGTATTGCCAAAGCTGCACCCCAAACCCGATAAGGAAAGCCAGATCGCGGTACTTGGTTGTTAGCGAAGTAACAATGATACCAAAGCCGAGGCTGAGTAAAGACAGCATGAGCAGCAATACCGGGAAAAGAAAAAGTGTTGCGTTAGGGTGAATCTGATGCGTTACAAACGTATAATACACCCACATAATAAGGAACAGGCTGAATTGTATGCAGAGCTTTACAAAACCAGAGAGCACCTTGGATAGGGGCAGTATAATGCGCGGAAAATATACCTTGCCAAACACACTTGCATTATCAGAAAACGTTTTTGATGTTACATTAAGCGTATCGGAAAAGTAGTTCCACATGGTTAAGCTACCCATGTAAAATATGCCTTTAGGTATATCTTCAGTTGATATTTTGGCAACAGTGCCAAAAATAAACGTGAAAATAACAGTAGTCATAATTGGCTGTAGCAGGAACCAGATAGGCCCCAGTACAGTTTGCTTGTAAACGGTAATGATGTCTTTTTTTACGAAGAGCATTAACAGGTCACGATATTTCCATACCTCTTTAAGGTTAAGGCTGAACCTCCCTTTTTGCGGCCCTATTACACTATCCCACTGTTCACTGTAAGCTGCTGCAGAGCTACCGCTCACATTATTAGTCATCATTATTATCTGTTTTAGGTTTATTCCTGTTCTTTCTCTTATTGATCAGGCCGGCAAAACCTTTTTTATTGTCGTCAATATAGTAACCACTTCCGTATGAACCATAGCCATAACCGTAGCCATAACCGTAACCATAGCCATAGCCGTTGCCATAACCGTAGTTTTCTTCGTAGCCATAGCCGTATGCATAGCCCCTGTTGGCCAGTACGTCATTCACAATGAAGCCGATCTTAGGCATTTTGCCGGAATCAAACAGTTCATTGGCAATATTCAGCTGTTGCTTGTGGGTATGGCCCTGCCTTACAATGTATAAAGCAATATCGGTATACTTATAGAGCAATTGGGCATCTGTTACAAGGCCGATAGGCGAAGTATCAATAACTATGTAATCGAAATCGGTACGTAACCTGTTATAGAAATCTTCGGTAGCCTGCAGCAAAATAAGTTCCGCAGGGTTAGGGGGTATAGGGCCTGAAGGTACTATGTAAAGATTGTCTTCAAAGCCTGATGGTACTATAATATCATGATAGTTGGCTTTACCAATAATAAAGTTAGAGAAACCATTAGTATTATCGAGGCCAAGCATCTTCGAAACCCTTGGTTTACGAAGGTCAAACTCCATAAGTACTACCTTTTTACCGGACATAGCCAGCGTAATGGCCAGATTAACTGCAATGAACGATTTACCTTCATTACTCATACTGGACGTTACCATAAGTACCTTCTTATCCTTATCGGTAAGCAGGTATTGCAGGTTGGTACGTAACGCACGGAATTGTTCTGAAATTAACGTTCTGCTGTTCTTTTCCACTGCAATAGGATCGCCATTAACATTATTACCAATTTCACCAATAATCGGGATGTTGGACATTTTGATGATGTCGCTCTTGCTGATGATCTTAATGTTAAGACCGCGGCGGATAAGGATAACTGCAAAAGGGATTATAGCACCCACAAGTAATGCCATTGTAAGGATGCGGGAGTGGTTTGGCGCAATAGGATAAGCATCGGACAATGCAGGGTCAATAATAATTGCATCGGCAACTGTCGATGATTTTTCAATGGCGGTCTCTTCTCTCTTTTTCAACAGGAAAACGTAAAGATCTTGTTTAGTAGCCTGCAGCCTTGAAAAGTCAAGGTACAGTCTTTCCACCATTGGCACATCGCGAACGCGGCTCTGTATGTTATTCAGTTCTTCTGTCGCCTTGTTTACCCTCAGTTTCATTTCCGACTGAGTAGCGGCCAGTGCATACAAGATATTATCCTTAATATCTTTCTTTTGTTTAAGAAGGGCTTTTACAACAGGGTTATCTCTTGTCTGTGCTATTTCCGCATGTTCAATGTCTGCCTGTACCGAGTTATATTTCTCGGTAAGTGACTGCAGGCCTCCGTTTTCAAGTAAGGAAGCAGGGATAATTATTGGTTTGTTTTCTGATGCGCTAAGAATATAGTCCCGCACGCTGGATATGACATCAAGCTGTAGTTTTGCGTCAGAAAGCTTTTGTTGTGTAGCGGAGCTGGCCTCAACAAGGGCTGATGACTGAGATGTCATATCAACCATGTTATTGTCCACCTTGTATTCTGACATTTTGGTTTCTACATCGGTCAATTGCTTTCCTACAATTTCAAGGCGATCATCAATAAAGGCCATTGTGCGTGTTGCAATCAGCGTCCTTTGAGCGATGTTCCTGTCCTTGTACATTTTCATTACAGTATTCAATATGTCAACTGAACGCTCCGGGATATCGTCAATAATGCTGATATTCAGGCAACTTGCTCCCTTGCTTGCTGCAGCAATATCTAAGGTATTCATGAATCTTTTTGCTGTGGATATCATTGGGTTTACCCTTACAGCTACTTGTGGAGACTTTGCATTAAAGTACCTTGTTTTGAGTAGTACTATTTTTCCATGAGGCGATGTAATCGTGTCGCCAAATTTCCCCCTTACAGGTGGTTTTGCAACCTCCCTGATAATAAACTCATCGTCATTAATAATATCTACAGTGCAACCGTATGTAGCATCTGAAGTGTCGGCAATATAATAATCAAATGGTTTAATGGCATAGAGATTTGCTCTTTTTAGCCGGCCATTTATACTGTAGTTTACCTGAAGATTAAGCCCTTTTACAACTTCCGTCATAAGGGTTCTGCTTCTTAGTATTTCAATCTCATTTTCAACATTTATCTTGCTGTTGCTCATTTTTAAGGCAGCCATGATATCCTCCTGGCCGGATGAGCCCCCCTTTTTTGAATCGTTGATCAACAATTCGGCATTGGTACGGTAAATAGGAGTACTATACCTTAAATAGATATTACCAAAAATGAGGGAAATGATTATACATGCCAATAACCATGGCCAGATAGCCATTACTGTAGTAAGTAACCACTTTAAATTAAAAACACTTTCTTCACCTTTTTTTCGCTCAAGACCTATCTCGTGTTTGTTCTCTTCCATTTATATGAATGTATAAAAAATTAAGGTATTATTTAGATCTGAAAGCCAATAAAAGGCCTGCAAGCCCAAGTAGTGAAGATACAATACTAACATTTCTCAAGATAGTATTATCACTGTTCTGAATGCGGCTTTTCGTAGGTGTAGCATACAAGATATCCCGCTGCCGCATATAGAAATACTCAGATTTAAATATGTCGGTTGAATTAATGTTGAAGCGAACGAATTTTTTCTGGTCACCCTCTGATCTGATCAGTAAAATGTTATTCCTTTTTGCTGTAATGGAAAGGTCGCCGGCAGCGGCTATGGCTTCTACAATATTTACCTTTTCTGAAGGGAAACTTACTGGCCCAAGGTGGTTAAACTCCCCCATGAACTCAACTTCGAAGTTGGCTATCCTGAGGTTCACAACTGGTTCTTTATAAAATTCTTTTGCTTTCTCCTTTATCAGTTCTCTTGCTTCTGATGTGGTTAAGCCCGCAACGTGTACAAAACCGATCAACGCTAATTCAATGTTGCCGTTCTTATCCACAAGAAAACCGTTAAGCGGGTTAAAGGTAGTAGATGACGATGAGGAAATAGGGGTGTTACTTTCCCCTTGTGTAACCGTCTGCAATGTAATAGCCAGCAGGTCGTTCGTTTGTATCACAGGGTCGGTATATTTTACTGTAGGGCCAACTATATATGGTTTGTTTACAGAGTTGGTATCTGGAACATCAGTAAAATAAATCACCTTCTTTGCAGAAAGGCACGAAGTCATTGACCATGAAAGGGCAACGACCAGAAGCACAGAAAGAACGTGATAACTCTGCCTGGATAATATATGCATCGGATTGCGTTTGAACAAAATTAGGATAATTTAAAATAAACTACTACAAATACGTAAAATACAAATTTGCAATTTGATACTAAAATAGCAAAAATTACTTTTAACAGTATATTTATAAGCGGGCAGAGATTAACTGAGTATCAAGGCAACCTTTTACATCGTAGATAACACCATTGTCTATTACATGTTTTTGCCAGTTAACATCCATAAATTCGTTGTGTGCAACTGCCAATATAACAGCATCAAAAACCTTGCTTTCCGGAAGCACAGTACTTGTTGTAATACTGTATTCATGAGCAACATCAGCTGGTTCAGCCCAAGGGTCGTGTACCGTTACATTAACGCCGTACGATTCCAGCTCCCTTATAATATCCACAACTTTTGTATTGCGCACATCGGTGCAGTTTTCTTTAAAAGTAATACCCAGTACAAGTATGTTGGAGCCTTTTATGGGTATATCTCTCTTTATCATTAATTTTATTACTTCATTGGCAATGTATGCGCCCATACCATCGTTCAGGCGCCTGCCTGCAAGAATTATTTCGGGGTTATAGCCGGCTTCCTGCGCCTTTTGAGCCAGATAATAAGGGTCAACACCTATGCAGTGCCCGCCAACAAGACCCGGCTTAAAGCCAAGGAAGTTCCATTTGGTAGATGCCGCAGCCAATACATCGTGCGTATCGATACCTAGTTTATTGAATATTTTGGCTAACTCATTAACGAAAGCGATATTAATATCGCGTTGCGAGTTTTCAATAACCTTTGCGGCTTCCGCTACCCTTATGCTTGCAGCCTTAAAGGTTCCGGCAGTTATTATAGAAGCATATAGTTTATCAATTATATCAGCCGTCTCTGGTGTTGAACCAGATGTGATTTTCAGAATTTTGGCAACAGTATGTAACTTATCTCCCGGGTTAATACGCTCAGGAGAATAGCCACAGAAGAAATCAACATTGAATTTTAATCCTGAAAATTTTTCCAGCACTGGTACGCACTCATCTTCAGTTACACCAGGGTAAACGGTTGATTCATATACTACGTAATCGCCTTTTTTCAGCACTTTGCCCACCGTTTCACTCGCCTTGTAGAGTGGGGTAAGGTCTGGCCTGTTGTTTTTATCAACAGGTGTAGGCACCGTAATAATGTACACATTGCAATTCTTCAGGTGCTCATTATTATAGCTGCACAGCAAGCCCTTTTGGCCAATTTCAGACTCAGGAATAGTTACCTCCTTCAGTAAGTCCGAATCAACTTCCAGCGTAATGTCATTGCAATCATGCAATTCACCAATACGTTTTTTGTTAATATCAAAGCCTATTACGGGATAATATTTACTAAATTCTACTGCCAGTGGCAACCCAACATATCCAAGCCCTATTACGGCAATATTAAAAGAGGAATTTCCCATCAATATCAATCTTTTATATAAAAATTTTCGTGCAGATTCACATAAAATCTGCCTTGCATATTTGCGCAAAAATATACTTTCCCTGCTTTATAAGCAAAAGCATTTAAAAACATAACTGAGAATTCAGAAACGGGTATTTGGCCAGGGTATTATAGGCCTTGGAGTGTAGCATGCCTTTAAGGGCAGCGGCATGTTTTTCGTGGTGCATGTCCGATCCGCAATAGTCATACATCCCTTTTTCCAGCAGGCGCATGGCAACTTCCATAATATTACGGCCATAATAGCCTGAAATAGAAAGTAGGTTAAGTTGCAGCAAACAGCCGCGGTCTCTCAGTTCGCGGTAGCGTTCAAATCTGTTATGGAAGAACATGTACCGCTCAGGGTGGGCAATTATAGGTTTATAACCAGCGGTTTGCATATTAAACAGCGCGCTATTCAACATTGGCGGTTCATATAGCATTGAAAATTCAACCAATACCTGCTTTTGGGTAATAGTAAGCAGGGGTTCACGTTCCATAAGCTCGGTAAAGGTTTCGTCAATATAATATTCAGCAGCGGCGCTTATCTCCAGGTTTATATTATTTTCCCTGGCTGCATCTTGTATTGTCTTTAAACCGGCAAGTATTTTTTGTGAATTATTGGGGTAAAAATCGCTCATTACGTGTGGTGTGGTCACAATTTTCTTGTACCCCATAGCCTCCATCGCTCGCAATAACGTAAGGCTGTCCTCTATGGTTTTTGCACCATCGTCAATGCCCGGTACAAAGTGCGAATGTATATCCGCACCTAAAAACGACCAATTCGCATCATTTGGAATCAGGGCATCACTTTTTTCCTGCTCACTATTCCCTCTCCTGAAAAATCTCGAAAACATGTTGCCAAATTAGCAACAATTTTCGAGCGGAGGTAATAAACAGGTCATAAATTTGTACTAAATATTTAAAATTTGCTTTTATTTGATGCCTGATGTGCGGTTTGCGGTAAAAAATGTGGGTATTATACCACTATAATAGTTTTATCGTGCACGGCTAAACGGGTTGACGGCTTACCCGCGAAAGTAATTTCCTGGTGAGACGTGATGAATAGTGATATGCCGTTGCGGTAATAGTCTTCAAGAATTTGCTGTAAGGCCGCAACCGACTGCTGGTCGAGTGTTATGAGCGGTTCATCGAGCAAAATAAGTTTAGGCTGCCCCATGAGGCCCAGGACCAACGAAAGCTTTTTGGTCATACCGCTGGAATACGTACCTACTTTATGCGCTGCATAACTTCCAATACCCAAAGCCTCTACGAGCAGCCCGATCTGGGCTTCATGGGCATTTTTAGTTTTCTTGTAAAATTGAATAAGGTCGTTACCGGTTAAAAAGTCGGGAAACAAGGGTTCTGCTTCGGCATAATTTACCTTTTGTCTATATGCGACTCTTTTTTTATTGATGTCTGTGCCGTCAACCGATATGGTTCCCTCAAAGGGGATGAGGCCGGAAATAGATTTGATAAGTGTTGTTTTGCCTGCCCCGTTTTCGCCCTTCAACCAATACAGATCGTGAGGAAGGGTAAGGTTGGGCACCTGTAGTACCAGATTATTGTTGTAGGTTTTGGTGTAATTTAGGAAGTGGAGCACAGCATATATTTGTCCGAAAATTAAACAGATAATTGTTAAACGCGATTTAAAGTATTTTTTTGACCGTATTTAGTAAACGTTCGGTTAACGGAGATTAAGCAAATGAAAATATATTATCTTTGAGCCGTGTTTATGATAAGGCGGCTCCTGTTATTTTTTGTCCTGTTGTTTCCTGTTGTGCTGCATGCGCAATTGCAGGGGCGCGCCAAAATAGATTCGCTGCAACAAAGGCTGCAATCATTTTCGGCAGACAGTAACCGGGCAGTTACGCTTGCTGAAATTTCGAAGGCATTTCACACCATCAATCCCGATACCGGTATTATTTATGCCAATGCCGCATTAAAGCTATCGCAGGACCTGCAATGGACTTTAGGCATTGCCAAGGCATACAATGCGTTAGGTATGAGCTATGAGGCCCATTCTGATAACCCGACGGCACTGGGGCACTATATAAATGCACTGGGCCTTTATGAGCAGTTGAAAGATAGTTCAAGAATGGCATTGGCGAACGGTGATATTGGTAACGTGTACAATTCGCTGGGTAAATACCCTGAGGCATTGGAATATGAAATGAAGGCGCTTAACTACCATAAACTGCACCAGATGAAAGATACGCTGGCGCAGGACCTTGGCAACATAGGCGTGATTTACGATAATCAGAAAGATTTTAAGACCGCCGAAAAATATTACAATGAGGCCATAAAAATTGATGAAGAAATTCATAGAAAAGGCGACTTGGCTAAGAACCTGGGTAATATAGCGAGCTTAAACTATTCCATTAAAAATTATGCTAAGGCAATTGAACTGGGCAGCAGGGCACTGGCGATTTACGAAGAGCTGGGTGAACGCAAGAACATTGCTATCAATAATGGTAATATCGGTTGGTTTTATGTTGAAATGTCAAAAGATGCAGCTGCTGCAGGGGGATTGGGAAAGCTACGTGCCTTGGATAAAGCTGTAGAATACTTTAAGAAAAGCATAGCCATATCGTCAGACATAGGATATAAGGACGGGCTGGCAGATTGTTACAACGGCATGAGCGAGGCATACGAGGCTATGGGTAACACGGGGCAGGCGTTGGCTTATTTCAAAAAATACTCGGGCACAAAAGACAGTATTAACTCTACCGAAAATAAAATACGTGTAGCCAAAATTGAAAGTGACCTGAGAAATACCAAAGAGCGGGAAAAGCTCGCAAATATAGAGTTGAAAAATACCCAGACACGCCTGTATTACCTCGCTGGTATATTTTTGCTCATCACTATTATTATTGTTGTTGGCCGGTACTTGTATACCCAGCTAAAATCGAACAGGCAACTGGCCATTGAGCGGAAGAAACACATAGAACGCATAAGGGCGCAGAAGACCGTTCTTAAAGATATAGCGTACATACAATCGCACGAGGTGCGCGGGCCGGTATCTACCATTCTTGGCCTTACACAGCTATTTAATTACGATGATCTTACAGACCCTACCAACAGCGAGTTGATGGAAGGTATCACCACTGTTGCCAATCGCCTGGACAAGATAGTGACCGAAGTGGTGAACAAAGAAAATAAGCTGAATACAGCCGAGGAAATTGAGTCGGATAAGCAAGACAATATTTAATCGTAGATGTTTAGCAGTGCTGGTACGCATTTAGGCGCATTGTTTGTGCTCCTAGTAACTGAACAAGGCAGGTACTAGCATGATTAGCTATAGCATTGAATTAGTGAAGTTTACAAATTCATGCCTTATATGCGACCCCGAAAATATTGTATGATTTCCATGTTGCTACCTGTTTTTTAGTAAAACAAACTATATTTGTATAGTATGTTAAACCTTGTTGAAGCCAGAGCAGATAAATTGGAAAGCCTTTATAGAAGGATGGTTGAAGAGATTCAGGATTATGCCATTATTTTATTAGACTGTGATGGAACTATTCTTACCTGGAACAAAGGAGCCGAGAATATTAAAGGGTATAAAGCAGAAGAAATAATAGGACAGAACTTTAATATTTTTTATCTGCCCGACGAAAGGCAGGCGCAACTACCCGATAAACTGATTGATCTTGCAAAAAGAGAAGGCAGGGCAAAACATATAGGCCGCCGCGTTAAAAAAGATGGTACCATTTTTTGGGGTAGTATGCTCATAACCGCCATTCATGACGAAGATGGCACTATTGCTGGGTTTACCAAACTTACCCGTGAATTGCGGGATAATGAAATTGATTAGTGTCTCCTTCAGCTACTTAATGGGAGCTTAACTAATTCCCCTTTTTTGCCTTATTGTTCTCATTTTCCAAATCCTTATCCGCCTTGGCCGATAGGTTAGTATAGATGGTATCCAAATCATCAGGATGCTGTTTGTACCAGTCGAGGCTGTTCTTAAATTGTTCGCGCGTTATGTGGTGGTGCGCAAAAATATCTTTGTAGTAACTGGTTAAAGAATCGGTATTCTTACTGCCCGGCGGGTGGCTGTTGTCATGCAGCATAGCGCTGTAGGTTTCCGCTATACTCATGTCCATGAGTACCTGCTCCATTTTCTGAGGTGGTAAATGGTCTCCATTGTCTTTTTTGCAGGCAACAACAGTAAATAACAAGGTAAAGGCTAAGAGCGCGAAACGAGGCATAATTTTATTTAAGGTTGTTGTACCGTGTTGCATTAGGCACGTCCATTGCGTTTAATAATGTAAGGAACTGGCCCCGTTCAGCTTTAGGTGTTTGTGAAAGCAACTGAATAAATTCATCGCTCTTGGCGGCGAATAAAAATTGCAGCAACATAGAGCTCGGGTTTTCCCGGTTAACAGTATATAACTTCTTTAAGCCCGTTAATATCCTCATGCGGGAATCGAGCGGCTTGGTGTACATGCTGTCCAGGCCTTCGCGGTGCATGGTGTACCAAAAACTACGCACATCATGAAAGCGCATATTCAGTAATTGATCGGCAAGCCAGTAGCGGTTGCGGCTACCTTCAACAGCCTTCCAGCCGGTTATCGTTTTATTTTGTTCCGGTGCGTTGCTTACCACATTTTGCGCTTTCTTCAGGTAATTGGTGCCACCATCGGGGGAGAAGCTATCATAATCGAGGGCAATAATAATGTAGGCATAAAATGCCAGCACAGCTGTAAGGTTCGATGACATGGCATCAATACCATTCACACGGTTATCATCGAACTGCAGGGTGCTGAACTGATTGAATTTGAATACAAAATCTTTATCAACATAATTGGCAAGGGTAGTGGTGTAGCTCGATCCGTATACCGGCCGTGAAGCCTGTATACTCAGTGTTGCCGTATAGCCATCAGGATCGCCACCAGCTTTATTACCGGTAAGGTTTATGAATACGTTGCAATCAATTTTTTCATTAGCGGCAAATTCATCAGTAGTCCATTTGTGGGAATTCATGAAATCGGTAATGCCGCGTGTTAGAGCCAAGAAAACTTCGTTATCTACGCCCGTAATTTTATCATGCGAAACAGTCACCTTGCAATTGAGTTCCTGCGCATGTACTGCGCCGGCAAACAAAAGGCAACAAAATATATTAAACAGTTTCCTGAGCATATCTGAGTTTTAAAATTTGGTCAACAATGGCGGCAGCCGCATCCTTCTTGCTTTGAAGGGGCAATGCAACCGGTTCGCCAGTGCGGGTAAGCAAAGTTATCTTATTTGTATCATGGCCAAAGCCAGCCCCTGCATCACGTAATGAATTTAACACTATCATATCCGCATTCTTGCCTTCCAGCTTTTTACGGGCATGTTCCAGCTCATTTATTGTTTCCAGTGCAAAACCTACTAACGTTTGTCCGGGCTGTTTTATTTTGCCAAGGGCAGAAAGGGTGTCTTCAGTTTTCGTCAGGTTGATGGTTAAGCCACCTTCAGCCTTCTTTATTTTTTCCGGTTCCATAGCCTCGGGGCGGTAGTCGGCCACAGCGGCGGCCATTACAGCTATGCCGGCATCTTTAAACGCGGCAAGTGATGCCTGGTAAAGTTCCTGAGCGCTTTCAATACGGATGAGCGTAATATGAGCATGAGTGGTATTTTCAGGAGAAGGGCCCAATACAAGTGTTACCAGTGCGCCCTTTTCAGCAAGGCTTTCAGCTATCGCGATGCCCATTTTCCCCGTAGAAAAATTACCAATAAAACGCACGGGATCAATACGTTCGTAAGTAGGGCCTGCTGTTACCAGGGCTTTAAGGCCCTGGAGTGGTTTTGGTGCGGTAATGGCATTTGCCACGAAGGCAACAATGTCTTCCGGTTCAGCCATACGGCCTTCGCCTACCAGCCCGCTGGCCAGTTCGCCATGCGCTACCGGTATCAGGTGGTTACCATACGAAAATAATTTCTTTATGTTATTCCTGGTAGAAGGGTGCACCCACATATCTTCATCCATTGCGGGGGCAATAAATATGGGGCATCTCGCGGAAAGGTAAACAGCGCAAACCAGGTTATCGCAAAGGCCATTGGCTAATTTAGCCAGCGTATTGGCACTACAGGGTGCAATTACCATAGCATCGGCCCACAAGCCCATTTCCACATGGTTGTTCCAGGCTGCATCGGTGCTAATGTCGCTGAGCACCGGGTTTTTCGATACGGTGGAAAGTGCGAGCGGTGCAACAAAGTTGCATGCGGCCCCCGTCATTAATACCCTTACTTCGGCACCGGCTTTAACCAGTAACCTCACCAGTTGTGGCGTTTTGTATGCGGCGATACTACCCGTTACAGCCAGTACAATTTTCTTACCTGCTAATATCATAATAAAACAACCTGCAAGTTACGTAAAGTTGTTGGTATGTTCAGGTGTCGGTAGTGCCAGCGATTCGTTGGGTAATCGTCAGCATCATATTTTAGTCATAATTGTTACATCTTATTGTCGTGAATTGTTCACGTACATGCATTACCCTATCTTTATGCTTTAAATAGTAGCAGTTGTTACTTTGTATATATGAAATTTTCTATTTTCATTTCTTTGATAGTGTTTAGTTCATTTTGTGGCATAGCCCAAAACAAAGGAACGCTTAAGCCTAAGCAGCAAAAAATGCCCGACAAAGACCCCGTGGTGGTTATTGATAATATTGAAGCAGGCAAAAGCAAAACCTACCACTGGCATAGCGACAAATTAACCGCGAGGGCCAGCGCCACCGCCAAAGTGAAATTTACTGTTGTAAATATGTTGAAAACAGTACCAACGGTTTTTAAGGTTGGCCCGAAGGAAAAAGTACTGAAAGTGAAACTGAACAAAGGGATCAACACTATTGTAATAGCTGGCGATGCCAATACCAAAGCCGAAGAGAGCAAGGTGCACATAAGCATAAAGGACGGTGAAATGCAATATGAAATAACTGCCCGAATGAAAAAAGGAGAAAATGATACCCTATTAATTAACAGGCACTAGAGAATATAGATTAAATTATGAGCATCAAGTTTACTGCAATTTCATTGTGTTGCGTAGTATTAGTGGCGGTGGGTTTATCCATACCTGCAATGCAGGCCTGCAAAGAGGCAAAAGCCGGGGTAAAGACCCAAAACGCAGCGGGGGGCACTATGCACCCTAAGCCAATGGGTGAGGAAGAGGACGAAGATATGCTGGCCCGTAAAAAAGCGTACATCGAGTTGATACATAAGGCAGCACCCGGCACTAACTGGCGGCTGGTGGAAGAACAGAACAGGATAAATAATTATTTCGGGCTTAAAGGCAGTGCTGCTAAAACAACAGCTTCATTTGCCGGTGGTGCGTTTAACGCAACATGGCACGAGCGCGGTAACGATAATATTGCGGGCAGGGTGAATTCGTTTGCCTTTCTTAAAGCGACCAGCACATTATATGCCGCAGCGGATGGGGGGAGTATCTGGAAAACGACACTGCCATCTATAGCCTGGACAAAAGTGGCTGATGCCGCTGAATATAACAGTTATGTGCTGGGGTTGATGCCAATAGGGGCTACCACTGGCCGGCTGTTCCTTTCTTCAGGCACAAAAATATGGCGTACTGATAATGATGGCGCAAGTTTCGATACATCTGCCGGTATATCGTTTCCGGTTGCGTGGGGCGGTAATTACATTTACAGGGTAATACCTGTTGATGATGCTGCACATACCGTATATGCCGTTACTTTCGGCTGGGATGCGGCATCGTGGACCGCAAGGTTCAGCCTGTATTATTCAACTGATAGCGGCGTGAATTTTAATTATATCCGCAACTTTGGCTATCACAATGGCGATCAGCTTTCTTTCTGCAGCCCGGTAGGTTCCGGTAAGTTATATGCATTGGGTGTGAGCAACAGTGCGCGCGATACTTTGTATTCCGTTACAGCGGGCACGGTAACTGTGGCCAGTGTTACCAATACCTTTAACAGCGGCGATAATAATGTGGACATGCAATGTGTTATGAATGGGGGCACTACACATTTTTACGCGCTTACTGGCGGCAGCCACGTTTACCATTCCACCAACTTTGGTACGAACTGGATAACCAAGAGTACCGTGACCAATGCCTATATTATTGGTGTTTCCCCACAACATCCTGATGTAGTTACTTATGGTGGCGTAGAAGCTTTCCGCAGTACAGATAGCGGCGCTTCATGGACCATAGTAAATACCTGGGGCAGTTATTATGGGGCAGTAGCCACCAAGCTACATGCCGACCTGAGGAATTTCAGTTCGTTCCAGTATACGAGTGGCACAGAGTTCAGACTGGTAGGAACGGATGGCGGAGCGTGGATATCGAACGACAACGTTGCTACAGTGAATAATATATCGCTTAATGGCTTGCACAACAGCCAGCTTTGGGACCACATAACGCACCCTACCGATACTAATATTATTATTGGTGGTGCGCAAGATCAAGGCCTGCAACAAACTGCTGCGGGTGGCGGTGCAGGCCTGCTTACCTCTATACAGGTAATTTCGGGAGACTATGGTCAGTTAAGGATTTCTGGTGGTGGTGCAACGCTGTGGCCGGAATACCCGGGTGGCAATATGTACATCTACAATAACTTAAGTGCACCAACTTACCTGTGCAGCTGGACCATGAGTGGTACGCAAAAGCCAAACGTGGGCTGGATGCTCGCAACATCAGACTACTTTACCACCGGCACACAAGATGAAATTCTGATTGGTGGTGGCGAAATTACCGGTGATTCAGGGTCGTATCTGGTGAAGCTAACACTGAACACTGCGGGGGCTTCGGTTACGCCAACCCAGTATAACTACAACTTCCGCACGCATACCCGCACTTCAACTGCCGGAATAGCAGCCATTGGTATTTCAAAACTAAGTACCAGCCTTATTTATGTAGCGGCTGAAGACGGTACTTTCTTCTACAGCACCGATGCCGGAACGTCATGGAACATAACACCATCGTTCCTGGGTGTAACGGGTAGCTATTTATATGGTTCTACAATTCTTGCCAGTGTCGATTCTGTAAACAAAGTATATTACGGCGGCAGCGGTTATAGCAACCCGGGTGTGTATGTTTCACGAGATCATGGGCAAACATTTACGGCTATGGGCACAGGGTTACCGCCAACATTGGTGAACCGCCTGGCGGGTTATAAAAATGACTCATTTATTTTTGCGGCAACAGATGCGGGTCCCTACATTTATTCAAAAGCAACCGATTCATGGTACAGCCTTACGGTGGCTGGTGTGCCTGCTGTTAGCTGGAAGTCGGTAGAGTATATCGCATCGCAAGGTATTGTGCGTTTCGGTACCTATGGTCGCGGTATTTGGGACCTTGTTATAACCAAGCCGGTATCTCATGTTGCGGTGAATAATATTCCGCATAGCGCACTTGATATAACCGTTGCTCCTAACCCTGTAAAAAGTGGTGCGGTGTTGAACCTGATCTCTACAATACAACAGGCGGTTCAGTTAACTATTTATGCCACCAATGGTGTGCAGGTATACAGCGACAAAGTAACAACCAATTACAGGGTGGCTATGCCACAACTGGCACCGGGCATCTACGTTTGTGAAATGATGGCAGATGGCAAGATGCAGCGCACCATGATTTCGGTGAACTAAAACATTTTGCCAGATAAGTTTTAGGCATTATTAATTTTCAAACGGGCTCAAATTTGAGCCCGTTTTTTTTGGTTTGTACATTCCTCGTTTTTTGGTTACTCCAGGCATTGTTGCACCAGGCAACGTGACGCTTCCTTTTCTGCCCTTTTTATTTTCAGCTTACCTGCTGTAAGGGGCGGTATTCTTGAAAATAGCTAGCACCGTTCAGCCTTTTGTTAATGAAACAACGGTAAAATTACCGTTGGTGAACAAATACGACCGTTAGTGAAGTTTATTTGGAACGATGGCTGCCGCAATACTACCTTGCAGCTAAGTAAATAAACACATTTCAATACCCATTTATGAAAAATATCCATTCTCATCCACACACATTTTACAAACGATCGGCAAGGCCATCGTATTCGGCAGCCGCTCAAGTACTTCGTTTTTAAAACAGTCATATTTTCCTTTTAACACAGCCCTTATTGTGCTTTCGCCAGTCGCTTATTGTCATAGGCATACTGGCCATAAAATCAATGCTGGCTTTGCTTTCAGGTGTGAATGTTATAATAGTTTGACATACACGTATAATACTTGCTTGTTGTTGTTAAGTCATCTTTGCTGAGTAAACCTTTTTACGACGGATATATTTCCGCGCGATACAATTTCTTACTTTAAACTCAATTTTATGAATTACATTTTCTTCAAAAAGCGTTTCGTTCCAATATTAGTTGCTGCAGTTTCGTGCCTTTCAGCCGCAACTGGCAATGCACAGATCATAACAACAATTGCGGGTGCAGGTGGTGCAGGTTCGTCTGGTGACGGTGGTTACGCCACTTCGGCATATTTCAATGCGCCCAATAGTATAGCACGCGATGCGGCGGGGAACTTATACATAGCTGATGCAGGCAATGCAAGGGTGCGTAAAGTAACACCATCAGGCTTCATTTACAGATTTGCGGGAACCGGAACTTCGGCGTATGCCGGCGACGGCGGCCCTGCGAGCACAGCAAATTTAAAAGGCCCTACCGGCGTAGCCGTTGATGCAGCAGGAAATGTTTACATTAGTGATGGGCCAGATGCGCGTATCCGTGTGGTCAATACTTCAGGCGTAATAAGCACGTTCGCAGGCACTGGCGCCACTGGGTTTTCCGGCGACGGTGGCGCAGCAACAGCTGCACGGTTCACCAATCCCGGAGGTTTGGCGTTTGATACATCGGGCAATTTATTTGTTGCTGACAAGAGCAACAACCGGATCAGAAGAATTACGACCGCGGGTGTAATTAGAACAATTGCAGGTTCTGGTGGTGCAGGTTCTACAGGCGATGGCGGAGCGGCTACTTCAGGCACAATTAATACGCCAGTAAATATTACTACTGATCGTTTAGGTAATGTTTTCATTGCCGAACAAAGTGGTAACAGGGTGAGAAAGGTAAATGCGGCAGGTACTATAAGTACGTATGCAGGCACTGGTACCGCTGGTTTTAGCGGCGATGGCGGAGCTGCAACAAGTGCGGCCCTCAGCAGTCCGTTCGGACTTGCGGTAGATGCTTCCAACAATCTGTATATCGGTGATATGGCCAATAACCGCGTGCGGATAGTAACTGCGGGCGGGACAATAGCTACTTACGCCGGAACAGGTTCTGCCGCCTTTGGTGGCGATGGCGGTGCCGCTACAGCAGCGCAACTTAATGCGCCTGCTGGGGTATTGGTTGATAACGGTGGCAATCTTTATATTGTTGACAAGGCAAATGGCAGGATACGTAAAATTGCTGGTCCTAATTCAGCCGTTGTATTTACTGGTGGTGCGGTACAGTCTTTAACTGCTTGTGCAGGTATTGCAACAGCGTTAGATGCTGTTATGAGCATTAACGATGCTGATGTAGGCCAGACCGAAACCTGGACAGTTAATACAGCGCCTGCTCACGGCACGCTCGCTGGTTATTCTATAACCAGAACTTCAACTGGTGCGGCAATAACACCAACTGGCCTTAGCTATACAGCAACAACCAGTTATACTGGTGCCGATTCATTTAAAATACAAGTGAGCGATGGTGTTGCGAGTGTGATTACTACTATTCGGGTAACCGTAGGTGCAGCACCCAATGCAGGTGTAATTTCAGGCCCTACTTCGGTTTGCGAGGCTGCAAGCATTACGCTTACCGAAACTGTTACGGGTGGCACCTGGAGTGTAAGCAATGCCATTGCAACAATATCAGGTACAGGTGTTGTTACCGGGCTTACTGCGGGTATCGATACCGTTAAATATACCGTTACATCAACCTGCGGTAGTGTGTTTGCCAGCTATGCGGTTACTAGTAACCCATTGCCGGTGGTGCCGGGTATAATGGGGGCATTTTCTACAGCGGTAGGTGCAACTGTTACGCTTACCGATGCTGCCGCGGGCGGTGTTTGGGCTACTAGTAATGCTGCTGTAGCTTCAATAAATACAACAGGCGATGTTACGGGTGTATCGGTTGGTACGGCCACCATTTCATACACCCTTACCAATGGTTTTGGTTGCGATGCGTTCCGTACGCTGAACTTTACAGTGACACCGTTTCTGGCGGTTAATGCAGTGCAAAAATTAGGTATTGCGGTGCAGTTATTCCCTAACCCGGCGAACAGTAGTATTACGTTGAACTGGGCTGGTGCAACAACAGGTAATGGGGCGGTTATGATCACCAATTATACTGGTACGCAGGTCTTGAAGACAGCGATAGATTTTGCAGGCACTGAAGGCAGTAAGGCAATAGATGTATCTGCTTTGCCCAATGGTATTTATATGCTAAAAGTAATTACAGAACACGATAGCTACAATCAAAAAATAGAGATCATAAAATAAAGAAACTAAAGTTTGTGTGTGAGAAAGAAGTGCCCCTTGCCTTTTGGCGGGGGTATTTTTTTGAGTTTTTGCCCGCTGATATTGTACTTTGAGGTAAGCCTCACTTCAAGGTATCGCAATATGTTCAGCACTCCTTACGTTATTGCGCAATACTACCTTATGTATTTACGCCGAATCGCTTTTTGTTTTTTACTTTTTTGTACCGTGCTATCCGTTCGTGCGCAAACAATTACTACTGTTGCAGGCACAGGCGTTGCGGGTTATGGTGGCGACGGTGGGGCAGCATCGGTAGCACTGCTGAACCATCCGTTTGGTATAGCAGTTGGTGCTACTGGTAATTTATTGATTGCCGACAGGTTTAATAACTGCATCAGGCAAGTGAATGCGGCAGGGCTAATTTCTACATTAGCGGGCACTGGCGCAGCGGGCTATAATGGCGATGGCATTGCTGCTACAGCAGCGCAACTGAATAATGCAACTGGTGTATCTGCAGATAGATCGGGCAATGTGTATGTTGCCGACCGGAGCAATAACCGCATAAGGAAAATTGATGCCGCTGGCATTATTACCACTGTTGCAGGCAATGGTGCTGCCGGTTTTGGTGGAGATGGTGGTGCAGCTACCAGTGCCTTATTGAAT
This sequence comes from Chitinophagales bacterium, assembly GCA_038228575.1. Taxonomy (GTDB): domain Bacteria; phylum Bacteroidota; class Bacteroidia; order Chitinophagales; family Chitinophagaceae; genus Flavipsychrobacter. The sequence continues at coordinate 31,779 of JBBRPD010000018.1, read as the reverse complement.
AGTCCGCGCAAAGTTGTTGCAGATACCTTTGGTAATTTGTACATAGCGGACCAGGGCAATAACCGGGTAAGGAAGGTAAGCGCGTCGGGTATTATCTCCACCATTGCAGGGACCTCAGCCGCTGGTTACAATGGCGACGGCATACCCGCTACCAGTGCGCAACTTAACGGACCATACGATGTTGCAGTGGATAGCGCTGGAAACGTATTTGTAGCTGATGTTGATAATTTTCGCATCCGCAAGATAGATGCGGCAGGAATGATCTCTTCTGTTGCAGGTTCGGGTACACAGGGCTTTACCGGCGATGGTGGCCCGGCAACGGCAGCACAGCTTAACGAGGCTAACGGAATAGCCATTGACCACAGTGGTGGCATTTTTATTGCCGATGGCTGGAATGAACGCATAAGGTATGTACAGCCATCGGGCATAATCAATACGATTGCCGGCACGGGTACGCCGGGCTATAATGGCGATGGAATTGCCGCAACTACCGCCCAGCTCAATAATCCATACCATGTTGCCGTTAGCACCACGGGCGACTTATTTATTGCTGACTATGATAATTCCAGAATACGAAAGATAATAAAACCACTACCGGTGAAGGAAGTATTGGCGGAAGGAATGACGATGAGTGTTTATCCTAACCCGACTAGCGGAATGTTTACTTTTCTTGTTACTGGTTTCCAAGGTCAGGAGATAGACGGTAGCATAGTAAATGTGTTAGGGCAGGTAGTAACTACCTTTCAAGGGAAAGGTGGCGAGGCTATAAACCTGAACATTGCAGGGCAAAGAGGACTGTATTTCATAGATGTAAAAGTTGGCGGAACTGCCTTACGCACAGCGCTGCTTATTACTCAATGATGGGGAACTATTCCCTTTGGTCTGGCGTTTTTTCAATAGTGATGTTAGGCACGTTATATTTCTCTGCCCCTTCTTCCTGAGCTATAACCCCTTCTTTTTCTGCCTTCAAATACCATTCCTTTGCCTTAGTCAGATCTTTCTTAACTCCACGCCCTGTTTCGTAGTGCTCGGCCAAATTAAACATAGCAGTACCATCGCCCGCTTCGGCCGCTTTCAGGCACCAGATATACGATTGGTTAAAGTCTTGCTTCACAGCCAGCCCGTGATAATAAAACTCACTTACCTTATTTATTCCGTAGATATTGCCTAGCTGAGCCGTATGTCGGAACCAACCAAAAGCATGTTTGTAGTTTTGCTTTACGCATTCCCCTGTTTCGTAAAAGTATCCGACTGTATTCATTGCGGTGATGCTGCCTGCATTTGCCGCTTTTTCGAACAGTTTAAAAGCCGTTTTATCGTCCTGCTTAAAATGTTGACCTAAACGATACATTTCTGCAATTAAGACGAACGCATTGATTTGGTTGTGGGCTGATGCTTTTTGCAGCCATTGCGCGGCTGTTTCAAAATTCTGTTCTACGCCTTCTCCGTTGTAATACAAGGTGCCTATGTTATACATGGCTTCGTAATTGTCTACTTCTGCAAGTTTGAGATACCATTCCATCGCCTTCTGCGGGTCCTTATCCACTCCCTTTCCAGAAAGGTAGCATCCGCAAATTTCCAAAACAGCATCGTGATCATTTAGCATCGCAGCTTTTTCATACCACTCAAATCCTGCTTTTAGGTTGGGTTCAATACCTATACCAAAAAACAGATGATGGGCAAATTTCCGCATACCATTTACGTTACCGTTCTCTGCAGCTTTCCGGTACCAATCCGTTGCTTTTTTGTTGTCGTTTAGTTCAGCGTATAGACCGCCATAAACATCGCCAAAATTACATTGCTGTTGGGGTTCTAAAAAGGCTGCATAACTTATGTAGTCGACAGCTGCATCCTGATACTTTGCAAGGAAAAAATTCCAGTCTGCAAGTTCACGCCGTGCAGGGTTATCAACAGTAGCCACATTTTTTATTGCATCTCTTATAATGAGGGGTACTGTATCGTCTGCTGCTTCATTTTCAGTAGGGTCTGATAGTAATGCTCTGATTTTATTTATTGCCTGTTTGAACATGTATAATATGCCTTATTGTATCCTGAAAATTGCACTATAAAGATAGAACTTTTGAAATAAGTTGTTATGGTTAAAAAGTATCATGCAATGAGGGATATGGTAGTAATTATATAACAATGCAGCTGTTAAAATGTAAATCTGTTGTTGATTATTAGTGCAACTTTGCGGCATCAATTACAACTAACTCGATAACCGTATTTCACCATTTTTATGTCAGCACATTACGCAGTCAATTCGTTGAAAGAAAAATATTTGTTTCACCCTACAGTAAGAACTAAAGGCAGCAAAGATAATTTGGGTGGCCTATATATTACTGATAAAGCAAGTGGCAGAATAAGAAAGGTTGCTGCAAGAACCGAGCACCATGTTTCAAAAAGGAACGATCATTCGTTGCACAGCTCAGTAAGTTAGTAAATATGTTTTATTTGGTGCATTTTCCAGTGCTTTTAATGCAAAGCCCGTTAATTGCGTAAAGCATATTGCACAAAAGAAATGCCCTCCGAACACGCGGAGGGCATTGTATAAAATGGAGTATGTAGTTATTAGAATGGTACGTCATCGTCAGGCTTAGGTGCACCCGGTTTGCGGGTGAAGGAACCAGCACCACCCAGGTCGTCATCGTCCCAGTTTACATCGTTGGCTTTTGACTGCATGGTCTGGAAACCGCCCGGTACAAACATTTTAGAACCGCCGAATTCGCTGGTGTCGCGGCGTATGCCCGCAGCAGGATTGTCGCCACCTGGTGTTGGCGCAAATGAGCCGAAATTGTCTTCCATATCCACAAAGCGCTGGTATTCTTTAATGAAGCGCACCTTTACATTACCCAAGCTACCGTTACGGTGTTTAGCTATGTGTATATGTGTTTCTCCCTCTACGGTCTCGCCCATGGCATCGTTGTTAATGCCATAGTATTCAGGGCGGTACAAGAACATTACCATGTCCGCATCCTGCTCAATGGCACCCGATTCACGAAGGTCACTCAACTGGGGTATTTTCGATTCCTTTCTCGTTTCCACGGCACGGCTCAACTGCGAAAGTGCTATTATAGGCACATCAAGTTCTTTGGCCAGTGCTTTAAGGTCACGCGATATTTTACTGATCTCTTGCTCCCTGTTACCATTCTTATCACCACCTTGCATCAGCTGCAGGTAATCGATAATGATCATGGCAATACCGTGCTTTTGTTTCAGCCTTCTTGCTTTGGCACGTAATTCAAAAATGTTCAGTGCAGCCTGATCATCAATATATATTTTAGCCTGTGCCAGTTTAGCCATGCGCTGGTTCATTTGTATGAACTCATGCTCCGCCATTTTACCACGGGTAATCGCTTCCAGCCTTACATCGGTTACGCAGCTCAGCAGCCTTTTTACTATCTGACCCGCACCCATTTCCAACGAGAAGAAAGCTACCGGGAAAGCCTTGTCGGCATTCATCGCTGCATTTAATGCGAGGTTAAGACAAAATGCAGTTTTACCCACAGATGGTCGGGCTGCCAATATAATAAGATCCGTTTTCTGCCAGCCTGAAGTTAGCGCGTCCAGACCCTTAAAGCCGGCCGGTACACCGGTAAGGTCGTCGGTTTTCTTCCGCGCCTCGTCAATTTCGTTCATTGTCTGAACGAGTACTTCCTGCAAACTTTTAAAGTTCTTACGCAGGTGCTTGTCGGTTATCTCGTAAAGGCCTGCCTCGGCCTTATCCAGCAGGTCGAACACGTCAGTGCTATCTTCGTAGGCATCGGTGATAACAGAGCCTGAAATGCGTATTAATTCGCGCTGAATGAACTTTTCCATCACTATACGTGCATGGGCCTCCACGTGTGCGCTCGATATTACGCTCATGGTAAGGCGGGTAAGGGCATAAGCACCACCTACTATTTCCAGTTCATTCGTTTTTCTTAATTCATCGGTAATGGTTAAAAGATCGACGGGTATGCCCTTGTCAAACAGGCGACGCATCGCTCCGTATATCTTTTGGTGGGCATCCATGTAAAAGCAATCGGGACTTTGGATAATTTCCAGCACCTGGGCAAAGGTGTCTTTTTCCAGCATACAGGCACCCAGCACAGCTTCTTCCAGTTCCAGACTTTGGGGTGGCACTTTGCCATAAACCATAGTGGTCAGGTCGGGTTTGCGGGTTCTTGTATTGCCGAAATCTTTTTTAATGTTTACTGCCATTACGGGTTATTCAGTTATATAGTATGTTAATTTATTTTCTACTTCGCTTGTGGGCTGAATTTGCTGCTGCTACCAGAAAGGAAATTCGTTGGTATCAATAGTATTGTCCGGCGCCAAAAGGGGAGAACGAATGTAAATGCGATTTGTTAGCCTGCAAAAGTTTAGGGTACTTATACTTACTACCCGCTTGTCCACCTGTTATCCACATGTTTCTAACTGTAAAGGTCCGAAAAGGAAACGGATATCCACAAAAAAATTCAGTTTTCAACTGTAATTAACATTCAATTCAGTATTTCGTGTGGATAAGAGTTTTTGTTAAACCATTTTTTTTAGTTCTCGTGTTTTCGTACAATGGTGGTTATCTTTGCCCAAATAATTGGTTTAAATGATCATTTCTTACAACTGGCTTGCCGATTACCTGCCACAACCCGTGCCTGTAAACGAATTAAGCCAAATACTTACATCTATAGGCCTTGAAGTAGAGGCCATTGAACGTGCCGAAGCTGTTAAAGGTGGCCTTGCCGGGCTGGTAATAGGCGAAGTGCTTACCTGCGAAAAACATGAGAACGCTGATAAATTAAGGGTAACTACCGTGAATGTGGGTGGTGAAAGGCCTTTGCATATTGTGTGTGGCGCACCCAATGTTGCTGCAGGGCAAAAAGTAGTAGTAGCAACGGTGGGTACTACTGTACACCCCAATACCGGCGAACCTTTTCTTATTAAAAAGGCAAAAATCCGTGGTGCAGATAGCGAAGGCATGATATGTGCGGAAGATGAGATAGGCCTGGGCGATAGCCATGCGGGTGTTATTGTGTTACCGGCTGATGCTACAGTGGGCATGCTCGCTAAAGATTATTACAACATACCCGAAACTGATTTCAGTATACATATAGGGCTTACCCCCAACCGATCTGACGCCAACAGCCATATAGGTGTAGCGCGCGATGTGTGCGCTTATCTTACTCACCACAAAGGTGAAAAGCACAGTGTTATTTTGCCGCGTGAAGAACAATTGACGGCTGGGAAGACCAGCGAGCTGGTGAGCGTTACCATTGAGGCTACCGAAGCCTGCCCAAGGTATACCGGGTTAAGTCTTAAAAATGTAACGGTGGGCGATTCGCCCGAATGGCTGAAGCAAAGGCTTACTGCCATAGGTGTGCGCAGCATTAATAATATTGTTGATGTTACCAACTATGTGCTGCATGAATTCGGGCAGCCACTACATGCGTTCGATGCAGATAAATTAGCTAACAATGCCATTGTAGTTAAATTTTTACCAGAAGGCACCCCATTTATGGCGCTTGACGAGAAAGAAAGGAAAGTGCGTGGCGAAGACCTCATTATTTGCGACGGTGCAGGTGCTGTTGCCATAGGGGGCGTTTTCGGCGGGTTGCACAGTGGCATTACTGCTGGCACAACAAATGTGTTCCTGGAAAGCGCATATTTCGACCCGATGCACATTCGTAAAACGAGTATGCACCATGGTTTACGCACGGATGCTGCATTGCATTTTGAAAAAGGTGTTGATATTAATAATGTTATACCTGCCCTCAACCGCGCAGCAGCTTTAATAACTGAAGTTGCGGGTGGCGAAGTGGCATCAAAACTAACTGATGTTTACCCGACGCCCTTATTGCCGGTAATGGTAACCATCCATTACAATTATATTGAAAAGCTGAGTGGTAAAAGCTATACCCACCATGCTATAAAAGAAATGCTTACCGCTCTTGGTTTCGTAATTATTACCGAAACTGAAGATGCCTTGCAACTACAGGTGCCTACCAATAAGGCCGATGTAAGCCAGCCTGCGGATATTGTAGAAGAGATTCTGCGTATTGACGGATTGGATAATATTGCGCTTAGTGGCAGGTTAAATATTGCCCTTACCAAGCCCTTGCCGGGAGACAGGGAAGCCCGCGAGCGCATGGCTGAATTGCTATGCGGAATGGGTGTGCAGGAAATTGTTACCAATTCCATTGTTAACAGCAAATATTACCCTAACGAAGAGCACCTGGTAAGGATGATCAACAGCCTGAGCAGCGAACTGGACGTTATGCGCCCTTCCATGCTGGAAAGCGGCCTGGAGGTAATACAATACAACTGCAACAGGAAAAGTCAGGATCTGGGTCTGTTTGAATTCGGCAACGTTTATCACCAATATGCGGATAAATATGTGCAGGAATCGCGCCTGGGAATATGGCTGACCGGCAATGTAAAAGCCGCCCATTGGGACCAACAGGCGAAGAAAGCCAATGGTTACTACCTGAAGGGCATGGTGGATAATATGCTGGCTTATTCAGGCATCAGCAATGTTGCAGTGACTTATCCTGAAGGTGGTGCAGAACTGGAGACACAGTGGAAATGGAAGAATCAGGTACTGTGCAGTATTGAAAAAATGAGCGCGGCAAAGCTGAAAGAATTCGACATAAAACAGGACGTGTTCTTTGCCGATGTGCGCTGGGATGTTTGGGTGAAGGCGCAGGCTGCCGGCAAAATAAAATTCAGCGAAGTGCCGAAGTTCCCGGCTGTGGTGCGCGATCTGGCCATAGTGCTGGACACTGCCATTACCTACAAACAAGTGCAGGATGCTACCGAACAACTAAAGATAGCATCATTAGAGCATTTTGGACTGTTTGATGTGTTTGAAAGTGAAAAGCTGGGTGCAGGTAAAAAATCGTATGCATTATCGTACACCTTCCAGTTGCAGGACCGTACATTGACTGATGCAGAAATAGAGCAGGTAATGCAACAACTGATAGATGTTTATAAAAATAAGCTGAGCGCACAAATAAGATAAGCATGGAAACATTTGCATTACTGGGTGATAAGATAGACCTGTTGCTGAAGAAAGATGCCGACCTTGAAAAAGAGAATGCAAGGTTGCGGGCTACTATTGAAGGCCAGAATAAAGCTATACAGCGACTGAATAAAAAGGTAGCGACACTGGATAACGGTATGGTGAGCGTGCACTTAAGTCATGCTGATATAAGCGACGAGGAGAAAGAAAATATGCGCCGCCAGCTGGATGGCGTTATAGCGGAAATTGACAAAATACTTACAACGCTCAATGACTAAGAAGCGCTCTGATACAGGATATTCAATAGCACTAGCCGCGAAGGCGTTGCTATTGTTGTGTTGCAGTATGCTATTCGCCTGCACGCAGGAAAGGCAACCCTGCCTTACCCCTAAAACGGCGAGCTTTAATTTAAAATGCGTGCACTACCTTACTGATACCAATACGACAACGCAGGACACTTCATTGCCAAGGGCAGTATTTATCCCGTTGACAGATACGCCGCTGCAAAGCCTTTACTATAGAACCAGCTCGGCAAATTTTACCATATCACTGTCGCCTGTGGCCGACAGTTGCAGTTGGTTAATTACGACCGATTCATTGCTGTATGCGTTCGATACACTTAGTTTTCATTACACGCGCAAATTGCAGTTTTTATCGAATGCCTGCGGCTATACTTATTTTTATTCGCTTACCGCTGCTACTACTACTTACAATAATATAGACTCGGTTCTCATTACTAATCCAAGCGTAACCAACGATGTTAATACCAGGCAACTTAAGATATTTTTTCACCGCAATTAGCGTATTGCTGTTGCTGTGTGTATCGGTTGCTGAAGGACAGACAACTGATACTTTACCCAAGGCAGATACCACCAAAGCAAAAGTGGATACGGTGAAAGTGGTGCAGCCGTCCAGGCAATTGGTGCTGGGCGCGGACATTATTTTGCCTGTGCGGAACTATCTTGAAACGCAACGCACGGGTTATGAATTTCATGCTGACTATTTTTTGCATGATGAATTGTACCTGGCTGCCGAGGGCGGGTGGGGTAGTTCCGAAGTGGCGTATACCGATTTGAAATACAATACGCGCAATACCTTTTTACGTTTGGGTTTCAATAAGGTGTTGTTGCCGCGCGAAAATCGTAAAGACTGGGGCGGACTTATGCTGGGCTTACGGGTAGCTGCCGCAGCTATAAACAGGAGCCCGGTTACTTATACGATTGTTGACAGCTTGTGGGGTAATAGTGAAGGGGCCTTGGGTGGCAAAACATTTGGTGGCTATTGGGCTGAAATAAATGCTGGCGTGCGGGTTGAGTTATTTCACGGACTTATAGCAGGGTGGATGATTCGTGGTAAATTCCTGATGAATGCCAAACAGTTTAAAGACCTTGCCCCGCTCTATGTTGCAGGTTATGGCCGCGGAGATAAGAATGCCGTTTTCGATTTTAATTTTTACTTGAGTTATGCTTTACGCTGGAAGCGTTCATAATTTGGCAATTCGTTAATTTGCTGATTCGACAATGAGGTGCTATGAATAGGTCTTGATTAAATTATGCAATATATTTATCCAATAAAATGAGGCAACCAGTGTCAGATATGATAGCGTTTTGCATTGGCGATATCATTTTCAAGATCACTTTCACTGCCATTAAACAATGAAATATTAAAATTTCCCAATAATTCTATGAATGTTTTTTTGGAATAACCTGCCAAATCAGCCGCTTGGCCCAAAGACAACTTACCTATTTCATATAGGTTGGCTGCAAGCATCGTTTTAGCTTCTTGTACATTTATTTCAATACTGTCTGGAATATACAACACTAGTTTTTTCATATTTTGAATCTGCTTTCAATTATTAAACTTGATGTAAAATAATCCCAGGGATGAACTGAAAATCACGTTTGTTTAAAGTAAATAAAGGTATATCATAGTGCAAAGAAGTTGAAGCAATCAGCATATCTGGAACGGAGGGTCGATGGCTGAGGGAGAAATTTTCAAATATCTCCGAAAAGCAGTTAGTTACACCATCATTGATAGATAGGATTTTAAATTTTTCAATGAGCTTTTTACATTTTGCTAACTCATTTTTATCTCTTGCACCTCTATAAAATTCTGCAATTACAATCGGCGTGACGAAGATATCTGCCTGTTGAAAATGGTAGATATCATTTATAATTTGAGAATTGCCTCTTTGTATCTCAATGACAATGCAAGAGTCCAATAGGATCATTTTTCCGGCCATGCTTCAGCGCGTATCTGTTCAATAGATGGGAAATTTGCTATCGGCTCGATGTCGTCTAAAAAATTATTTTTTCTCTTTTTAGTATCGCTATCGTTACCTATTTCAACTGCAATTATCTCAACTCTCTTACCGTAAAATTCAGGAGGCAGCGAGATAATATGGTCCTTTTCTGTTGGCGTTAATATTTGCCGGTACATAAAAATTGTTTTTTGGAATAAACAAATTTAATCAATTAGAGGTCAGTAGCAAAAGATATGTTGATTTAATATTTTTTCCTGCTCTTACGCTCTACCTCTTTTTACTAAAAAAATCCTTTAATTCACGGCTCATTTGCTCGCCTCGCCTTTTGAGGTCGTTAAGTTCTTCTGCTACGTTTTGGGTTAGGTCGTGTATGGTCATAGGGTCTCCTGAATAGAGCTCTTCGCGGCTGCGTGCTTCTGGTATTACTATCCAGGCAATAAGGTAGGCAATGAGGCCAACACCGAATGTAAGGAAAAGTACCACCATTATTAACCTGATGATGACCGGGTCTATATCGAAATAACGGGCTACACCGCTGCACACACCACCAATTTTTTTGTCGAAGGGGTCGCGTAGCAGGCGCTCATGATTCGATGAATATTGCCTTTGCCTGTTATTATTACGGGTGTAATTATTGCTGTTGTAGGTATTGGAATTGTAACTGCTTTGGGCACCGGGATTGTTGTAGCGGCTGCCGGCGTTGATATGATCACCAAGGTCGGTAGGAGCACCAAGTGTATCCTTTACCTTTTGAACATCGGCCCGGTCAATGGCCGGAGTGCCGTTCTGCAGGCGAATCCCGAATAATTCTGCTATGCGGTTTTCTATATCTTCAATTATTTCTCTGCCTTCCTCTCCGCTAAACTGGCGCTCCAGGGCGGTTATGTAGTCCTTTAAAAGAACATAAGCATCTTCTTCTATTGGTATAGCTCTTCCGGCGATATTGATCTGCAAAATACGTTGCATAAAAAATGTTTTTTGAGTTGGAGAATTATTTTAATAGTGTGGTGATTGTTTTCAATTAAAGGGCCTCCGTGAGTTCATTTACGGCTTTGCTAAGGTCATCCCATGTGGTGCGCAACTGTTCGTAAAATTTAAGGCCGTTTTCGGTAAGTGTATAGTATTTCCTGGGTGGGCCAGACGTTGATTCTTCCCAGCGGTAGCTAAGCATTTCAGCATTTTTTAGCCTGGTAAGTAATGGGTACAATGTGCCTTCCAGTACCACCAGTTTGGCGCCTTTAAGCTGTTCCAGTATATCGCTGGGGTAGGCTTCGCTTTGCTTTTTAATTATGCCTAAAATGCACAATTCCAGCAAGCCCTTCCGCATTTGAGATTCGGTATTTTCGATTGCCATACACTACAATTTCTACTCAAAGGTAGGTAAAAGCTAGTATTATGCAATACATAGTACCTGTTTTAAGCAAAAAAATTTGTTAAAAGGTCTACCTCTCCTCAATCCTCTCCAAAAGAGAGGACGTTCGATGTCTGCGGCGTGCCGCAGGAAAGCTTAATTCGTCACAGGTCATCCACGCACCGGTTACACTAAAGGCCGGCTAACAGGGACTAAGCGTCCCGTCTTTGTGAGGCCCTTCGCCGAAGCAATCTCAAATGACGCCGTTGCAAATGCCCATCATCAACCAAGTGTAAGATTGTTAACCCTGATTTGCCTAGTGGTTATTCATGTTAAAGTCCCGAGCGTTTTTCTCTGAGACAAACATAACATTTACAAGCCCTTGGGGCTTGAACAAAAATAGCCGGGAGTGAAACTCCCGGAATGCAAAGAAACACGATGAAGCCTGAAGGGCATCAACATGATAAGGGAGCATCTTGATCAACGGTTGTGAAACATTTGAAGTTGGAACAATGTATATTTGGGACATCAATCTTTTGGAAAATGAAATACCTGATTCTTATTTTTTGCGTACTGCTCACCTCTGCTTCCTTTTCACAAATACGCTCTGCGACCAACTATTATGCGCAAATAAAAGGAGCGGACCTAAGCGAGCTATGGCTGGGCGATTCTGTTTATTCGGAGGAAGAGGGGGAAGGGTGGTTTCTTAAATTTCCGGAGCCAATTGGCTTTATTGGGGATAATTAACAGCGGTTTTATATTCACCTGCTCTCAGTTGAGAAAAGTAAAGCCGATCCTTACGTATATGAAGTGAGTGGTAAAACCAAAGTAAAGCAAACCATTTGTTCATTTCATGGTACAATTACGGTGAAAGAATGCAAAATCTATGAGGGGTGGGATGCCGGGTATAGCCACAGGAAAAATGGCTTTTTGAATGTGGAAATTCAGTTTTATGAAGATAGTGCACAGGCGAACTCCGGCAAGATTCACGGCAACATGAGAACAGACTGGGTAATGAGTAGAAAGCAAAAGATAATTTATGACGCTATGTTCTCATTTGGCGATGGTTTTAAGAATAACCAGTTTGTTGGCACATGGAAGAGTTACAAAAACAAAGTTGTAAAAAAATGCCACTGGGGAGATTACAGAATCCCTGACTGTGGCGACCTTGATATTGGGGTGGGGGATATTTCCATTAACAAGAAATATGTACGCAACGGATGGCAGGATATGGGTCTTTTTTTAAAAAACTCCAAAACTCCTGCTGAAGTGAAAATTGTTGAATGGTGGAAATAGGTAATTGGCAATCATGGCAGTAAAGACGCATAATTTTGCACCTCTGTGTCGATGGAAATGCGTCCCTGTAATTTGGAATTTCTACTGCTGCAATTTCCCTGAGAATGTTAACTCTTATTCTTTGCGTTCAAATCAAAACCGGCATAAAAACCCAGGTCTTTGTCTTTTAACAATTTTGTCCAGAAAGCGATTTGACCGGTGTGGTAGGAATAGTGTTCTACCACATGAATAATGATGCCTATCCCTGTAAATTCAAAGCCTTGTACGGAGCGCTTGCGGAGCAGGCTTTCTTCATCAGCACGCTGTATTGTTGCAATTGCTTCTGCGAGTGTAACCGAGATCATTGCTATCAGTTCTGCACGGTTATATCCGCTCTTGGCCGAAAATTCTTGGTCTCTTTCGCGGGTATCTGGCAAGCCCCCTAATGACGAGATGATATACTGCCTGATATTACCGCATAAATGCAATACCAGGTTGCCGACGCTATTGGACGCAGAGTTAGGCCACATCCATATTTCAGCCTCTTCCAGTTCGTTCAGGCAGCGAATAATCCGTGGTGTATTTTCTCCCAACCGGAAGATAGCTTGTTCTTTAAATTCGTTGGCAAATATCGTTTGCATAGCAGGTTGTAATGTTGTTATCGCACCAGGGTAACATCCCCTTTAAATTCAAGTACGTTGTTGTGTTTGTTGCCGCAAAGCAGGCGCACATAGTAATAATAAACACCCATGTCCGATGGCTCACCTTTTAGGGTGCCGTCCCAGCCATCTTCGGAATAAGAGGTAGTGAATACACGCTCCCCGTAGCGGTTAAAAACAGAGAACTCTATAATGCGGATATCCCCTTTGTACTTTACGCGAAATACATCATTCTTGCCATCATTGTTTGGCGAAAAAGCGTTGGGGACATATGGTATGCAACAGTCGTCATAACCAATTCTGAGTGTAGCAGAATCGGTGCAATAGTGGCTGTCTGTTACAACAATAGTGTAGTCGGTATTGGCCTGGCCGGTTACCACAGAATCTTTGCCGCCATCATTGCTCCATAAATATTTATAAGGTGCCGTTCCGCCCGCTACACTTACTGCGGCCTTGCCATTGTTATCGCTGCCATAGCAGTCGTTGGGGCTTAATATTTTAGTAATAACAATGGTGTCGGGTTCAATAACGGTAACGGTGGTGTCTTTTTTGCAGCCGTTGCTATCGGTTATTGTCAGGGTATAATTACCCCCTGCAAGTTGATTGAATACCCCAGGCAGCACCTCGTTAAAATTGCCTGCAATAGCATACTTAAAGGGAGGGGTGCCCTGCTGAGCTTTTATGGCAATTACGCCATCGCTTTTCCCCGCACAACTCGGGGTTGCAATGTTCACGGTATCAATGCGTATGTGCGGGTAGCCATATATACTGAAAGTGGTGTCACCCACGCAGCCATGTGCATCACGAACATAGAAGGTATGGCTACCTTCAGCGAGGTTAGGGAAAGTATTGCTTGCCGCATAGGTAATATTATCAATGGAGTACTGATAAGGCGCAAAGCCTCCGTTGCCATTTACAGTAACAGTCCCATCTTTATAGCCTTCGCAGGTAGGGCTGATGACATTGATTCCGGTGAACGATAGTGCAATAGGTTCACTGAGCACGATGGAAGTATCGGTGATGCAACCGTGGCTGTCTTTAATGTGCACGGTGTGTATGCCTGCTGCAAGCCCGGTTAGGGTTGGCCCGGTTACGAAAACAGCGCCATCGTGTGCGTATGTATAGGCGGGTGTGCCCCCTAGCCCCAATACGGTAATGGTGCCATCACCGCCGCCGTAGCAGGAAACATCAGTGCCTGTAATACTGCCCACAAATAACGGCAATGGTTGGGAAACAGTAATAGCAGTATCGTACAGGCAGCCATTGGCATCTTTCACAATTATAGTGTCAGGCCCGGCACCCAGGCCCACAAACGCTACAGTATAAATAAATGTGCTGCCATTCAGGGAGAAAGTATAGGATGGGAGCCCGCCGGTAGCATTCACGGATATGCTGCCATTGGTTTGGCCGAAGCAAATGGGCGATGTTACGGTAACGAGCGGGTGCAATTGGTCAGGTTGCGTTATGCGCACCACGGTATCTGCAATGCAGCCATTAGCATCCTGAATGTGCACCGTAAAACTACCAGCCGGCAGGTTGTTAAAAGTATCAGCGGTGCTGTAGCTGCCTGCGGCCAGTGCGTAGATATAGGGGCTTATTCCACCAAGTCCGGCAACAGCTATAATACCTGTAGTATCGCCAAAGCAACGTTCATCAGTAATAGCAAAAGTTGCGGAAATGTGGTAGGTATTTACAATGGATATTGCCGTGTCTTTTATGCAGCCATTGGCATCTTTAACATGCAGTATGTACGTGCCTGCCGCAAGCGAACCGTAACTGCCTGTCGCACTGAAGGAACCCGACCCGATAGCATAAGTATAGCCAGGTGTGCCACCAGTGGCAGTAAGGTTTGCGGTGCCATTGGCTAGCGTGCTGCAGGTTGAGTTGACTACCGTTACTGCGGGTATTATGGGCGTGGGCTGTGGTAAGGCGACAAGTGTATCTTTTATGCAGCCATTCGCATCTTTTACATGCAGGGTATAACTGGCGGCGGACAGACTGGTAAAGTTGTGCGACGTGCCATAGGTGCCCGAATTAATGGCATAAGTATAACCAGGTGTGCCGCCCGATGCAAAAATATTCAACCCACCGTTGCTGCCCAGGTAGCACGATGGCATAAGCTTATTAATGGAGTCTACTACAACTGGTGTAGGTTCTGTTATGGTAAAAGTATCGGTATGCACGCAGCCATTTATGTCCCTTACAAACAATGTGTGTGTAGTGGCCACAAGGCCCGTAATAGTAGCTGATGAAGCATACGAGCCTGCATCAACTTTATAAATATAGCCCGGTGTACCTCCGCTTGCGGTAACCACAATTCTGCCGTTGGCAAGGCCGTTGCAGGTAACATTGGTCAGGGCGAAGGTGGCATTAACCTGCGTTGGTTGGTACAAGGTGAATACAGTATCGAAGAGGCAGGCTTCGGCATCGGAAACATGAAAGGTATCTCTGGCTGCAGGTAAAGAGTAAGTTGTAACTGTGCTGAAGGTGGCTGAATTTAATGCATAGGTATAGCTGCCGTAGCCGCCCACGCCAATGATGGTTACCGTTGAGCTGTCGCCGTTGCAGAATATAGGCGAAGTGGTTATTGTGGCGTGTAGCGACAATGAGTCGTTCAAAACAAAGGTGGTATCATCAATGCAGCCACTGGCATTTTTTACATGGAGCACATAAGTGCCGGCGGCAAGCGCGCTAAAGGTATCGTTAGTAGTGTATGCGCCGGAACCAATGGCATAAGTGTAGGGTGCTACGCTATTGTAAGCCTGCACAATAATGCGGCCATCGCTGAAGCCATGGCATTTAGGTTTTGTAACCAACAGGTTTTCGAGAATTGGCGGAGTGACGGGAACCACCACGGCTGTATCTTTTCTGCAACCATTGGCATCTACTATATGTATGGTGTACGTGCCAGACCATAGCCCGGTAAAATTACCTGATGTAGAATAGCTACTCGCACCAATGGCATAGGTAAAAGGCGACGTGCCTGCCGTTCCGGTAACCGTAATAGTACCGGTAGAGCCGCCTGTGCAAATGGGTTGCGTTATTACAATATTGGCATTTGGTGTTGCTGGGGCAGCCAGCGTTATGGAGGTATCTTTATAGCAGCCAACAGGGTTTATTGATCTTATGGTGTAGGTGCCGGGGTTCACGCTGTCGGTCATCATGCCGGTAACGCCGGTAAAGCTATGCAGAATGCTGCTGCCTGCAAGTACATTAACGCCCCATGGGCTGTAAGCACCACCGGGTGTAATGTGCAAAACTGCTTTTCTTATACAGGTTGCCGGTGAAACCACTACTACCGATTCGGTTGGTGTGGGGAGAATGGTTATAGTATAAGCAATGGTTTGTTTGCTGGAAAGCGGGCAGCCATGGTCCTGGTAGGTAACAAAGAAGTTGTAAGTGCCCGGTGCGGCAGTTTTTGCCACCCAGTTGAAAGTGCCCAGTGGTGCGGTTGTGTTGTTATTGGTAATGTTAAAGACGGCCCCGGCGGGGAGGCCCGATACACTCATATTAATAGTATCGCCGTCAGCATCGGTTGGGTTAAGGTGGAACTGGAATGTATCGACTGAATTACAAATGTTCAATTGGTTAGTACCTACGATAGTTCCTGCGGAAGCGGCTGTAATAGCACCGGTTGGCGGGTTATTGGTGCATGGGCTTAAAATAATGAAACACATTTCCCGCTGGCAGGTTCCTTTAAGTGTAGTGCCACTCATTTCCCGCACATTATACACTACTAACGATTTTTGTACAATATTAGGTGTAAAGGAAAGTTGCCCTGAACTACTGCTGAAAGAGAATGTGCCTGCGGTTACCCCTAGCGGTGCAGTTGGGGTATAGGGTGATGTGTAAATTACACTTGAACTTGTTGCGGCATCCATACCCGCCACTAATTGAAAAAGAAGGGAGTTGCCATCGGGGTCAACCGCGGCCGGGTTATAATTAGCGGGTGCGCTGTTGCAAAAAAACGGAGTAGGGATTGAGGTATAGACTGCGCTGGAATTGGGCCCACCCACATTATTAAGCGTATCGACCAGTTGGATGGTTGGCGGGGTAGAGGAGCCGTAAGCAAGGTTGGTGATACTGAAAATTCTACCGGCTGTTGATGAGCCGCCCATGCTGCCAGAAAAAAGGAACCGCCATTGGGTAGATGTACCTGAAAGGGTAATATTGCCTGCATAAAGAAATTTCTTCACGCCAGGTATTGTGTAAGATGTGCCACTGCAGGTAGTGTGGCCTGCTTCAGCGGGGCAAACAGGTGTTACTTCAACTCCGCTTGACGGTGCCTGTATGGATAGATTGATGGAACTGACAAACGAACTGCCATTGTAAATATTTATTTGTGGTGTTGAAGAAGGTAAAATTGAAAATGTGGAACTGGAGCAATCGCCATACACCGCCAGATAAACGGTATAGGTATTACTACTCACCCATGAATAGTAGAGGTCAATGCCATATATATGATTGGCTATGCCTTTAAGTGGGGCAGCAAAAAACAGTAATGCAATAAGAAGGGGCTTGAGGTTTTTAAGTAGAGAAGCAGGCATAGACCCTATTGTGTTTAAATTGATGCATACAACACCACGCCGCTGAATAAATGTGGCTGGAGTTTGTTTAAAGTACAAATATAGAATTTTTCAAGAGATAATATTCTTTGTGCGGTTACACGTAACAATGCAATGGCGACCAATTACACTGTTTGTTATGGGCAAAACATAAGAATGTTATTAAATCCCGTACTTTTTTTAATTCCAGGTCTTTTTTCTTTCGTCGAATGGGTATAATTTGGTATATTTGAGAGCATTATTTATTTTATGTGAACCGGGCAGTATAATGCTGTGCAGGTGTGCGTTTATGTGTATTGCTGCATTGTCGGTTATTCTTTATCAATCAAAAGTTTAATACCCCAACCATGAGGAAATATTTTCTACTACTATCACTTCTTTGTTTTTCTGGTTTTGCAATGGCACAGTATTGCACGCCTGCTTATTATGCTACTGGTATTGCTGCTGGTGCAATAAATGAAGTACACATACCGGGTTTTGGCGGTACGGCTATACATGATACCCTACCTTCTTCAGCGTTGGCTACCGGGTTTACGAACAGGTCTGCAACGGTTGGCGCGGTAAGGATGCAACAGGGGCGTACGTATACGTGTTCGCTAGTTTACCTTGCTGCGCAGGCGCACACCGGCAATCAGGTTTGGATAGATTTAAATGCCGATAACGTTTTTGCTGATTCCGAGATGGTTTCAGCCGTTACGCCATCAATGTATGCGTTCGCTTCCAGTACATCGAATCCGGTAATTACTATTCATGTGCCTATTACGGCAGCCATAGGTACTTACCGTATGCGTATCAGGAATGTGGTCTACGATCTGGGTTTTTCTTCGGGTTACGGTTCTTCAGCATTATCTGCATGCAGCAATTTTGATGTTTATAATCATTATGCAAGTGGCATCACCGCCGACTATGCGGTTACTATAGTCAGCTTAACACCATGCGCAGGAACGCCAGTTGCAGGTAATGCTACAGGTGTATCGTCCATTTGCCATAGTACGCCGTTCGATATTGCACTGGTAAACGATACCATTGCAGGCAACCTGCAGTACCAATGGTATTCTAAACCCGTTGCTTCAGGTGTAATGACCGCAATATCGGGCGCTACCAACAGGTACTACCATCCGGCCAGCCAATCGGTTGCCACGCAATATGAAGCTATACTTACCTGCCCGGCCAGCGGAGGAAGGGATACATCGGCAATTTTAACGGTTAACCAGAATCCATTTTATAATTGCTATTGCAATCTTGCCCTGGGTGGCGATTCGGTTTTGACTACCATTGATAGTGTAGCTATCCTTGCTACCACGCTCAGCATTAATATACCCAACAATCCTAACCCTTATATTGCTTTCCCTGATACCGGCAGTGCCACTGCCACTTTGAATAAGGGCCTCTCCTACACGCTTTTCCTTAAATCGGGTGGCATAAGGGCTTACAGTGCCCAAATGTGGATAGACCTGAACAGGAACGGCAGTTTTGATTCGCTGGAGTATATTAATATCAATTCGGCAATAATAGCGTCGGGCGGCACTTATGCCGGCTTTACGATACCAGCCACAGCTGATACCGGACTTACCGGTTTACGTATACGGACGATTAACGATAGTGGTACCCTGGGTGCCGATGATGCTTGCGCTTACCGTGAAGAAGGCGCAACGGAAGATTATATTATAAGGATTATAGGTTCGGGACCGTGCGTGGGCTTGCCACATGCGGGCTTCGGTACCTCGTCAGAACTTTCGGTTTGTTCCGGCGTGCCATTCGCACTTACAGCCTATGGCACGGGCGCGCAAACCGGCCTTACCTATCAATGGTTTTCAGCGGCAGCGTCATCAGGTGTCTTCACGCCTGTAGCAGGCGCTACCAGCTATACGTTTACTTATCCGTCGCAAACTTCGGCAACCGACTATTTCCTGCAGGTTACTTGCCCGGCATCGGGTGGGCGTGATACCTCTACTATTGTTGCCATCAGTCAGAACCCCTTCTACTTATGTCAATGTTCGCCAACAACGGGTGTGGGCCTGAATAATGTAAGCAATACCGCCCCGCTGGATAGCGTTGCTATTGCCGGTACCACGCTGAATAACGTAACATCGGGCGCACCTACATATGTGCGTTACCGCGGCGGTTCGCCTACCACAACTGCTACCCTGGAAAGGGGAACGTATTATACCATGAGCGTAAATTCGCACGGTTCATCGAATTATAATGCAGCAATGTGGATAGATCTGAACCACAACGCTACATTTGAGCCTTCCGAATACTTCAACATTGGTGTTAATATAGCTGCAGGCACTGCAACATCGGCCAATTTTTATATTTCGGCTATCGCAGATACTGGCCTTACTACCATCAGGGTGCGTACCAGCGACAACAGCTTTACCTTTGGTCCCGGCGACGCGTGCACCAACCAATTTTATGGTGCTACGCAAGATTATGTGGTGATTGTCAATTCCGGCACCCGCTGTTTAGGTTTCCCGCTTGCAGGTACTTCCACAGCTTCAAGAACGGCAGTTTGTCCGCTGGAAGCCATAACGTTGACCAATACCGGAGCGTCTAATTCATTAGGTATTTCCTATCAATGGGTTTCGAGGTCTACGGGCACTTCAGCCTATTCGGCACTTGCGGGTGGCAGTGGTCCTTCTTATACGCTACCAAGCCAATCGGTTACGACTGACTATGCATTATTGGTTACCTGTTCTTTTTCGGGAATAACTGATACGTCAACCATCGTTACTGTAAACGAAAACCCTGTCTATTTGTGTTATTGTTCACCAAGTTCAGGTTATCCTTTGAATGATGATGCCAGTACAGCGCCTATAGACAGCTTTTATATTGCGCCCACTTCGTTATTAAGTTATACTGCTGGCGGCACAGGGGTTTACAGAAGTTTTTATCCTACAACTGGCACCACTACTGCGGTTATGCAACGGGACAATAATTTTGTGTTGGGCATCCATTCTCCAGGTACAACCGGCTACAAAGCGCAGGCGTGGATAGACTATAATCATAATGGTACGTTCGATCCGTCAGAACTCATACCTATAACTTCTGGCTCAGCAGCCGGTTCAACAGCCTATGCCTCTTTTATTATTCCTTCGTCAGCCGATACCGGTTTTACGGGCATGCGCATAAGAACGTTTGCTGATATTTATTCGCCATCGGCCAGTGATGGTTGCAGTGAATATTATTATGGTGCGACACAGGACTATGTTGTACAATTAACACCTTCGTTAGGATGCTTTGGTACGCCCAATGCAGGTACTGCATTTTCGCCGGTAACAGAAGTTTGCGCCGGCGAGCAATTTCAGGTAATTGCAACGGGTTACTCGCACAGTAACGTTATAACTTACCAATGGGTTAAGTCGCCATTAGGGGCAGGCACTTTCACGCCAATTGCAGGTGCAACCAATCCTGTTTATTTAGTTGCGGGTGGCCAATCGGCAGCTACCGAGTATGCAATGATAGCGACATGTACGGCTAGCGGCAGAAGTGATACCGGTGCAGTGGTTCGCATACAGATGAAGGAACTGTACGTGTGTTATTGTTCGGCAACAACGGGCACAACATTGGCTACCGATGCCACTGCCGCACCTATTGACAGTGTATCAATAGTGGGTACTGCAATTAATAATTTTACACCGGGCAGTACCAGTATTTATACCCTGTTTTACCCTTCAACAGCAACAACTACCGATTCGCTGGTACAGGGTAATACCTATACCGTAGTGGTCAATTCCGAAGGCACATCGAACTACAATGCCAGCATCTGGATAGACTATGATCATAGCGGTACTTACGATAGTACCGAGTACACGAATGTTGGCACCAACCTGGCTCCGGGCACACCTACAGCAGTAATGTTTACGATACCAGCTACTTCCGATACGGGCATAACAGGGTTCAGGGTCCGTACTACACGCTTTCCGCTGGCAACTACAGCTGTTGATGCCTGCACCAACGAGTTCTTCGGTGCAACGCAGGATTATATTATTCGTGTAGCACCGGGTGTACCATGTTCGGGTACGCCTGCAACGAGTTATGTATATGCAACGCAAACTTCTATCTGTACGGGTACCTCATTTAATTTACTGGACACCGGTTATGCAATTGGCGTAGGGCTTACGTATCAGTGGTATTCAAGGCCGGTTAGCGGCGGTTCGTTTACGGCTATTTCCGGCGCCACCTCTTCGGTATTGGTGGTAACTACACAAACGGTATCAACAGAATACAGGTACACAACAACCTGCACTGCAAGTGGTCTTTCCTCTAATTCCAATACGGTTACCGTAACACAGATACCATTCTATTTCTGCTATTGCACATCAACACTGGGTACTTCTTATGCCTCCACCCAAATCAGTAAACTGAAGATAAACGGCTCTACACTGGATATACACAACACCTTTGCCACTCCTTATAAAGTATTTGGTATGGTTGGCGATTCTACGGGTACGTTGCAGAGAACATTCCCTTACCCGGTTGACCTGAAGGTTGTGGGAGGAAGTGCATTTAATGCAGGTATGTGGATAGACTACAACCACAACTCTATATTTGAGTCAAGCGAATACACCAGGCTGGATACTAATGTGGCCACAGGAACAACATCTACCACAACACTTACCATACCATCTTCAGCCGATACCGGCATTACGGGTATGCGTATAAGAACTACACCATCTTCAAATACCTTCAGAAGCACCGATGCCTGCACTTATATCACCAACAGTCAGTCGTATGATTTCAGGGTAAGGATAGATACACTGGTAAGGTGCAGCGGTGCGCCGGATGCCGGTTCAATAACCAGCTCTACGCCATTTGCCTGCCCATCCATGACGTTCCATTTAGATAATGACGGGTATGCCGTGGGTACAGGTATTACCTACCAATGGATAAAGAAAACAACGGGCAGCTATGCCGCAATTACGGGCGCTACCAACCACACAGTAACAGTTACAGGGCAGGCGGTTACTACCGATTATGCCATGATTGCTCGCTGCAGCTTCAGCGGCGGCGTAGATACCAGCAATGTGATACGCATAGTTGAAAATCCGTTTGACAGTTGTTATTGCTCGCCTCCAACAGGTGTAACGCTCGTAACATCGGGCGGGCATCATGATATTGCGCTTACAACGGTTGCGGGTACAACATCTATGTCAGTACCCGAACAAACACCCGATAGTACTGGCTATGTTGCGGTGCCACCGGTGCCATCAACCTACACCACTACTTTGCGCAGGTATTACAGTTACCCGGTTACGGTATATGTGAATTACACTACCTACACTATAACAGGTGCAGGTGTTTGGGTCGATTACAATCACAATAGTGTTTTCGATTCGGTGGAATATGTGCCGCTTACACAGAGCAGCGATCATAGCCGCTGGTCGGGCAACATCAATGTGCCTTATACCTCTTCTCTTGGCCTTACGGGTATGCGCGTAGTTACGCGGGAAAGCGGTGCGGTAACAGCGAGCGCTGCATGTTCACTGGTGCCGGTTGGACAGGTGCAGGACCATATTATTAATATTGTTCCGGCTCCTTGCTTCAGCATCGGTTCGGCAACGGTTACCAGCATTACCGATACTTCCGCAAGGGGGGTATGGGCACCTGTTACAGGCTCGTTTGGCTACCGTTATGTGTTTGATACATTCTCATCGGCACCTACGGGTTCAGGTATTGCTACCACCGATACTTTCGCGGCTTCGGGCTGTCTTATTTCCGGTCATGCCTATTACCTGCACATCAGGGATAGTTGCGATGCCGGTTCCGTATCCAGCTGGATAACTATACCATTTACTACGGCGGTCTGCCCGGGTTTATCAACGCTTACTGCAAGTGCGGTAACTAATACTACGGCAACTATTAACTGGGGTGCAGTTACCGGCACTTTAGGTTACGAATACCTGCTTGATACCTCCGCTACCGCGGCAATTACAGCAACAGGTACTGGAACATCATTACTCACGCGCAACCTTACAGGGCTTACGCAGGGCACGACGTACTATATGCACGTAAGGTCAGGCTGCCCATGCAGCAATCATTCAGCATGGAGTACGGTTTCGTTCACTACTATTTGCGATACCATAACGCATTTGCACACTATAAATATTACTGACTCTTCGGTTACACTGCGTTGGGATAGTATCGCGCATATATCCAACTATGCTTACGTTGTCGATACTTCGTCCGGTGCTCCGTCTGGCACCGGGTCTACAGCAACAGATACTACCGTAAGGGTTATAGGCTTGCGCTCCGGCACTAACTATTACGCCCATGTACGGCATATTTGCAGTGGTGGTTATTCTACATGGATAACTATACCATTCACTACAACGCATTGCGATACCGTTACAGGACTTGCGGGTACACCTAGCGATACTGGTATTGCATTCCACTGGAACCCGGTTACAGGTAGCATGGGCTATTACTATGTTATTAATTCGGTTGCTGCGCCACCAATAGGTACAACGGGTACTTATTCGGCCGGCACCAGCGATACGGCAGTGGGTTTGCTAAGCAACCACCTCTACTATGTACACGTGCGGACCGATTGCAGTGGCGGCTCATCGGGCTGGGTTACCATAGCCATAAGAACGCTAGTTTGCGATACCGCTTCAGGACTTACCGTAGGCTCTATCTGTGATACCAGTGCAATACTCTCCTGGACTACAGCAGGCGGAGCCGGATACCTGTATGTAATTGATGGTTCTGCTACAGACCCTACTGTTACGGGTACTTATTCATCCGTAGGTACTATTTATGTAACTACGCTTGTCCCGGGCACATCATACTATGCGCATGTGCGCCACCTGTGCAGTTCGGTTGATACATCGGCCTGGACAGCTATTCACTTTACAACACCTGCCTGCGACCCGGCTGCCGGCCTTACCGCCACGGCTATTACTACTAATGGTGCAACGATTTCCTGGACCGCCGTTTCGTGTGTTGCTGGTTATTACTATGTGTTAGACAATAGTTCGGCTGCACCTTCGGTAACCGGTACTTTCCTTACCACTAATACTACTACTGAAACTGCATTGACACCGGGTACTTTGTACTATGCACACGTAAGGGTTTCGTGCGGAGGCGGTATTTTGTCGGCTTGGGTAAATGTGCCGTTTACTACGCTTAATTGCCTGCCTACTACAGTGAACATTACTTCACTTAGCTGGAGCAGTGCACAGGTAAACTGGACACCTGTATCAGGTGCTGTGGGCTATGAATACGCAGTTGATAATTCTGCAACTGCACCAACTTCAGGAACCTTTGCTTCCAGCTCAACTCTTTTGTATTTGGCAACGGGTTTAACACCGGTAACGCTGTACTATGCACACGTTAGGGAATTGTGTGTGGGTGGTTTGTATTCCACATGGGTTGATGAACCATTTTCAACAACCGGAGTTGGCGTGCAGGTACTGAACAATAATGTATTTGCCGTTAGTGCCTATCCTAACCCGGTAACAGAAAAGCTGACAGTCACCGTTACTTCCGGTGCAGAAAATGGGACGGTATATATTACTGACCTCACGGGTAAGATACTGATGAAGGCCGCAATTGTAGCCGATAAAGTAGAAGTGGATATGTCAAAACTTGCCGCAGGTATCTATATGCTCCGCTATCAGGATGATATACATACGCAGGTGGTTAAGCTAAATAAGCAATAGCGATTGCTGTATAATGTAAGAAGCCTGCCGGGGTATCCGGCAGGCTTCTTAGTATTTATAAAAGAACGTAATGATTTGTGGTAGCGGATGGCGAAAGTGATACCTTAGTCTATTTTTAAGTTGCGCCGCTGATACCAGTGCTACATAATAATCTGGTGCGGTTACGACTGTTGCGTACCGATCGGCACACGGTTTTATTTTTTGGTTACTACTACAAACATTTTGCACCTGCCGGCGCAATGACATGATTTTAGTTCCGCATTTTGTTGATAAATGGAATTATTTGCTGAATGTTATAACATGGTATTTTAGCTGCTCAGCGCCTTTGCGCGAAACTCCTTTTAATTTGCGCCTAGGTGGTTTGTGCAGTAAACCCGGTTTCTGTTTTCATGGCTTCTACTACATTGTAGATGATGGGGCAGTTGCCATAATGTAGCAACGTGCCCAGCAAACGTTCCTTGAAACCCGGTTTATGCAGATGTGGAAATTCGCGGCAATCGGTGAAGCGGTGTTCGTAAACCGTGCATTTTTTTTCCTTTAAAAAATGGCAGGGTATGGTATTTACAAAGTACTTGCCGCCCTCGCTCACTTCAATGTATTTTTCTATGAAATCGGTAGTTGAAAGGCCTAGACCTGTTGCACATCTTACATCGTCTCCCGGCTCTACATTAATAACGAGTTTATTGCAGCAATTGCCACAGGCGGTACAATCAATAGCTGCTGTAATAGTATCATTGAGTTCATGCGCCATCACATCAATGCTCGCGCCGTTCTTATCTTTCAGATACATTCTGAAAGCATCGTTTTCGGCTTCTTTGATTTCTACCTGTGCGGCTATAAAATTGAGGTCGGTTTGCAGCATAATTGTTGAGTGGGAAAACAGTAGGTCGTTAATCGGTACGATGAGCACTATACCATTTGCCTGGCTTTCATTTCCAGATATTTGTTGATGACATCGATGTTTAAATTCTTCGGCGTAGTAAGTATAGATATGATACCGTGCCTGCGCAATTCTTTTACGATCTGTCGCTTTTCGTAAGCAAATTGGTCGGCAATGGTTTTGATATATACACCTTCAATATCATCGGGTGCAGATTGGTGTATTTCTTCCAGCAATGTATTCTGAAAGAAGACCGCGCATACCAGGTGGTTTTGTGCTATTTTTTTCAGAAATGGTAATTGTCTTTCTAATGATGAGAACGTTTCAAAATTGGTAAAGAA
This sequence comes from Chitinophagales bacterium, assembly GCA_038228575.1. Classification (GTDB taxonomy): domain Bacteria; phylum Bacteroidota; class Bacteroidia; order Chitinophagales; family Chitinophagaceae; genus Flavipsychrobacter. The sequence goes on along the minus strand of JBBRPD010000018.1, from coordinate 5,781 downwards.
CAGAATAAGGCTGCGTTGCGAAATTCGTTTGTGTATCAGCGTCCATACCGATTCATAATCGCTTTCTTCAAATTTAGTTTGCTGTTTATACAGGGTTTCAATAATGCGGTAAAGCTGGTTATTCTTGCGGTCGGCAGGTACAACATCGTCTATTTTTTTACCGAAGGTGATAAGTCCGGCTTTGTCTTGTTTAAGCAATGCTACGTTGAGCAAAGCAAGCCCTGCGTTTATGGAATAGTCGAGCAGCGTCATGCCTTCAAAAGGCATTTTCATATTCCTGCCCTTGTCAATCAGGCAATATATTTGTTGTTGCCGCGCATCGGTAAAAGTATTTACCATTAAGTTGCTGCTGCGTGCTGTCGCTTTCCAGTTAATGGTGCGCACATCATCGCCCGGTACATATTCTTTTATCTTTTCAAACTCCAGACTATGACCCAGGCGACGCAGTTTTTTCAGCCCTGGCACATTGTTATCGTTACTGGCAAGAAATTGCAGCGAGTATTTTTTTAATTGCTGAAAAGCAGGATACACTTTTACAAGTACGGTATAGGGCGCTTGTCGCTTATCCATGGAGGTTTGCAATTTACCATGCCGTGTGCGCCGTTGCAAAAAACCTATTGGTGTGCTGATATAGCAATTAAGCGAACCGAAATAATATTCACCCCTTGAAAGTGGTTTAAGATCATAGTGGAAAGTAGTATCGCTTAGTGGAGCTACCGTAAAATTGACTATAAAATTGCGTTCCTGGAATTGTATGGGCAGTTCATCAATAATGTATCCCTTTACCTTAAAAGGATACTTGTTCTTCACGGCTATTTCCACTTTGTTGTGTTCCCCAATGCTGAAGCGGTCCTCGGTTATGCGTTCGGCTGTGAGACCGCCTTTTATTAGAAAAAGCAATACATAGTCGATTGCCGTAAGCAAGAAGATGATGCAAGTAACCCCTACCAGAGGTTTAAATAATACAGGAATGAAATACGCGGTAAAAAACAGCACGACACAGCCACCCAGCAGCAGAAACCACCGTTGGCTGATGTGCAGGTCACCTATGTATTTGCGGATTAGATTCAAAATTTCGATTTTTCTTTTGTTTAGAAAACTTCTTCCTGATGGGTTTGGTTATTACCTTGGTATCTCCATTCTGCTAATGATCTCTTTCAAAACATCGTCGGTAGTGGAACCTTCCATTTCCCTTTCAGGGGTAAGGCTTATACGGTGCCTGAGCACAGGGTTTACTGCCAGCAGAATGTCCTCTGGTATCACAAAGTTCCGGCCTTTTAATACGGCAAAGGCTTTTGCTATTTGCATGAGTGCAATAGATGCCCTTGGCGATGCGCCAAGGTAAAGGCCCTTGTCGCTGCGGGTTTCGTAAACTATGCGGGCTATGAAGGCCAATAGTTTAGGCTCAATGTGGGTGTTGCGTATTTCTTCGCGGGCGGTGCTCAGCGCTTCGGGCGTTACTATTGCTTTAATACCTGTCAGCACGTCTTGCATGCGCTGTTCGTTGTGGCGTTCCAGTATTTTTACTTCTTCATCAAGTGTGGGGTAGCCCACAACTATTTTCATCATGAACCTGTCCAGCTGGGCTTCCGGCAGGCGGTAAGTGCCTTCGTGTTCTATTGGGTTTTGTGTTGCAATAACCATAAAGGGCGATTGCATTTTATGGGTAATACCATCAATAGTAACCTGCCTTTCCTCCATTACTTCAAAAAGTGCCGCCTGTGTTTTTGCGGGTGCACGGTTAATTTCATCTATCAGTACAATGTTACTGAAGATGGGCCCTGCCCGGAACTGGAACGTGCCTGCCTGCTGGTTCAGTACGCTGGTGCCCAATACATCGCTGGGCATAAGGTCGGGCGTAAACTGTATTCTTGAAAAGCGGGTACTGATCAGTTTGGCCAGCATTTTTGCAGTAAGTGTTTTAGCTACGCCCGGCACACCTTCAATAAGAATGTGCCCATCGGCCAGTAAGCCAGCTAATAACTGCTCCACCATTGCATCCTGACCCACAATTACATCATGTATCCTTTCCTGCACCTGGTCAATAATATTGGCCAGCAGGCCAGATGTGTGCTGCGCACCCTCATTCATTTCAATTGGTTCCATTATCTGGTATTGTTTTTATAGAAAAGCTGTATTGTGTTATGTAATTGGTACAGGTAAGCATCATCAAGCGACGCTGACCTTAAGCGAATTTCGGTTATCATTTCCAATAACGCGCAGACGGTTGTATCCTGCTGGCCCGATTTCATGGTCAGCTGCCTCGCGAAATCTTCGTTCAGTATATTCGTATTCAGGTAGTAATGGTTCCGCACCCACTCCAGATATTGCTGAATCATTTTCTCGGCCAGGTTGTAGTGGTTGCCTTTATTGAAGTAAAGCCTGCCTACAGTTTCAACAAATGTTACGGAGTCGTTTTTCAGCGGCGCAACAATAGGTATCTGCCGTTGCTTCCTTTTCATTTGAAAAAGAACGTAGGTTATAGCCAGAAAAATGGTGAGCATCAATGCCCATCGGGTAGCAGGGTAGCGCCATAAAATGGAGAATGATGATTCCTCCGATGTCCGTTTGCCGTAGTCTTGCCAGTATATGTGTGCAACTTTATTAGGAAATGTTGCCCAGAACGCCTGCAGATAGTTGATGTTGCCATCCTGCAACAAAAAGTAGTTACTTAAAACCAGTGGTGCCGCATGTATGGTTATATGCCCGCGGCCATACAGATACCTGAGTATATTGTTATTATTGTTTGTTTTACCCAGGGTGTCTGGGCCATAGAAAGCAGCGTCAGTAGTCGACTCCTCTCCTGTTTGCTCCGCAATTGCAGTAGCAGAATCTGCTCCGGTATTGTTATTTTTGGTTTCAGGCGTGTTAGTGGTGTCGGTTGCCGAAGTATCGATGGTGGCGAAATAGCCTTGCAGTGCACGGCCATTGTAACCATACCGTTGATTGGTGTCGGGCAAAATACGAAGCGCATGCAGGTTTTCCTGATTTTTACTACTGGCAGGCCACTCCTCTATACTCACTTCTTTGCTTTGGTTAAGTTGTGTTTCTATTTTAGTATCCAGCCGGCTGCAGAAGATAACCAGGTCGTTCCCGTTTGCCACAAATGTTTTAAGGCTATTCCATTCCATATCTGAAAGCATGAAATCCAGGCCGGATAGCACCATAAGGTTCTGGCCGTCTTCGGTATATTGCATGTTATAGTTCATACTGGTATACCGGTAGCCGGGGGACAGTACTTCTATTTTCGCCTCAGGGAAAAATTGAGGCAGCGATTTATAGGCAAGGTAAGTGCCGTAAGGCTTCTTATCTTCTATTTTAAGCGTTACCTCCCATTTCTTACGGTTGGCATTTTCGTCATCGCCACAACTGCTTGCCCAAAGCAAAACAAACAATGCAAGGGCTATATGTAAAGTTGATCTGCCCATTATTTGCCCAATTGTTGTTTTACAGTATTAAATGTAGCTGCATATTCGTTATATGCGGTGGGTGTTGGTGTGTAATTGCCATAGAACGCGAATTCATACTGGCGCGATAGTTTCCTGAACGGTTGCTTTACCTGCGATGCACTCAATTCCGTGTAGTATTCAAAGTTTGTTTTGTCTTCGCGGTATTGTATCAGTTGTTTTTCCTGCAAAATCTGTAGCAGCCACATATATCTGTATCGGGTTGCCATACGCAGGTCGTTATTGCTCACGGCCTGTTGTGTAAGTTGCTCCCAATCGGTTAAAGCAAAATTTTCAGTACTGCCTGCATCATTTGTTCCCGCTATATTTTTCTTCTTTCTTGCGAACATGAAGTTGTTTTTATTCAGGGCTACCATATATATAAAGTAGCCCACCGCACCAATAACAATTATCCAGAGCAGCATACTCCATATGCCACTACTCAAGAATTTGCCCAATGCCCTGAAGAAATCTTCAAGAAAAGTCATTTTTTCAGCTGGCTTGGGTACGGGCACCCATTCAATATCGTTCTTATAACCAAAAGCCTTGTCTGCAGTCAGTTGCTGCCATTGTGGTACGTTTGCCTGGCGCACAACAGAATCTTGCGCCCATGTACCAGGCACCGAGAGGAGTAAAAAACATAGCGTTAGCTGAATGTATCGGTAAAGGGCTTGCATTAGTTATTGGCGCTGCGGCTTAGTTTTATAGGGTAAATAATAAAGTACCAGATAATGAAGCTTGCTGAAGAAAGTAGGATAAGCAGGCTCATCCATATAGGCATACCAGTATGCCGGGTGACAAAGCCTTCAAAGAATGCGGCTACGATAAAAACGGGTACAAGCGAAATAATGATCTTGATACTGTCTTTCGCCGCGAATATGAGTGACTGCATGCGGGTATAGGTTTTAGGGAAGAGAATGGCATTGCCCAATATAAGCCCGCTGCAACCGGCTACTACTATTGACCATAGTTCCAGCGTGCCGTGCACGAATATAACGAGTATGGACTGAAAGCCAAGGTTGTGGTGAAAGAACATGTATTCAAATACCCCAACCATAAGGCCATTGGTAAATAGAAAGTAGACGGTAAAGACGCCACCGGTGAGCCCAAATATATAGGTAAGGAACGCAACCCTGATATTGTTGAATGCAATAGCGACAAACATGGATGTTTCGTTCCCGGTTTTATATACACCGAAAGGGTCGCCGCTTGCTATGTTATGCTCGGTCATGTCCACATAGCTATCACCAAGTACAGCCCTAACAAAAGTCTGATCGAGATGTGCGGAAAATACGCCCAGCAATGCAAAGGACACGAACATAAGGAAGGTAAACAGTAAGGTGCGGTGGTGCTTCCTGTACACTAAGGGCAGCTCCCTAGTCCAGAAGGTGATAAGGCGCTGGCTTTTCTCTTTTTTGTTTTTATAGATGGACAGATAGATATTGGCCGCAATACTATTAATATACTTAACCGTTTTGCTATTGGGATAAAACGTTTTAGCATAGCTCAAATCGTCTATCAGGTACGTGAACTGGGTGGCTACTTCGTCTGGGTCTTCGGTGGGTTGCTGGTAGCTCTCCCATCTTTCCAGGTTTCGTTTAATAAATTGGCCTTCTCTCATAAGGTTGTTTAGGAAGTTTAAAGCTACAGGTTTTTGTCATTGTAACGAAATTTGAATGAACAGCAGTTTCCGGTGGCTATACCTATATATATAGGAGGGCACGCGTTACTACTTATATATAGTATGCCGTAGCCCGTATTCTATAATGCAGGCGACCACCAGCTGCTATGCACTATAGATAAGGTCTAATTCGCACAGAGCAACCTTATCTACCTCGTTCGTATACCTATATATAAAGGCGTGTACCACTAATGGGTATGGGAAATAGATTTTCGACGGTTTCCTAACGTAATAAAGACCTAAATGAAGCGTGCAGGAGCAGCCAGTAGATTGCGATTTACGCTCCATACTTGATAAAAGCTGGTTTACCGCGTATAGGTATTGCCGATTGGCCGGAAATTTTCAACAGGTTAAGCGGAGGAGGGGATAGTAGGAAGATGCTTTACTAGATTGACTTTCAGCCGATTAACCACATCTTCAGAGTCCTTTTAAATGTTAAAGAAAAGCCAATGAAGGCCCCTTTGGCATATTTAGTTTGGTGGCTAAGAAGAGGATCCTTATGTTTGCACTCCCAAAAAAAGCGAGGCGAAAGCGGAGAAAAACGGGGTTTGAAGTTCTTAAAAAATTTTTTGAAATTAAATTTGGTGATACCGATTAGGACTTCTACCTTTGCACTCCCTTACGGGAATCGGGTATGAAAGTATCTGGTTCATT
>JBBRPD010000017.1:0-86850 GCA_038228575.1 Chitinophagales bacterium | reverse complement strand
TTATCCTAACCCGGCCAACGACGAGCTGACCATCCAGATACAGGAAGGAACGTATACTGCATTCACTATAACAAACAGCATTGGTGTTACCGCAGTAACCCGCAATATAGACCAGGTTAAAACCCACGTTGACATAAAGCAGCTGCCAGCAGGCATATATTACATTATGCTTAGGGGAGAAAACGGTACAACTGTGAAAAATTTCGTGAAACTTTAAATAATAAAGAAACGCCCGATAAGCTTTACATTTAACCCAATTATTAAATGTATGCTTAAAGAAAATTCATTTTGCAATACTCATGTGCCGCGCATTCAACGTGCGGCACATTTTTTATTTAAACCGATGGTGCAGTTGAGGGTTGGTGTGTTACTTACATTGGTTTCATTCATGGCCAATGCACAAACAAAGCCGCTCATCAGTTATGTAAAACCATTGGTGGGCACACAGCGCATGGGGCATACCTATCCCGGTGCTACGGTGCCGTTTGGGAGTGTGCAGCTGAGCCCCGAGACCGACACGCTATCTTATGAGCAGGATGGCAAGTACAACAAAGATGTATATAAATACTGCGCCGGTTACCAGTATGAAGATAAGACCATAGTGGGGTTCGCCCACACGCATTTCAGCGGTACCGGTCACGCTGATCTCGGTGATATATTAGTGATGCCTACAACCGGCAAACTGCTGCTGAACCCAGGTGTTGCCCATATAAAACGCAGTGGCTACCGGTCGCGCTTTTCGCATGCCAATGAAGTTGCCGAGGCCAATTACTATAAAGTAAAGCTCGATGATTATAACATTAAAGCGGAACTGACAACCACCACAAGGGTAGGCTTTCACCAATACACGTTCCCGGCAACGGATAGTGCACATATTTTGCTCGATCTTACTTACGGTATCTATAATTATCCCGGCAAAAATGTTTGGACTTACCTGCGTGTAGTGAACGATACTGTAGTAACCGGCTACAGGCAAACCAATGGCTGGGCCAAAACACGTACTGTATATTTTGCTATGGTTTTTTCTAAGCCATTTAAGCACCATGGCTTTCAGGATAACTCTAGGAAAGAGGCGTACAAGGGCTTTTGGCGCAAGTTTGACCAGACACGCGATTTCCCTGAAATAGCAGGGCAGCAAATAAAAGCCTGGTTCGATTTTAATACCACCGAGCGCGAACAAATAAAAATTAAGGTAGCGCTATCGCCGGTGAGCATGGCTAACGCAGAAGAAAACCTGAGGACAGAAGCACCTGGCTGGGACTTTAATAAAGTTAAGGCACAGGGCCAGGCCATGTGGGAGCGCGAGTTGCATAAAATTGAAGTAAAGGCCGATGAAGCAACCATGCAAAACTTTTACACCAGCATGTACCATGCGTTTATTGGCAATACGTTGTATATGGATGTAAACGGAGACTACATGGGTCTGGATCGCAATGTGCACAAGGCAAATGGCTTTACCAACTATACCACATTTTCCCTGTGGGATACTTACAGGGCATTACATCCGCTGTTCAACGTAATAGAGCCCAAACGCAATGCAGATATGATAGCTTCAATGGTGGCGCATTACCAGCAAAGCCCCGAGCATATGTTGCCGGTATGGAGCAATTCTGCAAACGAAAACTGGTGTATGGTAGGGTATCATGCCGTGTCGGCAATTGCCGATGCGTTGGTGAAAGGTACTATATCGCAGGCTGATGCGAATGCATTTACCGCAGCCTATACGACCGCTACCAATAACACGAATGATGGGCTGGCCCAGTACGTAAAGCTGGGCTATGTGCCAGAGGATAAGAGCGGTTCATCAGTGTCTAAAACGCTGGAATATGCTTATGATGATTGGTGCATGGCGCAATTGTGCAATGGTTTCGGATCACCGGAGAAAGCCGCCTTTGAAGCCCGGAGCCAGAACTTTAAAAATGTGTATGATGCAGGGTCGGGTTTCATGCGCCCGCGCCTGAGCAATGGTGCTTTCAAAAAGGACTTTGACGTGCTGAACACAGATGAACCCGGTTTTGTAGAAGGCAATAGCTGGAATTATAGTTTTTATGTGCCGCATGATGTGCCCGCCATGATACAACTGATGGGCGGTAATAAGCACTTTGTGCCGCACCTCGATTCGTTGTTTGATATGCAGTTGCCAGACAGCTTTTTTGCAAAGACAGAAGATATTACCCGCGATGGAATTATTGGTAATTATGTGCATGGTAATGAACCTAGCCACCACATTGCCTACCTCTACAACTGGACCGACAAGCCGTGGAAGACCCAGGAAAAAATACGGATGATATTGCACAAAATGTACCATCCCACACCCGCCGGGCTGAGTGGTAACGATGACTGCGGGCAAATGAGCGCATGGTATATCTTTAGTGCTATGGGTTTTTATCCTGTTTGCCCCGGCGCGGCAGAATATCAGCTGGGCAGCCCGTGCATAAGCAATGCCGTTCTACACCTTGAAAACGGTAAAACTTTTACCATAAGCACTCACGGGCAGGGCAAAGACAATGTGTATACGGCAAAGGTTTTGCTAAACGGCAAAAAGCTGGCCCACACCATTACCCATAGTGATATTATGAAGGGGGGCGAACTCGTGTTTTACATGAGCGAGCAGTGGTAGGTGAAAAATACAATTTGCACATATTTAAATATGTTTAAAACCTAACCAAAAGTTAAAAGCGCCCGTCTTTTAGTTACATCAGATAAATTGACCATGAAAAGTATTATCCTATTCCTTGCCCTGATTTGTTGTATTGCTGAAACAAAGGCACAAATGGGGGCAGTGTCTATATTTGCAGGAAATTCTTGTCGGCATTCGTTCGGTGGAGAGGGAATATCCGCTTTAGGCGCATGTATGTATGCAACCGGCATAACTTCGGACACCGCAGGCAATATTTACATTTCTGATCCCGATAACGTACGCATTCGCAAGGTAAATACTTCTGGAATTATAGTAACTGTTGCCGGGGATGGAACGGTAGGATATTCAGGAGACGGAGGGCCGGGGCCAGTTGCCGAAATAGGACTTGTCCATGATATAGCATCAGACCGGGCTGGCAATTGCTATATTGTAGATATAGATAACTACAGAATCCGGAGAGTAGACCATAGCACGGGTATTATTGTTACTGTTGCAGGAAACGGAACTCCCGGGTTTTCAGGGGATGGAGGACCTGCTAGCAGTGCTACTTTTAGTGGCTGTTCAGCCATTTACGTTGACCAAACTGGGGACCTATTGCTGCAAGACAACAATAGGATAAGAAAGATAACAACATCTACAGGTATCATTACAACTATTGCCGGTGGTAGCTCTGCCGGATTCTCAGGTGACGGTGGACCTGCAACAGCCGCACTACTCAATAACCCCTCCTCAATTGCAAGCGACAATTCAGGCAATGTTTACTTCGTTGATCAAGGCAATTATAGAGTACGAAAAATAGATCCTTCTGGTATAATAACTACAGTTGCAGGAGGAAGTACATTGAAGGTAGACGGTTGCCAGGCGACCAATGTTGCGTTGACACCAATATATGTTGGTACAGATTCGCTAGGTAATATCTATGTGGAGAATATCGACCCCTTCGCTACGAGATATCAATGGAAATATAAAATAATGAAGATAGATCCTGCAACCAACATAATTAATATCGTGGTCGGATTGCAGTATACAGGGGTAGACATTGCAATTTATGGAAATGAGGATTATAGTGACGGACACATGCACATAACCCCAAGCGGAGATATATACGGAAGCTTTGGTGCTGTGGTCAGCAGAATAACGGATGCCGGATCTGGAATCAGTACCTGGTCGGCGAGGGATAGTATAGCATCTCCTGCATGTTCATTGCCAGGCACAATTTCCTACAGCCTGGATGGCATTATCACTGATACAAGTATCTCGGCAACCGATTCTCTTGATGTAATGATAAATACGGGAGATGCTTATATGACAGATGCCGGTGGTTTTTGGCATAGTATTGCGGAGCCAATCGTTCATACCCGTTTACCATACAATGCCACATCTGGTATATATCATTTTGGTTCGCTATATTCTAATGTAGGCAGCTACAATTACAAGGTGCCAGGAATTTATCACAGAAGCCTTAAGATAACTACCCATGATGGGTATTCCGATTATTTTCCATTATCTACAGATACCATAAGAGCTAATTGCGATACAACTATAACAGGTGTCACGGGATTATCTCTGTGGGATTCTATCATTACGCTGCCTTGTGTCTCTCCTGCAATGGTTAGGTACGTAGTGTCGGGGAGTGTTACAGGCACCCCGTCAGCAGCCGACTCTATGTATATAATTATGAAGTATGATGACAGCGCTATGTCAATCTATAAAGTTCCATACACACTTTCAGGATCAGTGTATACCTATTCACTAACTTGCTACAGATCTTACATCGGAACGCTCCGGGCCTATGCGACTGTTGATGCAGTTACATCCAATGGCCTCTATTCGCAAGAAGACTACTTTAGATCAAATTTGATTACCACCTGCGGCCACGGCAGATATGACTATTCAATGTTTGACACCAGTAGCTTTGCAACGGGTTGCTCACTTCCATTTCATGACAGGTTCTCTATCTTCGGTGCGGCTTATGATTCGGCTACAATAGACACCTCTTTTGCTGCGAGGGTGATTTTTGGGGACGGTACTGATACTATTATCAATATTCCTATTGTAAACAATGGTCACGGAGAGTTTTCTATTGGCGGAACCTTCACACATTCTTACGGGCTTCCCGGTGCATACACGCCATATGTTGTAGACTCTTCAGGTGTATTTTCAATAATACCGAGTAGCGTAATATTTGGCACTGGGGGGGCTACAGAATTGACGCTTGGTTCCAGCTGTTCACCTGTTTACGGCAGGTTGTATATTGATGCTGATAGCAATTGCCTAAATGATACCGGAGAGATAGGCCTCGCTTATTGGCCTTACAGGCTTATTAATAATACACTTGGCACAATTTCTTATGGTTGGTGCGATGATACCGGAGGGTATTCTATAACCGCTCTGCCAGGCTACTCCTATACGCTTATGGTTGATTCATTTACAACATCGGCGGGCAGGACCATCACTGCAACATGCCCATCATCAGGCTCTTTTTCATTTGTGGATACAGGAGGAACATACTACAGGGATTTCGCATTTTATAGTGTGCCGGATACATCCGGTACAGGTGGCGGCGGAACCGCAACAAGACCAACGGACATGAGCATTTCAGGATGGACATGGGGTCTTATCCCCGGTGATACCGGCATTCTGGGTATATGGGCGAGTGATGATTGGGGATATACTACAGACTCTCTTAGCGCCACAGTAACCTATGTGCTTGATTCTAACCTTTCCTATATCGGTATGTGGCGTGGGCCATCGCCATCAAGTATTTCCGGTGACACATTGCGATGGAACTTTACGACATCTGCAAGCCTGTTCGAATTTAATGCTATGGTAAAAGTAAGAACAGATACTGCCGCTACCATATTCGATACTATCCGTAACTACCTCCACGTAACTCCATCCCGTTACCCTGACCCGGATCTTTCTAACAACATCTACACATGGCGCCAGCCCGTTGTAGGTTCATGGGACCCCAATGAAAAAATTGTGTCGCCAACTGGCTATGGTGCACAGGGCTACATTGTAAACGGCACACAGCTCAGCTACATGATTCATTTCCAGAATACGGGAACTGCCAGGGCAAGAAATATAACGGTTGCTGATACCATAAGCACTAATCTCGACCTGTCTACGCTACAGATAGTGGGTTCAAATTCCCGCATGCTGGTTTACAATACCGGCGATAACGTTATTAAATTCCGTTTCAACGATATTAATCTGCCTGATAGCGCAAGCGATCCGGAAGGTAGCATTGGCTATGTTTCTTTTACTGTATCTCCGCACGACTCACTCGCTGCAGGTACAACAATAACAAACAAAGTGGGTATTTATTTCGACTACAATCCTGCCGTTTATACCAATACTACCATCAATACAATCGAAGATACCGTCGGCGTAATACACGGTGCTGACAGTGTTTGTGCCGGTGCATCAATAACGCTCACTAACCATATAGCGGGCGGCGTATGGACCGCCAGTAACGGCCATGCCTCTGTTTCTGGTGGTATTGTTACTGGTACAAGCCCGGGCATTGATACCATTACTTATACCGTTTATGGCTACCAGCACGCAAGCAAAATTATTCATGTAATTAGCGCACCTGGTACAGGCATTATTACTGGCAGCCACACGGTTTGCATTAGTGGCACCGATACGTTAGCGGCAAGCGTGCCGGGCGGTAGCTGGGCTACTTTAGGTACCGGTATAATAACAGTGTCTGCCGGCGGTGTAGTGGGTGGCATTGCCACAGGCACCGATACAGTGTACTATTCAGTAACCAATCCCTGCGGTACGGCTCGTCTTGCATTTGCAATAAGTGTAAGTGGTACAATGCCTTCTGCTGGTACCATTACCGGCGCATCGGCAGTTTGCGAGGGCGCAACTACAAGCTTATCGGCATCGGTAACCGGCGGTTCCTGGAGCACAAGTTCGGGCATTGCGTCGGTTTCTACCGGTGGCATAGTTACCGGTATTAGTTCGGGTTCCGATACTGTTTACTACACCGTTACCAATAGTTGTGGTAGCGCAAGGGCGCTATCGGTAATTACCATTAATCCTGCCCCGGTGGCAGGTACTATAACGGGCGCAGGCAGTGTTTGTGTTGGCGCTTCAACTGCGCTTACTCCTTCTGTTACGGGTGGCGTATGGTCGGCATCAGGCACAGCCGTTGCTACTGTTTCCGGTGGGGTGGTCACTGCATTAAGTACAGGTATAGATACTGTTTTCTATTCGGTTACGAATAGTTGTGGCACGGTAGCAGCTTCGTTTGTTGTAACGGTTATCACAACACCATCAGCCGGTTCACTTGCAGGCACAACGGCAGTTTGCACAGGCGCATCCATAACACTCACGGCATCAGTATCTGGTGGTAGTTGGTCGTCTTCCGCTACCGGCATAGCATCGGTTTCAGGTGGGGTAGTATCTGGACTGGCTCCAGGTATCGACACTATTTTCTATACGGTGACCAACACTTGCGGCATTGCATCAACTTATGCATTGGTTTCGGTTACGACATTGCCTGTTGCAGGTACACTGTCAGGTACAAGTTCAGTTTGTGTTAGCGCAGCAACAACCTTAACGCCATCAGTCAGCGGCGGGGTATGGTCCAGCAGTAATAGCGCTATTGCACCCGTTGCAGGCGGCATTGTAACTGGTGTTACAGCCGGTGCGGTCACTATTACATATGCAGTAACCAATAGTTGCGGCAGTGCCGATACTACTTTTGCAATTACAGTTACCCCATTGCCCGATGCTGGCAGCATAACGGGTGCTGATAGCATTTGTATAGCTGACACTGCTACGTTATACAACACTGCAGGTTCTGGCTTATGGTCAACAAGCAATGCTGCAGTTGCTTCCGTAAGCAGCACGGGGGTTGCTAGCGGGGTAACAGGCGGTAGTGCAACTATCTCTTTCACTGCCACAAATAGTTGTGGTTCGGCGTCGTCAACACATACCATATTTGTTCGTGCACTTGTAGATTGTCCTGATGACGTTATTGCACTTCATAACCTCGGGAAAACGCTATCACTTTATCCCAACCCCAATAACGGTCAATTTGTTATCGGCCTTTCAGCGCATGAAAGTGACGTGGTAATAAGTGTAATAGATATGCACGGTCGCACTATAAAAACCATCAACATAACCGACAATAAACTCACTGAAATACCAGTCGATCTTAACCGTTTTGCCGCAGGCATTTATATGCTGAAGGTGCAGGTGGGGAATACGGTATACAACCGCAAGGTTGTGGTAATGTAAATGAGTTTTCACGAGTATCGAAATACAAAAATAAACCTCCTCTCAACGGGAGGTTTATTTTTGATATTATAATAAATTACTTTTTTGTTTGTGCTGAACAATATATCTTTATACTCAATTGAAAATCTATGAAAAAGATACTCTCCTTTCTAATTGCATTAGTGCTGCTACAAATAAGTTGCCAAGTCGTTTTAGCACAAGTAGGCACAATAACAACTTGCGGATATGGCGCAACGCTGCGAGTGGTCTCAAATGCTTCTGGTCAGTTGTTCCGGCCATGGGGAGCATATATTGATTTGCTCGATTCTACTGGCAGTTCAACTCCTGTAGCAGGGGGAGGGTCCGTATACGGCGATGGCGGACCCGCAATTTCAGCATTGCTTAATAAACCTCAGGATATGGCATTTGATATTTACGGTAACATGTATTTATCAGATAGCGGGGACGCCGTAATAAGGAAAGTAAATACGGCTGGCATCATTACTACTATTGCAGGTAATATTTCTTTAGGCCATGGCTATACAGGAGACGGTGGGCCGGCAACCGCGGCGAAAATACATAGTGAGCGCATAAGCACTGACGGCTCGGGAAATATTTACTTTACTGACCCTGTACATAATGTGATTCGTAAAATAGATGCCGCAGGTATAATTACCACGGTTGCCGGCAACGGTAGTGCCGGTTTTAGCGGAGATGGAGGGCCTGCGACCGCAGCCCAAATTGATCACTTAACTGACATTGCAGCCGATATGTGGGGTAATTTTTATATAGGGGATAGTGCGAATTACCGGGTTCGAAAAGTAAATGCTGCAGGTATTATCAGCACTTTTGCAGGCAATGGAGCGGCTGGGGCTGCTGGTGTTGGCGGGCCTGCAACAGCAGCTAACCTTGACTATCCAAGTGGGCTGGCAACAGATGCATCGGGGAATGTCTATATCACAGAAGCTAACAGTGCTGTGGTGGTAATGGTAGATGTAACAGGTACTTTATACAACGTTGCAGGCAATTATACAACCGGCTTCAGTACTGGTGATGGCGGGGCCGCTACGGCCGCAACACTTCAAAATCCGAAGGATGTCACACTCGATGCGTCGGGTAATATTTACATTCCCGGAACTGGTTTCGGACGGATCCGTAAAGTAAGGGGTGCATATATGGTTGCAACCCATGTTGCAGATAGTTTCAGTTTATTTGTAAATAAAACGTGCAGTGGCCCGCAGCTAAATATATTTACACCACATTACGTTGCAGCATCATCGGTAAAAACTTATTTCGGCGACGGCACAACTGCAACAACTACAATCGCTGCAAGCTCAGTTGGCGGCAATGCCTCCACAAGTCACGTTTATCCTGCAACGGGAACATATACCTTAAAGCAGGTTCTTTATTACGGTTCCATTGCTGTCGATTCATTCAGCATATCCTACACCCATATATTTTGTACCGAAAAATCTTTAGAGTTTTTTTATGACAACAATACCAATTGCAACTTAGATTCAGGCGAAAACTATATCAGCCATCCTGTGCTGGTTCAAGTCGATTCGAATGGTACTACTATTGATACTATCTCCAGCCTCGGATATTTTTATTATACTGCTTATGGAAATCCAGGCGATGTATATAGTTACAGAATGGTAGCACCACCGGCTGGCATGCACGTAACCTGTCCTTCTTCAGGTGTTATTTACGACACCCTTGTTGCAAGTATTTACGGCCCGGCAATAAGCCAATTCGGGTTTGCTTGTTCCTCTTCCGGTGGTTTCGATTTGGCGGAATACTCAATAACCCCAACTACTGGCATGCGCGACCAGATAGGAGGAATATATGTCAGCAACATTCGTTGTGCGCCAACTACCGCCACGGTTAAATTGAATTTCAGTCCTAAATACGAGTACCATACAGGAGAAGCAAACCCTACGCCCTCAGCCACAACAGCGACTTCTATTAGCTGGAATATCACTACTTTGACGAGTCTCGATGCTTTTCCACGCCGCTTGCAATATCAGCTTTGGAATAATACATCAACCGGCCTTCTTACAGTTGGCGACACTGTTCATACTTCTGTCACTATTTCACCTTCGGCAGGCGATACAGATACCAGCAATAATACCGAGGTGGTTGTTGATACTGTTCGGGCATCCTGCGACCCTAATGAAATTACGGTTAGTCCTGCAGGGCATGTTACTTCAGGAACCGAACTTACCTATACCGTACATTTTGAAAATACGGGCACGGATACTGCGTACAATATTTATGTACTGGATACGCTTTCTGGCGATTTGGATCCCACAACTTTCAGAATCGTGACAAGTTCCGTATCTGAAATGCATATTTCTAAGCTAATGGACGCTGCGCATCACACCATCATGAAGTTTGATTTCCCGAACATAAAATTACTGGATAGCTCTTACCACGATCTGTGTACAGCCATGTTCATCTATAAAATTAAAACTAAGGCAGGGCTTCCAGATTGTACGCACATTATTAGTCGGGCTGGCATTTATTTCGACTATAATGCCGTTTGCATGACCAATGAAGCAGAAAGTGTAATTGGTTGCTGGCCTGCCAGTGTAGCTGCTGTTACCCAAACCAATGCCGAAATCAGTCCTAACCCCGCAACAAATGAATTGAGTATAAAAATGGGTAATGGCCTGTTTAGTTCCTACAGTATTGCCAATGGTATGGGTATTAATGTTGCATCACAAAGCATAATTCAACCCAACACAGTTGTTGACATTCAACACCTGCCTGCGGGTCTTTATTACGTAACACTAAGGGGAGCCAACGGTAGCGTGGTGAAGAAGTTTATAAAAATGTAAATTATTTCATGCGTAAGTGATTGGTATGCTCTTTCATAGCATGTTGGCTGAAGCTCAACTCTAATTAGGTATAATAAGTCGAATCTCAATTTTGCTTTGCGGAATTATTTACTTAATAAGCTGAAACCATTACCTTTGCCAACCTACCGATGGCAGTATTTTACGACATTCATACTCCGCCACAATTTAATAAGGCGGTTTTAACGGTTGGCACTTTCGATGGGGTGCATAAGGGGCATGTTGCCATTTTAAATGAGGTGGTTAAACATGCAGAGGCTGCAGGCAGTGAAAGTGTGCTCATTACCTTCGATCCGCATCCCCGTAAATTGTTGTTCCCGCACCAGCCGCTTGGTATCATAACGCCGCTTGGCGTAAAGCTGGACCTCATAAAAAAGATAGGCATTACCCATACGGTTGTAGTACCGTTTACCCAGGACTTTGCGAATCTTTCAGCCACCGCATATATACAGCGTTTTTTGGTGGATATTTTTCATCCGCATACTATTATTATCGGCTACGACCACCGTTTTGGTCACGACCGCCTTGGCGATATTAATATGCTGCGCCATTATGCGGCTAAACACATGTACCAGATGGTGGAAATACCTGCGCAACTGATTGATGCCGCAGCGGTAAGTTCTACCCGCATAAGGCATGCCATACGCGATGGCAGAATTGAAGACGCAGCGCACATGCTGAACCGGGATTATACCCTGAAAGGTACGGTTGTGCATGGTAACAAACTGGGGCGTACTATCGGCTACCCAACGGCCAACTTGGAACCTGTTGATAAAGATCAGATAGTGCCTGCAATTGGTATTTATGCCATTAAGGCAAAGTTGGGCAATGAATTATATAGTGGCATGCTGAGCATAGGTTACAACCCTACCGTAACCAACAAAAAGGAAATAAAAATTGAAGCCAACCTGTTCGATTTTGATGCCGACATTTATGGACGTGAACTGGAATTGGTATTTATAAGCCGCTTGCGCGATGAGCAAAAATTCCAGTCGCTTGATGATTTGAAACATCAATTGCACCGCGATAAAATTGCTACCTTAGATGCCCTGAGGAGACACACTTCAATTACTTCATAACCCACTTTAAGTACTATTATTATGATAACGAGCAAGCGCCAGCTTATTGACGAACAAACATCTCCGCTGCATCGTATAATGTGGGTATACAACCCGGAGGAGATACAGAGGCGGTCGTTTGAAAATAATATCTGCGCCTTTCATATCGGTAATGGCTACTTCCTGAGTGTTGCACACAATTTGCGAACGCAGGCAGGTTTTTATAAGTCGCTGGACGAGGCTATATACCAAAAGGAAATTCTGTATAAGCTCGATGGCTCGCAGAAGCTGTTCATGGATGATAATTACTTTACTGACGATTACACCCGTAAATTATACCTCAATAACGACAACCCGGACTCGCTGCGAAGTATAGCTACCATACTCAAACAAAAGCGTTTCGACACCCGCTGGGAAACACTTGCCGCCAAGAAAATTTGTGTGCCTTACGCACTGATACAATTTAAGAGCGACCGTTTTTATGGCGATGCGGAATTGGCAAGCCACTTTCCGCCAGAGCGCGTGTTGTACGAGCCGGAACCCAAGAAACACACCTTCCTGTTGCCGCTTGAACTGGTTGAGGCTTTTTACCATGCTGACATTGCGTTGTATAAAGTGGTTGGCGTTTCGCAGGATATCATTAATAAAATTCCGGAAATAGAGTTGAATTTTGATTTTCTGGAAGATGATCCTGGTAACTTTCATTGCCTGCAAAGTTCACCCAGCAGCCCCGCTGGCCGCCTGCTGAACGATGCGCATATAGAAGGGATACTGGACTATTTTACGATGTTCCCCGATGATATTGGTGGCAATTATATTGTTGATGGTTACCGCTATCTGGTTAAGGGTTATTTTCGTTTCGGTTCATCGGGCGCGCCTTATATAACCTATGAGCCGCTACACGGCAAGTATACCGCAAACGGAATACAAAGCGAAGCCAGTGGTATACAGTTTTCTATTAAAGACGACCGCCACGGTAATATACAATATACCAATGCAATTGTATCGCCACTGTACCTTATTAAAGACCGATTAAAGGCACTGGGCGTTATAGACTAAACAAAGTTTTTGCACAGCGGGATAGTTTTGGTTTAGATTTGTAAGCTTGCATAATGCAAGCTCCGTGCTACTTACCACATTACGCAAATACCCGGAAATTCCCTATAGGTTAGAATGTTTTTTTTAAAACACCGTGCTGCCGCCTTTGCGCGGACAAATAGAGTGCCAAGCTTCAACAAAAAACGCAGGAGAGCTTCTTTCATCTGCGGAACGATGGCGTTTTTCTTTGTTACTTTCCTGTTCGCCATGAAAAGAGAAAGTAATAGCGCGGCGATGAGAAGAACCGATTGTGCCAGATTTCGAACTAATAAATATGAATTTTAAGGTGATTCAACTCTACAATTGATATTGCCCCTAAGCCTTAAAAACATCTTTCAATATAGCCGCCAACCTAACCCCTGCAATAAAAATATCCTGCTCTATTATCTTCTTATTCTTTTGTATGTAGGCCTCGTCAATGGTCTCATCGGTAAAGCTATAGACACCAGCCAGTTGGCTACGGGGTTGGCGCATCCAGCTTTCCACGTTAATTTGCGATAGCATAGCCAGATCCTCTTTGTCAAAAGATTTTTTCTGTTGCATGCATTCGGTCAGGTTAATATTTTCTCCTTCAATTATTTCGCTGTCCCAAACACGGTGCAGGTTTGTGGAAGCCCTTTTATATTTTACACTAATGTCATTGCCTCCTTTATCCACGCCATAGCCAACATGCAGCGGTTGGTGCAGGTCGCCGGTCAAATGAAAAGCGATCAGCACATTTTTTTTTATGTCCTCTTCTTTCATGTTTTCCTTGTGCTGCAATTCGTTCACTACGCGGGTAAGTTGAGTGATCACATTTTCCTCTTTGCTGTTTTCGTATACCTGCCCTTGCGCTACGTTTACGTAGTGCCAGGGTTTCATATAGTCGTTACGGCGGTCACTTTTAATATCATCCATCCAGTTGCCGGCTTCTTCAATGGTCATTTTGCCAAGGCATTTGCGCACGGCCTCCCGGGTGTGTTCATCAAGCAGGTTAAAGGCTACTTCTGCAACAAGTGCGTGGCCTTTCTTTCCCCATGCCAGCAAGTGTAGGGGTTGCAATAATGTAGCAGCCATGGCCAGTATAAAAATCACCTTTTTCATAGGTGCAAAGCTAAGGCTATTCGCGCAGCACTATAATTCCAGACATTAAATTTTAGTTAGTTCTGCCTTACTGGTGTCTTTGCGTGGAAACGACTAAATTGTGGGTTAAAATAGCCTCGGTCTTTTGGCTGTGGAGATTTGAAATGAAGACAGGGCTTTAGCCAAATTCGCTATGGATTGAAGTTATTTTGGCTAAAACCATTGACTTTTTATCGCCATACCACCACCTTAACGGCGTGGCAATTAGCTCTGTATTGAGTATCGGGTCAACCTGGTAAGTAGAATTAGGTTTGTGCCAGTTAAAATTGTTGGTGTCATGGCTCAGTAGATATTTTCATTTCCTTTACCATGCCAGCATAGCGCACATTAATGAAAAATGGCTTTATGCTGTTTACCAGCTGCATGCCGGTTGTTTTCTGGCTATTCAATTGACCGTTATTATATATGGCAACCTGGCTGCCATGTACTTTTATTACTACATGGTTTTCTGTTGTGCAGCTCATAATGCAAAAAAGGTCCTGCGCCCATTTTTGTCCATCGCCCAGAGTAAAGCAATACTGGCTTAGGCTGTTGCCGAATTGCGCCATGGCAATGCCCTTGTACGGAACTCCATTTTCAACGTTTCCAAATATAAGGTTGTTCGGTGCCAGCCGGCTGCTATCGAGCAGCGCGTAAAACTCAATGGTAAACGTATCGGGTAAAGTTATTTTTTTTATTGTTTGGGTTATGTTGTTAATGTTGCTGTAGTAAAGGGTTCGGCTATCTTCATGCAGCCGTGGCACTTCTTTTGGCTTACCTGGTTTAAGTAACAGCATGCCACCCCCTTCAAGTACTTTTTCCCGGTGGTAATGTTGGGCCAGCGCTTTTACTACAGTATCTTTTTGCAGCCATAATTCGTTATAAAAATCGTAGATGATGGGGTATTTTTCTTGTCGTATATAATCGACTAGGGTGTACACTTCCGTTTTAAGGAACCACTCGGTAGTGCCCGGTATAGGTACTGGGTTATAATAATTGCCCGATGCATAGTAGTACGATTCAAAGTCTTGTGCCAGTATAATAGCAGTATCGCCATCGTGCAGATTGGATTTGAGAAACCGGAACCGGGGCTGTAACTCCAGCTTTTTATCCTGGTCGTCGCTGTTGGCGTTTGCCCACGCAAATGCATGTATGGCAGGCGTGTGGTATACCATGGAAAAAGCACCATCAACAATAAACAGGAAGCCGATCAACAACACAAAATGGCTTACATTAAGTTTTATGGCGCTTATTTTTACAGGTATCGTCGCAATTAATTTATTGCAGAGTATACCCAGCAATATTATGCCCGGATACATGACCCACGTTACATTAATATCGAAAGAACGACCCTGGAAATAAGAGAATATGCCTGCCCCCAGTATAAAAAGGTACACGATAACCGGGTTATCCCACTCCTGACCTTTTTTAAGCATAGCCAGGGCATAAATGCCTGCAACAATATACATAAGCACCAAAAAATTCCAGAAATGCATGCCGGACATAGGGAGCATGAAATAACCGGTAATATAGAACATGACCTGAAAGTCGCTTATAGATGCCAGGTTAGGCCAGCTACCTGATTGTATTTTGGTAGCCATTGCAAAGACAGCCAATACAGCAAGCAGGGAGCCAACCAGATAGCCCACATATTTAGCCGAGGCAGTGAGTGTATCTTTTAAACTGCCCTTACCTATGGTTGCGCTTACCAACGCTATTAAGGTAGCACCAAATGAAACCAACCCGGAATCCATATTCCACAGTACGCCAGATGCCGCCACGAGCAGGAGTGCCGGTAACAGTTTTTTACGGCTGCTTTCACTGCCACTCTGGTACAATACCAGTAAATAGAATGTAAGCGATGGGAATATGATCCTGATTGGGTGGAACTGATAATAAACCCGCGTAACAGCTTCGAACTCTATTCGGGCTACCCAATACAGCCACCACGTAGTTGCCAGGAAAACCAATAAGGCTAAAACATCATTCCGCAATAATTTTTTAATGCCGAGGAAGAAGAACAGGAACGACAATACATTCAGTATCGCCATCACCAGTCCGTACTTATAAGTGCTGAGGCCAATTATTCCAAATACGGGTTTTAAAAACCAGGGGTAAAGCCCGTATTGGTCGTTCAGGTTTACCAAAAGCGACTTGCCTGCATATACCTGCGTAACAGCATAGAACGAGGCATTGGTTTCCATGCGCTTGCCAATATCCTGTAGCTCAAGATGGAAAATATTATAGAAAAAGAGGTCAATAAGTACAAGGCCCGCGATGGCATAACAAACCATGGAAACAATTTTAGTCTGGTTGTCGGTGCCTTGAGCCATCCGTTGTTTCAGGTAGAAGAATAAAAAGATCACAACCGCATAGGCGGGCAGTGCAACGAATGGAGTTAGCAGGCTTATAGTATTGTTTGCGAAAATGACGGCATTGGTTTTTTCTGGTATGTGCAGTATGGGTGTGGGTATTACCATGCCTATATATGCCACTAAACTTACAAGGCCGGCAATTACAATACAGTTGGCTACGCCTTTGTTAGCCAGTAAATACGCTTTCCAGCGGCTGATGAGGGTATAAGATAAGTAAATGAAAAAAGGCAGGCATAGCAGCGATAGTTGGTATTGAAGGCGTTCCGTGGGTTCAGGGAAAAATTCATCGGTAGCCTTTATAGTTATGGCGTAGGCGTGTTTAAGGCCAGGGGCAATGTCAGGGTTATAATGGCTTAGAATAGCCTTATTCAGTAGCCAAAGCAGTAGGGTAGTGGCATACATGGCCATAGTACCTATGGCAACGTTCGCAAGTAACGGCGAACTATCCGTCATAGTCTCCTGTGGAGGGGTTCCGTTAGTCGCAGCTGCCGGTATGCTTTCTTTTAGCAGGACTTTCTTTTCGTTTTTCAAGATGGTGGTGGGCTTTTGTCCTGCAATTTATAAATAATGCATATTTCGTCAATGCTTTTTTATTCCTATTTATTTAGCTGCCGGGGGTAAGGTAGGGGAATCGGAACAAACTCCAATAATCAGTGGTCAATATGCACTTTGTAGCGCAGGGCTTAACGGGACGGGCAAATTTATACCTTCGATTTGATGAACAGGAACACAAACAGCCATATCAACCCCTTAACGAGGAAGAATAAAAACCCCACCAATCCTATTTTCTTTAAATAGATCTTTGCCTTTTTGATATTGCAGGTTTTATTGGTTCAGTTCGGGCGCCTCATCTGTACAGTTCACAAAGCGCCTGAAAGGCAAAAATAACAAAGATATGGGCTCTTTTACCATCATTTATCACCAATGATGGTTGCAGTCAGGCTCAAACGATAACAGCACACCGCAATAGCGGACATTTAGAGCAACAACCACCACACTAGCCGCCGGATGGGTTCTTTTTTCCCGGAGCGATAGGTAGGCCTAAGCCCTCATTGAGGCCTTTAAAAGACAAACATAAACGAAATAAAGTGCCGCTTTTTTTGGTGCTTTTTTCTATGCAACAAACATTCTTGCGGTTGAAAATTAATGCATTGCAAATATAAATTTACGTAAATGCAGCCGCATACTGCACAGCCGCCGCGATAGCGGACAATAGAGAAAAAAGCTTCAACAAAACACGCAGGGCGGCTCCACTTTGGGCAGCGGAGCGATTGCCCAAAGTGGCGTTTTTCTTTGCTTCTTTCTTTTTCGCCACGAAAAAAGAAAGAAGTAGAGACGCTGGGCAGAGACGTTGAATACGTTATGCCGCACGTTGCATTCGCGGAAATATCAACTTTGCGTCAGCACAACGGCATAAGCCCTCATTGATACCTTTTAAAAGACAAACAGATACCGAAATAAAAAAAGTATGTAGGAGGGATGGCTAGCTTCATCAAAAAAGTGACATACGCATAAACACTATTGCTCTCCGAACGGAGTTTTGCGCCGCTTACTTCTTTATGAATGTTTCGCTAACGCAGGCTTTCTTTTATCATCATTCCTTAGCTTTGCCCCGCAATGAAAATATTAATGGTATGCCTCGGTAACATCTGCCGCTCCCCGATAGCGGAGGGCGTAATGAGGCATAAAGTAAAAGAACACGGATTAGACTGGGTAGTAGAATCGGCTGGAACCGAAAGTTACCATATCGGCGAAGCGCCGCATTCCCTTTCGCAAAAGGTTTGCAAGGGGCATGGCATTGATATCTCTCATCAGCGTGCAGCTAAGTTTTCAGTAGCCGATTTTGCCGACTATGATAAAATTTATGCAATGGCGCACGATGTGTACACTGAAATTCAGCGCATAGGCGGCAAACATGCCGATATGAGCAAGGTCGATTATTTCCTGAACGAGTGGCACCCTGGCAAAAATGAATCGGTGCCAGACCCTTACTACGGTGCAGAAGACGGCTACCATCAGGTATTTGATATGATAGATGCCACCTGCGATGCCATTATTGATAATTACAAACAAAGAATTTATGTCTAAACCATCAGTGCCACAAGGAACCCGCGATTTTTCGCCGGCTGTAGTGAGCAAGCGTCAATATATACTGAATATACTGAAGTCCATTTTTGAATTGTATGGTTTTCAACCGCTGGAAACACCGGCCATGGAAAACCTCGTAACCCTTACTGGTAAATATGGCGAGGAAGGCGACCGGCTGATATTTAAAATACTGAATAACGGCCTCAATGCCCAAAATGATGACGCCAAAGCCAAGATGAATGCAGAATGGGAGAAGATGCTGCAAAAGCCGTATACCTCTCCGTTAATTACCGAGCGTGCATTGCGTTACGATCTTACGATACCCTTTGCCCGTTATGTGGTAATGCACCAGAATGATATTGCGTTCCCGTTCCGCCGTTACCAGATGCAACCGGTTTGGCGCGCCGACCGCCCGCAGGCGGGCAGGTACCGCGAATTCTGGCAATGCGATGCTGATGTAGTGGGTAGCACTTCACTGATCAATGAAGCTGAACTGCTTTGTATTTACCAGGGAGCATTTCATAAGTTGCAGATACCGGTTTCGGTGAAAATAAATAGCCGGAAGCTGTTGGCTGCCCTTGCAGATTTGTGTGGCATGCCAGACAAAATGATGGATATTACCATAGCGCTGGATAAGCTGGATAAAATTGGCTGGCTTAAAGTTGCCGAAGAATTGAAGAGCCGCGACATAAGCGACGATGGTATATGGCAGATAGAAAGGATAATAAATGTAACCGGCGACAATAACGCTAAATTGGCTGCCTATGCCGATATTATGCAGCACAGTGCCACAGGCATGGAAGGTATTAATGAGCTGAGTAAAACACTGGCTTATTACAGCACGCTTGCCGATGCCAACTGGCAGGGTAGTGTTGATGTAGATATAAGCCTGGCGCGTGGCCTAAACTATTATACAGGTGTAATAGTAGAAGTAGTGTGCACCAGTGAAAAGGTAACTATGGGCAGCATTGGCGGCGGTGGCCGTTATGATGATCTCACTGGTTTATTCGGGCTGAAGGGCATTTCCGGTGTGGGTGTATCGTTTGGTATTGACCGCATTTACGATGTAATGGACCAGCTGGGTAACTGGCCGCAACAATTAGCCGCTGGTGCCAAGGTGATGATACTCAATTTTGGTGGTGAAAATGAAACGTACGCGCTCAGCATATTGCAGCAGTTACGCAATGCCGGTATTGCAACGGAAATTTATCCGGAATCGGCCAAGTTCGATAAGCAAATGAAGTACGCCAACAAACGCAGCATGGCCTACGTCATACTCCCCGGCGATGAAGAGCGCGAAAAGGGCCTCGTAAGCCTCAAAAATTTCTCGTCAGGAGAGCAGAAGATGGTCAGCGTGGAAGACGCAATTCATATTATTGGTCAATAATCTAGCTAGCTAATGGCTTAATGTACGTAATGGGGCGAAGCATCTTGCTTCGCCTTATCTTTTCAGTAACGTGATTCTCAAGGCGCGAATTGAACAAAATAATGCACTGTTTGTGGAGTATTTTTTTGTTCGTTTTTGTGCATCTTCCTAATTTAGCAAAGATAAATTGTAAGCCATGGAAAGAGGTAATGTTGATTTATTCGGTCAGCCCGCACAGACCCAAACCAATATTAAATTAGTTCCGAACGGTAAAAAAGTACTTACTAAACAACAGAAAGCGTTTAACCGTTTGGTTAAAGATGTTGAAACAGTAAGGAAGGAACTTACCGAGACGGATGAAATTTTAAGCAAACACCTTATTTATTATGGGGGTGAGTTACGTCCGTTAGAAATGCTGTTTATTGAAAAAAAGAAAATGCAGGTGGCTATCATAGTAAACCACGTGGATAAAATAAAGGGCCTTACTAAAAAGGAACGCGGTAGTTTGCGGGAATATGCAGCAGAGCAGCTCAATGAAATTTTAGGTTTACTGGATGGTGAGCCCGATGAAGAACTGAAGGCAATGTTCCTGAAGTTGAACGGTATCACCTTTGAAGAAGCAAGTGAAAAAGAATTTGATTGGATGAAGGGCGATTTGGAACACATGTTTGATGAAATGGGTGTGGATATTGACCTGGAAGGCCTGCATAAAGATATGAGCCAGGAGGAAATTGAGGCCAAGATGCGAGAGGTGCAACAGGAGCTTGAAAATAAGGGCGAAGAGATGGAAAAGAAGCAGGCCGCAAAAAAGAAGACAAAAAAGCAGCTTGAAAGGGAACTTCGGGAGCAGGCCATGGAGCAGGTAAAGAAAAAAAGCCTCTCATCGATATACAAACAACTGGCAAAAATACTGCACCCCGATCTGGAAAGCGACCCGATACTCAAGTTGCAGAAAGAAGAAGTAATGAAGCAGTTGACTACGGCCTATAATAACAACGATTTGCACACCCTGCTGAAATTGGAAATTGAATGGATGGAAAAGCAGGAGCACAATATAGGTCAGCTAACTGACGAGAAATTGGCTATTTACAATAATGTACTTAGGAAGCAAATAGCCGAAATGAAAATGGAACTGGAAATACTCTGTGAAAGCCCCCGTTACATGCCGCTGTTTCGATTCTGCGATATTGACGAGTTGACACAGAACAAAACACTCGAGTTCAAAAAAGCAGAAATTATTAATTTGATAAACAACATTACAGATATATTGAATACAGAACTGAAAATACCAAACCCCATTAATTACTTGAAGGATCTGGCGAATTACCAGAAAACACAAACCCAATTTAACGACGTTTCCTTGGAGGATTTGGTTAGGCTAATGAAAATTAGATTATAAAATATATTTAAATTGTGCTCAATAACTTTGTTGACGTTACAGCTAATTTTTTTTGAATATCGCTTCCAAATTACTCTTGCAGCAATATCCTGATATCGGCAGTAGCTCTGGCAATATCGGGGGCAAGGGTAGCATCGTAAACACCCCTTATCATGGCCTGCTTGTCAAGGCAGGCGTAAAATATTTTGAAGTATACTACTACTCTTTTATCAAACGCTCCGCGTACAAACCATTTATTTTCAAAACATATACGCCTGCTGGTAGATAGCCGACATCAATAATCACGCTCCGTTCTCCGTTCGGTTTTTCACTCTTTATTACCACTTGCCCTAAGACATTAGTAACAATAACACTTTCCACGGCCTCAACTGCCTCAATGGTTAATTCACTACGAACCGGATTTGGATAAACAAGGGGCGCGCTACCTGCCGACTGTAAACCGACCACCCCAACATTACAACCTATCACTTTTACCACACTCGTTGCACTATCACTGCATCCATAAACGTGAGCGGTAATGCTGTCAGTACACATAGTTTTGGTATAGGTGACAGAGGGGATTGTTGTTGTACTAAAGAGTATGCCTTTGTTGTACCATTTTATAGAATAGTTGGTGCCGGTGCCTATTAAAGAAGCACTAATAGTGACTGAAGTGCCAATGGTAGCAGATGTGCCACCAGATAACGTAATTACAGGCGTAGATGTAAATGTTACTTTGCGTATGCGGTTATTGGTTTCGTCAGCAATATATAAATTGCCACAATGCGCAATATTTATGCCTTCGCGTCCCACCAGTTTAAAGCATAGCTATCGTACATTCGGTTTATGTTTGACGCTACGTTTCGAACCGTAGTATTTTCATAAAGAAAAGAATCGCCTACTGAAGTTGGCGCAGTTCAAAAATGTAATACCGAAGATGCAATAATCATTTCGTCGTAACATTATGCGTTCTACAAACGTATTCGCAGAATAATTGTTGAAATGTCCGATAGATGACAAAAGTATAGTTTCAATATCGATACCTTGCATGTCTTGAATGGAATTTAATTCGTAACAAAAAAAACAGAATCATGGTAAAATTAGCATTACTGGTAAGATTAGAAGCCAAACCAGGACGAGAACAAGACGTGGCCAACTTTATTAAAAGTGCACTACCATTGGCAGAGCAAGAGCCCGATACGGTAAATTGGTATGCGCTTCAAATGGGGCCATCTACTTTTGGTATTTTTGACACATTTGAAGTAGAAGAAGGGCGTGAAGCACATTTAGGCGGCGAGATCGCAAAGGCCCTGATGGCTCATGCATCTGAATTGTTGGCTCAACCCCCGCAAATAGAAAAAGTAGACATACTGGCCGTAAAATAGCTACCTGACGCGTGTTTGACGCGTAGGCCAGGTGCCAAAGGAACTCGTGTTGATGTAATCCCGGCAGTTTATTAACTGCCAAAATTGCGTGGGGTAATATTTTTGTTGATGCATGTAGCGGATACATTTTAATGCTATTTTTACGAAAAAAAATTATGCACAATTCGTTAAAGTATTTTCGTGATACCAATAAGGCATCTTTGTTCGCTCAGATGGAAAGTTTCATGGTAAAAGAAAATGTAGCTGGTAAAAGCATATCAATTGAGCATGATGGAAATGATATAGTATCGCTGCTAGGCTATACACCCGAAAACACTGAAAACCTGAAATACAGTATAGTTACCAGGGAAATCGGTAAATCATCTCAAGGCGAAGCGGAAATTCAGCAGTCCATCAATAAAGTAGCCGATGAATTGGGCAATTTTATATGCCAGAGCGTTGTTTACAATGATGGCGACCTTTCCATTGCATTTTTAATCGGACAGTAATTAGTCAGGGGTATTTCAATATTAATGCCTGTTCCCCAAACCATTTAACTGCTCGCTGAATAAAAATGTGCATGTACAATGTACTTGAAAAATGCCCAGTGAGCTATTCCCCTTAGAAGGGGAGTGAGGGGATGTTTATTTAGATTGCACATATTTACAAGGCGTGAAGTTTAACTGGTAGCATCCCGCATCGTTTCCCGGTGGGCTAATTTCTGTTGCTCCAAAAACGGGGTTGACTGGTACAACACTTTGTGAGGCAAACCCTGTAAATCCGGTATTCCGGGCCGGCGAACCAGGTTTTAAATGAAAGTCAAGCCCGGAAGCATATGAATGTTCATTACTCCATATTAAGTCTTGCCAGGAATCGCACCACAAACTACTCCTTAAACAGCTACTGCACTCTTTTAAATTGCCGGGGAATAAATGCTTACTGCCCCAATAGGGCAATGTCGTTTAGTTAAGAAAAAAAACAGTCTCACGCAAAGGCGCAAAGACGCAATCCAAAGCTTATTCAAGATATCAAAGGCGCGACTAAAAACGCAAGAATACGCTTAACTAAATGACATTGCACAATACAGAGCGACATAGATGCTTCGCTTTGCCTACTATCGAAATGCACTTGTAAACGTACACGCCTGAAAGATTGAGCAACCTTGTGTTGATGTTGTCTTGGAGGGGCGGACTGATAGGGTTTTGCTTACTCTATTTATTCTTGCAACAAGATCCTGATATCGGTTGCTGCCCGCGCAATATCCGTGGCAAGGGTGGCATCGTAAACACCCCTTATCCTGGCCTGCTTGTCAATGAGAAGCATAACCTGGGTATGCAGGAATTCGGTTGGGTCTTTTTGGAGGCCCTCTTTCTTTTCGGCGAAAAAGGATTGCCTGCCCAGGGTATTGATTGCTTGCTCGTCTCCCGTAAGCAAGTGCCATTTGATGGGGGCAATATGCATGCCCTCGCCATAAACGGCCAATTTCGCTACTGAATCTGTCTTGGGCATCACGGAAAATGAAACCATTTTAACATCGTCATTTGTCAAAAAACTGTCCTGCAAAGTTTTTAGATTGAACATCATTTTGGGGCAGATGCTGGGGCATATCGTGAAGAAAAAATTGGCCGTATATATTTTGCCCTTGAGCGAGTCGTTGGTAAACAGGTGCCCCGACTGGTCTTGCAAGGAGAAACTGCCGATCTTATGAATGGACGCATATCCCTTGTCGCCGGGGTTCATCCATTCGGCCGTGAAATCGGCTGTGTTATAAAATGGCAATCTTTCATAATTATGCCCGGTCTTGCACCCCCACAATAACACCCCTATAAAAACCAGTAAACAGCCTGCACTAATGTGCCGCACCGGGGATGCAGCTTTGAACTTTGATGATGCCATATAATTTATTGTTCCTGATTGTATAATTGGAAATGAGCTGCCCGTTTTCATCCCAGACCCTTTGCAGACCTTCGGTTTTGCCGGCCAGGTAATTAGCTTCTTCGCGGCGGTGGCTATTTTCAAAAAAGGCCTTTTGCGTGCCTTCGTATTTATTGTCCCTGTAAAAAAACAAGTACTTACATTGGCCATTACGCCACCATTGCCTGCTTTCCCCCTCTTGTTTGCCATTTACAAAAAAAAGTTCCAGCATTTTATGGCCGTTCTCATAAAAGCCAACAGCCCGGCCGTTTGCTAAGCCGTCAACAACGGGCAGCTTGTAAATAACCAATTGATCTGTCTGTTGTTCCACAATATAGCCAGATAAGGGCCTGCCTTTATACCACCACAGGCCTTGTTGGCGGTACAGGTCATGGTCGCTTCTTTTCACTTTTAAGTCAGGTGGTGCATGCAGCCCGCCATTGCCCGGCAGGCTGCATGCACCATAAAAAAATATCAATAATAACAGCCATGCTAGTTTTATTTCGTTACCGTTCCTTATCATATTCACCCGGCTATTTCTTGAAAAAGAATTCCTCCTGTTCAAGCCTTTTCCGTCTGGGCGGTGCAACGCTGTCCACGGTGAATTGACCCATCAAGCCACCATCTTCATGCGTTAAAATATGGCAATGGTACATATAGGGGTACTGTGGCGGATTGGTAAAATCATTATAGTACGCCAACACTTCCACGGTTTCTCCTACCCGTATATAGAAATCATCCTTCCAGCCATTTTCATAAGAGAAGGGTCCGGTGGTTACATTCTGATACGTTCTTGTAAGGATATTGAAGGCAATGTCATGTATGTGGATAGGATGGCCAAATACCTGATTGTTGATGAACGTCCATTTAAGTACAGCGTTCAATGGAATCTTATGGTCTATCTTATTGTATTCGTAGGCTGTGGAATCGAAATAAAACAATGGGTGCGATGCGGTTGGCGGATTATCCACCCCATTGATATGTGTAGTAATGCTATCGGTTACGTCGCTCTGTTTCCAGTAATAATTCTGGGCAAGTATTGCCGGAATGGAGAAGATGGCACCCGGGGTTGCATCTTTTACGGTAATGTGCAACAGGTTGAAGTCGGTATTTGATAAAAAGTCCTCAAATGCAGGCCCCGACTGACCGTTGGGTAATGCAATCGGGTTGTTGCTTCCGGGGAAGCCAGCCTCCAGCGCCATGTTAAATGATTTGAGGTCCAGCGATTTCCCTATCGCGTCATGGCTAAGGTCAACAATAAATTCTATTCTTTCGCCTGGCAGCATGTACAATCTGGTTACGGTATCGGGCTTGTTCATCAGTCCGCCATCAGTGCCAATTACCGTGAAGGGGCGGTTGTCACTAAAGCCAATATTATAGCCTCTTTCCACTTCTGCATTCAATATCCTTATTCTCACCAGTTGCTTAGGCAGTTGGGTAGCTGCGCTAATTACACCGTTGGTAAGCACATAATCACCAAATTGGTCCACATTGGGGTTGTTGGCAATGGAATTGTCGGAAAGAAACCTGCGGCTGGTTAGTGTAATGGGTATATCATCTACACCATACTGCCTGGGCAGGTTAGTGTTTTCTTTTGCACCACCTCTCATCAGTATCATACCCGCAGCACCCATCATTACCTGGTGATAGGTTTCATGGTGCAGGTGGGGGTGATACCAGTAAAGGCCGGCATTATCCTCACTCTGTAAAAGGAAATGGGGATTCCAGGTGGTTGCTGGTGGAATTTGTTGATGTGGCCCGCCATCCATTTCTGCCGGAATATGGAATCCGTGCCAGTGCGTGGTGGTGGTATCGAGCAAATTGTTTTTTACACTGATAAAAATGCTGTCATCACCATTCATGCTGAGGGTTGGCCCTAGGAACTCATTTTTATTGTCAGTCTTTGCGCTGTTATAGCAACAGGTAGGTGTGTGCTTACCCTGCCTGAATTGATGGGAGGTGGAATCGATAGAAAGATCGTACTGGCGTTTGTAGTGCATGCTGCCGTTGAGCATGAAACTGCCGATGGCTTTTCCCGAATCAAGCACGGGCATGACCAATGGGTTGTAGGCATCACCATTCTGGCCAAGCCCAACGGTAGCAATAGCCACCGTGCTGTAAACGGCTGTATCTCCTACTTTGCGGGAGATATAGATGGCTACCAGATCGGATTTGGAAGAACCCTTGAAAGTAACGGGAAATTTAATGACGGAATCATTAGCAGTGAGTACCGTGTCAAAACTCGCCGGGCTAAAGCTCTTTTCTGAAAAATGGGCACCCGATGCTTTATCGTAGCCCGAATCGCTGAGGATGAAGTGCACATGGCCTGCAACCGGCCCGGTTAACCTCACCGTCAACAGGGTTTGCTGTGGCGTGTTGTTATTGCTGAAGGCCATGTTTAAAAGGGACGCGCCAATGTCATTGTATTGCTTGTATTGTGCCTTTTTGGAGCAGCTAAAAAGGAGCATTGCCATGGCGACGATTATCAGCCCTGATTTTTTCATGATGCAGTGTTATTGGTTAATTAATTGAGATACTTGTTGTTATTCTGCACAAAGTATAGCATTTATTTTAAAGCTACTAAAAAAAAACTTCATTTTGTTCTACTGTTTAAATTTGGTATAAAAACGTAAAGTATAATATTACTACGTTCCTTGCTTCGCATGGTAGGGGTGTGCCCATCGAATCGAATATGAAATGCACCCTGCGTCTTTCGATGGGCGTTGCCCATTGCTGCCATATTTCGGGGCTTCACCCCTTGCTCATTTTGTTGTAGAAATTAGGTAAGCCCACCGGGTTATTTTGTCTGAACTATGATTTTTTTGATGGAATGATAGGCTATGATCGCCTGTTGAGCAAGTGGAAAATGATGGGAGCGTAGGTTTGCCAATGAGGTTGGTCACGCCCTGAAGGGGCACAATATGCCAGCGATGGGCAACGCCCATAGAAACGACCATGAAATGCGCCCTGCGTCTTTCGATGGGCGTTGCCCATCGCTATTATATTTCGGGGCTTCACCCCTTGCTCATTTTGTTGTAGAAATTAGGTAAGCCCACCGGGTTATTTTGTCTGAACTATGATTTTTATGATGGAATGATAGGCTATGATCGCCTGTTGAGCAAGTGGAAAATGATGGGAGCGTACATTTGCCAATGAGGTTGGTCACGCCCTGAAGGGGCGCAATATGCCAGCGATGGGCAACGCCCATCGGTAATGTCAATTGCAATTATCTCCATCTATCCCCATGGGCGGAATAACCCATCAACTGCCAACTGCCAACTGTAAACTGCCAACTGCCCAACTCACTTCATTCCCCACGCCTTCAATATCTGGTCGGTATGTATTTTGCTTCTTACGCCGCTTATAATGTGGAATATCTTTCCCTTTTCATCAATTAAAAATGTGCGGCGGAAAATGCCAATGAACTTGCGGCCATACATTTGCTTTTCGCCATGCACACCGTAGGCGTCCAGAATTTTATAGGTGGGGTCGGCAAGCATAGTGAACGGCAACGAAAATTTAGCCTCAAATTTCTTATGGCTCTTCTCGTCATCGGGACTTACACCCAGCACCACAATTCCCTTATCGGTAAGTGCAGCATAGTTATCTCGAAAGTTACAGGCCTGTATGGTACACGTAGGGCTATCATCTTCGGGATAGCTGAATAACACTACTTTTTGTCCCTTAAAATCTTTCAGCGAAACCTTGTTGCCATTCTGGTCAAGTGCGGTAAATGCTGGTGCGGTATCTCCTGCTTGTAGTGCCATGCGTAATTATCTTGTAAAAGTTAAAGTATAGGTGGCGGAATTGGCATTTTCATCTTCGGCTTTAAACAACAATTTGTGTTTGCCCTTGCTGCAATGCTCGTCAAATTTATAGAAAAATGAGCTGCCATGCTGCTCAAAGCATACCCACTTATCGTCAATATACCCATTGAATTTTTTAACCGAGGTTTGCGCATCTTTTACATCAATGGTTATCTGCTTCGCCTTGCTCAGTATTGCCCCCTGCTTTTGCCCCGTTTTTATTACCGGGGGTATTGTATCTGCATCCAGCCAGTAAGTGCCGAATGCCCGCGCTGGAGCTTTATACCAGCCATCATCTACAGGCACAGCAACCGATCCCTCCTCGTCTTTGCCATCACTGTACATCAGCGTCATTTTACTTCTCAGGTCAAAAGGTACAGGGCGGTTAGGTTTTATCTTCAGGTCAAAATAGTGATGCAAAGGTGTATTTGGATCGTGTATTTTATATTTATCGGAGTAGCCTTTAATGTTGGATTCAGAGCGGAATTCGAAATAAATATTGTCGTACAACTGGCGGTTATCTAGTGTAAAGGTCACGTTGGGGTAATCTCGGTCATTGAAAGTGTTTACGCTATCAGCAAAAAAGAATTCAAATAACTGGTCTCGGTACAGGTTATCTCTTATGTCTACTCCTTTTGCATAAAAATTAATTGGGCTTTTGTTGCCTGCATCGTCAATAAGTACTATTTCTACTTTGTGAACGGAACCAAGAGGGATTGTCAATCTTCCATTTTGTTTGTTGAGTTTGGAGAAGATTCTATCCAGCTTGTTGCCGTGCAATTTAAAAAGGCATTGTATCCATTTGTTGCTTTCTACACGTGCGCCATAATCAACATAACCATTGATGTATCTTGTTTCGTCATACCCGATGTCGTCAAGTGTAATTTCTGATTGGAGTGAATCATCAAGAAATAGTTTTGCTTTGTAAAATGTGAGTATGTTGTCGCTACCCTCCATATAATCTCCAGCCTGAATCCCAAGCCCGATAATACCATCTGGTACATAAACCGTGTCTTTGATAATTTTGTAACCTTTTGAATTGGCAATATTGTCTACTTTCAATGGCCTGTAAATTCCTTCTTTTTTTGTGAGTGAGATACCTGCCCTTCTATAAAATCCATCATAAATTGAAATAGGGACGTTGTCTCTGTTATGTTCTCTTCCATAGTATTGGTAGAATGCTACCTCCACAGGCACGGGCGCAATATTATCAACAATAGGTAACCCAAATAATTCAGGGTTCAGCGGATGCTCGGTTTTGGTATTCCTTATTTCGAAGTGCAGGTGTGGTGCGGTAGATGCGCCGGTATTGCCCGATGAGGCTATGATTTGCCCTTTCTTTACCGGGAACTGCGAAGCGCTCAGTTGCAGGTCTATATTCCATTGTTGTTTCTCGTATTGCTGGTGCCTTACGTATTGTTGTATGGCTGGCGCAAAATCGTTAAGGTGTGCATAGAGCGTGGTATAGCCATTGGGGTGGGTAATGTACAAACCATGCCCGAAGCCGCCTTTCTCCATTTTTATGCGCGAGATATACCCCTCTGCCGCAGCATGAACAGGCTGGTTCTCTTCTCCCTTGGTTTTTATATCAATGCCACTATGAAAATGCCCCGGCCTGCACTCCCCGAAATTACCCGCCAGAAAAATGGGAATATCCAGCGGATTGCGAAAATAGTCTTGCGGATAATCAGTGGCAACGATCGTATTTTTTTGCTGGGCAAAGGCGTTGACACCCGCCAACAACAATAAGGAACAACAGATAAACCGCTTCAACAACATAGTTGATAAAGTTACAGGAAAACAGGAACACTTGATAGCACTAACATGCGCCGGGTATACGGCTAGTTACTTTTTTTACAATAGCCACGGCCTTCAGGCCGTGGAATGGAAATACCGGCGAAGGCTTTAGCCGAAATAAACGCATGCGGGATAATTTGGCTAAAGCCGTGCATTTTGCGATGCAACCACGGTCTGAAGACCGTGGCAATTAGTACAGATAAGCTTGAGGTTCACTAATCACCCTTTTTACAAATACCATGCCCCGAAGGGCAATGTCAATAAGTTAAGGGAAAATCCCGAAGGGATGACATTGTTATAGAAAATTAAAGTGTGTAATATGGTTAAACTCCGAAGGAGTGACATAACACAAAACACCATTTTAAGGCTTAAATCTTTAACTTAATGCCATTGCCCTGAAAGGGCAAAACAACAATAGCAGCGGGTGTAAACCCGCTGTTGCCAGCAAAGTCACCCGAACTCGGAAGGAGTTCAACAGAGTAACCAACTGTAAAAATTATTGCAAAATGCCGTCATGTTATTGCTGCGCAAAGCCCGGGTTCAGGATTACAAGTATTATCGAAATAGTCAGAGCACACAAATTGCGGTTTACATTTTGCAGGGCCCGAAATGGATGTTCACAATTACGTTTTGCTAAAACGGCTACCGTTTACGGTGCTAACCTGCACTTATCCCAAATGCCATCGGCGTTTTTGGTAAACAATATGCGGTCGTGCATGCGGCTGCTGCGGCCCTGCCAGAATTCAATACTGGTGGGTTCTACGCTGTAGCCACCCCAATGTGGGGGGCGGGGTGGCGCAATACCGGCAAACTTTGTGGTGTAGTCGGCATAGTTGTTTTCTATTACAGAACGGTCGGCAATAACGCTGCTTTGCGGGGAAGCCCACGCACCAATGCGGCTGCCTTCGGGTCGGGAATGGAAGTAGGCGTCGCTGTCTTGGGCATCCAGCTTGCGCACAATACCTTCAATGCGCACCTGTCGTTCCAGTTCCTTCCAAAAGAACAAAAGGGCCACACATTTATGCGTGTCCATTTCATTGCCTTTGTGGCTGTTGTAGTTAGTGAAAAAAGTAAAACCACCATTTTCAACGCCCTTGAGTAAAACAATACGGGCATGGGGGGTGGTATTGGCACTGACAGTTGCCAGCGTCATGGCATTTACTTCCGAAATTTGTGCTGCCAGGGCTTCATCAAACCACCTGTGAAAAAAAGTAAGCGGACTGTCTCCCACAACACTTTCGTCAAGTGCTGCAAGGCAATAATCTTGCCGTATACCGGCAATATGAGATGGTGAAGTAGACAAATGTTTAATTATTTGCTTTCGTCTGTGCCCAAATATTTGAACATGGCATAAAGAATTTCAATAGTAAGCAGTAATGTGAATACCCACATCAGCGTAGGACCAACATTCTTATTTACATTATCGTAGAAAGCTCCGAGTATCAGGTTGTTCATTGTTGTATGAATTTGCGCCTGCAAGATACAGCGATAACTTGAAAAGTGGAAATATGGAAAACAATATGTTTCATCCAATGTCATTAACTTAATGGATTTTGCGTCATCCCTGCGGCACGCCGTAGACATTAATCTCCCATCTACCATTTATGGAGAGGGGCCGGGGGTGAGGATATTTACGCTAAGTTAATGACATTGATGTTTCATCTACGAAATGGACACCTTACTATTGAATTTCATTTTACACTCCCGGCTGCTCTAATCGCGTCTCCAGTTCTTTTTTTATTTCGGTATCTGTTTGTCTTTTAAAAGTGTTTTTACCTGTTTCAACCAATAGTTTATATCTGCTCACCACTTTAAACGGGTATTTTGCCGCAATCGTTAGTCAGTTCTCGTTTTTGTAATTATCTTCATTCTCAAATTATACCGCACTCAATGCTGTTGCGCCATGTGCCATTCTTAAAATCGGTATTCATATACTCTTTTACTGCCTTTGGTGGTCCGCAGGGGCACATGGGTATGATGGTGAAAACATTCGTGCAAAAGCGCAAAGATGTAACCGAAGATGAGTTGCTGGAATATAATTCTTTCTGCCAGATGTTGCCCGGCCCGTCATCTACCCAAACCGTAACCCTTATTGCATTGAAGCGGGGTGGTATACCGCTGGCGTGTATTACACTATTGTTATGGGTGTTTCCGGCGGCACTCATTATGAGCCTGTTTTCGTTCCTGATCGTATACATTATACCTGGCGATGGCCATGTGGGTAAGAATATACCCCTGAACCTTTTTACTTATATACAACCTATGTCAGTAGGGTTTGTGTGCTATGCCGCCGCCCGTATGATGAAGACTAGCGTTAAGTACCTGGCTACCGGCAGTATAATGGTGGGCAGTATTATAGCAACGGTATTGTTCAGGTCGCCATGGGTCTTTCCGGCAGTGCTGTTTATAGCGGGTACATTTAGTAATTTCAGTAATAAACGTATCCCCGGCACGCTGCAAAAGCCCAAACGCATTAACTGGATAAATCTGTGGCTGTTTGCCTCTATATTTTTACTCGCGGGTGTTTTTAGTGAAGTAGCGCGCACCGGCAATTGGGAACACGGTTTTGTGTTTCACTTATTTGAGAATTTTTACCGGTTCGGTTCTATAGTTTTTGGTGGTGGCCAGGCCCTGTTGGGTATGATCTATTACCAGTATGTTGATGCCCCTGCGCACTTGCATACCCACGCAGTTATTACGTCGCAACAGTTGCTTACGGGCTTTGGTTTAGTGCAGGCAGTGCCCGGGCCTGTGTTTTCAGTATGTACTTATATTGGTGGGGTTTCCATGAGCCAGTATGGCCCGGTATGGCAGGTAATGGGCTGCCTTATTGCTACTACAGCCGTGTTTTTGCCAAGTACCTTATTGCTGTTTTTCTTCTTTCCTATTTATGAGAACCTGAAGCACCATGTTATCATTTTCCGTGCTTTGGAAGGCATTAACGCCGCTATGGTGGGCATTATATGGGCCTCAGGTATTGTATTATTCCAGTCATTCCCGTTCGATTGGAGTAACCTGGTGGTAGTAGTTATTACTTTTTGCCTGTTATATTTCAGTAAAATACCCTCACCGCTTATTGTGTTAGGTTGGTTGTTAATGGGCTGGACCTTCCACATGTAGGGTTACGTTAAATGTAAAAAGCCGAAATCCCAAAAGTGTAGCTACAGTAGTTACTATTCTTTAAGCAGGTCGTTAATGTCGCGAATCATTGTCGCTACCTTTTCGTTTTCCAGGCCATCATAAAAACCCCTTATTCTGCCAAAACGATCGACCAATACATAATGCTGGTCATGAATAAAATCGTCTTCAATAGTAACTCCATTGGCAGTATCTTCTGCGTTAATAAGATAGCTGTAACGGGCCATATCATAGAGTTGCTTTTTGTCACCGGTTAAAAACATCCATTGTTTAGGGTCGGCATCAAAGCGCATACCGTAGGCTTTTAGTGCCCCCACAGAATCTTTCTCAGGGTCAACGGTGTGCGAGAGTATAATTACGTTGGTATCGCCGCGAAATGCTTTGTAAACCTTTGTCATGTTCTCGTTCATTTTAGGGCAAATGCTCTTACAGGTTGCGAAAAAGTACGATACTACGGCAATTTTCCCGTTAATATCTTTTTCTGTAATTGTTTTGCCTGCCTGGTTTGTAAAGGAAAAGTTACCTATGTGGTGGTTTTGTTCCAGCCCTATTACCGGCAAATTTGATTTTTGATGCACCAATGCCACTTTATAATAGTAGGCCAGGAAACAAACACCTAAAATAATGAAGAAACAGATGAGCAGCAGACCGGTCTTTTTGTTATTCATGGCGCAAAATTACGGAACGCTGGCAATTGGTTACTAATTTTCTATTTATGAATATGGATTGATGTGTATGCTTGAGCACATCAGTTCTCAAAAAAATATTTTGTCGCGAGCACAATATAACAGACGCAATACAGTTTACTTTTTAAATCAAAGTGCTTTTTATGTCTTTAAAACGGGTGTTAGTTTGGGTGGTTTGCTACAGCATAGCTATGGGTTTTCTGGAAGCGGCGGTTGTTATTTACCTGCGGTCGGTAATGTACCCTGGTGGTTTTACCTTCCCGTTGCGGCCGCTGAACCACAATTTGGCGGTAGTAGAGTTGTGGCGGGAGGTGGCCACAATTGTAATGTTACTGGCAGTGGGGATGCTAGTTGGTAAAAACAAAGCGGAGCGATTGGCATACTTCATCCTCTCCTTCGCAATATGGGATATCTTCTACTATGTGTTCCTGTACGTTTTTCTGGCATGGCCGGAGTCGCTTTTTACTTGGGATATTTTATTCCTGATACCAGTGCCTTGGGTTGGGCCGGTTATAACGCCTGTGCTTATTGCGGCCACCATGATAGCGTTCGCGGTTACTATTATTCAGTTTTCTGCCGCAGGCATGCCAGTAACCCTGAAATGGCGGGAGATAAGCTTGCTGGTATTGGGTAGCACGGTAGCAGTAGCCTCGTTCATAGAAGATTATGTGCGGCAGAATGGCGCTGTCGTATATGAGAAACTTGGCAATGGCGGCAGTTTGCTTTCAGAAATGGGCAGCTACATACCAGCCCGGTTCGATTGGCCGCTTTATGCAGTAGGGGAGGGGATGTTGCTATTTGCATACGTTCTCTATTTCAGGCGCATTAAATATATGTGCCGGGTTAAAGACCGGCCGGCAGTAGCATAATATACACCAGTGGCAACATCTGGTACGGCAATGTCATTAAGCTAATGGGAAAATCCCGAGGGGATGACATTATTATAGAAAATTAAAGTGTGTAATATGGTTAAACTCCGAAGGAGTGA
Source organism: Chitinophagales bacterium (assembly GCA_038228575.1). Taxonomy (GTDB): domain Bacteria; phylum Bacteroidota; class Bacteroidia; order Chitinophagales; family Chitinophagaceae; genus Flavipsychrobacter. Next base: position 51,956 of record JBBRPD010000017.1, on the reverse strand, counting down.
CATAACACAAAACACTATTTTAATGCTTAATTTCTTAACTTAATGACATTGCCAGTAGGGGGATAGGACGTATTTTTTCATAAAGTATTATTGCGCAAATCCACAACCGCCAACTGTCAACTGTTAACTGTAGCTAGTTCCCGTCAACAGAATACTTGCCTGCGCCAATAAAGAGCAACCCGAGATAGACGAACAATAGTTCCACCGCTTCCGCCGTTTCTTTAAGCGAATCACCGGCATTAATATGGAACACAACCGCGACCGACATATTGATGATCATAAACATGCACACCAGGCGGAACCAAAGGCCAAGAACGGAGAACAGACCACCAACAGTTTCGGTAAGCGCAGCCATAAAGCCCCAGAACGCCGGTGCAAAATGAATACCAATTGCCCCCATGGCAGCACCTAGCCCGGCCCATTTGCCCGGATTGGTAATTTTAGGCAGGCCATGTAATATCATCATAATGCCGATACCGGCCCTCATAATTAAAATGCCAGTATTCCTGTATTTGCCGAGTTGTGAAAAAAGCGCCATGTTTGGTGTGTGTTTGGTGTGTATAGTATTTTACGTAAGTTACCGAAAACGAGATTGAATTGAGCGTTAAAGTTTTTCAGGGAATACGAAGTTTCAAGTTCCAATAATCGGATTGCCTACACAATAATGACGGTGCAAGACATTTAAGAAAATACTAGTTACTTTTACAGCTATAACCGATAGGTATGAAAATAAGGAAAATCTGGATAAAGGGTTACAACCAATTTAAAGATATATTTATCGATTTTACGCATCCAGAGACGGGTGAGGCAGTTGATAAGGTTTGTTTTATTGGAGGGAATGGAACAGGGAAGTCCACATTGCTCAGGTTAATCAAGGAAATATTTAGCGGAAGTATTATTCAGCAATGCTATGCCATTGAAATGAATCTGTCTGGGAGAAACGCGATTTTTTTTAATAAATTCATTCAAAATGGCCAAAACACGACACAAGATCAATTATTTTTGGATGCTTCTATAACAGAAAAAGAAAATTGGTTTAACTATGTATTGGAAAATGACGGTGAAGATGTGCGTAAGAAATTTGAAAAAGACATTTATGGATTTGAACTTTTTATTAATAGGTTTAATGAAATGCAATTACAGAATAATGTAAGCGATCTATTAATTTACTCCCCTCCAGAAGGCACGAATAGTTCTTACTCAGATATTAAAGATGTGCCTGAAACGAATGTTAATTTTGCTTTAGGGTTATTCTCTAGGTTTCCATTTTATCATAATGTTTCAAGTGATTATGTACGGAGTTTTTGGACAATACTTATTTATTTAATTAAACAAAGGCAGGAAGAACAAGAAAAATTTGAAACAACTCCTGAAAATATTAATAAAACCAAAAAGGATTTAATTGCCGAATTTGATGCGAAGTATCCTAGAATACTTAAGAAGCTTGCAGAGGTTTGGGATAAAATTTTGGAGGATGCAGGTTTGTATTTTAATGCAGATGAAGCCACTAACCCTATTCAACTTACTGATAATTTATGGGCCTATATTTATACAAAGGAAACTAAAATCCCCATTGAGTACAATCAATTAAGTACAGGTATTCGCAATTTCATTTTTCGGATAGGCCATATTTATTCCCTTTATTTTAACAGGGAAATAAAGAACGGAATTGTATTAATAGATGAACCTGAAAATAGCCTTTTCCCAGATTTTCTATATGACCTTGTAGAGACATACCAAAAAGTGTTGGTTGATAAAAATGGAGATCGCAATAGCCAATTATTTATGGCTACACACAGCCCAATTATTGCTGCGCAATTTGAGCCATATGAGCGTATCATTCTAGAGTGGGATGAACCAGGTTCTGTTAAAGCTCACAAGGGTAGCGCTCCCGTGTGGGACGACCCTAACGATATTTTAAAGAAGGACTTTGGGATATCAAATCTGATGGGTAAGAAGGGAGAGATGGTGTGGCAGGAATACCTTCAGATGAAAAAGAAATTCAGGAATACAGCTGATACCGACGAGAAAGCGACATTAGAAAAGCAAATAACGAAATTAGGTGGCGATTATAATTTTAGCGTGTAATGAAGTTTCTATCAAAACGTGCCAACTCTTTGGTTTTGAAACAGGATTTAAGATACGAAGAAAACAAAGCGGCTAATAATAAGGTATTGTTAGAAGTACTGCTCGCAGAACAATTTAACTTCTGTGCGTATACCGAAGAGTATGTCAAAACATCTAGTTCTCCTGAAGTAGAACATTTTAATCCGCGCAATAAATATGCAGATGACTATTACAATTATTATGTAGTTCTAAGAAGTGCAAACCTGCAAAAGAAAAGAAAGGAGAAAAAATATCTTGACGCAACATTTTTTGATAGCCTTTTTTTTCAAAAAGAGTTTCATGAGCGGATTAGATTTATTGTTGATGATCTCATATACGAGGAAGTTGATCCGAATGATCAAGAAGCAAAAGATTTCATTGATTATCTGGACCTGAATGACCATGATCAATGGCAGTTGCGAAAAAATCATTTAGAACGCCTGGTGAAATTTTTTGAGAAGGATGGTTTACTTATTCATTTTCGAAAATACCCCGAGGAGTTAAATTATATAACAGCCATTGAAGCTCGGTTTGGAATAGATTTATCCGAGTTTTATTCCGAATCCGCCAACTCCACAACAACCGGAAAGTGATCGCTGTAGCCGCCAAGAAAATAAGTGCCTTTAAATGAGCGGTAAGGCACTGAAGGCTGACCATGCATAGTATCGGTCATAAAAGCGTACCGGCAAATACGGACCGCTGAAAAGTGTAAGCCCACTCCCGTAGTGGCTAAGTTTTTTGATAGTAGTATTTGGTCAAAAAGGTTCCAGATGCCGCTGTAGTATTCTGTGCCATGGCCGGCAATATATAATTCAGTAAACGGATTGTATAGGCCGTTTTGGGGTATATTGGCGGTGTCAGGCGCGCTACCAGCGATGGTCATGCTTTTATCGGTAGGGTTGTCGTTAAAATCTCCCATTACAATAATTTTTGCCATTGGGTTTATTTGCTGAATGGCAGCTGTTTTCTGCCTCAGTTGTTGCGCCACCAGCATGCGTTCGGTAACCTCACCTGTAATATCATCGTGCCTGCGCGAGGGCCAGTGATTCACAAAAATGTGCAGGGTGTCCGCACCTGAAATTCCTGTTACATAAAGTATATCGCGCGTGGCAACTATGGTGTCTTCTATTTGTATGGGTGTCGATCGGGTGGCTATAACTTTAAAACGCGTAGGGTCATACAGCATAGCCACATTTATACCGCGCCTGTCGTGGCCTTGTATCAATATGGGTTGGTAGTTGGTGCGCACTAATTCAGGTTGGTGAATCAATGCTTGCAGAACATCTGTATTTTCAATTTCGGCCAGCCCTATTATTGCCGGGAAATTTTTCCGGCCGTCACTCAGAGCATGAAAGATGGTAGCTATATTATGCAGTTTCTGCTCGTATATTTTACGGGTGTAGTGGTAGTCACCTTCGGGCGTAAATTCATCGTCATTCGTTGCCGGGTTGTCGGTAGTATCAAACAAATTTTCACAATTGTAAAATACTATCGTGGCGTGCTGGGCGTGGTTTGCAATATGGCAACCAGCAAGGCATGCAAGCAGGGCTATAAAAAGAGGGAAAGCCAACAGAATAATTTGTTTGCGCATCGGCTTTACTTTTTCATGAACTAATTGTGGAAATATTGTTTTTCCTTACCTTCACAAAAATACAAATACCAATGTCTCAAAACCAAGCTTTAATTGCAGAACTTAAAATGGAGTCTGCCACCACACGTAAATTGCTGGCGTGCGTACCTGCTGAAAAGAACGATTACAAGCCACACGATAAGTCCATGGCTTTAGGCCGCCTGGCTTCGCATGTTGCAGAATTACCGGGTTGGATAACCATGACCTTACAAACACCGGAGCTTGATTTGCTTGCCCGTGAATTTAAGCCATTGCACAACCCTACAAACGAAGAATTGCTTGGACTTTTTGATAGCTGTGTAGCAGGTGCAATAGCCGCGCTTGAAAATGCTACCGATGCTGATTTCGATGCTATGTGGACATTGCGTCGCGGTGAGCACGTGATCATGACCCTTCCTAAAAAAGTGGTATTGCGTTCTATGGCTTACAGCCACATGTATCACCACCGCGGTCAGTTGAGTGTTTACTTGCGTATGCTGGATATTCCTATACCGGGAATGTATGGCCCGAGTGCTGATGATACTATTGCAGCTAAAGCAGCCGCCGCATTACAGGCAAACTAAAACAAGAACTATGTCTTACAAAAAATTAAAGCAGCCCATGAGGCTGCTTTAATTTTTTAATATTTTGTTTTGCCTTGCGCTTATTGTTCAGCGCGGCTTTCTTTCACTATTTTCATACTGGCAGTGCAGCCAAGGCGGGTTGCACCGGCATCTATCAGTTCTTTAGCAAAACTGAAGGTGCTAATGCCACCTGAAGCTTTTATGCCCATCCTGTCCGGTATGTTGGCCCTTATCAACTTTACCGCATGCACCGATGCTCCAATATCTGCAAAACCGGTAGATGTTTTTATGAAGTCAATTTTGTAATTACTGTATAATTCGCAGCACCTTATTATTTCGTTGTCGGTAAGTATACCTGTTTCAATAATAACTTTCAATACTTTGCCCGCATCCTGTATGGGTTTTAGGCAGGCTACAATCTCCTCTTCAAGTAATTTCCAGTTATTGTTTTTAAGTGCACACAGGTCGTGTACCATATCCAACTCATCGGCACCCATTTCCAGAGCATCATTTATTTCGCGAAGCTTAACGTCAGTAACATTATAGCCCAGCGGAAAACCGATAACGGTTGCTATTTTAACCCTGGAACCATCCAGTAATTTTTTAGCATCGGATACGTAACGGGGCGGTATGCAAACAGAAGCGAAATTTTCCATGGAAGCTTCAACGCAAACTTTATCCACCTCGGCGAGCGTCGTGGTTTGTTTCAGTATCGTGTGGTCAATGTACGAGGTTATATTTAGCGACATCAATAATCAGTTAATGAATTACAAATTTACACCCAAAATACAATTTAATTTACATTTAATAACTTTTTTCCGGAAAATATTTCAGCTCTCCCTTCAGCAAAACAACACGGAGCGAGCAGTTATGAATATTACACCAGGTTTTTAATTATTTCTTTTGCAAATTCACTTGTTTTAAGCAAGGTTGCATCGTTCATCAGGTTGTAGAAATCGACGGTAACTCTTTTTCTCATAATGGTAGTAGCCAATGCCTGCTCAATATTTTGTGCAGCTTCCGTCCAGCCCATATATTCCAGCATCATAACGCCGCTCAGCAGCAGGGATGACGGGTTCATGGTATCTGTGTTGGCGAAACGGGGCGCAGTGCCGTGAGTAGCCTCGAAAACAGCATGGCCGGTATTGTAGTTAATGTTAGCTCCAGGAGAAATGCCTATGCCACCAACAGCCGCTGCGGCAGAGTCAGAAATGTAGTCACCATTAAGATTGAGCGTAGCGACAACTGAATAGTCTTGCGGAGCAAGCAATATTTGTTGCAGGAAGTTATCTGCGATCACATCTTTAATGATCAGCTTGCCCATTACCTGTGCATTTTTCAATGCGGCATTGGCGGCATCTTCACCTTGTGTCTTTTTAGCGTTTTCCCATTGTCCCCACGTGTAAATTTTATCACCGAATTCACGCTCCGCCAATGCATAACCCCATATTTTGAAACCACCTTCCGTGTATTTCATGATATTGCCCTTGTGTACTATCGATACTGACGGTAATTTGTTGTCAAGCGCATATTGTATAGCGGCACGTACCAGGCGTTCGCTACCTTCTTTTGATACTGGCTTAATACCAAATGCTGAAGTTTCGGGGAAGCGTATTTTTTTGCCTGCACCTAATTCGTTAGTAAGGAAATCGAGCAGTTTTTTAGCTTCAGGGCTACCTTGTTCATATTCGATACCTGCATAAATATCCTCGGTATTTTCTCTGAAAATGACCATATTTACATTTTCAGGATGCACAACCGGAGAAGGTACACCCTTATACCATTTTACCGGGCGCAGGCAAACAAACAGGTCCAGTTCCTGACGCATAGCCACATTCAGCGACCTTATTCCGCCCCCAACCGGGGTTGTCAATGGGCCTTTAATGGATACCAGGTATTCCCGTGCAGTATCTAAAGTTGCAGCTGGCAGCCATTCACCGGTTTGGTTGAAAGCTTTTTCACCGGCAAGTATTTCTTTCCATTCAATTTTGCGGGCACCTTTGTAGGTTTTTTCAATAGCCGCGTCCATCACCATTTTGCTTGCGCTCCATACATCGGGGCCAATGCCATCACCTTCAATAAAAGGTATTGTTGGGTTATCAGGAACGTTTAACACACCATTGTTCATGGTTATTTTCATATCAATTCAATTTTGTTTTTCGGGTGCGAAGATATGTATCAATTGTAAATTGTAAATGGTAAATTGTAAATGTCTTCGGTTATGAGAATTTTACCGTGTAAGACAAAAAAATCGTTAGGCCCCTGCTAACTACTTACAGAAAGACTTACGACTTACGACTCACGACTTTCGACTAACTATGATGGTAGGGTGAATTGTTTAAAATACTGAAAGCCCTGTATACCTGCTCTGCAACTATGAGCCTTACTAACTGATGCGGGAATACAAGTGCCGATAGCGACCAGCATTGATTGGCTCTTTTTTTAATTGCCTCGGTTACTCCAAAAGCCCCGCCAATAAGTATAACCGCTGTTTTAACCCCTTGGTTCATGCATTGTTGAAACTGTTGCGCCCATTGGGGCGATGTAAGCATTTTACCGCGTTCATCCAGCAAAATAAGGTAGTGGTTAGGCTGCAGTTTTTTAAGCAGCATTTCTTCCTCCTGTTGTTTGGCGCGTATAGGATCGGTGGTAGCGGCTTTTTTGGGTAATTGCATTACCACCAGTTCAATAGTATTCCAGGGTATTGTTTTCTGGAAGTAGTATTTAATGCCTTCTTCAATGAAATTATCACTCTCTTTACCTATAGACCAGATTTCAATATGCATCAGTTAACAAATTTTTAGGAGTATTTTTAAGAAAAAGGGCAAAAGAATTTGCAATAATACAGCTTGTTTCATATCTTTGCACTCCGAAAAAGCAGATTGGCTGCGTAGCTCAACTGAATAGAGCATCTCACTACGGATGAGAAGGTTTCTGGTTTGAATCCAGACGCGGTCACTAAAAAAGTAAATAAGCGTTGCACATCGAAAGATAGCAACGCTTATTTTTTTATTAAAAAATCATGCGGTGACACACGCTATTTTTTGGCGATATACCCTAATACGAAAAGCCACCGGTAAAGACCGGTGGGCTATCTGAACTGCTATTAATTTTTTATGTGGAGTACAAGCAATATTTAGGCTAAGGCAAAATCACGTTAATTGTTTTATGGCCCGACGTGCTTTCTGCAAAAGTTTTTTCCAGAAATTTTCCACCTGCCGCTGCCTGATATTTTATCCAAACCTCTTTGCGAATACCATTTTTGTACTTGCCGGTACCAAAAGCCGCCAGTGAATGATGGTAGTTCTTTACGAGTATTTCGCCACCTGCAGCCTGAAGATCCTTCCTTAGCTTGCCTGTAACATCAGGGTCAAAAGGAGATGGTTTATCAATTTGTCGGAAACGTGCATCGCATATAATAAGTGGCATAGATAACCTGATTTTTTTGTGGAAAGTCGGAAGGTAGTATTATTGCTGTAAAAAACAGAATTTTTTTTCCTTCGAGCTGTTTTTTCGTCAAAAATTCCGCTCCCTAAATCTTGCTCATCTTCGTTTTAACCAACAATTACTTCCCGTATATCCGGTATTCATACCCGTTAAAAATAGTGTTATTTATAGGCTTTTTTACCTACTATTTTTTGTTCGTCTGGCCTGGTTATTTTCATAATTATTCATCTTATTTTTATGAATTTAATATTGCAATCTAAAAATATTTGCTTTTTTATCTGTGAAATGGAATAAATTAATAACTATTGGTTATAGTAGAAAAATAGTTTGCAATGCATTTCTTTTATACGGTACTGGTGATTACATTTAAACTACAAAATATCCGCCATTATGAATTTGTTAAACATTAAAAATATACTTTTTTCCTGCTTGTTATGCGTGTTAGGCACGGTAGCTTTCGGGCAGACAACTGTTACGCTCTGGTCCACTGGCGCAGCTGGTAGTTACGTTTCAGGAAACGTAGCCGGATTAACTACAGGTTCGGGTTCGCTAACGCGGAATGACAACACGATTATTGTACAATGCAACAGAACAGGAGGGTCTGCAGCCGCAGTGAACAAGGGCTGGACTGTTTTTGATCTTACATCAATACCAGCGGGCTCTACTATTACTTCAGTAACAGTAGGCTGGTATGATAGTGCCGTAGCAGGAAGTTATGTCGCAACTACCAATAGTTATATTTATGGTTTCCCGGGAGATCTGTCGAAGTACACGAACGTACAGGCTCTGAACAACAATATTGAAAATAACCTGGCAGTAAATGCAGCAAATATCCTGTATTCTACTTCGGCTGCCAGTGCGTTCGGCACCGCTGCCGGTAACTACACAGCTACAGCTACAACTGCGTTTTTTAATGCGAACGTAGGTAATGTTGTGTCGCTGTGCTGGGCAATAAACCCTGCCACATCTTCAAATACCCAGATAGTATATATAAAAGGGGAGTCTGGTGTAACTACTAGTACTACCACGGCGAATCACGCGCCTTATGTTACCATTACGTACACTGCTCCTTCTACATGTTCAGGCACACCTGCTTCAGCAACCTCATCTGTAACTCCGGCAAGGGGCAATTCAACCAGCAGTCATTTATTACGTATTACCGGCGGTTCAGTTGCTGCCAACTTAACATACCAGTGGCAATCTTCTGCAACTGGTTCCGGTGGCTGGTCAAACATCTCTGGTGCTACAAACCGAACCTACACTTTTACAGGGGTTACTTCGGCTACCTTTTATCAGTGTAATGTTACGTGTGGTGGTTCTACAACTGCTTCCTCGGTTTGTTCTGTTGGTTTGCTAGGTACAACACCGTGTACGCCAACGTATAGTAATCCGTGGTTTGCCATTACCTACCAGGGAGCTACTTATCAATTCGGTAGTATGACAACCTTCCCGTTAGTGTTTACCGGCGGCGGCGGAACTTTTTTATATGATTCTACCTTGCCTTCCGCTACAGCGTACGCCGATCATACGGATGACATCTATTCTCAGGGTCTTACATTGTACAAAACAAATACCCATAATTTTTCAATGAGAATAGGCGGCTCTAATACCCCCCAAAATGCGCAACTATGGATCGACTATAACAATGATGGAACATTTGTAGCGTCTGAAACAATTGGTGGCGGTGGTTTGGCAACTGCGGGCACAGTATACAATTTTACTACTGTAGCCATCGCCAATGTTACAACCGGCTATTACCGTATGCGCGCACGGTCTAACTACTCATCGCCGCTTTATCCTTCCATTGACCCTTGTTCCAGCCTTTCTTACGGAGATTGCCGTGACTATCTGGTTTACGTTACCGATCCGCCTCCGGGTGCTGTTGCAACTCCTTCGTCGCTGGCGTTTACAGCTACCTACGGGCCTGTAACAGTTGGTGCTACATCTGGCAATTTAAGTACGGCAGTAAACGCGACCTTCCTGTTGCCAGCAACGGGAACAATTACGGTTACAGCACCGGCTAATTTTACGGTTTGCAGCACTTCGGGTGGCACGTATGTTTCGTCATATACCATTTCCTATACCGGCGCCGCATCATCATCTACCGTATATGTTAAGTTTTCGCCTTCCGCAGCAATTGCTTACAGCGCAAATGTCACTATAACAGGCGGAAGTATTTCTTCAGCCGTTAACATACCTGTTACTGGTAATGGTGCCGCGGTATGCTCGGGTACTCCAAGCCCTGGTACTGCTGTCGTTAGCCCGTTGAGCGGAAATTCCACGTACACTTTTACACTCACTTGCTCTGGCTATACCGCTTCCGGTGGTATGCAGTTTCAGTGGCAGTCCTCTTCAGATAGCACAAGCTGGAGCGATATGTCTGGTGCAACAAGTGCTATCTATACTTTTACTGGCATCAGTGTCAGCACCTATTACAGGTGCAGGGTTACGTGTAGTGCTACAGGTTTATCTGCCAGCACATTTTCCACCTACACTCAGTATTTCGTTCCTTCCAGTTGCACCCCGGTATGGAGCAGCACCCCTGGTAGTTACAATGTAGGTACTACTTCCAATCCGTTTAAGGTAACAGGCTCGTCTGGCACAATTGTAGATAATGCAGCTCCATCAACCGGTTATGCCGACAATTCAGCGACTATGGGTTGTACCTTAAATACGGGTACGGTCTACACCTTTACCACCGGTAATAACTATGGTGGGCCTATAAGCTACCAGGTATGGATTGACTTTAATAACGATGGTGTTTTTCAAACCACAGAAAGTGTGGGCGGTACAAATATTAATAGTACCATACCGTCATTTGCGGTTACCATTCCGCAGGCAAGCAGCGCCATTACCAATGGCTATTTCCGCATGAGGGTTGAAGTTGACCAGTATTATCATGCATATCCAAATCTGGTTCCCTGCCCTAATAGTTCTTCAACGCTTAATTACAATGGAGAAGTAAGGGATTATAAAATAAAGATAAACGTGGTGCCCGCTGCGCTGTTATCGCCAGTAACTATGGTGTTTCCGCCAACAGTGCCATCATCAAGTTCAGGCTCACAAACTGCTGTGTTCTCGGCATCCTATCTCAGCCCGGCAACAGGTAATATTACAGTTACCGCACCAACTAATTTTCAGGTATTCAATGGCACATCGTGGGTAACCACTTATTCCATTGGCTACTCGTCTTCAACCCTATCGGCTACCAGTGTGCAGGTAAGGTTCAGCCCAACGGGCACTGGTACATTTAGTGGTGTGAACGTAGCAATAACAGGCGGTGGCATCCCTACCAGCAATATCGCTGTTTCGGGTGTTGGTGCTGCTGTTTGTTCAGGTACCCCGGTTGCTGGTACCGTAACTGCCAGCCCTTCAGGCGGTGGTACATAAACCGTCTTTACCCTTACGTGTGCAGGTTATTCTGCCGCCGGTGGTATCCAGTTCCAGTGGCAATCATCTGGCGACAGTACTACCTGGTCAAACATTTCAGGTGCTACACTAGCTAATTATATTTATACCGGCACCAGTTCCAATACTTATTACAGGTGCAATGTTACCTGTTCCGCCTCATCGGTAACCACACCTACTCCGGCCATATTAGTGCCATACATTACGCCTTCCAGTTGCACACCTAACTGGCAGTATGCTCCTTATTACTATACGGTTGGCACTGCGTCGAGTCCATTTAAAATAACAGGGTCAACGGGTACGATAATAGACAATAGCAATCCATCAGCCGGCTATGTTGATAATACTGCAATATATGGCTGTACATTAACAGCGGGCAACACGTATACTGCAACTGTAGGTAACCCGGGTACAAGTAGCTTTGGGTACCAGATATGGTTAGATTTTAATAATGACGGCATTTTTCAGACTACGGAAAAAGTGGGCGGTATGGCTTCAACCACAACCGTTGCGCAGACCATTGCTTTGGTAATACCAGCAGGCAGCACTTCCATAAGGCCGGGTGTGTATCGTATGCGTGTAGAATCGGAGACCAGCGGTACGCATACGTATCCTAATTTACTGCCTTGCCCTAACGGCAGCAGTACTTCTAACACACAAGGAGAGGTAAGGGATTACAGAATAACATTACAAGTTAACCCTACCCCTATCGTATCGCCAACTACCATATTATTTCCGCCAACAACGGTCGGTTCCAGTTCGCCTACGGTTAATGTAAGTTTCTCAGCCATGTATCTGGCTCCTGCGGTGGGTAGTGTTACGGTAACTGCGCCAACAAACTTCCAGGTATACAATGGGTCAGCATGGGTAACAAGTTATGCCATCTCTTATACCGCCAATACCATTGCTGCAACTACAATTCCAGTTCAGTTTAATCCAAGCTCTGCAATTACTTACACAGGTACCAACGTTACTATTTCGGGCGGTGGACTTACTACTATAAACATTGCAGTATCGGGCACAGGTGCAGCTGTTTGCTCTGGTACGCCAACGGCGGGCACAGCAAGTTGCAGCCCGGTTTTTGGTAACAGCGCTACGTCTTTCACGTTAACATGTTCGGGTTATTCTGTAGCCGGGGGCATCCAGTTTCAATGGCAGTCATCAGCCGACAGTTCCACGTGGTCAAATATCACTGGTGCTACACTTGCTAGCTATACTTTCAGCGGCCTCACTTCAAGTACCTACTACCAGTGTGTAGTTACCTGTAGCGCATCATCGCTCAGCGCAGTAGCTGCCGCGGGTTTGGTTAGATTCATGGCAGCTTCAAGCTGTACGCCTTCATGGTATAGCCCCGCTAGTAATAATACCTATTCATTAGGTAATACAACAAATGGTTTCAAGATAACAGGTTCAACAGGTTCTATTGTAGATGCAACTGCAGCCAATGCCACAGGGCCTGGTTATACTGACAATACGGCCACACTCGGCTGCACGCTGAATGCAGGTGCTTCTTATACGGTATCAACCGGTTCCAGCACAACGGGTATGAGCTTTCAGGTATGGATCGATTTTAATAATGACGGTACCTTCCAAACAACGGAATCTGTTGGTGGTATTTCAGGTTCAAGTTCTACCACACAAACATTTACTATAACAATGCCTGCGGGCAGCGCGTCGGTAACACCAGGCATTTACAGAATGAGGGCCATGAGCGAATACAGCGGAGCAGGTGCGCCGGCATATCCTAGCCAAAACCCTTGCCCTCCCGGCACTACTCCCTACTACTATGGCGATGTGCGTGACTATAAAATAACATTTTATGTGCCTCCTTTTGCTACGGTATCCCCAACATCGTTAAGCTTTTCCCCTACTACTATAGGCACCAGCTCGTCAGCTATGACATCCAGCTTGTCTGCGTCATATCTTTCGCCGTCTTCGGGCAGCCTAACCATTACTGCGCCTACCGGTTATCTTGTTTCAGGTACAGGCTCATCATGGGCTAATAGCTATACCTGGTCTTATTCAGGCAGTACATCTGCTTCAACTATCTACGTACAGTTCAATCCTACTACTGCAATAACGTATGCAGGAAACGTAACCATAACAGGTGGCGGTATTACTACCGTTAATTTAGCTGTTACCGGAAATGGTGCTACGGCTTGTTCGGGTACGCCTACGGCAGGTACAGTATCGCCAAGCCCATCAAGCGGCAGCAGTGCAACTACATTTACATTAAGTCTTTCGGGTGCGTCAGCCTTAGGTGGGCTTACTTACCAATGGCAGTCATCGTCAACTTCGGGCGGTACGTATACTGATATTACTGGCGCTACCAATGCAACCTATGTGTTTAGCGGCCTTACTGCAACAACTTATTACAAATGCGTGGTAACCTGTACTGCCGGTGGCAGCCCCGCTACAGCCACTTTCGGAACTGTTACATTTACACTGCCTACAGCTAGTTGTACACCCGTAAGCGGCAATCCGGCTACATCTTGTACTTCAGTGCTGATGCGGTTTACATCGGTGAATGTTACCGGTGAAGGTGGTACCTCAATAGCGGATGCCACAGCTTGTAACAGCACTGGTTACCTAAACCAAACTGGTTTATCGTGCACATTCAATAAGTCATACAGTTACAACATTTCTGTTGTACAAGGTACGTCCAACCCCTGCTATAACCAGTTCTGGATAGACTTTAACAGTGATGGTGTATTCCAGACCACCGAAACCGTGGGTGGTTCATCCACTGCATACACAGGTAGCCGGGTAATCAGTATTACTATCCCTACTACTGTGCCAACCGGTACTTTCCGAATGAGGGCTATCAGTTCATGGCAAAGTAATTCACTGATCTATCCGAACATCGATCCTTGTTTACCTGCTTCTCAAACATACGGAGAGGGTAGGGATTACACAGTGAGGATTCAGAACCCTGGTCCACTATGCACTACTTCGCCAGCTTCGCTTGATTTTGGTACTATCTTAACCAGTTCTACCTCAAGCGCCATGAGCAATGCGATATCAGCATATTTCATGACGCCTACTTCTGGTAATATTACCGTAACCGCCCCTTCGAATTACCTTGTTTGCAGCACCGCGGGTGGCACTTATGTAGGTTCTTATACCATTGCTTACACTGCGGCTACTTATTCAGGAGGTACATTGGCCGCAGCAACTATTTATACTAAGTTCGTTGCACCTTCCGGTGTAGGCACTTACGCAGGTAATATTACTATAACAGGCGGTGGCCTTTCGGGTATCGTTATACCTGTAACTGGTATTAGTGCCAACCCTTGTACGGGTACACCATCAGCGGGTACTGCTTCGGCAACACCAACGAGTGGTATTTCGGGCACTACATTTGCGCTGTCATTATCAGGCGCATCAGCGGGCTTGAGTATTTCTTACCAATGGCAATCATCAACAACCGGAACTGCGGGAACCTATAGTAATATATCAGGTGCCACAAACCCAAGTTATTCCGGCGCACTTACTACCAGCACTTACTTTCTGTGTGTTGTAACCTGCGGTAATTCGGGTATTTCTTCCAGCTCATCTGTTGTAATGATACCGGTTTGGTGCCAGCCTTCTTTTGCTTCCACATCGGGCTGCACCATGACAATTGTTGTGGCTAACCCTACCAATCACTTTAAGTTAACAGGTTCTACAGGTTTCATTAACGACTCTGGTGCCTGCGGTAGTAACTACTATAATAATTATTCTACACTGGGTTGTACGCTTAACTCCGGCACTACCTATACATTCACTACTGGCGGTGGTGGTTCTTTGGGCTATAGTGTAAGTGTGCAGATCTGGATCGACTTTAACAACGATGGTACGTTCCAGTCTACTGAAAGCGTGGGCGGTATTTCCAGCTATAGTGCGACAACTGCTGTGCCAACCGGTACCATAACTATACCTGCGGGCAGCGCATCAATTGCGCCTGGTACATACCGTATGCGTGTGGAAGCCATAAACCCCGGCACCGGCTATCCGAGCATGAACCCATGCCCGGACGGAACATCTACTTACAGCTATGGTGAAGTGCGTGACTACAGGGTTACATTAAATGTACCACCTATCGGGTCGGTTACACCTACTTCAATGGCTTTCCCAATAACCACCATCGGTTCCAGTTCAGCTGCATTAACGGCAACCGTATCCGGCATCTACCTTACACCGGCAACCGGCACATTAACAGTTACCGCACCAACGAGGTTCGAGGTATTTGACGGAAGTAGTTGGGTAAGCTCTTACACGCTATCCTACTATACAAGCACTGTATCCGCCACAATACAAGCCCGTTTCAGCCCTGTTGCATCTGCTACATCATCGGGCAATATTACTATTACCGGTGGCGGTTTAAGCACGCTTAATATTGCGGTTACAGGTACAGGCGCTACAGCTTGTTCAGGTACACCAGCAGCAGGCATAGCCAGTGCCAGCCCGGGCTCAGGTGGTGCTACTTCAACTATTACGTTAACATGCTCTGGTTACTCCGCATCGGGTGGCTTACTTTTCCAATGGCAGTCAACCAGCGATACCACAACTACTTGGACCGATATCAGCGGCGCAACCACGCCGGTGTATGCAGTAACGGGTATTACCGCTAATATTTATTATCGCTGCAACGTAACCTGTAGTATATCTTCTATAACATCTTCAACTCCTTCCAGGCAGGTCATTTTCCTTCCACCTTCAAGTTGCACACCAACATGCAGCAACCCATCGGGTGCCTGCAGCTCATTTGGTTTGTATATAGCCAGTGCTACAAGTCACCTTATGTTGAATGGCGCAATTGGTGCTATTAATGACGGCGGTGCATGCACGGGTACAGGTTATGTTGATAATTCGGGCAGCATGTCATGTACTTTAAGTGTAGGTACTACCTATACAATGACTTGCGGAAGCGGTGGTTTTAACAGCATGGCCTACCAGGCATGGATCGATTTTAACAATGATGGTATTTTCCAAAGCACAGAAAGTGTTGGCGGCCGCACAACGGTTACCACTGCAGCACCTACATTTACTATAACCATCCCCGCATCGAGCAGTTCAGTTGTAATAGGCGGAACTTACAGGTTGAGGGTAGCGGGCGATTTCAGTAACAACTATCCGGCAATACCACCGTGCCCAACCACAAGTACAACAACTTATGGCGAAGTAAGGGATTACAGAATTACACTTAATTCAACACCGGTAGCTACGGTTACCCCCGCAAGTATGCCCTTCCCGCCAACTACGGTCGGTACCAGCTCATCGCCCATAAGCAGTGTGTTGGCCGCATCATACCTTGTGCCATCAACTGGTACGTTTACGGTAACGGCGCCATCGGGTTTTGATGTTTATAATGGTTCCATCTGGACGAACAGTTATACTATCAGCTATTCCGGTGCTGTACTTTCTTCGGCGACAATACAGGTAAGGTTCAGCCCTTCTGCGGCAACTGCTTACTCTGCTAATGTATCTATTAGGGGTGGTGGTATCTCTACTACTAATATTGCGGTAACAGGCACAGGGGCGGCGGTTTGTTCTGGTACACCAACAGCAGGCAGTGGTAGTGTAAGTGTTTCTATGGCGGGAACAACGACCCCTGTAACACTTACCTGCACAGGTTATACAGTTTCAGGTGGTATTCAGTTCCAATGGCAGTCAACTGCCGATACCACGTCGGGCTGGTCAAATATTACAGGTGCCACACTGGCATCATATAGCTTTACCGGCATAAGCGCGAATACCTATTACAGGTGCAGTGTAACCTGTAGCGCATCGTCCATAACAAGTTCGACCAATGCTTCGTTTATACGTTTCTTCGCGGCGTCAAGCTGTTCGCCTTCGTTTGTTTATTATGGCTGTATCTATGGTATGGTTGTAGCTACGCCGACTAATCACTTCAAGATAACAGGTTCAGCAGGGTCTATTGACGATGCTAATGCCTGCAGTTCTTCTGTACATTACAGGGACTTTACTTCAAGCCTTGGTTGCACCCTTACTGCGGGCGCATCTTACACAGCAACATGCGGCAATGGTGGCGGTAACCCTGTCAGCTATCAGATCTGGATCGATTTTAATAACGATGGTACATTCCAACCAACGGAAAGTGTTGGTGGCAATGCCGGCTCAACAACAGCTACTGCTGTTATGACCTGTGCGCTTACCATACCTTCAGGCTCAACAACAGGTATTGTTCCCGGTGTATTCAGAATGAGGGTGATTTCATTCTATTATTACAGCGGCACATATCCTGCAATTCCACCTTCTCCTAATGGAGTATCGCCAAGTAATTATGGCGAGGTTCGCGATTACGCAATAACACTCAACGTGCCACCATTCGCAATACTGAGTCCTGCATCTTTATCGTTCCCCACAACTACAGTAAGTACCAGTTCAACGGCGCTAACGTCAACGGCAACCGCATCATACTTAACTCCGGCAGCAGGTACACTCACGGTAACTGCGCCAACCGGCTATACTGTTTTTGATGGTTCATCGTATGTTGGCAGTTATACTGTTGCCTATACAGGTGCTACGTTACCTTCAACTACCATTTCGGTTAAATTTAACCCAACGGCGGCTACTACTTACACAGGAAACGTTACCATTACCGGCGGCGGATTATCAGGCGTCAATATTGCAGTTACAGGTACAGGTTCCAGCAGTTGCACGGGTACACCTACCGCAGGTACCGCAATTTGCAGCCCGGCAACGGGTTCAAGTGCCACTGTGTTTACCATTGCGCTTACAGGTACTACCGTTGCGGGTGGCCTTACCTACCAATGGCAGTCATGCGCAACGCCTTCGGGCACTTACGCGGCAATTGCAGGTGCAACAAACACCACGTATGTTTTCTCGGGCCTTGGCGCAACTACTTACTATAACTGTGTAGTTACGTGCTCTGGTTCTGGTTTATCCAGCACGGCTACTTATGATACGGCTACCTATGTATTCCCGGCTGCTTCTTGCACACCTGCACCGTCATCACCGTCATGCGCTTACGCAATGGCTCTGACCTCGTTTGCACTAACGGGAGCTTTAAGTACGTCCATAGCCGACGGTGCAACCTGCTCGGGTACTGGTTATCAGGACAGGACTTCATTGTCTTGCACACTGTATAAGTCATATACTTACAATACAACATTAGGATTCAGTTCCGGCAACCCGTGCGTAACTCAGTTCTGGATCGACTTTAATGGCGATGGAACATTCCAGACCACTGAATCAGTTGGGGGAACCAATACAGCGTTCTCTACGACGACTAACATTACCTTAACTATACCTAGTGGTGTTACGTCGGGCATCTACCGAATGAGGAATGTGATCTCTTTCAACGGTTCGGGTTATACTTATCCTACACTCAATCCTTGTATGACGTCTTATAGCTATGGCGAAGCCAGGGACTATAAGGTAAACATTACCGACGCACCTCCATTGGTAACAGCATTCCCTGCTACAATTGCATTTGGCGGTGTCACCACCGGCACAACCTCACCAGCGCAATCGTTCTCTATGCTGGGTGCTTTCCTGCTGCCTTCAGCGGGTACACTCACAGTTACTGCACCAACTAACTTTAGTATATGCAGCACAGCGGGCGGCACTTATGCCAGTTCTTATACCGTTTCTTATACGGGTGGGGTGCTATCGTCAACCAATGTATTTGTAAAATTCACTCCGCCTGCTGCATCCTTCTACGGAAGTTCGGTACAGATAACAGGTGGCGGACTTGGCACGGCAGTTAGTGTTGCCGTGAATGGCACTGGTGCTGCGGCATGCACAGGCACCCCTAGTGCCGGTACTGCCGTGGTAAGCCCATCAACAGGTACTATTTCTACTTTGTTTATGCTCAGCCTTACCGGCACAACAACTGCTGGTGGCTTAACTTACCAATGGCAATCTTCATCAACTGGCTATAGTGGTTCGTATACCAACATTTCAGGCGCAACTAGCCCTACTTATTATTTTACGGGTATCAGTTCAAATATGTACTACCAATGTGTAGTTACCTGCCCTACTTATGCTAGTTCAACATCATCGGTCGCCAATGCCACATTTGTGTTGCCTACGCCATGTTCTACGCCTATCACTTATGCGTCAACTGCCTGTGCGGCAACAATGGCGGCAACCATACAAGGCTACTTCCTTAGTGGTTACCTCGGTTCTTTCAGCGATGTTTTAGCTTGTGATAATACCGGCTATCGCGACAGGACTTCATTATCGCCTGTATACATGGTTACCGGCAGTTCCTACAATCTTACATTGTCAACAACTACCGTTTCTCCGTACAATGTAAACGGCCAGATATGGATAGACTTCAATGGCGATGGTACTTTCCAAACTACTGAAAGTGTTGGTGGAGCAAATGCCATGACTGGTCCGGCTAACAGTATAACGCTCACCATACCTTCGGGTGTCGGTACAGGTATTTTAAGGATGCGTGCACTGGTTACCTATGGGTCGGGTGTAAGTTATCCTTCATTAAACCCTTGTGGTGGCTATAACTATGGCGAAATTCGTGATTACAAAGTAATACTGGTTTCCCCTAATAGCTGCAGCGGTACACCTGCTCCCGGGCCGCTTACTTCATCTGCTACTTCCGGTTGCAGCCCTGTAGCAAGCTTACTTTCTATGCCTGACATTGCAGGTATTACAGGTCTTACCTATCAATGGCAGACGTCAGCTACCGGTACCGGTGGGTCATACACCAACATTTCGGGTGCTACAGGTTATACCTACAGTTCATCATCAACTGCAAATGCGTACTATATCTGTTCTGTAACCTGTACTGCATCATCGTCATCGGCAAATTCGGGCAGCCAGTTTATTTCGGTTACACCTTCACCCGGTGCTATTACCGGAACCACCGCCATTTGCGTAGGCGCAACCACTACCTTAGCTAATTCATTGAGCGGCGGTACCTGGTCAACATCTGCTTCGGGTGTTGCATCAGTAAATCCGTCAACAGGTTTGGTACGTGGCATGGCTGCGGGTTCGTGTACAATTTCTTACACAACATCTGGCTGTTCGCCAGCAACTTCAAGTTTCACTGTTAATGGAACTCCGGGCGCTATATCTGGTTTCACCAGCTTATGCGTAGGTGGTTCATCTACCCTAACCAACCCTACAACCGGTGGTTCATGGAGCAGCGCGAATACTGCCATAACAACAGTAGTGCCAGCCACGGGCGTTGTAACCGCAGTTGCAACAGGCACAACAACCATCACGTATAGCAATGGTTGCGGTAGTGCTGCAACCACAGGCTGGACAACCAACTTATCGCCAACTGCAATTACTGGTCCGGGTTCTATCTGCGTGTCTTCAACCGGCACGTTCACTGATTCGGTAACGGGTGGCACATGGACCAACTCGCCAACAACTGTGGGAACCATTGATGCTTCAACCGGGGTATTCACAACAAGTGCCTCAACCGGAACATCGGTTATCACTTATACCATTGGTTATTGCAGTATCACCTCTACACTAACTGTTGGTAGTTCAGGTCCTGCGGCAATAAGCGGTGCATCTACGGTTTGTGCAAATGCAAATATTACCTTGTCGGATGCTACTTCGGGTGGCTCGTGGTCAAGCTCCAATCCATCAGTTGCAAGTGTGAATGCTTCAGGTGTGGTGTCAGGTATCACCTCAGGTGCTGTTACTATAACCTACAGTACCGGTTGCTCTTCGCCTGCTACACAAGGGGTAACAGTGAATGGTTCCCCTGTTGTAATAACGGCTACAACCGCTTGCAGCCAGTCAACACTTTCTATTAATGCGGCTACAGGCGCGGGTACTTACACCTATTCATGGAGTGGCCCGTTGAGCTTTAGTTCAACTGCACAGAATCCGTCAATATCTAATGCATCAACACTGCGTTCTGGTATTTACAGCGTTGCTGCTACACAGAGTGGCTGTGTAAATTCTAAGTCATTCTGGGTATCTGTTGATAGTACTCCTCAGGTAAATGTCACGGCATCGCCAACTACAATTTGCCCTGGCGGCACCACCAACCTTACCGATGCGGTAACTTCTCCATTAGCCGGTTCAAGTAACTATATTGCATACGCCATACCTTACGCACCAATTTCATTGACATCTGCTACCGCAGGTCCGGTGGGCGACAATGTTAATGCAACCGCTACTTTACTTTTCAGTTTCGATTTCTATGGCACTTCATATTCTTCCATGAATATATCAAGCAATGGCTACATTAACTTTGGTGCTGCAAGTACCAGTTTCACGGCTTCGGCATTGCCTAGCGCGGTAGCACCACTGGCCATGATAGCTCCTTTCTGGCATAATCTGAATGCCGGAAGCGGTGCCATATCTTATGCAACTGTTGGTACTGCGCCTTACCGAACATTCGTTATTAAATTCAACGGAGTAGCTGATGCATCGGGTGGTGGTACCAATTCTGGCCAGATAGCGCTTTATGAAACCAGTAATATTATAGAGATGTTTATTTCTCAGGCGAATACAGCATCTACCTACCTTGGTGTTTGTGGTATTCAGAATGCCGCCGGTAGTCTTGCCGCCACGGTTCCGGGTCAGAACAATGTTAACTATGTTATTAACAACCCAGTATCCGGCACTGGCTGGAGGTTCGTTCGACCAAGCTATAATTATGCCTGGAGTCCTTCAACAGGTTTGAGCAGCACTACCATCAACAATCCGGTTTCAACGGGCTTGAGCGTTACTCAGATATACACTGTTGTTACAAAAGATGCTAATAGCGGCTGCGTGGCTGGTAATAGTTCTACAGTAACAGTTAACGTCTTCCTGCCTACCGCATTTACTATGTTGCCGGCAAATGGTTGTTCTTCAGGTACTGCAATAACACTGCCTTCATCTGAAACACTGGTTAGTTATCAGTTGTACCGCAATGGTTCAACGGCTGTTGGTTCACCCGTTACGGGCACTGGTTCTGGCATTTCTTTCGGTACACAGACCGTGCCAGGAATCTATACCATTATCGGTACGGTTATATCTGGAGGTTGCACACAGTCAATGTCAGGCTCTACTAATATACACGTTAGTCCATCAGCTTACACGGTTACCGGTGGCGATGGTTGTACTATTCCGGGCATTGCAATTGCACTGGCATCTTCTACAAATTTGGAAAGCTACCAGTTGTATAGCGATACAACAGCATTTGGCTCACCTGTTACAGGTAGCGGGTCAGGCATTAGTTTTGGTACTATAACTACTGCTGGTAACTATACGGTTATAGCCACCGATACGTCAGGCTATTGCCGCACTACTATGACTGGTGGTTCTGTTATTAACCAGTCGCCAACCGTTTATAATGTAACTGGTGGTGCAGGTTGCTCGGCAGACGGGCTTACAATTGGTCAGTCAGGTTCTGATACTGGTGTTTCTTACCGCCTGTATAATGGCGCATCTACAGTTGGTAGCGCATGGGCCGGTACAGGCAGCGCTTATTCATGGGGTGTGTATTCAGCGCCGGGTACTTATACCATCGTAGGTACATCAACCCACGCTGGTGCATGTGTTACATACATGTCTGGCAGTGCCTCAATTACAGCATCGCCTACTATTACGCTGGTGTCTGATACGCTGCATGTTTGCCAGCCCTCTACTTCAGCATCACTGAACTACTCCGCCACTACAGGTTCCCCTGCTACTTATAACCTTACATGGGATGCTACTGCAGTTACTGCTGGTTTCTCCTCAGTATCATCAGGCACACTGGCGGGCGGTACTATTGCCATTACCATTCCTGGTACTGCCGTTGGTTCTTTCAGGGCAGTGTTCACAGTAGGTACAGGTTCTTGTCTCAGCGTAGCCGATACGGTAATAGTCAATATATATCAGGCCCCGGCTGGGTCTATTACATCGGCTGTATCGCCATGTGTTGGCACTCCAACAAACATAGTGTTCACCGGTACGTCTGGCGCAACAGTAGCGTATAAGATAGATGGAGGTTCCATTCTTACAGCAACGCTTACGGGTGGCTCATTTACGTTGACCACCGGTGCTACTACCGCATCGCACACTTATACCTTGTACGATGTGCATAACCCTGCGTGTTCGCTGCTTATAGACAGTACCATAACGGTTGCCCCTACGCCAATGCAATGGACAGGCACTACCAGTGCAGACTGGAACAACCCAACCAACTGGTCATGTGGATTTGTGCCGGGTTCTACCGATGATGTAACTGTGCCTTCAGGAACTACTTTTGCTCCTGCAATAGCTGCCGCCGCATCTGACACTGTGCGTAACCTTTCCATCGGTTCAGGTGTTGTTATCACTGTCGGTTCGGGTGCT
The DNA here is from genome assembly GCA_038228575.1 of Chitinophagales bacterium. Classification (GTDB taxonomy): domain Bacteria; phylum Bacteroidota; class Bacteroidia; order Chitinophagales; family Chitinophagaceae; genus Flavipsychrobacter. The sequence goes on along the minus strand of JBBRPD010000017.1, from coordinate 28,520 downwards.
AACCTCATAGCAAGGGGCAACATAGTGCTCAACGGTACTATCGCAGGCTCTGGCTTATTATCTGTGAACGGTACATCGGCTCAAACCATTACCGGTATGGGTACGGTCAATAATTTTGATTTGAATAACAGTGCAGGTGCAAGCCTCGGTTCAGCGTCAAAGCTTACTGTTAAGAGTACTCTTGGTGTAACATCAGGTGTATTTTCAACCAGTGATAGCGTGGTGTTGTATTCTGATTCTGCTGCATCTGCCCGCGTACTTCCGTTACCGGCTTCAGGTGCGTCAATAACCGGTAATGTGAAAGTGATGCAGTATATACCGGGTGGCTTACGCAGGTATCGTTTCTGGAGCCATCCTTTCAGCAACTATATCGGCTTGAGCCAGATACAGAACTATATTGATGTTACCGGCACGGGAGGTGCTACCAACGGATTTACCACCACTGGTTCAAATGCGCCATCTGCATTCAGGTACGATCCTAACGTGGGTAATTCAGCATTACCATCAGATCCGGGTTGGAGGGCGTTTACAAGTGTCTTTACAACTGCTGATAGCAACAGGTTACACAAGCATCAGGGTATACGTGTATTCTTCAGGGGCGAAAAAGGTGAAGGCCTGGGCTACGCAGCTTACACGCCATTAAGTGTTACAGTAGCGCAGTGGGGGGCACTTAACCAGGGTAACCAAACCATTGTTTTAAAGAAAGGTTCAGGAGCTAACCAGGATTATAACATGGTGGGTAACCCGTATGCATCGCCCGTTGATATAGGAACGGTTATTGCCAATGCGAAGATTGCGGGTAACATTGCAGGTGGGGCTTTCTATGTGTGGAATCCTTATTTGGGAAGTGCTGGTCAGTTCGTGGGGGTACTCATCAATACAACCACACCTACGCCGTATTACATACAAGCCAATAACTGTTTCCAGGTGCGTGCTGCACACAATAACGATACCCTTAATTTTGTAGAAAGCAATAAGAATGCAACCGCTACCACATCGTTGTTTAAAGCGATGCCGGAAGCTGTAAGTCTTACAATTTATGATGCTAACTACCGTCCGTGGGATATGTTGAATATCCGCTTTAACCAGGAAGCAACCGATGAAAATGATGATGTAAATGATGCTACAAAACTATCTGCTCCTGATTTTGGCTTCTACAGCATATCGGCCGATAAGAAGGACCTATGTATAGATATTCGTCCTTACACTGCCGGTAAAGTGATACCGCTGGGCATCAAGAGCGACTACGAACAGGATTTCATTGTGAAAACCGAAGGAATCACAGTGCCTGATGGTGGAAAGCTTTATTTACACGATAAGTTACTGAAGCAATATGTATTGTTGCAACAGGGTACGGAATATCGTTTCTCAGTAGGTAAAGACAAGGCAACACAAGGCAGGGAAAGGTTCGAATTAAGCATGGAACCAGCTACTCAGGAAGTTAATGGTCGCCTGCATGTTACCATGGTGCCTAACCCGGCTACCGACGAAGTGAAGATCAGCTTCACCGGTGGTAAGAACGAAGTGGTCGCTATAAGGGTAATGGACATTGCAGGTACAAGTGTATACAACAGCAACCTTGGCCCGCAAACAAGCGGAATGGTTAAAGTATCGCTTAGCAACCTGGCTGCCGGCGTATATATGGTAGAGCTTACTTCCGGCAACGAAAAAGTTGTGGAAAGGTTGATAAAGGAATAATAGGTTTTTGTGTTAGTTTATGGCAAGAGGTTCCGGCGGGTAATGCCAGAACCTCTTGCTTTTTTACAATATAACCTTTGAACCCGGCACCATCGCTGCGGCACTTTTTCAAAGAAGCAGAAATGAAAAGGAACAATGGCAGATGGTGAATTTTATTTTGTTGTCGTTCCTTACATTTGCTTTTTTACTTTTACCTCGGTGCGGTTTTAATTTTTTACTTTTACTTTTTTATTTTTAACCGGTAGCTACCAATGATTCAGCTTAGTGTTGTTATTATCACCTTTAATGAAGAAAAAAATCTGGACAGGTGTTTAAAATCAATACAGGATGTTGCTGATGAAATTGTGATCACCGATAGTTTTTCCAGCGATAAGACCATTGAGATTGCCGCCAGGTATAATGCTGTTATTATTCAAAATAATTTTCTGGGTTACGGCGAACAAAAGAACTTTGCTACATCATGCGCCAAGCACGATTGGATACTTTCGCTGGATGCAGATGAGGCACTGACCCCGGAACTACGCAGAAGTATTAAGGCCGTTAAGCAAAACCCTGAACAGGTGGTATATGAAATGCCGCGCCTTACCAGTTATTGCGGCCAGTGGATACACCATGGTGTGTGGTACCCTGACAGGCAGACAAGGCTATATAACCGCACAAAGGGCAAATGGATAGAGCGCAGGGTGCATGAGTACTGGGCACCGGCTAATAGTGCCCCTCTGGGGCTGCTTAAAGGCGATCTGTTGCACTACAGCTTCTCATCAGTAGGCGACCATTTACAAAAAATTGAAAAATACAGCGAGTTATCAGCTCGCGAGGCGGTATCGAAGCAGAAAGATGTTACTATTTTTAAAATGCTTTTTTCCCCGTTTTGGCATTTTTTTCATGAATATTTTGTTCGGCTCGGTTTCCTCGATGGGTACTATGGTTACATCATCTGCAAGCTCTCCGCCTATTCAGCATTTTTGAAGTGTACCAAAATACGGTTGTATAACAGAGAAGGGTAGGGGCAGTTTACAGTTGGCAATTTACAGTTTACAGTTTTCGGTTGGCAGTTTACAGTTGGCAGTTATTTCTGTCTTCAGTTGGAAGTTTGCAAATGATGCCTGTTGTTGAATGGCATATTACATTTTAACGCAAAGCACACAAAGGAGGCGCAAAGAAGTGCCAAGCACATTTTTTGTACATACCGCTCCAGCTACCTGTTAACCCAAAACGAGACCACCCAGCAACGGATAATGACTGCCAACTAAAAACTACATTACACGAGCGACTGCTGACTGCAAATTGCCGACTGTAAACTGAAAAAGACGCCCCGAAGAGCGTCTTTTTTGTAAATAGTATCTGGAAAATGAAATTAAGCGATTTCAACTTCAGCACCAGCTTCTTTAAGCTTGCTTGCGATATCTTCAGCTTCACCTTTGCTAACGCCTTCTTTAACGTTCTTAGGTGCGCCATCAACTAATTCCTTAGCTTCTTTCAGACCAAGACCAGTAAGGTCTTTAACTATCTTAACAACGTTAAGTTTAGAAGCGCCTGCGCTCTTCAATACTACGTTGAAAGAAGTTTTCTCAGCAGCAGCAGCTGGAGCGTCGCCGCCACCACCTGACATAACAACTGCAGCAGCAGCTGGCTCTATGCCATAATCTGATTTTAAAACGTTTGCTAATTCCTGTACGTCTTTTACAGTAAGAGCAACTAATTGTTCGGCTAATGCTTTAATGTCTGCCATTGTATGAATTGTTTAAATGATTTTTAAATGAAAAATTGTTTGTACTCTTTAAATATATATTGACTTGGAAGCCGTAGTTAATTTGACAATTTGAGAATTCGGCAATTAGCCAATGTTCCGAAAGAGCCATGTTTTAATTCAGGAATTCAACAATCAGCAAAGTGCGAAGCACGAAAAAATTGCCGAACTGTCTAATTGCCGAATTGGCAAATTATTCCGCTGCCGGAGCATCAGCCGCTGGGGCTTCAGTTGCCGGAGCTTCTGAAACTGGTGCTTCTGTAGCTGGTGCAGCATCTGCTGTAGCGCCTTCTGCAGCACTTTCGTGGTGGTGCAACAATGCAGCCAGAACGCGTTTTGCAGGAGATTGTAACAAGCCGATAACTTCGCCGATAAGTTCGTTCTTGGTCTTGATCTTAGTAAGATTAGCCAATTCGTTGTCGCCGGTGAAAACATCAGTGCCAATTAAAGCAGCCTTAAGAACCGGACGCTCACCACCACCCTTACGGAAGGAAGTAAGGATCATAGCTGGTTCTTTTGGTGATTCAGAGAACATCAGGGCAGTAACGCCATGTAATGACTCATAAATGCCAGTATATTTGTCATCATTAAAGCTTTCAAGTGCTTTTTTAATGAGGGTATTCTTTGCAACCTTCATTTCTACATTCTTTTCGAAGCAGAGACGGCGCAGCTTGCTCACCTGGTCTACCGTTAATGATTCGGTATTGGTGATATAAAAGTTGTCGTACTGAGAGAATTTTTCCTTCAGTGCAACTATAACGTCATTTTTTTGAGCTGGTGTCATTTTTTTTAAAATTTGGTAATTTGACAATTCGGCAATATCCCGCCGCTTTTTTCAAATTGTTAGTTAATTTTTCTGCCATTCGCTAATTACCGAATTGGCTAATTATCGAATTGGTTTAACCAACTGATTTTGTATCGATAGAAAGGCCTGGGCTCATGGTTGCTGCCATGCTGATACCTTTTAAATAAGTACCCTTTGCAGTAGCTGGCTTCATACGAACAAGCGTATTGATCAGTTCCTGTGCATTTTCAGCGATTTTTTCAGGAGCGAAAGACACACGGCCTATAGATGCGTGGATGATACCAGCTTTATCTATTTTGAACGCGATCTTACCACCTTTAACCTCATTAACGGCATTGGCTACATCGTTAGTAACAGTACCTGTTTTTGGGTTAGGCATAAGGTTACGTGGTCCGAGTATTTTACCCAGTTTACCAATTTTAGGCATAACTGATGGGGTAGCAACTACTACGTCAACATCTGTCCAACCTGCTTCTATCTTCTGTACAAACTCATCCAAACCTACGAAATCAGCACCGGCAGCTCTTGCTTCAGCTTCTTTGTCAGGTGTGCAAAGTACCAATACACGCTTAGTTTTACCAGTACCGTGTGGCAGGCTAACTGTTCCGCGTATTGCCTGGTCAGCCTTCTTAGGGTCAACACCAAGGCGGATATGTACGTCAACCGAGCTATCAAACTTGGTTAAGTTTATTGACTTTACCAAAGCAGAAGCTTCAGTAAGAGAATAAGTTTTATTTTTATCTAATTTAGCTTCTACAGCTTTTCTTTTCTTTGTGATTGCCATTGCATCAAAAATTTAATAAGGTGGATAATTAAGCCCAGGGAGCGGTGCCTTCAACTGTGAAACCCATGCTACGTGCAGTACCGGCAACCATTTTCATAGCGCTTTCCAGTGTGAAGCAATTTAAATCGGGCATTTTGTCTTTGGCGATTTCTTCTACCTGCGCCCATGTTACCTTACCAACTTTTTGCCTGTTTGGTTCTTTTGAACCATGAGGTTGCTTAGCAAGTTCCATCAACTGCACTGCAGCTGGAGGAGTTTTGATAACAAAATCGAAAGATTTGTCTGTGTAAACGGTAAGTGTTACCGGGAGGATCTTACCTGCCTTATCCTGGGTGCGCGCATTGAACTGCTTGCAGAACTCCATGATGTTGACGCCTTTTGAGCCGAGCGCCGGGCCGATTGGTGGGGCAGGATTAGCTGCGCCGCCTTTTACCTGTAGCTTTACAAAGCCACTGATTTCTTTAGCCATTTTTAATTTTTTGGTGTTAACGAATTGATTTACGGTTACCCGTTACAACTCTTCCAAATGCAACCTTGTTAAAAGAGCAATATGAGAATTGGAGTGCAAATGTATGAATATAATTAATTCAAACTGCAAACTGTTGAAAAATATTTTTTTTTGGGTGGGTAGGATTTTGTGAAATGACCAAATGTACGCGCAATCCCTTGCGGTTGCCCTAGCTAAGCGACTGGGTTTTGGGTGCGCTTCTTGCGGGTATACACTGGTAACCCATGTTATACAGGGCGACCGCAAGGGATTGCCCGTACATGATTTGCCCTGCGCACCATGAGGTTTTTTGTAACCAACCCTTACGTAGGGGCAATCCCTTGCGGTTGCCCTAGCTAAGCGACTGGTTTTTGGGTGCGCTTCTTGCGGGTATACACGGGTAACCCATGTTATGCAGGGCAACCGCAAGGGATTGCCCCTAGGCATTTTCGATCTGTATCGTCATAAATATGTTGTCACTACCGCAAATTTCTTTAATTTGAATTCCTTTCACACCCCAACTACTTGTATTGGCAAACATGTATTGGCAATCCCTTGCGTTTGCCCTGCAAAACAAATACACTATCACCTTTGCGCCTCGTATACCTTAATGTTGTATAAACAGTAAATTGCGTCTCCGCGCCTTTGCGTGAGTAAAAATGTAAGCCAATGCGTAGCCTGCTCCTTTTTCTAATCTTCCTTGCCCAATCTCCCGCACAATGTGCGGGGCAATCTCTCCAATGGCAAAACATCCTAACACAGACCGATGCCTCCTTCCGCGGGCTTTCGGTGGTTGATGATAGTGTGGCATGGGTAAGTGGTAGCAAGGGTTGGGTGGGGCGTAGTGTTGATGGTGGGCATAACTGGACTTTTAAACAGGTGAAGGGTTATGAACAATGCGATTTCAGGTCGCTGTATGCCTGTAACGATAAATATGCCATAATAGCTAATGCGGGCTCACCTGCATATATATTGCGTACGCAGGATGGCGGCGAAAGCTGGGAAAAGATGTATGAGGATAAGGATACTGCTGCTTTTTTTGATGGAATTGCCAGTATTGCCTGCAAGCACAGCATAGTATATGGCGACCCGAAAAATGGGCGGCTTGAACTGCTCCGCTCGGACGATGCGGGTAAAACATGGTGGCGATTACCTAACCGGCCACAGCTGGCTGAAGGCGAGGCCTCATTTGCCGCAAGTGGTACCACAATTCAAAAGACGGGCCGCAGGGTAGTAATAGCTACCGGCGGCAAAGTATCGCGGCTATTTATTTCGCGTAATTCCGGCGAAACCTGGAAAGACATTCCAACACCCATTATACAGGGGCAAAGCACTACCGGTATATTTTCGGTCGCCTGCTACAGCAAAAAGAAAATGATAATTGTAGGCGGAGATTATAAGCGGGACACTTTGAAAAAAGATCATGTTTTTTACACCACCAATGGTGGTAAAAAATGGTATGCGCCTGTACGGCCCACAAGGGGCTATCGCGAATGTGTTACTTTTATAAGCGACGACACAGTCGTGGCTCTGGGCCCTACCGGTACAGATATTTCATTCGATGGCGGCAGAAACTGGTATGTTGAAAACGATGAAAAGCAATATCATGTTATTAAGAAAGCCCGCCATGGCAATATGATAATTGCTGCTGGTGGCGGCGGCAAACTGGCCTTGATAGTGCCGCCGCTTAAAATAGTACCCATTCCGTTAACCGATTAATTTGCGCTATTCACCTACAAACCGCTGTTACTTAACTATATTTAGTAATTCCTAAACGTTTAAAAGCTCACATTTGCGCTGTAATTGAAAAAATACAGCATAATGCAGCATCTTAAATACATTTTCCTTTTCCTTTTTGCAGCAACAACGGCATCATCATACGCCCAGGCTGATAAGAAATTTGCCATAAGCGGTACTATAAAAGACAAAAAGAATGGCGAAACAATTATAGGCGCCATGCTGCAGGTTACCGACCTGAAAAATACCGGTGCGATCAGCAACGATTATGGTTTCTACTCTGTGAGCATGCCTAAAGGCAGTCATAATATTGATGTTTCTTACGTGGGCTATAAGAGAATATCTATAGCCGTAGACCTGGCGAAAGATACCACCATCAACTTTGCGCTGGAGGGCGATATTGCCGACCTGAAGGAGGTTGTTGTATCATCGGTAAGAAAAGATGCCAATGTTACCAATACGCAAGGCGGCATGGAAAAGCTGGATGTGCGGGAAATATCGAAAATACCGGTATTCTTTGGTGAAAAAGATATATTGAAAACATTGCAGCTAACACCGGGTATTAAATCGGCCGGCGATGGTAATTCGGGCTTTTATGTGCGTGGCGGCGGTGCTGACCAAAACCTTATTTTGCTCGATGAGGCTACTGTTTACAATGCTTCTCACTTACTGGGCTTTTTCAGTACATTCAATAGCGATGCCATAAAAGATGTTACTGTTTATAAAGGCACCAACCCTTCGCAATATGGTGGCCGCCTGGCATCGGTGCTCGATGTTAAAATGAACGATGGTAACGACCAGAAGTATCATATTGGTGGTGGCATTGGCTTAATAGCTTCGCGCCTTAATGTGGAAGGCCCTATCAAAAAGAACAAAGGTTCGTTCCTTATCGCAGCAAGGCGCACTTATGCCGATGTTTTCCTGCAGCCCTTCCCCGACTATAGAGACAATAAACTTTATTTCTACGACCTGAACCTGAAAGCCAATTACCAGATAAATGACAAGAACCGCATTTTCCTTTCCGGCTATTTCGGGCAAGATAAAATTGGCCTGGCCAATGCATTCGGCATTAACTGGGGCAATGCAACAGGTACATTACGCTGGAATTCTATCCTGTCCTCTAAATTGTTTTCGAACACCTCGTTCATTTTCAGCAATTATAACTACAAGATCGCCATCAGCACCAGTGCTGTAAACATTGACATCAAATCAAAAATTGAAGACTTTAATCTGAAACAGGATTTCACCTACATACAAAGCCCGAAGAACAAAATTAGGTTCGGTTTCAATAGTGTGCACCATACCATTACTCCGGGGCAAATCACATCAACCAACGACTCGGTGCAGTTCGTAAAACTACAAGATCGTTTTGCATGGGAAAATGCGGCCTACGTGTCGGACGAACTTACGGTTAGCGATAAATTCAGCCTTATATATGGGTTAAGGCTTACGTCATTCAGTTTGCTGGGTGCAGGTAATTTTTACAATTATAACGCAGCCGGCGAAGTGACTGATTCTGCACATTACAACTCAGGCCAGTTCGTAAAAACATACGTTAACCTGGAGCCGCGTCTTTCAGCCTGTTATTTACTGGGTAAAACCAATTCGCTCAAAGGCGGTTATGCCCGGAATGTGCAAAATTTGCACCTCATCAGCAATTCCACTTCAACCAACCCTACCGATTTGTGGATACCCAGCAGCAATAATGTAAAGCCTGAAATTGCGGACCAATTGTCGTTAGGCTACTTCCAGAATTTTAAAGAAAATAAGTTTGAGTTCAGCGCAGAGGTGTACTACAAGAATATGCAGAACCAGATTGACTACAAGAACGGCGCCAATACGCAAGCTAACGATAAAGTGGAAGGTGAGTTGTTGTTTGGCAACGGTAGGGCTTATGGTATTGAGTTGTTCCTGAAGAAGAAATATGGTAAATTCAATGGGTGGGTGGGGTATACATTATCGCGCACTGAAAGGCAGATAGATGGCATTAACAATGGCGATTGGTATGTTGCCAGGCAAGACAGGATGCACGACATTTCGGTAGTGGGCATCTACGATCTGAATAAGAAATGGTCTTTTTCTGCAGCCTGGGTTTTCAATACCGGTAATGCGGTAACCTTCCCGAGCGCTAAGTATTATATCGATAACCAGGTGCAGTACCTCTACACCGAAAGGAATGGTTACAGAATGCCAAATTATCACCGGTTAGATATTGGCGCTACCTGGTACCGAAAGAAGACCGCAAAGTTTGAAAGCAGCTGGAGCTTTAGCGTTTACAATGCCTACGGTCGCCAAAACCCTTACGTAATCACCTTTCAGCAGAGCGAAACCGACCCAACAAAAACCGAAGCCTTGCAAACTGCATTGTTCCGTTGGGTGCCTTCTGTAACGTATAATTTTAAATTCTAAACACACTTCAAGTATATGAAAGCGCTTCTTTCTTTAATAGCCATAACAGCCGTTTTTTCTTTTGCCAGTTGCCAGAAGGTAATCAACATTGATCTCAATTCACAAGACCCTAAAATTGTAATTGAGGGTATAGTTACCGATGATACCCTTACACCGCAGATCATAAGGATCACCCAGACCGTTAACTTCAGCGCTACCAATTCTTTTCCGCCTGTCACTGGCGCAGTGGTAACGTTGAAGGATAATGCCGGGGATAGTATTTTACTCACCGAGGCCACTCCCGGTTATTACCAAACCTACGGCCTGCATGGCATACCGGGCAGGACATACTTCCTTTCCGTAACTACTGGCGGCAAAACATATACTGCACAATCAACAATGCCGGTTAAGGTGCCGCTTGATTCCTTGAAGATAGAGGATTTCGGTTTCGGACCGGGCACCAGCAAATCCATAACACCTGTATTCCGCGACCCTGTTGGCAGGGGTAACTACTACCGTTTCAGGCTTTACGACAATGCAATAGTGTCCACGTCGCTCTATCTGTTCGATGATATGGCAGTTGATGGCGCTATCAATAACCAACCTCTTTTCAGCAACGATAAAGACATGAAGTTCGCAATTGGCGATACCGCAACCGTTGTTATGATGTGTATTGATAAGCCAGTGTACAATTACTTCTTTAGCCTGAGCCAGAATAGTTCAGGGCCTAACGAAAGTGCATCGCCTGCCAACCCTGCCACAAATATAAGCGGCGCTACACTCGGTTATTTTACAGCGCAAACTGTGGGTACACAAAAGGTGGTTATAAGGTAATGTGGTTGTATTTACTGTGCCTGTAGCATCTTTAAAGCCCGGCATTGGTCCGCTCTGCCGCATTCCAGATCAGTTTACTCAATACTTCGCGTGAGGTAATAATGTTTGATCTGTAAGAATTCGTCGGTGTCCATTTTTGGGTAACGGAATCCTTTTTTTGAGCGATTGCCTCCCAGAGTATTTGTTTGTTTCGGCTTACAATAAAAAGGTTAAAGTAAGGAGATGAATTAGCCACGAAAAAAGAATTATCGGGCAGTTCTTTTACTTTGCCACCATGCCTGTTCAGGCCCGTTATAATATCATTGTATACATCTGGCCCAAGCGGGCATTTGAATTCCCATGTTTTTATCAACGCTCCGTTTTTTGTGGTCGGCTCTTTGAATTGAACCACTGATGGTGGCGAGTGCTTATGGTCTTCGTTATTGTTGTAAAGGTAGATGCCCGATTTTGATACGTGCACAGAATGTTGCTCACTGAATTGCAGGGCTGCCTTTGGGTTGGGGTTATTCCCGAAATGTGGCCCATACTCGCGTATCACCTCGCCACCAGGATAGCTGATAACTAAAATCCTATTGATGTTTTTAAAACTGATGTAGAGCCTCCCTTCTTTTTCGTCAAGGTAATATGCATTTGCGTGGGTGTCTATATCGGGATTGCCGTCTGGCCCTTTATGGTAAAAAATATCAGACTTCAGTACATAATTGAATGAAGACCATTTCCACACTACACGGTTCGTGGCATCGTACTCAAGAATAGTGGTGAACGGCACCATAATTATTTTAGCAGTAGTGGGTTGATTGTTAGCTGCAGAAAGTGAATTGCTATCGCAGAGTGCCCCTTCACATTTTTTCCATGGCCTCATTTCATTGCCCATAGTCATGTAGTGCCCGTTGGAGAGCCGGTTTACAGCATGGTGGAAGTTGCCTTCCCCGTTTCTGTCAGCATCAGGATTTTTACGTGGCATCCATAGGATATTGCCATTATAGTCAATTTCCCTGGGGCCATCTTCGCCTAAAAAAGTAATGGTGCCGAAATTAGATGCCTTGAGGTCACGCACGTCCCTTTGGGTGGCGTTATAATCAATTATTGCAGGTAGAAACCACACAGGCTCTCCCTGCATATTATACAGCATTTTGTTACCATCATTAAATATATAAGCATCCGTATATTTTTTAGCAGGAGTAGTTACATACATTCGGTAGGCAATGTACTCGGGTGGCAGCGGTTGTGTATTAAAGTGATACAGGGCACTTTTTATGACTTTATTATCTTTAGTAGTACAGTTCAGTTGCCAGGTATAGTTGCGGCCAAATGTTTTTACTTCCTCGATAAATGAATTGGTTTTTCCTAAAAATGTCTGGCTGACATTTTTGGTAAATTCTTCTTGAAGAAGATAATTTCCTTCGGCTATCGAAAGGGTATAGGAAGCTCCGTTGTATGCCAGTTCCGGCACTTTAAAGCCAATCAGGCGGTAGTTGAGGTTGCTGTTTTCTTTAGGGCTCACCTGTGCATAAAGCCTGGATGCAGACAGCAGCAAAAACAAAATAAAAAATGTAGTAATGCCGCTGTAATTCAGGTTTATAGTATTTTTTTGCATTGCAAGGGTTGCTAATAACTAGGGTTTGTATATAGTTAATCGGGTGTATATATGTGCTTTTGCAATGGTAACGCTATTTCTTTATTTTTTGAAAGAAATAGGAGAATATTTTCAAGCTAATAACTATTGGTTAATAATATTATGCGAAATTAATGCGCTATGTTTATTTTTGTCTTGAACCATGATTAAATGGTTATTTAATTGGCTCGAGAGAGTAAAAGAAAATTACAACAACCCACGCTAACTTTGTCATCCTTGAGCGCAGCGAAGGATATCTGCAAGGCGTTCTTGCTTTCGAGTATAGCTTAGTCAGCGGCAATCATAGTCAATCATCCCATCATTTTAATCATGGTTCAGATAAAATACGTTATACCATTTAGACATAATAAAACGGCAGGGTTGCGATTGTTGTGTACCTACCGGCACACGGTTTATTTAATTGGTTAGCAACTACAAACCTTTTGCACTTACCAGCGCAATGACATGATTTTAGCGCCGCATTTTGATGTATAAAGGGTATTACACCGCAAGAACGAGATGTGAGGTTGCTTCACTGCGTTCGCAATGACCGTGTTTTTTTGCGCAGCTGCTTGTAGAAGGTGCTTCCTTGCGTCAGCATGACAAAGTTGGCGTAAGAGAGCAAAAGAAAATTACAACAACCCACGCTAACTTTGTCATCCTTGAGCGCAGCGAAGGATATCTGCAAGACGTTCTTGCTTTCGAGTATAGCTTAGTCAGCGGCAATCATAGTCAATCATCCCATCATTTTAATCACGCTTCAGATAAAATACGTTACACCGCAAGAACGAGATGTGAGGTTGCTTCATTGCATTCGCAATGACCGTGTTTTTTTGAGCAGCTACTTGTATAAGTTGCTTCCTTGCGTCAGCATGACAAAGTTAGCGTAAGAGGGTAAAAGAAAATTACAACAACCCACGCTAACTTTGTCATCCTTGAGCGTAGCGAAGGATCTCTGCGAGACGTTCTTGCTTTCGAGTATAGCTTAGTCAGGGGCAATCATAGTCAATCATCCCGTCATTTTAATCATGGTTCAGATAAAATACGTTACATCGCAAGAACGAGATGTGAGGTTGCTTCACTGCGTTCGCAATGACCGTGTTTTTTTTATTGTGGGGGGGCATTGCGAGGCCCTTCGCCGAAGCAATCTGACAGCTCGTTCTTGCGAATGTCATCAGCTGTGATTTATTGATTGCATGATGGAATAAGATTTCAGCCAATGTGAGCGGCACAGCTAACCTTACATTTTTACAAACTTCCTAACCACATTACCTTGCTCGCCTTTTAGGTTTACAAAGTAAAGGCCGGCTGGTAGCTGTTTGATGTTAACCTGTGTAACGTTGTTAGTTATGGTGTTGGTTAAGACTGTTGTGCCAATGCTGTTGGTTATGCTGTATGCATTGAATGTAAACCCTTGCTCTTTTATATTCAGCATATCGCTTGCCGGGTTTGGATAAACTATAGGGCTGCTGAATGATGTCTGTAAAATGCTCACTGAAACATTATGATCGTAAACGCTGTGCATATTGCTCACGGCACTGTCGTAGCAACCCCTGCCTGTTGCAGCAAGTTCTACTGTTATGGTATCTGTGCCCGGGGCTTTTGTATAGGTTACTGAAGGCCCGGTTGTAGTTGCAAACTCAACACCGTGATTCTTCCAATGCAGCAGATACACACCAGCGGTGCCAATTATCGTTGCGGAAAGGTTGGCTGTTGTACCAGTACCAGCTACTGTATCCCCTGTAATACTTATTGTTGGTGGTGTAAACGTATCTACCGCTATATGAATAACGTTGCTCGTATCATGAGGATCAATAACACAATACAAATTGCTTGTTAGCAGGCATTGTATGCTATCGCCATTTGCTGGGGTGTATGTATAAGTTGGGGTGCTTGCGCCCACATTTACTCCATTTACCTGCCATTGATAGGTTGGCGCACTGCCTGCCAATGTAGTTTGCGCAGTAAAGGCCACAGGCATGTGGTAACAGAGATTGTTACCGGTATTGGCTACAATAGTAATAGTCGGTGCTTTGCCCGTAAGGGATGTTATTTTGCGGATGCGGCCATTGCCGTTGTCTGGGAAATAGACTTCGTTACATTTGTCTATAGCAATCCCGTTTGGTTGATATGTTTTCGCCGCAGTAGCTGGCCCACCGTCGCCAGCAAAACCAGTGACCCCACTTCCTCCCAAAGTAACAATTAAACCGCTACTTGCATTCATTTGCCTGACCCTGTAATTGTTTCGGTCGGCAAATACAATATTTCCGAAATTATCCACTTTTATGTCAAATGGATTTATTTGCGCAGCAGTCGCTGGTACTCCTTCGCCATTATATAAATATGAACCATTGCCCGCAATTGTTGTGATAATCCCCGTAACAGCATTTACTCCGCGAATACGGGCATTACCCCAATCCGCAATATACAGGTTACCGAAAGTATCAGTGCAAATACCCATTGGTTGGTTAAATTCTGCAGCTGTTGCCGAACCGCCATCACCACTGAATGCTCCGCTGGTCGGACTACCAGCATAGGTAGTGATAATTCCTGTGCTACCATCCACTTTTCTTACTTTATAATAACCATCAGTTATGTATAGATTTTGAAATTTATCAAAACAAAGACATATAGCCCCTCCAAAAGCCGCCGCCGTTGCCAAACCTCCATAACCATATTCTGCATAAGTTCCATTACCAGCAAACGTTGTAATAATTCCAGTTGAAGCATCAATCTTTCTTACTCGCGAACCAGTACCCTCACCAACGTAAATGTTTCCAGCTGTATCAATTGTTACGCCCCATGGATTATTTAACATTGCCGCAGTTGCAGGGCCACCGTCACCTCCGTAGCTCCCTATACCCGTACCGGCAAAAGTGCTTATTACGCCAGATGAAGATACTTTACGTACTCTATTATCATGTAGTTCGCAAAAAAAATAATCCCCATTACTATTAACAATACCTGATGTACTCCCACCCGGCACCCCCGCCGCAGTTGCTGGTCCACCGTCGCCAGAATGAGTACTTGAGCCGTTACCTGCAATTGTAGAAATTATCTGTGCATCCACGTTCTTAACAATTGCGGCAAAAAGGAGCAAAATAAAAAATGATACTTTTTTCAACACTAATATTTGTTTAACCGATGAACACTTAAAGGTAGCACATAATATTATAGAAAAATATTGATTTGGCTATGTCAGCCGCAATCATCCCATCATTTTAAACATGGTTCATATAAAATACGTTACACCGCAAGAACGAGCTGTGAGGTTGCTTCACTGCGTTCGCAATGACCGTTTTTTTTGCGCAGCTATTTGTATAAGGTGCTTCCTTGCGTCAGCATGACAAATTTGGCGTAAGAGAGCAAAAGAAAATTACAACAACCCACGCTAACTTTGTCATCCTTGAACGCAGCGAAGGATCTCTGCAAGGCGTTCTTGCTTTCGAGTATAGCTTAGTCAGCCGCAATCATCCCATCATCTTAAACATGGTTCAGATAAAATACGTTACACCATAAGAACGAGATGTGAGGTTGCTTCACTGCATTCGCAATGACCGTGTTTTTTGTTCAGTTGCATATAGAAGATGCTAACTTTGTCATCCTTGAGCGCAGCGAAGGATCTCTGCGAGACGTTCTTGCTCGTTATCAGCAAAGCAAAAATGAAGTGCTACTTTTTTGCAGCTACTTCCTTTACCTCTGCAATACCTTGAAAAAGGAACATGCGGCCGGTGCGCACGTGGCGGCACTTGGTGCGGGTGCGCAGTTTTTCAATTTTCTGATAAGTCTGCCCGTCTTCGGTTTCGAAGAATTTATTTATTTCAAGGTCGTCAACCAGTAAATGGTCTGGCTTATGTTCGTCATACCTGTAAAGTGCTTTGAAGAGGCGGGCATCGGTGCAGGTACTGGCAGCTGGGTCGTGCAGGTAAGCATATAGTGCCTTTTCTACATCGCCGGGAAAGAAGCGTTTACCCAGAAAAGGTATCAGTATATGCCTGAATTGTGTTTTCCACTCCTTGCCATGCGGACTTACCTTATGCCCGAAATGCACGAACGTAAACAAATGCGCCAGTTCGTGCAGCAGCGTAATGAGAAAACTATACGGATTAAGATTTGCGTTCACACTAATGCGGTGAATAGGTTCCGCAGTAGTGGGGTTACGGTAGTCGCCAAGCACGCTTTTGCGTTCATGGGTAACGGTGAGGTGTATAGTATGTGTTTTAAAAAAAGGGGCCACCTCTTCAAATGATCCTGCTGGTAAAAACTGTTCCAGGAATCTGATGGTTGTCTCTTGCTTTTTCATAAAATTATTTCACGGTTCGGGCTAGTTTCGATAGCAGCAACGTTTCTGACGCGGTATAAATTGCATAAACACCAAAAAGAACAAAAATACTGGGCTTATACAACGTTGCACGATTCATTACAATATAAACGAGCATAGCACCCAGGCATACCATAAGTTTCATTACCGAAGCCCCTGAAACACCCCTTATGAACGCCCACGAAGTTCGGTCAAGCTGGCGGTTTACCATGTAGTAAGCACCAAGCGATAACACAAACATAATAACGTTGCCAGTTTCCAGCAGTGCAAAACTGTATAATGGCAACATATTGTGCAAAAGGTAAAGGCCGCCGGTAAGCAAAATAAATATGGTAACAAATGTTCCTATAAATTCCTTCTTCATTATTTTTTCTTGTTAAGTTCCTTTATTAGTCCCCACAAAGAAACGACTAAAGCTACTAATGGAAAAAGAATTAAAAATAAAGGAAAATTCCAACCTAAATATTTATCCAGCTTATAGCCCAACCAAACCCCTAACAGGAGCATGATCATCCATTGCGTTGCTAATCCTGCGTATCTCATGGCTTGTTTTCGGCTTTTTGCTGTTGCTTCTACTAAATTAAGGCAAAGAAATTCTAAGATAGGAAGTATTTTGTTAATTCGGCTGCGCTGTAAAGAATGCCGTTCCCTTTTTTTACTTATTTTTGAAACAAATATGCAAATTGCGGCCTGTTGGTGCCCGGTATAATTTTATAGCGGTTTTTGCGTTATTTTATTGGTAAACGAAATAAGGACCTTGAAACTAAAATTAATTTTTCTTTTTATATTAGGTTGCATCTTTTTGAACTGCGTACCGGGTTTTGCCCAGAGTGCTGCTGCCAAAAGGAGAATGGACTCTATTGATAATGCGGCAAATATGCGTAAATACCGCAATAGCAAGCATTATAAAGATAGTACCGAAAAGGCACGCAAAAACAAGGCCAAAGCCATAAAAAGTGCTCGGGAAGCCCGTCTGGATTCTGTTAAAGCAACTAAAGAGAAAGTAACTGATTCAATGGCTTCGCTTCGCGAAGTGAAAAAAGACAGTCTGGCTGCTATACAAAAAGAACGTGCCGACAAAGTAAAAAACAAGAAAAAATACCGGGAAAGTAAAAGGTATGCTGATAGCGTAGCTATAGTGAAGCGGGAGCGAACCGACGCTACAAAACGAAAGCAAAAAATTTATAAGGATAGCGTGGCTAGTGAGCGGCAGCGAGAACATAACCTGACCCAGGGCGTGCGCAAGCATGAAATGGACAGCATTAAATCGGTAAGAAACAAGTTTAACGATAGCCTTAAAATAGTTAGAAAGCGGCGCACCGACAGTATGGCTAAGATGAAACTGGCCAAAAACAAGCAACTGAATGTAAAAGACAAGCAAAGCGAGGCCAAGAAAAAGCTGGCATTGGAGTTGAAATTCAAATCGAAACGGGAGGCATTTACCAATAAATCGATGCTCAAAAAGCGATGGTCACCCTTGCGGAAGCTCACCCAGAATTCGTTTACGCATTACAATTATTATTATAATGCCAACCGTAAACTGGAAGAGGCTAATGCCAATATGTTGCGGGGTGGTGTGAAGGAAAATTATGATTCACTCATAAAAATATTCCCCTTCGATCCGGACAGGGATTCTTCTCTACTGGCCGCCGATATGGATAGCATCATTCATAAAGTATCGATAGGTATACAAATTCATGACCCGCGTGTAAAGTGGGGTAATGATATGCTGTTGCTTATGGGGCAGGCTTACTATTACAAAGGCAATTACAAGAATGCAGCTGCAACCTTTAAGTACATCATAAGTAATGATGAGGAAAACAAGAAGGCCGAAGGCGGGCATCAAAAAGGGCCTACTTCTATAGTAGAAGAAGAAAGTAAGGGTGGGTTAAATTTGTTTAAACATAAATCGGTGCACAATGATGCTATTATATGGCTGGCACGTGTGTATACCCAAATGAAAATGGTTGAAAACGGGCAGGCTGTATTATCGCTCCTTTCTACCGATCCGCATTTGCCGGAAGACCTGATTGGCCAGGTGGCTGTAGGCAGGGCATTTGGTTATATAGCAGAACAAAATTATTCGGCCGCATCAGAGCAATTAACTGTAGCCATAAATGACGATTACCTGCCCGATTGGTTGCGTATGCGGTGCGCTTTCCTTAATGCACAATTGATGCAGCGCGACGGTAAATACAAGGAATCGGTTGCCAATTATGAGATAGCACTCAATTATTTCCCTAAGATCGATATGGATTTTTACGCCCGTAAAAACATAGCTTTCAATACGCTTTTGGCGGGTGGTAATGTGGGCGATGGTATTAAACCCCTTAAAAAGGTGTTGAATGATGGTAAGTATACCAGTTATTACGATCAGGTTTATTTCGTGCTGGGTCAAATGTCAGCGAAGGCCGGCAAAACTAATGATGCTATTGATTACCTTACTAAAAGTGCTATAACGCCAAAGGCCACAAAGAAACAAAAGGCAATTTCTTATGCCGCCCTCGGCGATGTATTCTATGGCAAAGGCAGCTACAACAATGCTAAAAACGCTTACGACAGTTCGGCCAAGTATGCTGCTGGCAGTAGTATTAAAGATGCTGCGGTTACCGCCGCTGCGCAACGCAGTAAGGGTTTGGTTGAAATATCGCAGCCAACCGCTGTCATTCACGATCAGGACAGCCTGCGGGAATTAGCTGAAATGAGCAAAAAAGAGCAGCTTTCAGTTGTAAGAAGATATATACGCTCACTGGAACAAAAGCAAGCCGACAGCATTAAGAATGCTAAGGAAGGTGGTGAAAGTGCCACAGCACCAGCAGAAACAGCCAGTGAAACAGGGGAGACCTCTACCTTTTATTTTGCTAACCCATCTTTAATGCAAACCGGTGCCAATGAGTTTAAGCGTAAATGGGGTAACCGACCGCTTACTGATAACTGGCGCAGGGCATCGGGCGTGGCATTTACCGGAGCACCCGGCAGCAATCAAAGCGGTTTGGAAGAAACAACAGCAGGGGGCGATGACAAAGTTACACTTGCCGCAAACGGTTTGCCAACAGAGGAAAGTCTCCTGGCCAAAATACCCAACACAGCCGAGCAGAAAGAGCAATCTATTAAAATGGAGACCCGCGCCTACATTATGTTGGCAAAGGCATACCTGAAACAACTCGATGATCATGCACAGGCTTTAAGTACGCTGGATACGCTCGATTCCCGTTTCCCGGACCATAACCAACGGGAAGAAGATCTGTATCTGCGTTACCAGATAGCGATACGTACCGGCAATTTGGAAAAGGCCCAGGGCTATGCCACTGAATTTCTTTCCAAATTTCCAAAATCTCCTTACGCTGATCTCTTAAAACCACGTTCCGAAAGCGATAAACTGGCTTCTAATGCTGGTAAGCAGGTGGCAGATTATTTCGATGAAACGTATGAACTGATACTTAAGCATAAGTATACGGAAGCCCTCTCTAACATTGATGTTGCCAAGAAGGAATACACAACTAACCCAACTTTTAAAAAGCGGTTTCAGGTGGCGGAAGCCATGAGTTATGCCGGGCAGGGTAATTACAATATGGCAGATACTATACTGGCTGGCTTCCTTGCTGCAAACCCCGCCGATTCCCTTACGGGTTGGGCAAAAGATGTTTCCAGCTATATAGCTGATGTACGCAAAAATGGCATCCCATCCTGGTACAATGATACTGCAGGTATAGCGGCCATGAGGGCAGGTATAAAGTTAGCACCGGTTAAAAAGGCGGAGGATGCAAAAAAGGCTGCAGCAGCATTGGTGCCGCCAACACCTAAACGCCCCGCCGATGTGCCATTTTCTTATACCTACAAACCAACAGAACAGCATTTCACTATGTTGGTGTTTAGTAGCCTGGACTCCCGCATGGGTAAATTTAAGTCTGCCGTTGAAAAGTTGAATGCGTCCATGTCAATAAACAACCCCATGCTAATTGACCTGTACAGGAATAACCAAATAGTGGTTACCGTGCAGCAGTTTGCCGGTGAGCAGGCCGCACGCGATTACATGGATTCCCTGAACAGTAAAGAATTGCTTAAAGACTACAAGCCCGAAGAATTTAAATTCTTCGTTATTTCAGCCGCTAACTATAAAATGCTATTCTGGGAAAAAGACCTTGATTTCTACACCAATTATTACAACAAATACTACAAGAAACCATAAGCACATTGCGGTCGTATATTGTATCAGTATCCTCCAGGAAACATGTAGCTATGAAAATGTACGGGTTGGTTATTTTATTTTCAATTTTCACAACTACAGCGCAAGCCCAATTGGGTGAGGGAAAGCAGGTAGGCTTGCCTAACTGGGTCGATTCTTTTGGTGTTCTTGCTCCACAAAAACAGATGGTATTTTCTGTCGCTAAACCGGCGCAGCCAAACGTAAAGCGCACCTTGGTGCCACAGGATTTTTACACCCGTGGCTTTGGCTTTTTCTGCAAGCAGGAATTAAATATGTACAAGGCCGGTTTCCCGGTTTCTTTTCGCCTGGGTAGTATGGAAGACTGCAACAAGCTGGAACAAAAAGGGCACTAAGCCTGCGCTTAATGCCCGTTGAATATGTTTTTTTGTTATCGTTACTCAGCTAATTTACCTTAAAACCAGTAAAGATGCAGTGGTTAACTGCTGTATCGCCGGGCGTAGTGTAGTCGCGCTCGTAAGTATCCAATATCAATTTATTGTCGCTTTGTAAGGTAATGTGGTATTTTTTGTAGTAGTTAGTTTTTACCTTGTCAGGTATAGTTAACGAGTAAGTGCTTTCTGTACTAAACACAGTGCCCGAAAGTTGGTCAGATGGTTCTGATTTTTGAGTAACCAGCACATTCGCTACTTTTTTAGGAAGGTCGCCAATTATGAAAACGGTGTCAATGGTTTGAGCTCCGTTATTACACTGCTTATAGCCGGCAAAAACACCCTTAAAACGATCAATTGATTGAGTAGAACATGTTGGACCTTCAAAGCCGGAAGGGCACTTGCAGGCACCCATAGCGCATGAACCACCGTTTTTACAGCTTACGCCTGAACAGGGGTCTTTTTCGCAAGAACTATACAGCACAACACCAGTAAATGCCACAAAAGTTGCTGCGGTTAGTAGAATAGATTTAATAAATTTCATGGGTAATGAATATTTGTGCCCAAGGTACAAAAATATTTGGGAAAAAGTATAATTCAATCGTCGCTTTTACTATACATCGCTTGCGATGAATTTTGCAACATATTTTCAAGCCCCAATGGCATTACTTTGTCTCAGAAGTTAGGCTTAGATTTGGAAGACTTGACTAATCTTCAATCTGGCACCTATAAAGTTATTCGTTGTGCCTCCGGATCAACACCTGGGCTTATGTATTACTTCTTCGGACCAGTACCATTGTCAAGATTGCATCATGAGTATGTGGTTCCAGTCCCTGTTCAATAAAGTGCAAATGAAAATACCAATAATAAATTAAAACTAAGAATACTACAAACCATTTTTCATTGATTTGTAGTATTCTTGCTACTTTTAAATTGTGGGCTGATCTTCAATCGGGTACTTACGAAGTTCCGTCTCCATTCAGAGTATATTATTCTGGTTACAGTTAAATAAAGCCCAAATGAAATCATCATTTATCAATAAAAGCCACAGCATACTACAAGCCAATTTTCGTTGGCTTGTAGTATGCTGTGTAGCCTTTTTGTTCGCTGCTTTTGGAGCCTCTTTCGGTTTCAGTAGTAAGAAGCGCGTTACTGCCTCGCACAAAGCGTTTCATTGTCTGGTGTCACGCATAGATTCGTTTTCCATTCCTTTAAAGATTGGTAAAGACAACACTTATATTTTTTCACAAGATTCAAACGCATACTATGTTTATTCTGAAGAAACAGATAGTATTTATGCGTATGACCTATCTGAACGAAAAATAATTGATGCCCTTGGTATTAAGAATTTGAAGATTGATTCAAAATTTAATTATTTCATTCATGGGAATAAGTTTTATGTACTTAAAAAATATGCAAGAGCTATCAATGAGTACCTGTCCCCATCTTTGACGCATGAAATAGATTTTACTTTCAAAGACAGTAGTTCCCCCGAAGTTTCTTACATGCCAAAAAATCTTTCATTCCATATCAGTACTGACAGCAGTAATATTTTGTACAGAGTACCTAATTACAACATAACGAATAAAGAGGAGAGAATGAAGTATTTCTCATCAAAAATGTTAGTAAAGGTTCAACTTGAAGGTCAAAATGCGAATGTAGTTGCCGAATTCGGCACATTTCCTGATGCATATAGATCCGCCTTATACAATGAGTATTATCCTCAAGCATTCTTAATGGGGGGTAACTCGGTGGGGTATATGTTCAGCGATAGCCCATACCTTTATATTTTTGATAAAAATACATGCAAAAAGACATTTCTGAATGGGCTAAATGCCAACACCTTCATTCCTGTGAATTCAGATAGCAGTGCCGTACGTAGTTACACAACCAATTATAGCCTGATGAGTGAAAGGTACGTTGCAGCATTGTATGATAAACACAAAAAGTATTTATATATTTTCCAGACACATGCAGTACATAAAGCGAATGATGAATACCTGGCCTTGTGGGAAGACAAACCACTCTCATTATATGTTGTGGATAGCACCTATAATGTGATTGCTAAAAAGGATTTTGAGCGTATCGGCAATTACTTTTTTTCATCATTCTTTTGCTACAACGGTAATTTATACTTGGGCAAATATCAGAATGGAAAACTACTTTTAGAAGTCTATGAAACTAAATAATATTTTATTTTTAATTTTTTTATGTACTAATTTTAGTGACCGAATTGTCGCTAAACAAATAGTTAGTAATAAGGTCTATCATAGGTACACGAACGAAACAGTAGAATTTGGAAAGTACCTCAAGAACAAGTTCAATAAACGCATACCTAACGATACTTCGTATTATTTTCTAATATCAGAAACTGGATGTCATGGTTGCATTATGGGTGTGATAGATTTGTTTAAGGGTAATAGCAAGACAATTTTTATCGTATCACCTACTACAAAAAATATATATTTCGGTAGAAATTTCAGCAGCCCCCATTTATTTGTAGATAGTACTGAGGAGATTAACCGTATTAGGTTTCATAAGGGCAATATTGCAGTTGTGGCAACTTCTGCTAATAGGATAGATACCATTATTGCGTTCGAGCCATCTACCTTATCCAATCAAACCAGGTGTTTAAGAAAATAATAGGTTAATTGACATACTGGTAGAAATAAGGGTATCGATGTTTCCCCAAAAACAACAGATAGTTGTTCCTGTAAAAATGAAATCAATGGACGATAACCGGTGCAGCACTCGCTAAATTGAACCTTTCAAAAACACTGAGTTTCTATGTGCAGGATGATACTACTGTCGTTGCTGCAACATTGGTATTATCAGGCTGCTGCCTTAACAAATAGCCGAACCTTGATCACTACCCCAAAACAACAAAGCGCCCTATTTCACGTGAATTAGGGCGCTTTGTTGTTGAATAAATATGTTGTTTAACCAAAGGCATTCCAACCTTGAGCCACCAGTTTATGTTTGTTGCCCGATGGTGTTACCATTACTGAACCCTCTTCTTTGGGCGTTATATAGCCAATTACGGTAATGTTGCTGTTACGGATGGTTTTTTCATAATCTTCCTGCTTAATGGTAAACAACAATTCATAATCTTCGCCGCCACTTAGTGCGCAGGTGCTGGTAGGTATATTGAACTGCATACCCATGGCTTTTGTTTCATCTCCAACCGGTATTTTATCTTCGTACAGTACGCAGCCCACTTCGCTTTTGGCGCAAATGTGCAGTAGTTCCGAACTTAACCCGTCGCTGATGTCAATCATTGCCGTTGGTGTTATATTATGTTCCTGCAGCCATTCTACAATATCAAGGCGCGGTTCAGGTTTCAATATCCTGCCAATCAGGTAATCCTGATTTTGCAGGTCGGGCTGTACATCTTTATGCTCCATGAAAATCTTCTTTTCACGCTCCAGTATCTGCAGGCCCAGATACGCGCCGCCCAGGTCGCCAGAAACACATATCAGGTCGTTTTCTTTTGCGCCACTGCGGGTTACAAATTTGTCGGGTGCTACTTCTCCTATTGCTGTAACGCTGATCACGAAACCTTTTAGCGATGTGGTAGTATCGCCACCTATCAGGTCAACATTGTATTGTGCGCATGCAGCATAAACCCCATCGTAAAACTCGCTGAGCGCTTCCACCGAAAAGCGGTTAGATATACCTATGCTAACCGTAATGTGCGTTGGTGTTGCAAACATAGCGCAGATATCAGATAAGTTAACCGCTACCGATTTGTAACCCAGGTGTTTAAGCGGGGTGTACATCAGGTCGAAATGCACTCCTTCTATCAGCAGGTCGGTGCTTATTACAGTTTGGCGGCCAAACTGGTCAATTACAGCCCCATCATCACCAATGCTGAGAATGGTACTGGCCTGCGTGGTTTCATTGTTTTTAGTAAGGTGCTCAATAAGCCCGAATTCACCTAAATCTGCTATTTCTGTTCTGAATTGATCTTCCATATTTTAATTGTCAGTGTGCAAAGGTAGGGTATTCGTTGTGTTATGTCGGTGCGTGCAGGCAGTGTAATGGCGGTTTCATGCAAAGGGAGCAAAGTAGGGTGCAGAGCAACGCAAAGCTGTTGTATGAATGTTCTGTTACATTCACCATTCATCATTCATCATTCATAATCACCAATTGCTTTTCATCATTTGTATACGGCCTGCAATATAGTATACAGCTATCCACGCTACCGATGTAAACATCAGGATATTTTGCGATGGACCTGTTTTGTGCGCCATTTTTTTAAGCATTTCTGCAAGCGGGAAGCTGATCAGTTCTGCACTACATTGCAAGGGTAATAGATCGCCGGGATGTGTAGTTAATTTCCAGTTCAGTAATTGCTGTAGCATTATTTCCACCACATAACAATACAGCAGGAATATGATAACTGCAACGCCGCTTCTTTTTAGTAAAATGGAAAGCAGTAAGGCAAAACCAAAGTAATTGATTGTTAATAGAAATACATGCACCAGCTTGCCGATGTTGTTTGTAAAGCCAGCAATTGGCGACCCATGGGTTAGCGCAAAGAAAATACCTAGCAAAAACGTAAATAGAGTAACAGCAAGGCTTAGCGACACAACAACCAGCCATTTAGCATGGTAAAATTCTTCTCTTTTCCATCCATCAATTACGTTCTGCCTGTTGGTGCGGTATTGATATTCGTTAGTAGTTAAAATAATAATAACTATTGACAGCAGACCTGAGAAAAATTTGGTCCAGTAAGCAACATTATCCCAAACGGCAGGGTAGGAGTAATTATTGCTGATAAAATTAAAATCACTGCCGCCACCTATTTTTAACACCCCTGAGCTGATACTCCAGTTCCATAGCAATAAAAGCACTACAAAGATGCCCGCCAACACCCAAAAGGTAACATATTTGCTTATTTTTAACCATTCAATGGAAAGCAATTTTATCATTTCGGGTCGATTTTAAAGTGACTTATGGAGGTGGGCTTACCTGCTTATTAACTATCAATTATAAAAAATAATATAAAGGATCAGGTATGTACATAAAACCAAACAAAACATCATGCGATGTTTTGTTTGGTTTTTATATAAAATAAGAAAATTTGCTATACTTAGGTTTAATCAGGTGGTATTGAATTGACTTAACATCGCACATTGCAATATTAAACTCAACTAGTTAGCAATAGCCAATTTGTTTTTGTCTTGTACCATTTTATATAGCCTGTACACGCCAAACAACACACCGGCTGCAATCAGGAAGGCAGTTCCGCCATCTATAGGCACATCCGTTACACCTGTATCGTTACCGGCGCCGCCGTCAACTGTTTCAAAGCCCGCCTGCGCGAACGTGATCATTGGCATAGTTGCACAAACCAATAACATCAATACCGACAACAAGCGTACCTTCGCTTTTCCCAGAGTTAGTTTCATTTTTTTCAACATGGTACACAAATTTAGAAATTGTTTCTGAAAAAACAACACGATTAACAATAAAATCACATTTCCACACTCAAACTCACCGTGGTAGTATTTTCTTAAACAGATTAAAAACCACTTAATTATAAAAATATTATAAAACTATAAGCCGGATCCTGTATTTTACCTTTCGGTAAAATGGTTATCATTTATCTGGAATGCTACTCACGTAACACTTCTAGCTGCCAACCCACAAACATCGGGCGAACCACCCTCAATCATCTGCTTATTTGGCATTTCAGTACGCAAGGTTTGCCCCTATATTCTGTCACCAGAATATATCGTAGTCTCTTACACTACGTTTTCACCCTTATCCAATAAAGGACGGTAATTTTCTGTGGCACTTTCTGTCAACCCCACTTTTACGCGGAATGCCTACCCGTTAGGTAGTGCGCTGCTCTTTACTGTCCGGACTTTCCTCCCCGATACAAATACCGTAGCGATAACCCGTTTTATAATATGAACAAAGGTAAATAAACTTTCTGTTAAAACAAAGGAGACACACCCGAAAAGTGCCATTTTAGGAACGAACGGTCGTTTTTTTTCACTAACGGTAATTCCAGCGTACATTTGTGGTCCCGAAACGGCTATATTAATGCAAAACATAATAAACATTCTGGCTATCGAATCTTCCTGCGATGAAACAAGTGCTGCTATAATTCAGGATGGAAAAGTACTGAGTAATCTTATTGCCACCCAGCAGGTGCATGAGCGTTTTGGCGGGGTAGTGCCGGAACTGGCATCCCGGGTGCACATGCAAAATATTGTTCCGGTGGTGGACATGGCTATAAAAGATGCTGGTATTAGCAAAAATGATATAACTGCAGTAGCTTTTACGCAGGCACCGGGTTTAATAGGTTCTTTACTGGTAGGCGCCTGCTTTGCCAAGTCATTTGCACAGGCAAGGCAACTGCCGCTAATTTCGGTGCACCACATGCAGGCGCACGTTTTGGCGCATTTTATTGAGGCCAATCCTCCTTTTCCGTTTTTATGCCTTACGGTTTCCGGTGGCCATACCCAGATAGTTTTATGTAAAGATTATCTGGATATGGAAATTGTTGGCGAAACCATTGATGATGCTGCCGGTGAGGCTTTTGATAAGGTAGCAAAAATGCTGGGTTTGCCTTATCCCGGTGGGCCATTGGTAGATAAATATGCTAAGGAAGGTGATCCGTTAAAGTTCAAATTCCCGATTTCAGAGATGAAGGACTTCGATTTCAGTTTCAGTGGCGTAAAAACCTCCATTTTATATTTTTTACAGGCGCAACGCAAGCTGGACCCTGATTTTGCCGAAAAAAACATGGCCGACATCTGTGCATCAGCACAGTACACTATTGTAAAAACGCTCATTAAGAAACTGGAAAAGGCCGCAGCGCACCTCAATATTAAGCATATAGGCATTGCAGGGGGCGTATCGGCCAACAGCGGCCTGAGAAAAGCACTGGAGGAAACCGGCAAAAAGAACGGATGGACCACCTATATACCCCGTTTTGAATATTGCACTGACAATGCAGCAATGATAGGTATAACCGGTTACCATAAATATTTAAAAGGCCATTTTGTTGATATGACTGTAAGCCCCAGCCCAAGGGCTGCCTGGTAATGAGTAACAGTTACTTCCAGTTTAAGCAATTTAAGGTAGAGCAGGGGCGTTGCGCCATGAAAGTAACGACAGATGCCTGTATACTAGGTGCATGGGTGCCGCTATTGCCCGGTATTGAACGGATATTGGATATTGGCGCGGGCACAGGTTTGCTCGCCTTAATGCTGGCACAGCGAACGGACGCGGTAATTATTGATGGCATAGAACTGGATACCGATGCCTGCATACAAGCGCGCGAAAATATGCTGGCAAGTGCATGGGCAAACCGTATTCATATTATGGAAGGTGATGTAACAGCCTATCGTATCCATCCCGGCAAGTACATCTTGCAGACAGCTGGGGTGTTTTCTAATATTGCTGATTGACAAATCAGTATAGAGATGCTTCAATTGTCCCATAGTTGTCGTTACTGGCTTTGCCAGCCTGTTACTGACATGCGTAAG
>JBBRPD010000016.1:0-91512 GCA_038228575.1 Chitinophagales bacterium | reverse complement strand
GGAAGGCAAATGGAATAATGCTGATTTTCGAAATAAAGGCCATAAGAATCGCTTATACGCAACTTAAGCATAACCCAAAGCCATATAACGCAATGTAGAAGGGACTAATCGTGATTACGATTAGTCCCTTTTTATAAGACGGGCTTTTTCAGTGCCCTCCAAGCTTGCAGGGGATATATTCACAAATATGGTTCGTTTATTTCTTTTTGTAGCGGGCTACCAGTTCGGCAACGGGGTTGCGGAGCAGGTATTCGGAGTTGAGGTCGGTGAAGACTTTGAGTTTTTTTGGAGCATCTTTCAGGGCCTTTTCCAGTTGCAGCATGGCTTCTTTCGCTTTGCCCAGTTCAAACAGGGCTGCGGCATGGTAGAAGTTGAATTCACCCTTGTCGCCGCAATGGTCGCGGGCAACTTCCAGCTGAATGATAGCTTCTTCAAAGTAGCCGGTGAGGAACAGGCCGCGTATCAGTGCTACCCAGGTAGTTTTGTTACCGGGCTTCAACCTTACCGCATTCAGGTAGCAAACCAATGCTTCGCTTTTCACATCCATTTCCATAAGGCAGTTGCCTATGGCCATGCAATAGCTGGCATTATCTTTATCAAGGTGCAGTGCTACCGAAAATGATTTCACCGCCTTTTCCCATTGTTTTTCGCGGGCGTAGGTTTCGCCTATTTTGAAAAAGATAGAATCGTCCTGCGGACTTAACTGCGATGCCTGGCGGTAAAAATGCCTTGCCCGTGTAAAATCTTTCTTCTTTTCCCAGCAATACCCCATGGCCTCGAAAATCACATCTTCGGGCTTGGCTATTTCCACATGCTTTGCCAGTGAATCAAGCGCTTTTTCGTAGTATTTAAGGCGCATATAGGCATCGGCCATATTGCGGTAAGCAAATTCAAATTTCTCATCTATAGCCACACAGTATTCATAGGCATCAATGCACTTTTCATACAATTTAAGCCCCTGAAAAGCAGCACCCAGGTTGAACCATGCCAATGCATTATACGGGTCGTTATCGGTAAGCGCGGTGTGCAGCGCAACACTTTCATCAAGCCTGTCGGTAAACTCCGCCCAGAAACATATTTTCTGTAGTGCTTCTTCGTTGCGCTTGTCAATTTTTATTACGCGCATCAGCGTATCGAAAACGGCATCAAACTCTTCGCTTTCGTCATATACGTCCGATAGTTCCAGCAATATCTCCACCTTTTCTTTACCCTCAAATATTTCCGATTGCTGTTCCAGCCACAGGGCAGCGCGGTCAAACTTTAACTGCGCCAGCAATACGTCAGAACGCAAGAGGACGGCATCAATATTTTTACTGTCGTATTGGTCTAGTTCGTCAAGCGCTTTCATGGCCTGACCGTATTTTTGCGATTGGGTAAGAATTTCGGCTTTCAGTAATAAAATAGAACTGGAAAAAGGGTAGTAAGTGCAGGCTATATCGCAGGCCAGCAACGCTTCGGCCTCATTACTATTTTGGAGGAAGTGCTCCACTACGGTTTCAAACTCCTCTTCGTCTAATATACTTACCGCATCGCCTTTTTTCACTTCTTCATACTTCGCAAGAATGTCTTCTATTGAACCCAAATCATCGTCGTCGTTATAATCATCGTCAAACATAATCGTGCGATTTGTACCAAAGTTAACTAAAAATGGAGGTACACACAAGCATTCCCTGTTATATAAATGTCAAAATACACAAGTTATTAACAAAGTTTTTACGGGGTAATGGTGTGGGGTTTGGGGTTATATTTGTTGCGATGGTCAACGCCCATAGGGAGACGCAGGGTGCATTTTATGGTTGTTTCGATGGGCGTTGCCCATCGCTGACGTATTGTGCCCCTTCAGGGCGTGACACGCATCTACAACAAAATGAGCAAGGGGTGAAGCCCCGAAATATAACAGCGATGGGCAACGCCCATCGGGAGACGCAGGGCGCATTTTATGTTCGTTTCGATGGGCGTTGCCCATCGCTGACGTATTGTGCCCCTTCAGGGCGCGACAGGCATCTACAACAAAATGAGCAAGGGGTGAAGCCCCGAAATATAACAGCGATGGGCGTTGCCCATCGGGAGACGCAGGGCGCATTTTATGTTCGTTTCGGTGGGCGGGTGTACATAGTTGGCAGGGCTAAGCATTCCCTTACCCGCATGCCGCACCTATTGTGTTGACGTTTCGGTTAATTCACGGAGTTTTTGGCGGGCCAGTTGTATAAAGGTACTGCCGGGATAGTCGATGATGAGTTGTTCGTAGTACTTTTTGGCGAGGTCGTTTTTATGCAGGTCGTTGCGGTAGATTTCGGCCATTACAAAAATGGCATCGTCGGCCAGTACATCTTGTCCGTACTTTTCAACAATGGCGCTGAGGTAGCTGATGGCTTTATCAAAATTTTTATGCCGCTGTTCTATTTGCGCATGCACCATTAAAATATCATCGTTCAGCGGGTGTTTCGGGAAGGCGGTTGCTATGCTATCCAACAAAATTTTTGCCTGTTCGTCTTTATTTTGTGCACGTAAAAGGCCTACAAAGGCGAATCTTTTGAGGGGATAGGTAATGCTGTCTTCCACGTTTTCGGTAATAAGCACCGACAACGAAAGGGCATCATTGGCAATCAATTCGGTTGTTGACGATTTAAGCACGGTAAGCAGCCGCTGGGCCCATTCAAAGTCGCCACGGTAGTAAGCCAGTTTTGCATTGCTGAAGCGGGCATTTTCGCCCAGTACATCCTGCTTAAATTCTTTATCTACCTGACTGTAAGCCAGTGAGGCATCCCATATTTTACCCTTCAGCAGGTAGTAGTCACCCAATTGCAATTTAAGCCTGCCCACAAAGTCTTTCCGGGAATCGGGATACTTAATGCCTTTTTGCAGTATCTGTATTGCTTTATCAACGCTATCGGTATACTGTGCGGCCACCAATGCATAATTAGCTACCAGATCGGATGCGTAAAACGCAGGATACTCTGTAAGCAGATTATTGAAATCGGTCATTAGTTTAGTAATGTCCTCTGGCTTGGGTACGGAAGCGCTCTGCAGTTGGTCGAACTGGGTATTGATCCGTTCCATTTTGGCCGTAGCCACCAATGGCGAAGCGTCGCCTTTGGCAATTACTTCATCATAAGCCTTTACGGCACTTTCGTATTGTTTTGCGGCATTGGCGGTACGGGCAAATGATAGCAACCTGCGGCCATCTTCTTTATTACGCTCGTCAACGGCTTCAATTTGTAGCAGTGCGCCGTCCCAGTCGTTCTTCTGGGTATATATCCAGGTGAGCAATTCGGCGAACCATGCGCTTTCCGGCTGGGCATTAATGTGTTTCAGTAAATTCTTCTGAGCTATCTGCAATTTTTTAGGGTCGTTGCCCATCCATTGCAAAAAGGTGCTCTTAATATTATCCAGCGTGGTGAACTGGCCTACAGGCGGGCCCAGCAATACATCCATCGCCATATCCAGTCTGTCCATTTTAGCATACAGGGCAGCCATGGGTATGCAATAGATGAACGGATTATTAAAGATCTGGCAGGCACGCTCGTACACCTTTATCGCGTATTCGTTCTGGTTAATATCCTGAAACGCTTTAGCCAGCCGCTGGGTAAAGTTATCGTCGCCATTTATTCTTTTCAGTACGGTATCGAACTCCTGTATTGCTTTTTTATCCTTGCCTTCCAGCTTATAAACATTGCCGAGGTCAATTTCGTAGATGCTGGTCTGGTTGTTGCTGCCAATGCGCGGCTGCACCAATTTTTCAGCTTCCTTGTATTTTTTAGCAATAAGCAGGGTATTCAGGTATTCGTGGTAGATATCGTCGGGCGTGGCCTTGTATAATTCGTTGTATAGCAAGATAGACGAATCATATTTCTTTTCAGCGGCAAACCTTTGCGCTTTTACGAGCATAGGTTCTGGTGGTGCCTCCTCTTTTTTAGGTGGCTCCGCGCCGCCGGTTGACATATTGGTCTCGGTTTGTTGCGCCATAGCAAAATGGCCCATACAAAGCAGACAAGCTACTACAAAAGGTGTTTTTAAGCGCACAAAAATATTTAAGCTACTTTTCATTCAATATAATCTACTCAAATGTAACCCTTATTTTCATTTAGGAGTCTTATAGAAAATATAATTGTTACTGTAACCAGGAGGAAGTAAAACGAAATAAAAAACTTGTTTTCAAAATGAGAACTATCCCGGGCAAAATAGATCAGCTTAAGTTACTTGATACCAATTTGTAGTGCCTATTTATTAATAAGATTTTATCAATACATCGATTGGCTTTTTGCACAACGTTCAGATTATAATCTATTAGCACCACATCAGTTCCACCCCTACTTAAATAAATTTTTTTGGCCACGATATCTTCTCTTACAAGTCCAAAACCAAAATTTACATATTCAAAAGAGTCAATGATATTTCTTCCCCGGAAAGAATAACTGCTATAGTTAAATAACCATGCAACTCCCGACCAAGTTCCAACATAAACGGGTTGCACAACCTTCCATACATTGCTAGTGTCCGTGAAATGAACTTTTTGTCCGCGTGCTGTAAAACACATCACAAAAACTAATGTCGCAAGCACTAAGATATGTACACGAAGTTTCATATAATAAAATTACTTGTTTCAATAGGAAATATCGGTTCTCGGCGATACTCAGCCATTAATTCCTCAACGGTTTCCCCGTAGTCAGTATGCTTTGCAATCTTTCAAGTGTTTTCTTTTGTCCGCAAAGGGTGAGGAATGCTTCGCAATATAAATTTAGAAGATACTTACTGAACAAATCAATAAGCTTGTATTAATACATCAGTTGGTATATTCAACTTATCGTGCAATTGCCTTATAATATCAAGTGTTAACTTCCTTTTTTTGTTCAGTATTTCGCTTGTCCGGCTCTTCAAACCTATTACTTTTGCGAGGTCCGTCTGATTATATCCAAGCTGCTCCATTCGGAATTTTATCGCCTCAATAGGGTCAGGAAATCCAATTGGAAAATGTTCATCTTCATATTTCTCAATTAAAATCCCCAACACTTCAAGTTCATTGCCTTGCAGCGTGCCTTTTTTTGCATCAAATATTTTTTCAAGCCTTTGCATTGCAAGACTGTAATCGCTCTCTGTATTTATTGGCTTTATCGTCATGCTATTTATATTGTTTTGGCATCAATTTTATCATATTCGGAGTGAGTTCCAATAAACCTTATCCAAACCATCTGATAATCAAAATTGATTTTCACTATGAGCCTGTAATTATTCCCCTTAATATTGAATACGAATCTATTACCAGGTATAATACTGGCACTTGGATAATCCTTTTTTATGTCGACCGGATTTTTCCATTCACTTTTAATCGTCTCCCGATACCATGTTGTTAATTGTTGCTCACTATCCGGATACTTTTCCCAAAATAATCGTAAAACCTTTTTTGCAATTATTCTCAACAGATATCATTTTTACAAAGATAGCAAAAAGTTCCCAAAATGGGAAATACCCATTTTTGCAATTCTGCCATTAATTCCTCAACGGCTTACCCGTAGTCAATATACTCTGCAATCTTTCCAATGTTTTCTTTTGTCCGCACAGGCTCAGGAAGGCTTCGCGCTCTATATCCAGCAGGTATTGTTCGCTTACCAATGTGGCGCCGGATAGGTCGCCACCGCACATTACGTAGGCGAGTTTTTCCGCTATCAGTTTATCGTGCTCACTTATGTAGTTACCGCGCCACATAGCATGTATGCCACTAAGTAAACCACCTAAGCCACCGCGGCCCTGCACCTTAATATCGTTGCGGGCAGCAGGTTGTATATAGCCTTGTTCCCAAAGCAGTAATGCTTTGCGTTTGGCATCTGCTATGCGCCTGTCAGGGTTCATAGAAATACTATCAAACCCAGGGCGCAATACAAAATTTTCAAAAGCTTCGTGTGCCGATGTAGATACCTTTGCGGTGCCCACATTAATGAACAATTGCTGCAGATAATTGGTTTCAATATCTTCCTTTATGTTTCTATCGCTTGCACGAACGGCCATTTCCTTTGTGCCGCCACCACCGGGTATAAGGCCCACGCCTACTTCAACCAAGCCTATATAACTTTCAGCCGCTGCCTGCACGGCATCGGCATGCAGACACATTTCGCAACCACCGCCGAGGGTTAAGCCATGCGGAGCCACAACAACGGGTATGCTGCTGTAGCGCATGCGCATAGTCGTGTTCTGGAAATGGCGAATTGCAAAATCAAGCTCGTCATATTCCTGCTCTGCGGCAAACATAAATATAAGGCCCACATTGGCACCTGCACTAAAATTGGCACCCGTATTGGCCAGTACCAGCCCCTTGTATCTATCTTCTGCAATGCCAATGCTCTTCTGCACGGCATCCAGCACTTCGCCGCCAATAGTATTCATCTTGGTATTCCAGCGGAGGGCTACTACATCGTCGCCAATATCATACAGCTTGCAGGCGCTGTTTTTCCATACTACTTTTTCATCAAGATGTTCCAGCAATATAAATGCGCCCTGACCCGGAACAGGCTGGTATGCTTTGGTGCGCACGTCGTAATATTTCCTTTGGCCATTTTCCGTTTTATAGAACGTCTTGAAACCAGCCGCCAGCATTTCTTCCACCCACGGTGCTACAA
The DNA here is from genome assembly GCA_038228575.1 of Chitinophagales bacterium. Classification (GTDB taxonomy): domain Bacteria; phylum Bacteroidota; class Bacteroidia; order Chitinophagales; family Chitinophagaceae; genus Flavipsychrobacter. The sequence goes on along the minus strand of JBBRPD010000016.1, from coordinate 84,901 downwards.
CATAGCCGCCGGCTTTCATAGCGTCCAGCGTCTTAGCCATACCAAGGGTATCCCAGCTTTCAAAGGCACCAATTTCCCAGCCGAAGCCCGCTTTAAGGGCATTATCTATCTTGTATAATTCATCGGATATCTCGGGTAAACGGTGTGATATGTAACTGAACAGCAAATGGTGGAATGTGCGGTAGAACTCGCCCGCTTTATCTGTGCCGCTATACAGCATTTTAAGTCGCTGCGCGAGGTCTTCAACAGGCTTGGCAGCTTCCAGCGTTGCGAACTTTGCTTTCTGCTTAGGGCCATATTCCATGGTCTTGAGGTCCAGCGTCAATATTTCAGGCTTGCCCTTTGGCTCCCCTTTAGGGGTTGGGGTCTTTTTATAAAAACCTTGTCCTGTTTTATCGCCGAACCATTTGTTTTCCACCATCTTTTCTAAGAAAGGCGGCAGGGTAAAAATGGCTTTAGCTTCATCATCTGGCGCATTTACCGGTAGCGCTTTTGCTACATGCACCAAGGTATCTAAGCCCACCACATCGCCGGTGCGGAAGGTGGCCGATTTAGGCCTGCCCAACACGGGACCTGTAAGCGCATCCACCTCATCAACATTCAGGCCGGTTTGTTCCATGGCTTTGAAGACGGCCATAAAACCAAACACCCCTACCCTGTTTGCAATAAAAGCCGGAGTGTCTTTACACAGCACTGTAGTCTTACCCAGGAAGCGATCGCCATAATCCATCAGGAAGCTGATCACCTCGGCCTTTGTAGCAGGGCCAGGTATTATTTCCAACAACCTTAAATACCGTGGCGGATTAAAGAAGTGTGTGCCGCAAAAATGCTGCTGAAAATCTTCGCTACGACCTTCGGTCATGAGGTGTATAGGTATGCCTGATGTGTTTGATGTAATTAGCGTACCTGGCTTGCGGAATTGCTCCACCTGTGCAAATATCTGTTGCTTGATATCGAGGCGCTCAATCACCACCTCTATTATCCAGTCGCAATTAGCAACCAGTTTCAGGTCGTCGGTAAAATTGCCCGTTTCTATTTTTTCAGCTACTTTTTTGGTGTAAACAGCCGAGGGTTTACCCTTGAGCGTGGCGGCCAACGCATCATTTACTATCCTGTTACGAACGGGTTTGCTTTCAAGTGTTAAGCCTTTAGCCTGCTCGGCCTCGTTGAGCGCATTGGGCACAATATCTAACAATAAAACCTGCACCCCAATACCTGCAAAATGGCACGCAATACGCGACCCCATTACTCCACTGCCCAATACCGCAACCTTACGGATAGTCCTGTTCATGAAACTAGAATTTGAACCTGTAAATTATCGAAAAAAATTGAGTGTGGACGCTAAACTTTGTGAGGATTAAATAGTTTTAACCCTTTGATATTAATGAAATCGACTTCGTTGTTGGTAATAAGAGTATAGTTGTGGGCGAGTGCAGTAGCAGCAATAATTGCGTCGGGTATTTTTATCTTCTTGTTTTTGCGGATGGCCACGCAACGCTCAATTATCGTCGGGCTTATTTCAAATATTTTAAAATCTTCAATAAAGTCGGCCACATTTCGTTCCGTTCCCGCATCTGTTTTCCAGCAGAGTAATTCGATTTGTGTAATAACAGAAATATTAGGAATCTTATCAATTACAGCATCTAATAACCTGATACCAGAGGATGGTAATAAAAGTGAAAAATAATCAGAAACTGTATTGGTATCTAATAGATACTTTACCATTCGCTGCGCATTTGTTTAATGTGCTGATTCAGGCTTTCAGCTTGTTCTTTGCTGATAATTCCCCTATATTTTTCCGACAGTTTCGTTTTGGATGATTTTTTATCCCCTTTTAACACCTTTATCAGCTTCAACTCCTCCAACTCCCGTAAAAGCCCTATAGCTTTCTGGTTAGTTACTTGTATGAGCAATGTGTTGTCCATTGTAATATTATTGCAGTTCTACAAATTTACCAATAATATCAAGTGTGAGCAAATTCATTTTACATGGTATAGCCTGCATTATTCATAAATGCGCTTTTGAAGTTTTATACTTTAAAGAATGTCTTCCGCCAGGTAAGATCCCAGCCCTTGAAGGGTGACAGGTTTCGTCATCATTTTATTGATTGGTAATGAATACATTATACAAAATAGCATGTCACCCTTTACGGTCTGGGTGACCCAGCGGCAGAGAATTTGTCAATAATGCAGGATAGATTTAATAAATAGAGCTCTACTTCCAAATCAGTGCACCTCTGTTCTATTCATTTTACTTTTGCCCTCAATGCATGCTGACAGACGCATTATTTATTGATAAAGGTGGTGCGCTAAGCTTGAGTATCTTATTGAAAAAATGGTGTTCCCGAATGGGTAAGAATTTGTTCCTTTACCTGATCAGAGGCTTTATAATACTACCGCGTACTCAAAACTTCATAATCTGCCGGCTATCCGCGGCATCCTAACCCAGCAAACCATCTAAACTATCCTTCTTGATAAGTGTAAACACCTTTTTGCCCGATGGGGTATACTCTGGCTGGCCGCAGGCGAATAGCTCGTCCACCAATGCCTGCTGGCTTTCGGGCTGGCTGAGGGTGGCGGAATTTCGGGCCATGCGGCGGGCTATTTGTACCAGTAGCAGGTCGGTGCGCTGTGCGGCTATGTTGCCAGATTCATGTTTAAGATGCTCCACCACCTCATCTATCATATTCCTTTCATCGCCTACCGGCATACCGGCCGGCACGCCCTGCACAACGAAGGTATGCTGGCCAAATGGCGCGAGGTCAAAACCTATACGGGCAAGATCGGGCAACACCTCGCTCAGCAGCAGGGCATCTTGTGGGGGCAATTGGTAAGAAACCGGAAACAGTACTTTTTGCGACGGGGCATCCTGGTTATTCCATTGTTCTAAAATACGCTCATACCAAATGCGCTCCTGTGCCCGGCGAATATGAATAAGCATAAGGCCCGACTTTACTGTAGTGGCCAAGTAGTCGCCATGAATGAGCAACATATTGCCACTGCCGGAACGTAGCTTACTTTCATCATACAAATTGCTTTGCGAGCTGACTGCATGGGTATATTGTTGGTGGCCGTTATCGTTTGTTGCAGGTGCTTCAGGTATGGGTGTCTGCGCTATTTCGTAAAGGCTTTTCCATTCCTTGAGGCTGTCTTTGCGCTCAATGTGGTGGGCCTGATTCTTGTTGGTAAATATATTGAAAAGATAGCCGTTTTCGGTCTGCTCCCTTTGCCTTTCGGTGGAGGGGATATTGACCGACTGCAGACTTTGTATTTCAGAACTCAGCGAAAAATCGAGCGATGGGGCAATATTATAGCGCGCCAGCGAATGCTTCACTGCCGAATTGAGGTAGGCATACATCATGCGGTCGTCTTCAAATTTCACCTCCTGCTTGGTGGGGTGCACGTTTACGTCAACCCGCGCTGGGTCTACATCTAAGAACAACACATAGAAAGGGAAGGTGTCTTTTTCTATAAGGCCCTCGTATGCGGTTACTACCGCATGGTGCAGGTAGGCATTGCGTATAAAACGGTTATTGATAAAGAAGAACTGCATGCCGCGGGTGCGGGTGGCGGCTTCGGGTTTGCCTACAAAGCCGCGAATATCCAGCAACTCCGTTTTTTCTTCAGCAGGCACCAGCTTCTTTTCGTAGGTATTGCCCAGCAGCCCAACAATGCGCGATTTAAGGCTACCCGTTGTAAGGTGAAACTGTTCTACATTATTGTGCGATAACTTAAAGGCGATGGCCGGGTAGGCCAATGCAATACGGGTAAACTCATCTAAAATATGCCTGAATTCGGTAGTGCCGCTTTTTAAGAAGTGGCGCCTTGCGGGCACATTAAAAAAGAGGTTTTTTAGCGAGATATTGGTGCCTGCATTCATAGCGCAGGGTTCCTGTAGTTTTACTTCGGTGCCTTCAATAACTATGCGTGTTCCGGTTTCGCTGATTGCCTGTCGGGTCTTCATTTCCACTTGTGCAACGGCAGCGATGGAGGCAAGAGCCTCGCCCCTGAAGCCCATAGTGCGTATGGTAAACAGGTCGTTGATGTTACGGATCTTCGATGTGGCGTGGCGTTCAAAACTCATGCGGGCATCCGTAGGGCTCATACCCTTGCCATTATCAATAACCTGTATCAGTTCCTTGCCGGAATCTTTTATAAGGAGTTGTATTTCCGTAGCGCCGGCATCAATGGCATTTTCCATTAATTCCTTCACTGCCGATGCAGGCCGCTGGATAACTTCACCGGCTGCTATCTGGTTGGCAATATGATCTGAAAGTAACTGGATAATGTCCGCCACGCGTGGAACTTTTTTTGAAGGTGCAAAGGTAGCAGTTTTTAGTGGTGAAGGGAGGGTAATTGCGCAATAGCAGACGGGCGGTGCAATATCAGTACAGCAAATTATTATGCAGTAGTAAACAATACAACCCTAAATTGCTCTCTCTCACCCGCCTAGGTATATATGCAAGTCACTCATTTACAATATAAAACAAGTTTTTTTTAGCGAAAAATATATCATATCTTTAACCTATATTTTTTTACTCTCACGCAACCTAAATTAGTTTTATGAAAAATGTTGTTACCGCTCGTTTTAGCAAATTGATGTTGAAACAATTCACGTGTTTTGTAGTGTTGTGTTTACTCATTTCGGTTGCCTCAACTACAAAAACGTTGGCCACGGCATGGGTAACAACCGGTGTTGGCGCAGCAAATGTGCTTTCTAACTGGACCAACGGGTCATCTTCGCCTACAAGCTTTACCACGCCCGGCGATACTTGGATGATCAATGACAGTGTTTATATACCTAGTGGTGCTACGTGGACGGTCGGCGCTTCTTCTGGCTCACCGGCCAGCCTTACTGTCTCATCAACCGGCAAATTGGTAGATGCTTATGGCAGCCCCACAAAACTCATAGTATATGGCGACTTTAGTTTAAATGGCGGTAGTTTCACTAGCACAAACGGAACAAATGATACTGTGTATGTTCATGGAAGCGTCTTTATCAACTCCGGGGCGTTTGATTTCAGCGCAACCTCTGCTGTGCAGGCCATTTATGTAGATAGTAACTTTGTAATGAACGGAGGGCGTTTTAAACAATCGGGAAACACCACTACACGCCAATTTACAGTAGGAGGCTACTTTCGTATGACCTCAGGCACATTTCTGTGCACCGGCACAATTCCTACACTAAATATGGATGTACAGGGGTCATTTAGCGCTACTAATTCCAGTTTCCTATTGTCAGGAACACCAAATATTGATATATATGGGGTAACATCCATTACCCATTCGGCTATTACCGCAGGCACACTCAACATGAAAATGTATGCGAGTGGTACTTCAGATTTCAGTTCCGATACCATAAAGTTCAGCGGAGGCACTGCTTCCATTTATTGCTACAACAGCCTCGCAAATTTTTCAAATGATTCGATCGGGATTTTCAATAATACACACCTATATTGTTACAATGGCTATACACTCAACCATTCTAAACAAAGTTTTAATGGAACAGGACCCACTCTTCGGGTAGATGTTACCGGCCCTTGCAACATAACCCGCGACTCATTACTCTCCTACGGTAATTCACCAGCGGCATATTATACCGTGTATGGTAGTTGCGACATAGACAGCAATTATTTTAATACTTATGGTACAGCCCCATCAATCAATTTTAATGTTACCGGCGATTGCAACCTGAACTACAATGATGCTACCGCCAGCGGCAACTCGCCCATACTGAATTTTAATGTGCATGGCAATTTTGGCATGATATCAAGTCACCTTAACTATTCTGGTACCTATGCCCGTATTCTGGCAAATATTTATGGCAATTGCAGTATTTCCGGCAACTCATACATGACGAATGCCGGCACTGGTGGCTATAATGCCATTCATATGGCTTTGCCTGGCTCAGCAGGCACCATGCAAATGGAAAATACAAGCACCGGCACCTGGGCACGCAGTTTTGTGTATGTTGATACTGGTTGTTATGCACAGCTCAGCAATGATTTTAGCTCATCAACAGGTGCATCTCCATCCTATGGGTTTATTGTAAATGGCAAACTTATTTGTCCGGCAGCGTATGCCGCAAATGGAACGGGTATGTTCAAATTGAATGGATCAGGTACTTTAGTTGTAGCCAATACAGCGGGCATAAACGGGAATATCACCACTTCCGGAGCCAAAACGTTTCATACCGGAGCCAACTTTATTTTTAATGGTTCGGCAGCTCAGGTAACAGGCAGCTATCTGCCAACATCGCTTACTTCACCTGGCATAATCACAATCAATAATGCATCGGGCGTCACACTTTCACAATCTACTGCAACAACCGGTATACTTTCTTTTGCAAGTGGCATACTGCATACCGGTGCTTATACAATGAAAACATCTGGTGCCTCAACTGCTGTAACCGGTGCCGGCACAACTAATTTCGTTGATGGAACACTTATTAAAACCATTTCTGGATTTTCATTGGTTGACTACGAAGTTGGCGATGCAAGCTATGCGCCCATGCATCTTACACTTAGTGGTGCCGGCTCTGCTGGTTCTTTAGGCGTTTGGTGTCACAATGGCTTGCATCCTTCAATTGGTACTTCGGGCATGCTTACTTCTAATATCGTCAACCATTACTGGACGGTTAGCAACTATGCAGCAGCAGGGCCATCAACTGTTACACCCAAAGCCTTCTATAATTATGCCGATATTGTTGGTGGCAGCAATGGCTCTTTCGCTACGCAAACTTATGCCGCGGGCAGTTGGCTGGGAACATCAATCGCATCAACCAATACTACATCTCCTTACACAACCGAAGTTGCCACCAGTATAGCACTTGGCAGCCTTGCCGGCGACTATGCGTTTGGCAATGCGTGCGGTACACCTATTACAGGCAGCCCCATTGTATGCGCAGTGGGGGGAACAACCACTTTAAGTAACACAACAACAGGGGGCAGCTGGACCAGTAGCGATGTGTCTATCGCTACAGTATCTTCCTCGGGTTTGGTTACAGGTGTTGCTACTGGAACTGTAGTCATCTATTATACTACATCTACCTGCGCAGTTAGCATAGTAGTTGCGGTCGGCGTATTACCAATTACTGGTATTACTACTATTTGCCCATCTTCTTATACTGTGCTTGCAGATGCTACTCCCGGTGGCATCTGGAGTAGTGCAAGCACCAGTGTAGCATCGGTTTCGGCAACAGGTGTAGTTTCGGCAACGGGCACAGGCTCCACAACTATCTATTACACTGTAGGCTCCTGTAGCCCGGTTTCCACTACTGTTTCAGTTGCGTCTCTGCCTGCCATTACTGGCTCCGCCAGTGTTTACCTAAGCGATTCAACAACATATAGTTGTGCAACTGCCGGTGGTTCGTGGACTTCCAGCAATGCTAGTGTGGCCTCTGTTTCCGCTTCTGGTATGGTCTATGGTGTTTCGCTTGGTTCAGCAACCATTACCTATGCGCTGGGTGCATGCTTTGTAACAAAGAATGTAACTGTTCAGTTCAGGTATATAATAATTGCCGATAGCGTTGTGGGTGTTGACACTACGTGCAACCGACCTGCTTTTTACATTAAGGTAAATGGCTACTCACCATTGCTGGCTGTAAAAACGTATTATGGCGATGGTACCACCGATTCCATTGCCTGTACATCGTTCGGTAGTTATGCAGCGGCCTTCCCGGCTCATACGTACTCAACGCCGGGCTATTATACCATTAAGCAGGAATTATACTTCAACAATGTATTTGCTGACTCTCTGTCCTATACGTATTATCAGGGCTACTGTGGTACATTCTGCCTTAGGTTCTATCATGATTTTGATGGCAATTGCGTGAGGGGAAGTGCCGAGCCATTTAACATAACACCATTAACAATTATAGTTGATTCTGCGGGAATTACGCTTGATACACTCTCCGCAACAGGTGGCATCTACTATCACGCACACGGTGGCATCGGTTCGGTATACGGCTTTAGGATATTGCCTGCCGGACTTAATACAACATGTTTCGGTTCAGGCACATGGTACGATACCGTTAGTGCTATTACCACGTTATACCCTACAAACTATGTTGGTTTAATTTGCACAGATACCACTCTTTTTAACCTGGGTATATACCCAGCCACGAGGTTCGGCACGCATGCTTTCCTTTTTTCTGCTATGGTGAACAATATCTACTGCGCCTATAAGGCTGCTGATCTTGTACTTAACCTTAGCCCGCAGTTAAGTTTTAGTAGCAGTACACCTTCGCCGACATCAGTTTCCGGTAATACCATTACATGGCATTTTGGTGGGCTTTCATCAACAACCGGCGTGGTTAATATCAACGGTCGTTTTTATTCTTCCCATTCATTTTCAATCGGCGATACCCTTCATAACCGGTATACCCTTACGCCGATGACTGGTGATAGTGATACCGGTAACAACGTAGTGATCAGGGTAGATACTATTAGGGGTGGCTTCGATCCGAACTTTATTGAAGTTACGCCTGAAGGGTGCTTCACGACCGATACGCAGTTCCAGTATACTATACATTTTGAAAATACCGGAAACGACACTGCCCGCAATATTTACGTATTAGATACTCTACCTGCTTATATTGATATACATAGCCTGAGAATTCTGGCGGTAAGTGCAGATATGAACATCTATACATCAACAGACGGTGGTTATAAGCTGGTTAAGTTTGACTTCCCTAACATCAATTTATTAGATAGTTCACATCATGGTCTTTGCGATGGTGGTGTAGCATTTACAGTAAAACGTTATGCCGGCATGCCTGATGGCGCAACTATTGACAACCGTGCAGGAATTTACTTTGACGACAATCCCTCTGTACTCACTAATACCGTTTCTAATGTAAAAGGTTGTTCAGTGGTTAATGTGCCGCTGATACAATGTACCGACGGTATCGACCTGTTCCCGAACCCTACAACCGGAGAATTGACAATAAGATCGAATACCCCAACCACAAGTGTTGTAATTACAGATTTGCTGGGCAAAAAACTGTCTGCCTTCGAGTACCATGACAGAGAAGGCAAACTGAACATAGCTGACTTGGTGCCAGGCATTTACATTGTAAGAATAAATGACAGCACTGTAAGGAAGATAGTGAAAGAATAAAACAGCACTTTATTGATATACTATTTTTAAGGCGAAGGGTTTACACCTTCGCCTTAAAAATATCCGTTTCTATCGTCATGCCTTTTTCAAGGTAAATGGTTTGTATGCCTAGTTGTTTGGCGGCTTCAATGTGTTGGGGGCTGTCGTCAATGAAAAGGGTATCGGAGGGTTTAAGGCCGCTTTCGGTGAGTACCCTTTCAAATATTTCAGGCATGGGTTTGCGCAACCCTACCCGGTGGGAATAATATACCTTATCGAAGAACACACCTATGGTAGGTATGCCATGCGCACGCATGAGTATATCGTTAAAAGCTTTTTCGTGTATTTCGTTGGTGTTGCTGAGCAGGAAGAGGTCGTAGTACAAATGCAACTGCTGCAGTATCTGCAACCTCCTGAGCGGGAAATCGAGCAACATGGCATTCCATGCATGTATCACCTGCTCTTCGGTAATAGTTGCTTCCGATGCCTTTTGCATGGCTGCTATAAATTCGGTAGCGGGTATCTGGCCCATTTCCAGTTTATCGAACAGGTCGGTCTGCTTCAGTTGCGAAAAGCAGTCGTGAAAATTTTTAACACCTGCAGCCTGAAAGGCTTGCTCGGTAAGGCTGTAGTCAATGTTGAGCAATACGCCGCCCAAATCAAAAATAATGTGTTTAATGCCCTTTATCACAACTGCTCTGCGCGTTTAAGGGTGGTCATGAATTCGGCCATTTTTGTTGCCGTATCATTACTTACCGGCACTAACGGCAGGCGGAAAATGTTCTGGCAAATGCCTAACCGGCTCAGTGCATACTTAACACCAGCGGGGTTGCCATCAACAAACAACAGGTCAATGCCTTTCAGCAGCTTATAGTGCATTTTGCGGGCCTTGTCGTATTTATTTATCATGGCCAGGTTTATCATTTCCGTAAAATCATCGGGGCAGCAATTAGCCACTACCGAAATAATACCTTCCATGCCTATGGCCATGTGTGCAAGCCCGAGATTATCGTCGCCTGAAAAAACTTTAAAATTTTTCGGTAAATCATGCAGCAATTCCATGCACTGCGCCATATTGCCCGAAGCTTCTTTAATACCTATAATGTTCTTAAAATCATCGGCCAGCCTTTTTACGGTAGCAGGTAGCATATTGCTACCGGTGCGGCCTGGCACATTATACAGAATTATGTTTTTATGTGTGGCTTCGGCTATTGCCTTAAAATGCTGGTATATGCCTTCCTGTGTTGGTTTATTGTAGTATGGGCTTACACTCAATATAGCGGTTACTTCGCGCAGGTCAAAGCTGTTCAGTTGGTCTATTACATCGGCAGTATTGCTGCCGCCAATGCCCACTACAACCGGTACCCTATCGTAACAGGCTTTTATTACGCAGGCAAGTATTTTCTGTTTTTCTTCAAGGCTCAGGGTTGGTGTTTCCGCGGTAGTGCCCAGCGCAACAAGGAAGTCAACTCCCCCTTTAATAACGTGGTTTACCAGGTTTTCGAGTGCAGCATAGTCTACGCTGCCATCCATCTGAAAGGGTGTAACTAATGCTACCCCTGTTCCTTTTAGTCTTTTTGCCATTGTGTATATTTAAAAAGGTAACTATCGCTCAACAATATACATTTTTTGAGATAAACTATTACCAATGAGAGGGTTACAGGTGTATTTTCAACTAATTACGCTTCTATTTCATCATAGAAACCCATCTTCGAGAATTTGTCAATTCTGTTCGTGATGCGGGTTTCAGGGTCTATGGCCATTAATTCGTCTATCGATTTAACCAGGTATGCTTTTAATGTTTCGGCCATTTTTTCCGGGTCGGCATGTGCGCCACCCATTGGTTCCGGTATTACATCATCAACAAGGCCGAATCCGCTCATGTCGGTCGATGTCAGTTTCAGTTCTTCGGCTGCTTTTTCTTTAAAATTCCAGCTGCGCCATAAAATGGAAGAGCATGATTCCGGCGAAATAACGGTATACCAGGTATTTTCAAGCATGGTAACCTTATCGCCCACACCTATACCCAATGCACCACCAGATGCACCTTCGCCAATAATTATACAGATAACCGGCACCTTCATATTCACCATCTCGAAGAGGTTACGGGCAATAGCTTCCGCCTGTCCCCTTTCTTCCGCTTCCAAACCCGGAAACGCACCCGGAGTATCGATAAAAGTGATAATTGGTCTGTTGAATTTTTCGGCAAGCTTCATAAGGCGCAATGCCTTACGGTAGCCTTCGGGATTAGCCATACCGAAATTACGCATCTGGCGCATTTTGGTATTAATGCCTTTCTGATGGCCCATAACCATTACGGGCATATCATTAAGCATAGCCATACCCGCCACCATAGCCTTATCGTCCTTTACCTGCCTGTCGCCGTATAATTCGGTAAAATGCGTAAATATCTTCTCAATATAGTAAAGCGTGTAGGGCCTTTCAGGATGGCGGCTTACCTGCACACGTTGCCATGGGGTAAGGTTGCTATATATATAATGGCGTGCTTTTTCAATAGCAGCTTCCATTTCTTTGATACTGCCACTTACATCAACATTATTCTTTATTGATAATTCACGGAGTTTGGTTATCTGTGAATAAAGCTCCTCAATTGGTTTTTCAAAATCCAGGAATTGCATAATATTATATTCTTAGGGCAAAAGTAACGGATTATTAATAAAGGTGGGAATTGTATTTGCAGAGAAACGGAATTTTAGCATTTGCAGCGGATGGCTCAGTTGCCACCCTCTACCATTTACCTAATACCCATCGCATCTCAAATTTCGTCATTATACGGTATAACGCAAAGTACGCAGTGGGTTCGCAAGAAAGCGCAAAGCCACTTAGCTCAATGCCACCTTTTGACAGTTAGTTGGTATAAATGGACGAAAATTGCGCTAGGGGTAATATTTAAAGCAGGCTATATGCCACCCGCGTTTTTAGTCCCCGCGCTAACGGCTCTAGCCAAAACGCATCAGCCTCGGGCTGATGCGTTTTTATAAACTCAAAATAAATGGAATAGTTTGGAGCACCAACATACGTATGTGACCAGATCCCGTTTAGAATTTCTTTCGGCGGTCTTTTATATCGTTTTTGCCGCGTGAGCTTTGGTTCAGGTTGTAGCTGAAACCCACTTGTATGCCTGCATTGCTGAAAGGCATTGCATAAGCGGCCTGCTGCGTGCCGTTAGAGTCGACAGTTGCTGTTTTAGAATACTTAACCAACTGCGGTCCCGAAACTGCCGTTAACGGGAACCTTACACCATTTTCTGAAGCCTGAACGAGTGTACTTGTTTTCGTTAGCACCGCCAGCGACATAAAGCCCAGTTCGCCAAAAAAGCTGGTGCGCCCGCTCATGCGGTATTTAAAACCGGCTGCGGCAGCAAAACCCAATGAGAAACGGTTCTTGATAGTAAAAGTAAAATCGTCAGTTAACGAAAGGCCCGTACCTGGCCTGTTAGCTATGATCTGATCTTGTGTAATACTTGTTTTTAACGGCAGCACAAGGCCGAAACGCACATAGGCATTTACATCTTTTTCGTCGGTTTGCAGTACCAATGATGGTGTAAAGAAAACCGGTGTTTTGGCCTGCTGCACAATGCTCAGATCGCTGGCAATGCCGCCAATGGATATATTATTATACGTAAACGTATACTTTTTTGCCACTAAGGCTGAAGACAAATTAGCCTCAATACCAATGTTCTTATTGAACATATAGCCCAATGCCAAGTTTGCCATTGCCCCACTTGAAAAAGAAGCGCCTTTTATGTTGTAAACCTCTGCCCCAGTATTATTGATACTGCCATTATATGGTGTGCCATTGCCGTCGTTAAGCTGCCCTGCCTGTGGTATTGCATAACCCAGGCCTACCCGGTAAAAAACACCCTGGCCATGAACGGTTGTAAATGCAGATAGCGCCATAAGCAGCGGAATTAGTTTCTTCATAATTATCCTTTGTGTCGCGAAGGTATGATTTTAATACATAGAGGTATCGCGGTGTGTGGCTAATAAAAAGCCCCGCAAAATGCGGGGCTCAACTGTGTTCATTAAAAATTTTTGGCTGCAGCTGCCGGTTTCGGTTTGGCATCTTTTACCGTTTGTTCGGCTTTTGCGCCGTATTCGGTATTTATTTTGGTGTAGGCGTCAGTCCCTTTTTTAAGGTCATCTTCCAGGCCTGAAACGCGTTCCAGTTGCAGGTTGGTAGGTTTACATTCCTGGCCACAAACAGCACCATACACTTCTGTTATATTCTCGCGCAGCTTCTTCTCATCGGCAAATATTGATTTGTGCTTTGATGCGAGTAGCGTATTGCGCAATTCCTCCAGCTTGGTATTGTATTCTGCAAGTAGTTTTTTAGCCTTTGGCTGGGTTATGGAATCCAGGTTACTTTTTATGCGTGCCTGATCTGCATTTATCTTATTTACCAGCTCATACAGTTGTTCGTGCATGTGGTACAACTGCATTGCAGTTGTGTGCTGAACGGAGCGATCAACCTCTGTAAATAACGGATTAGCGGTGTTGTGCACCATCTGTAATTTACTGGTATATTCTTTATCTCCTACTTTCAACTTTACGGTATAAGTGCCAGGCATAACCAATGGTGCAATAAATGAACCGTAGTCCATTTTGGTGCCACCGGTTGCCGTTTTGGGTGGTGTCATACGCTGGTTCCAGTATACTTTATTTATGCCTTTGCGCTTATTGCCGGGTATCGATTGTACCAGCTTATCGGTAGCATCATATATCTCTATCCTTACGTCGCCATTGGCACGGTCTTTCAGGTAGTACTCAATAGGTAAAATATCATCGGGGTTACCACCCCACCAGCCACCACTAACCGGTGAACCGCCACCGCCATAAGTACCTGTAGATATAGGCATAGGCTTGTTTTCGAAAAGCACTACCTCTTTATTGATCACATCATTACTCAATTCCCTTATTGGTGCAATATTGTTGATGACCATAATGCCACGGCCATGTGTGGCGAAAACCAGATCGCTGGTTTGTGGCTGTATTTGTATATCGCGCACTATGCAGTAGTCGGGTATATGGTTCTTCATACGGAACCAGGTATTACCCCCATCAATACTGGCGAACAGGCCTCTTTCAGTACCTACAAAAAGCAGGTTTTTATTAATAGGGTCTTCTTTTATTTTATGCGCGAAACCTGTTAGCTCCGTGCTGTTCAGCCGGCCCCATGTTTTGCCTCCGTCGGTCGATTTACCAATGTAGGTGTTCATATCTCCGTACATGTGATTATCGAACGTAGCATACACCGTGTTCTTATCAAACCTTGAAGGTTCCACACTGCTCACCCATGTTTGCGCGGGTATACCGGCAGCTACATAGTTCTTTGATGTGTTGGTCCATGTTTTACCACCGTCGGTAGTCACTTGTAAGTTACCATCATCGGTACCCGCCCAAATCAGTTTTTCATCGAGTGGCGATTCCGCCAATGTGAAAATGGTGCAGTGGTTTTCTGCCGAGGTATTGTCTTCGCTCAGCCCGCCGGAATTTTCCTGCTCTTGTTTTTTCTTGTCGTTGGTAGTGAGGTCGGCTGATATTTTTTGCCAGGTACGGCCCTGGTCGGTGGTCTTGAAAAGATACTGCGATGCGGTATACAGATTGTGTATGTTCGCCTGCCCGGTTACAATTGGTGTATTCCAGTTCCAGCGCAGCTTTTCATCAGTTTTTGATTGTTGCGGCGTTATATCGACCGACTTATAGTCGGTAAGGTTTATGCGGCCCATATTACCCCCCTGCGATTCAGCGTAGGCTATATTATTGTCGCTAGGGTCCGGCGATACCCAGAAGCCATCGCCACCGTACATAGATTGCCAGCTGCTGTTATTAACGCCACCCGGTGCGGCGGAAGGTGCCATCCAGCTGCCATTATCCTGCAGGCCGCCATACATGCGGTAAGGTGTATTATTGTCGCATGCCACATGGTAAAACTGGCCCACCGGTAAGTTATAAACAAACATCCATGTTGCGCCACGGTCAAGGCTGTAATACACACCACCATCAGTACCTAAATACATCTGGTTAGTGTAGTTCGGGTTTATCCACAATGCGTGGTGATCGCTATGTACCCAGCCACCATCGTACGACGCATCGGCGAAGGAATAACCACCGTCATCAGAATACGAAAAACCAAAGCCCGGGCGGTAAACACGCTTAGGGTCTTTAGGGTCAATAACCAGGCAACTGAAGTAGAAAGGGCGTGACACGACATTCATAGTTGCACTCTGCGATTTCCAGGTTTCACCGCCGTCGGCTGATATATACAAACCGGTCTCTTTAGCTTCCACAATCGCTATCATATTTTCGGGCGAGCTTGGTGCCAGCGTTAATGCTATGCGGCCAAATGGTTTTGCAGGCAAGCCTTCTTTTAGCTCCTTCCATGTTTTGCCACCGTTCACGCTCTTCCACATGCCACTGCCTTTGCCGCCAGAATTGAAGGCATAAGGGAAACGGCGAAACTCCCACGTAGTTGCGTAAATAACATCGGTATTATTCGGGTCAACGGCTATATCGGCACAGCCCGTTTTCTCGTTAATATAGAAAATCTTGGTCCACGTATCGCCGCCGTCGGTCGATTTGTACAAACCCCTGTGCTTGCTATCGCTCCACAGCGGGCCTGGGGCAGCAGCGTAAATAGTATTCGGGTTTTTGGGGTCTATTATTATTTTGGCAATGTGCTCGGTGCTATCCAGCCCTACTTTAACCCAGTTGTCGCCGGCATCGGTTGTTTTATACAAACCATCGCCAATGGATACAGAATTACGCATATTGCTTTCGCCCGTGCCCACAAAAACGGTGGTTGGGGTTTTCTGGTCAATGGCAAGGCAGCCTATGCTCATGCAATACTTATCGAAAATTGGCTTGAAAGATGCCCCTGCATTAGTGCTCTTCCAGATGCCGCCGCCGGCTGTGCCTACGTACAGTGTTTTACTGTCGGCGTTCACGCCTTCAATTGCGGTAATACGTCCGCTCATGGTGCCCGGCCCCAACCAGCGCGCTTCCATTGCGCCAAAAGTATAAGAGTTCACCTTCGTCTGCCCGTTGGTAATACTCACCGAGAGTATTGCCGCGCATAATAATAAGTACTGCTTCATGCTTGTGTGAGATAAAATTATCTGATAAAAAAACCCGGAAATAAACTTCCGGGTACTCTTAGTTTTTTACTGCTAGTTGGTTGGCACAAAAATACTTTCGGCAACCGGCTTGTTCACTTCAAATTCAGTGAAGTTCATTTTTACACCGTCCAGTTGCATGAATTTCGGCTCCATAATGCCTTCAGGCAGCCTGGTGTAGTCGCCAAAATTAACTACCTGCTCTATTTCCTTGCCATCAATTGTCCTCTTTTTTACAGAGCGAATTGCCAGAAAAGTTTTCGCATCCAGGTAAACTGTTTCCATGCTTCCTGTCTTCCGGGTAAGTTTTAATTTGTGGCAGGTTGTGCCCTCTATATCATCCTTACCCAGGTACACAACTTTGGTGCCTTTATCCTTATAGTCCAGCAGATCGCCCTGGCAATCTAACCCGGTTTGTTCCTCCTTCAGGGCATCGCCAGTTAATGGCTCGGCCTTGGTTTGCCCGTTAAAAGGCATGAATGTCCAGCCGCCCTTTTGCGTAACTATATTATAGCCGTTCATGCCACCATACGTGAGGTCCAGGCGCATGGCGGTCATGTGCACGGCAGTCATTTTCAGGCCAATCTGCACGCCATTGCCTGCATCCATGGTGCCTATAGTGGTGAGCGTCTTTATCTTCCTCAGGTTTTCGGCACCACCCATGGCTGCAACTGCTTTCTGTACTATTTCGTCAAGCGACTGGGCTTTGGCTACCACAAAACTGCTGCATACCAGGCACAATGTTGCCAGCGATAACTGAATACTCTTCATAAGATTTTTTTTGGCCGGAAACATCATTTCCTATTCACTTTTAAATTCAGACTTTCCGTCGGGATACTAGCTCTTTGGTGTAAACGCGCTTTCTTCAATACCCTTATTTATTTCTACGCTTTTTACTGTTATAGGGCCACCGCTGCTTTCAATAGACATTGGGTAAAAAATGCCTTCAGGTAATTTTTTGTAGTTGCTGAAGTTCGATGTCGCTTCAATTTCTTTGCCATTCACGGTTACTTTAGCTACGGAGCGGATATGGTAATAAGTGCTGGCATCATAATACCTTGTTTCTTCCTTGCCTGAAGGGTACACAACCTTTAACTTGTAGCATTCTGTACCTTCTACATCGTCTTTACCCAGATAAGTTATTTTATTGCCCTTTGCCTTGTAGTCAGCCAGGGTATATGACCCCATGATATCCAAACCATCCTGACCCTTCTTTACATCGTCAGCCGATAGTGCTTCCGGCTTTGTTTGCCCGCCAAATGGCATATAATTCCAGCCTTCTTTGTCGGTAAGAATAGAGTAACCCGTCATGCCAGATACGGTAAATTCCATCCTCATGCCTTTATGGTCTTTTATACAAATGATCACCGGTATTTCCATACCCTGTGCCGTAACAGCGCCGGTTGTTTTTATTGTTTTTACTTTTTTCCAGTTTTCGGAACCGCCCATAGCAGTAATGTTCTTTTGAACAATTTCGTCAACCGATTGTGCTGTCGCCTTAATGGTTCCTGCGGCAACCAACAACAAGGAGAGTATTGATAATGTGATCTTTTTCATGTCTTGCTTTTTGAAATTATTAATTAGTAACAGGAATAAAAGTAGATAATATAGCGGTGCAGACAAAACGCAAGTCGGCAGGCTATCCTATTTTATCGGCAAACAGGCCCAATTTGCAAGCTAAATGGCGTACACTTTTCGGTTAACCGCCAGTAACTGACTACAATTTCGGCTGGAAGATACTTTCATCAACCGGCTTGTTAATTTCAACCGTTTTCACGGTCATCGGGCCACCGCCGCCCAGGTCTATCGACATAGGGAAGACAATACCTTCTGGTAATTTTTTGTAGTTGCTGTAATTTGAAACGCCGTCCACTTCCTGGCCATTGGCCTTTTCTTTGGTAATTATCCTTATTTCGTAATAGGTGGCAGCGTCAATAAAAACGGTTTCCTCTTTGCCATTTTTAAAGGTGAGCTTCAGTTTGTAGCATTCCGTACCTTCTACATCATCTTTGCCCAGGTAAACAACCTTTCTACCCTTTTGCTTATAGTCTATAAAATCGCCCTGTACATCCAGCTGGTCCTGGCTTTCTTTAACCTCGGCTTCGGTCATTGCTTCCGGCTTTGTTGCTCCCTCGAAGGGGGAATAGTTCCAACCCTTTGTAGTGGTTAATATGTTGTAACCCGTCATGCCACCCATAGTATATTCACTTTTTACCGCTTTCATGTTAACATAGGTAACGGTAACAGGTAATTCCGTGCCGCCGGCATTCATGGTGCCCTTAATACGAACGGTATTGAGCTTTTTCCAGTTTTCGGCACCGCCAATGGCTGCAATGTGTTTTTGCACTATTTCATCGGCTGTTTGTGCCCGGGCTGTAGTGCAGCACAGGTTGGCAATTGCGGCAACAGCTATTATCAGTTTCAGGTGTTTCATATTGTTCAGTACGTGTTTTTATATGGCATAAATGTAGGTAAATACACCAGTAAACTATCTGGTCATGAATTCGGCGAGATGCATGGCTTCTTTATAATGTTGCATTATTTTCGGTTGTATTATGTGGTTACCGAGGCATCGGGTCTCTACCAATTGTGTAATTGTTTTGTTACCCTGTAAATACTATGGCAAGAACGACCTCTGAAATATTCTTCGCTGCGCTCAGAATGACAAAGTTAAAGTGGAAGCATCTGCTGTAAGCACACCTCGTCCTAATCGAGCGTAAAATAGAAAGCTGCGCCTTCCTGCGGCACACCGTGCGCCCATATTTTGCCGCCATGTTTTTCCACTATCCTGCGCACAATGGGTAAGCCCAGGCCCGTGCCTTCAAACTCAATGTGCAGGCGCTGAAAGGCAGCGAAAAGCTTTTGTGCATCCTTCATATCAAAACCTGCACCATTATCTTTTATGTAAATAATGGTTGTGCCATCTTTTTGTTCACTGCCAATTTCCACAATGGGTTTTGCTTTGTTGGCGGAATATTTCAGGGCATTGCCTATAAGGTTGGCAAAAACCTGCTTCAGCATGGCTTTATCGGCAAAAACGGTAGGCAGCTCCTTAATTATAACCTCTGCCTTCGCATTCAAGTGCATATTTGCGGCTGTTATTTCCCTAACAATAGCTTCAGTGTCAACACTGGTTTTTTGTATGGCAGAGGCACCCAGTTTTGAAAACTGCAGCAGATCTTTAAGCAAGCCCCTCATGTTCGATGTTATGCCGGCTATTGCCTGCAGTAGTTCCAGGCTTTCTTCATCCAGCTTTCCTTCCGTACTTTCTATCAGCAGCATGGCAATCATTTCTATTCTTGCCAATGGCGCATTAATGTCGTGCGCGGCCGATGCGCTGAAGGCTTCAATATCTTCCAGTTGCTTTTTGCGTTCGGTAATATCTACAATGGTTGATAGCGCTGCTATCATTTCCCCGTCATCGTTAAAAACAGGTCGTGCAGATATGGAAACCCAGATATATTCTCCGTTCTTGCGCCTTACATTTTCTTCATAGATCTCCGATTTTGTAGTGTCATCCCTGTTTTCAAGCAGGTTGCGGTATTTTTCCTTTTGTTCTTCCTTTACAAAAAAATCAAAAACACTTCTTCCCTTTACCTCTTCTTCCGCAAAGCCTGAAAGCTCAGAAAAACTCCGGTTGCAAAATGAAATAATACCCTTCGAATCATAATATACTACACCTTCCCGCAGGGCATTGACAAGGGTACGGTATTTTCTTTCGCTATCCGCTATCTGTTGTTCGGCAGAGATGCGTTTTCTATCCTGAATATTGAGCCTGCGTGCATACAGAAATACAAAGATGAGTATGAAAAATACCATTACGGAACTTTCGAGAGCCGTGCCGTAACTAGGATCAAATAAAAATGACTGTTCGCCCATTAACCTTAAATAGCCCAGCGCCATAGGCAATACCAGCACCAATGGTATTGCCCGCCTGGCCATACGCCCACCAGCATAGCCCGACCACACCAGCTGCATGAATTTGCCCGGCGGCATAAGTAGTAAAGTAACCGTGAAACAACAAATGTACCCAACAGCAGTATGGAGCGCCATGGGCACAAAATTGCCTACGCGGTACACCAGCTCAAAATTGTAGATGTACCCTATAATAGCCAGGTACGAAATGAGGAAGCCCGTTATTTTACAGATATCGCTCAGTAAACGGAAGCCATGACTTTGCCTGTACACATTAAGTAGAATGACACCGCACAACAGCAACAGCAAAGCCGAATTTGGTGCAATAGTTATAAAACCTTCAGCGGTATTTAGCGAGTCCCGGAAAATGTACCGGTCTACCTGAAGGGAGGAAATACCCAACAATTCTGCTAACTTCAGCACACTGGCAGTTAAAATTACGGTTGTAATAAAGGGGTGTAGCCATTTTGCTATGCGATAGCTGTTTTTGTAAAAAAACAACCATATACTAATGCAGATAAAACATATTGCGGTAACAGGGTTAATGACGCTATGTGCATTAAAACCAGGCAAACCACTTAATTTAAATGCATAAGAACACACTTTTACAGTGCCTGTTAAAAACAGCACTGCTAACATAGTATGCGTAAGTATGTTTATTACTGCCCTTTTAAAAACCATGTATAGAGATAAATAGCTGCTATATCTTTTTAAGTGCCATGGTAAATATAGCTAAAAAGTTCCGCAATTAAGCCATTCTGTAGCTATAACAAATGCTGGCGTACAAAAATAAATCTACACAAAGCCCATAAAATTAAAATATAAATACTAACTATTGATTAGTGTGCAGCCATGAAAACAGGCAATAAAACGGGCTGCAAAACAAATATTGCCGTATTTAATGCCAAAAAGTGATTTTCGGTCAAAAAAATTATATTTTTGCTGCCCTTTATAAAATAATTATGCAGTACAGAGAAATAGTTTCGGTAACAGGTCTGAGTGGTCTTTATCAGTTATTGACCACCAAAAGTGATGGTGCTATAGTGCGCAACATTGACGATAAAACAACAAAGTTTATCTCAGCCCGCCAACATAATGTAACGCCTCTTGAAAGTATTGAGGTGTACACAACGGGCGAAAATGTAAGGTTGCATAATGTGTTCCAGAAAATGCAGGAACAGGAGAGTTCCATACCTATGGCTAATCCTAAAACAGCATCCAAGAACGATATCACTGTTTATTTTAAAAGTGTTTTTCCGGAATTTGACGAAGAGCGCGTTTATGTAAGTGATATGAAAAAGATGCTGAAGTGGTATGAACTGCTTAAAGCGAATGACCTGCTTACATTTGAAGCCGAAGCTACCGAAGAAGTTGCGGAGGAAGCAGCACCAGTTGTTGAGGAAGTTGCAGCACCAGAAGCAGAAGTAGTTGCTGAAAAGCCAGCTAAAAAAGCAAAGAGCAAAAAAGCTGAAGCTACTGAAACTACCGATGCAGCCGCTGAAGGCGAAGAAAAGCCAGCTAAAAAAGCAGCAAAGAAGAAGAAAACAGAGGAATAACGCCCTCCTGAATATACTACAACCACCATTTTATAGAACCACAGGTTTTATAAAATGGTGGTTTTTTATGTTGTTTATTGCGGGTAATGAATACCGTGAAAACGAATGCCTGTTTCCGGTGGCCTAATTATTCAGCAACTTAAATGAATTGAAGTAAAGTTTTTCTGATGCGGCGTTCAGCAGCCCTTTCTGGTAGCCCACTTCAAGCATATAGAATCTGTTGCCAACCAGGTAAAAATGAACATCCATAAACGCCTTTCCTTCGCCAAAACTGGCTTTTACAAAACGACCGGGATACTTACCTAAAGGGCTGTTTTGAGTGAAAATGATTTTGCCATGAATATTATTGACGGCACCGTCAATAGCGTTTTTGAAAAATGTATCTATAACGTTCATCATCTTGCTGGAATTGATCACTTTTTCGGGATAATCAGCATACATAAGCAGGTATAACCGGTTGCCATACTTCGAAAGATCGGCATTGTAGCTGAAAAGGTTTATGGTTATTGGCCCTGCCGGGGTATTAGATGGCTTCCTGCTTTCCTCGGGCTTGCCGGGAAATTGAGCCGTAAACCGGCCTTCCTTATTGGCAATGGTTACCCACTTAGCAACAGCAAAGCTGCTACATACCAGAATTATACCTGTGAAAAGTAGCAGCTTCGCGTGTTTCATAAACTGAAATTATGGAGTTGAATTATTTTTTGCCCGACAAATTTCCCCGGAACATATCGAAGGTATCGCCACGTAAACCTACACGGGTAGCTTCCAGCGAAATTACTTCGTTAGGGGCAATATTGCCAAGGTTCACGTTAGGCCCCAGCAGCTCCAGGAAGTAGACCTGTTGTGCCTTCTGCGGTGCTTCCCAAACTATTTTTTCGTAGGGTATCTGGGTAAGTATTTCCTGCACAAGGCCCTGGCGCACTTCGCCCGTTCCCCTGTAAATGCCTACGTTACCGGCTTCGCGTGCTTCCGCAATAACATAGGTTGCGCCAGCTTCCAGCTCCGCCTTCATCAGCTCTATCCATTTGTAGGGCGCCATAATGTTAGTAGCGTCCTTTGAACCAACTTCAGAATATACGGTTACGTGCTTTGCCAGCTTTTCAATGTAGCCGCACTTTTCAATATGTGGTATGGTTATAGAACCGTCAGAAACCTCAACATGGTCAAGGCCAAACTCTTTGATCACATTCAGGTAATCGTCAAACTGGTTGCGTACCAAAAACGCTTCGAACAAAGTACCACCAAAATAAACCGGGATATTATAGCTCTGGTATATCGCAATTTTTTCCTTCAGGTTATTGGTAACATAGCTGGTGCCGAAACCCAGTTTAACTATGTCCACATAAGGGGCGGAAACTGATAAGAAATCTCTTGTGCCTTCAAGGCCCATTCCCTTATCCATTACCATGGTAGTACCGTACAAACGTGGTTTCTGAGTGCGGTTAGGTATATCGTTGAGTTGAAAATTCATGTTTATTGTGTTTACTGATTAATAAAAACAGGCATTACACAAACGGTAATGCCCTTTTAAAATTTTAACCGATAGCTTGTTGCAGATCTGCTATCAGATCTTCAATGGCTTCAATACCTACGCTGAGCCTTATCAGGGAATCAACAAGGCCATTCTTAATTCTTTCTTCTCTTGGTATAGAGCCATGCGTCATGGATGCCGGATGGCCTATAAGTGACTCAACACCACCCAATGATTCAGCAAGAGCGAATAATTTTGTTTTGCTCAACACTGCGATGGCTTCATTAAGGTCATCGTTCTTTAAAGTGAACGATATCATGCCACCGAAACCGCGCATTTGTTTCTTAGCGATGGCATGGTTTGGATGGTCTTCAAAACCAACCCAGAGTACCTTAGCCACCTTGGGGTGGCTGCGCAGGTACCTGGCAATAGCTTCACCGTTTTCGCAGTGGCGTTGCATACGTACGTGAAGGGTTTTTATGCCCCTGAGTACCAGCCAGCAGTCGTGCGGGCCGGGTACTGCGCCACAACTGTTTTGTATAAAGCGGAGTTTTTCATCCAGTTTTTCGTCTTTAACTATAAGCGCGCCATGCACCACATCGCTGTGGCCGCCCAGGTACTTGGTAGCAGAATGTAAAACGATATCGGCACCCAGGTCAAGCGGAGTTTGCAGGTAGGGCGAAGCGAAAGTATTATCGCAAACCAGCAGCAGGTTATTCTTTTGGGCTATTGCGGCGCATGCTGCAATATCAATAACATTCAGCAACGGATTGGTTGGTGTTTCAATCCATATCATTTTAGTGTTGCTGTTCACATACTGGTTAATGCCGTCGGCATTGAACATATCAACAAAGTGGAACTTGATGCCATAGTTCGCAAAAACCTTGGTCATGATACGATACGTGCCACCATACAGGTCGTTCGATACAATTACTTCATCGCCGGGACTGAGTAACTTTATAACAGCATCGGTTGCGGCCATACCGCTGCCAAAACATAAACCGTGGGTGCCATTTTCAATAGCAGCCAATGCATTTTGTAACACAGTACGGGTTGGGTTCTGTGTACGGGCATATTCGTATCCCTTGTGCTCGCCTGGCGCGGCCTGCACATAGGTGGAAGTCTGGTAAATTGGTGTCATTATGGCACCGGTCGTTGGGTCTGGTTCAATACCCGCGTGTATTAACTTTGTATCTAACTTATAATTACTACCTGCCATAATGTGTGTATTATTTGCGACTGCAAAGGTATTGGTTTATAGGGTATTTACTAAATGTGGGTTGCAGGAGTAAAGTTAAAAGTTGTTGGCTGGGTAATTAACTGGTTCAGGCAACGACGATTTATTATAGCAATATTTTCACTATTTTTACATTATGACAACAACAGCTATCATAAAAGAGATCAATAAGCTGCCTTTAACGGAGCAATTGTTGCTGGTTGAAAAAACACTTAAAGCTATAAGACGACAAAAGGAGCATAAAATGGATACGGCGGTTAATGCCCTTTATAATGATTATGCTTCGAATAAGGAATTGACTATTTTCACCAAGTTAGATGCGGAGCCTTTTTATGAAGCAAGGTGAAGTTTGGTTGGTAAATCTTGATCCGACCGTGGGTGCGGAGATTAAAAAAACAAGGCCGGCGATTATTGTTAATGATGATGCGCTTGGTAAACTCCCCTTAAAAGTCATTGTGCCACTCACCGACTGGAAAGAACATTATGCTATAGCCCCATGGATGGTAAAGGTAATTCCCGATAAAACGAATAAGCTGACTAAAGACTCTGCTGCAGACTGTTTCCAAATCAGATCGGTTGCCCAAGAACGGCTTGTAAAATCTTTAGGGTATGTCACACACGGCACGATTGAAAAAATTAAAATGTCTGTAATGGCTGTTTTAGGTATTGAGTAATGCTATGCTCATAAAATGTCAATCATATGCCAATAGTAAACACCCTAATTAATATCACTTTTTATGTCTAGGAATAACACTGATTAGAACACGTTATTTAAAGCCGATATACGGACTGTTGGATATGAAGTTAAATACGGGAGAAGGGTGTGCCGTTGCGTTATTTCAAGTGCACTCATAAAAACGATTGAGTGCTTTTAGTTTCACAAAAATCGGGTTTATTAGAAGTAATATTGCATCTTTTCAAAAAACATATTGATATACTAATTCTGTTAATGTAACCCTCATGACCTTCCTTAACCATATCCAATGCATAATACCCGTATCGGAGCAACTCAGCGAAGCCTTTTACAGTATTACCAAAACGAAAACAGTAAAGCGTGGCGACCTATTGTTGCGGGCTGGCGACTATTGCAACGACCTTTACTTCGTAGAAAGCGGCCTGTTACGCGGCTACTACTACCAGGAAGAAAAAGAGATCACCAATTGGTTTGCCAGGGAGGGGGAATTTGCGACCAATTTTTATGCCTTCATTACCAAGGCGGCATCTACCGAAACCATAGAAGTGCTTGAAGACTGCGAGCTTACCCAGATACCTTTCGCCAAACTGCAGAAAATATATACCGATTTCCCGGAAACGGAACGGCTTGGCCGCATACTTACCGAGAACTATTACGTAAAACTGGAAGGTCGCTTTTTGGGGTTGCAGTTCACCACTGCCAAAGAGCGCTACGACAACCTTATAAAGCAAAACGGCCCGCTGGTGCTGCGTGCACCGCTAGGCCAAATAGCATCGTACCTAGGTATTACACAGGAAACTTTGAGCCGTATACGTGCTAAACATTAAGTTTTGTTAAGGGCCGCACTATTTGACATAAGTCAAATAACAGCCGCTGGCGCAGTTATACTTTTGTTTCATCATCAAACAAATGATTTTATGAAACAAAAGCCTTCAAATGCTTTTATCGCTGCAAGCTGGATCTGCCTTTTGGCCGGCACCGTATCTTATTGTGTGGGTTTATGGAACGCCACAATGCAACTGAATGAGAAAGGATATTATTTCGTGGTACTCATGTACGGGCTGTTCTCCGCAGTATCACTCCAAAAGGCCGTTCGCGACCAACTGGAAGGTATTAGGGTAACCGCCATCTACTACGGTATCAGCTGGTTTTCTACGGGGTTGTCATTATTGCTTTTGATAGTTGGTTTATCGAATGCAACACTCGCCCGTAGTGAAAAGGGTTTCTATGCATGTCGTTCATGCTGTGTTTATTTGCCGCCATTGCCGTACAAAAAAATATACGTGATGCCCAATTTTCCGAAGGGCCAGAAGCACAGCAAGAAGCTTAGTAATGATATGGTTTAGCCAGGGTGCATTTTAAATTTTCGCATTATTCTTATTTTAAATAACACCTGCGCGACTGCGCAGACATTGACCTCCCTCTACATTTATGGAGAAGGTTGGGGTGAGGATTTTATTCAGGTAGTGCAAAGCTTAGTAATGATATGGTTTAGCTATGCCAGTTTTTTGCAAAGCTGGCATAGCTTTTTTGTTCCGGTTCAGCATTACAATATCTTCTTCGGCACCACTTTTTGGCCCCAGGTTTTAGCGCGTTTCATGGTGCCTGCTTCAACATCAGGATTGTATTGGAGCGTAGTTTCCCACGAGTTTTCGGGCTTAAACTCTTCTTCCATCCCTTTTAATACTCCTGCGGCAACTTTCGCAGATCTTATAACGGACACACATTCAGAATTGAGATTAGCACTGCGCGGGTCAAGGTTAAAAGTGCCTACCACGGTTATTTTACCATCGACCACCATCGACTTTGCATGCAGCCCGAAAGTGGGTTTGTAGTCCATTTTTTGTTGCAGCTCCCCGGTCATTATTGTATAGCGTTCTTTCGCATCAGGCCTAAACTCAAAAATGCGGATGCCAGTACTCAGCAACTGTTTCCTTACCTTTTGGTACCCGCCGAATGCAGGTAAATTGTCGGTTGAAGCCAGGCTGTTGGTGAGTATGCGCACTTTAACCCCACGGGTAACAGCCTCGCGGAAAACATCGAGCCCCTCGGTAGCCGTTATAAGATATGGCGACTGTATATCAATGGTCTCTGTTGCATTACGCACCAGGGTAACCAAAGCATCAGTGGTATTGCCGCCGCCGTGCAAACCGCCCTCGGTGTTTTTACCCGGCATATCAGAAACGTAGGTAACACTATCCGTCCAAACCAAGCTGCCGCTTTTTTGTATGGCTTTAAAAACCTCCGGCAGTTTTTCAATGCGGGTGCGCACCTGTGGCCAAAAGTTATCGGGATTGCATGCATATTGGTGTAAGCGATCGAACCGTTCTTTAGCCTTCGGGTTAACACTGGTATCTTGCACTAACTGCGTTATGGGTACACTCAACGGGCTGGCCCAGAACTGCTCAAAAGATTGGTGCACAACTGTGGCTGTTTTACCTAACAGCAACACATCCCTGTCGCGGAAATTGTATTCATGGTCGTAGTCAAAATACTCGTCGGCAATATTGCGGCCACCCGTTATTACCACCCTGTCGTCAACGTTAAATGTTTTGTTGTGCATGCGCTGGTTGGCATTGCTAAAATCGGTAGCCATTTTGGCAAGCTTACCGGGCAGGCTTTTACCCAGATTAATGCCGGGATTGTATATTTTAATCTCTATGTTCTCATGCGAGTCCAGCGTTAGTATGTCGTGCGGGGTAGCATCCACCAGCATATCGTCAATGAGTATGCGCACATTTACGCCACGGTCTGCAGCGCGTACCAGATAATCGCAGGCGATAAGGCCCACATTATCGGTTGAAAATATGAAGTATTGTATATCAATTGTTTTTTCGGCATTCTCGCACAGCCATGCGCGGGCAATCATGGCATTGCTGCCATCTTCCAGCACATAAACACCCGTTTTATTCGCCATGCTATCCGCAACCGGCGCCAGTTCCCTCGAAAGTTTAGTAGAGTCACTAAAATGTATCTTCGAACAGAAATCGGTGCCATAGGCGGGTATTTCTTTCGGTTTATCGGAGCAGGCCACAATAAACAGCAATCCCGTAACGACAGATGATAGTTTTATGGAAAGGCGACTACTTGAGGAGCACATAATTAGCTTGCTTGAAAATTTGTATAAATATACTTTCTTAAGCTTGCCCAAACACAAGCAACATAAAAATGCCAGAATTTATTGCTCCAGGCCTGTTACTATCAGATGAAGATTTGGCGAATATAATTTCACAGTCTCAAAAGCCTGATTAGGGAAATACAATATCGCTGGAAGAACCTGACGATATTATGAAAAGCGGCTTACAAACAAATCATGATGCGTTGATGCCAAACAATAATTTTGGCAACATGGGTTAGGCATCGGGCTTTTTCGCACAAATAAAATACGCTCCCTAAAGAAATAAGGCTAATTTTGCGTACCCAAATGGAACTACGTGTAAAATGTAGTTTGTTGCGGGCATCTTGTATTTAAATCTGTAAAATGGGCGCTGATAATGCTGGTTCAGGATCTGAGAGAAAAAGTTCTGGAGGGAGACCTCAGCGATCTCTTGCTGCACAGCAAGGATGAAGACTATGCAACGGAAGTATCTAAATTATTAGAAACACTTCCGAGAGATATTGCCGTGCATACCTATCTCGCACTACCTGAGGCCGTACAAATTACCATATTCCCTTATCTCGATCACGTTTCACAAAGAAGCGTAACCGAAGACATGCCGAAGCAACAGGTAAGTAAAATACTGAACAGCCTTACTTCAAACGACAGGGTATCGTTTTTCGATATACTGGATGGTATTGAAATTACCGAATACCTTAACCTGCTGAACGATAAGAACCGCCTCGCTACTTACGATCTTTTGGGGTATCCCG
The DNA here is from genome assembly GCA_038228575.1 of Chitinophagales bacterium. Lineage (GTDB taxonomy): Bacteria > Bacteroidota > Bacteroidia > Chitinophagales > Chitinophagaceae > Flavipsychrobacter. The sequence goes on along the minus strand of JBBRPD010000016.1, from coordinate 55,925 downwards.
AAAAAAGCGTGGCACGCCTTATCAATACCAACTTTACAACCGTACGCAAAGAATGGACCATTGGTCAGGCGCGGGAACACCTGCGCCGTTTCTATACCGATACCCCTGCTGCCAACGTAATTTTTGTGGTTGATAACGATGGTAAACTGGTTGATGATATACCTATACGCCGGCTTGTACTTAACGAGCATGGCAAAACCATTGCCGATATAATGGACGGCTTCTATGTAAAGCTGGATATACAGGATAGTATTGATAGTGCCATACAGAAGTTTAAGGAATACGACCGCGTGGCTATACCGGTTACCAACAGTAATAATGTGGTAATGGGTGTGGTAACTATTGATGATGTTATTGATGAAGCGGAAGAAAAAGACACCAAGGAAATACAACAATTCGGGGGTCTGGAATCGCTGGATCTGCCTTATGTAAAAACACCGTTTTTTACCCTGATACGTAAAAGGGCTGTTTGGCTCATCATCCTCTTCCTGAGTGAAATGCTTACAGCGACCGCAATGGGGCACTTTCAGAGTGAGCTGGACGCAGCATTGGTGTTGTCGTTATTCGTGCCGCTTATTATTTCGAGCGGAGGTAATAGCGGTTCGCAGGCGGCAACGCTTATTATACGGGCCATGGCACTTAATGAACTCACCACCCGTAAATGGTGGTATGTAATGCGGCGCGAAATACTTTCGGGCCTCACGCTTGGGCTTATATTGGGCATTATAGGGTTTATAAGAATAGCTATCTGGCAAAAGCTAGGCTGGGCCAATTATGGCATGAAGACGACCGGGGAATACTGGTATTTAACTGCTATAACCGTTTCGTTTTCGCTGATTGGCATTGTGCTGTGGGGCACGCTCAGTGGTAGTATGATACCCATGATACTGAAACGCATAAAGCTGGACCCCGCCACGTCATCGGCACCATTTGTGGCCACGCTGGTAGATGTTACGGGCCTTATCATTTACTTCAGTTTTGCGGCAGTTATATTAAGTGGCACCTTGCTGAAAAGCACTGATAAATCTCCGCTCAATGTTACCCATGTGGGTGATAATACCATTATTACGTTGGCCATGGCACCGGCTACGAATGTAAACGAAGTGCCTTATCCGGTTAATGACAGCACCATAAGAGTGCCCCTGAGTGCTGGCATTATGAAGGGCTGGCATTTTGGTAAAACCGAAGGCTTTTACCAGGACGATGATTACTGCCTGAAACTGGCCACTGGCTGGGGGTACTACGATGTTACCTTCAGGCATCCGAAAGAAAACAGCATGATCATATACCCGGCAGGTAAATTGTGGAAAAGCGTAGACTTGAGTCCGAAGCCCGCACCGAAGAAATAATTGGCATTGGTTAACTGTGCGTGTAAATGCATATTGGCAAATGCGATAAAGGGTAAAAACACAAACGCCGAAGGGCGAAACATACAGGGCAGAATTTAACTGAACTAACCCATTTTGTAAACGATAACCATTGGCAAACGGCAAAACGGCTTACGGCATATTGAGCAAACCACTTGGCGCGGGCTGGGTGCTTGCCGGGTTATGGTTGCTTACCGCATTGCTTTATTTGCCCGCACAAAAGGCCGGTTTCGTTGCCGACTATACCGGCTGGCTCGACCAAATGCAGCAACATAGCTTCATTGATAACATTAACCGCACTTATTATCACGGCCAGAGTTTATACCAGTTCACACAATTCAATACGTGGGTGTTTTTTAAAATGCTGGGTACACAACCCCTGCTGTGGCACTACCTGTTTGTTACCATGCATGCCATAAACGCCTTTCTTTTATACAAGCTCAGCAATAATTTGTTGCACGATGTTGAAGTAAACAAGCAAGGCTTTATTTCGCTGGCAGGCGTTATACTTTTCTGTGTAGCACCGCACATGAGCGAGGTAATTGTGTGGGAACCATCGTTCCATTTTTTACAGGGTTTGATGCTGATGTTGCTTATCCTTAACCTGGCGCATGAGTATATTGTTACCGCAAAAAGTAAGTATGCTATTGTTGCGGGCATGCTCTTTTTCTTGTCGTCTTTTTCGCTGGAAATATTTTACATTACTCCATGGCTTTTACTTACCCTCACTTATTTTTACAGGCACAGCCATCCTTACCGCAAACTGTATCTTAAACGAACGCTGGCCTACATTTTTGTGCCGCAGCTTATTGTTTTCGCTATTCACATAATTTTGTTCAGGGTGGTATATGGTGGCTGGGTAGCGCACATTGGCACGAGTGCCCTAACATCCGCTCCAAATATTGGTCTGGGCAAACCAGCAAAGCATCTTTTCAATATCCTTTTCCTGGGCAGGTTCATGAGCAATGAAACCCGCCAAATCGTTTATGGCTTTTGCGATGCCCGTGCGGGTATTATTGCATTCTATGGTATTGTTGCATTGCTCACCGCTTATATATTGTTCTACTTCCGCACATTTACAAGCAAGGGCAAAGTGGCGGCTTTACTTTTCGGCTGGGTTATGATAACCCTGGCGCTGCTGGTGCCGCTGTGGTTTGAGCAACAGTTCCTGGTAGTGTACGACCGGTATACGTATTTCACCAATGCCTTTCTCTATTTGCTGGTTGCCTTGCTGGTGAGCTATATCTCCTTCACATTTGTACGTGTTGCTATTATTGCCGTGTATGCCATGGTTAATATGCGCTACACCATACAGGTAAGCAGGTACTGGATGAAATCTGAACGCATTATCAGTAACCTTTTGCACACCTTCCCGGCAAAAACCAACAAGACCGTTATTTTGCTGAACCTGCCGCAAACCATGCATGGTGCGGCCATGATAGGTGCCGAAGAACCCAGCGAATTCAAGCTCATGCACAATGGCCTGTTGGCCACCGAAAAAATACATGCGCAGGTTTATGATGCCATGGCCTACAATATGCTTACGCCAGAAGATGGGGCCAACGTAACCGTGGTAAATGACAGCACACTAAACGTTACCCTCAACCAATGGGGCACCTGGTGGTGGTACCAAATGAAGGGCGGGCACAGCTATGAAAACAACGACTACAAACTGAACCTCAAAGACCCCGGTCATTGGTACGAACTCACGCTAAAAAAACCCCAGGGACAGTACCTGTTATTGTACCAGGTAGGCAACCAATGGAAGACTGTGGATATGAGTAAGAAGGGTGCAGAACAGCGGTAGCGTTGTTTTGTGTGTAGATTGGGGGCGAGTGGGGCACATCTAAGGTTCCTAACTTTGTCATGCTGACGCAGGAAGCATCTTCTACAGCAACCACTCCAAAAAAACGAGCGCAAGAACGGCACATAGAAGATCTTTCGCTACGCTCAAGATGACAAAGCTAGAGAGGGTAATCACACCGCCGAACATTTCATTTTAACACTATCGAAACTTTGCCTCCAACTATGTTTCGCTGGAAGCAAAACAAAAAAGTTTGGCAAGTTAGTAGTCGGTATGGCTGCGGCATATTGTTTAACTGAGACAATTTCAAACATGGGCTAACGCCATAAATTAAATCCATTATAAAAACATATCCGGACCAACACCTTTTCCAAGCAACCAGTCATGGTCAATGGTATCATAATGAGCAGCATCATTCCAAAGCCAATGACGCAAAAGACGTGCTATTAGGGGATTTCCTCCCAGTCGTCGGGCAGCAGGTGTAAATATTTTTTTGAATTGTAGTGGTCTGCCATAATCATGATCAGCAATTGCATTCCAGTAATGTTGGTATGGATTTATAGGTTGTCTAGTGAAATATACTGTATGTATTGACGGAGTAATTGTTAAGTAACTAATGATATTGTGAGCATTCCATTCAACCTGCCTAACCTGATTCAATGCTGCCAGGTCCTTATCATCTATTAAATTGTAATTATTATCATTGAAATGAACAGTATTGCCCTCTAATTGATAGACTGGATTGTCATTTTGCATTACAGAAAAAATGAGATCTGCGAACGACAGCCTAAAGTGTTCACATAAGTTGAAAATGCCTTCAATATTCGGTGCATTTCCCACGTCTCTACGCTGCAACAGTAATATTGGGTTGTTGTTTGAAAGATTATGAAATGCAGGCCAAAAATAATTCCTTCCGTAGAAAAAATCAGCAATGGCGTTATTTTCAGGTGTATCTGGATTATATGTACCAATAATAAGAATCTCTGGCTTATATGGCGTTTCTGTCAGGATTGCGTTGTTATTCGTTCCAAAACCTCCAAGCCAATTCTTAGTGCACATAGTATGTAGTATCGCCATGCTGTTATTTGTTTTTGTGGTAGTACAAACTACCAATGCTTTAATTTTATTCCCTCGATTTCTTTGAAATGTTTGTCTTTTGCTACCTACACCCACTTCGTCGCAAACGAGGACGAGTGCTATTTAGGAAGTATATACTTCCGGTAATAGTTGAGTCGAGTAAATCTTCGTACCAAAAGGGAAACTAATTAAACCCCTTGAAGAATTCATGATCGATTTCAAACACAACTACAGGCTTCAAACCAAGTTTATGCTTCTCAAATAATTTAACTAGTCGGTCGCCATCAATTAATTCTATTGGAGTTACCCCATCTCGGCTAGCTTCATTTTTCGCTTCCTTTGTAAATCTACCTGTAGTGATAATTAGTCCCTTTTCACCTCTTCCCTGCATTGCCCCTCTAAAATCTCTTACATGATGTGGAGAAACTGCTTCCTTGTATTTTTTGCACTGGAAGACGAGATTTAAACTAACAACGTCATTCAGTTTTACAATCCCCTTACCATCAATACCTTGATCTCCACTTCCGCCAGTAATAATTATATCGTTTATCCCTATTTCTGTTAAAAGACGCTTACACAATTTCTCAAATCCTGCTGCAGACAAATTTTGAATCAAATTGATTAGATTAATGGTGTGTTCTTCATCTTCAGTTGAATAATTTTCAAATTTAAGTTCAACTTTCTCGGGTGTTGCAGTGGTTTTCTTAATTTTTTCCTGTACGCTTTTATAAAGTGAATAAACACCTTCTTGAGAGAGTTTTTTCTCAAGACCTTCGTTAGTTAACCTCCATATCCCTCTTTGTGAATTATCTATCAAATCTGCCTTAAAAAGGTAGAACCTTGCCCACTGTATTTGATTCTTTATTCGTGATTGCCCATTTTCTAAGGAGTCTTCTAACTCCTTTTCAGTTATTCCTAACTTTTCGATAACCTTCTCTATCACATTGGATGAGTCTCCGGCTCCTCCATTTTCTTGAAGAGTTGTCAATACAGGTATAACGTATTTCAAAAATTGAGGACCCTTCATATAAATATTATTATTTTGTTTTTATAAAACAATTGACAAATATAAACAAGTAATTTTAAAAACTCAACAGAACAAACGGTAACGACACAAAAAAAAGCCGCACAAATGCGGCTTTCAAAATATTATTGAATACAACTTTACACTGCAAAACTTTCCCCGCAACCGCAACTACGGCTGGCATTGGGGTTACTGAAGTGGAAGCCCTTACCATTAAGACCATCGGAGAAATCGAGGGTAGTATCGCATAGGTACAGGAAACTTTTCAGGTCGGTAACCAACTTTACACCCTGGTCTTCAAAATGCTGGTCTTTGGGTTGGGCTTCATTGTCGAAGTCGAGCTTATAGCTCAGGCCTGAACATCCGCCGCCTACCACACTCACACGTAGGAAATACTCGTCAGTCAGCCCGGCATCGCGCCTGAGCTGATCAACTTTTTCCTTTGCTTTATCACTAACGTAAATCATTTTTTTTAAGTCGAAAGTATTTAGTAGAAAGTCGAAAGCTGTTTTCCGCAATTCAACCTTATACTTTTGGAATGTATTGATACAGTAACGGTATGCCTTAGCGGGCATTCTGTTCCGTGCATTGATTCTTTTAAATTATTAATGCGCTGCTGTAGCTAATTCTGCCAGGCCATTCTTTACACGGTAGTCGTTGATAGCGGCTTTAATAGCGTCTTCAGCCAATACTGAGCAGTGAATTTTAACCGGAGGCAGGTTCAGTTCTTCCACAATATCCATATTGTCAATAGCCAGAGCCTGGTCAACTGTTTTGCCCTTCAACCATTCTGTAGCCAGAGATGATGATGCAATTGCAGAACCACAACCAAAAGTTTTGAACTTAGCATCGCTGATCAATCCGCTTTCCTGGTCTACTTCTATCTGCAGGCGCATAACGTCGCCGCACTCCGGTGCACCAACAAGCCCTGTACCTACATTTGTTTTCGCTTTATCAAGAGTACCTACATTTTTAGGGTTAGTATAATGATCGATAACTTTATCTGAATATGCCATTTTTCTAATTGTTAATTGTTAATGATAAATTGTCAATGGTGTCTTTACAGCACCTTGTTTTAGGCAATTGCCAAATTGGCAAATTGTTATTAATGATGCGCCCACTCAATGGCATCTATATCCACACCTTCTTTAAACATTTCCCAAAGCGGACTCATTTCGCGCAATTTCAACACGCTGGTGGTTATTGCATTAATGGTAAAATCTATCTGGTCATCAGTAGTGAAACGACCGAGCCCGAAACGTAAAGAGCTATGTGCCAGATCGTCGCCCAGACCCAATGCTTTCAACACATACGATGGTTCCAATGAAGCTGAAGTACAAGCCGAACCGCTTGAAAGCGCAATGTTCTTGTTAAAGCCCATCATCAAACCTTCCCCTTCCACGTACTTGAAAGAGATATTGGTAGTGTGTGGCAAGCGGTGTTCCCTGTTACCATTCACATAAGCTTCTTCCACTTGCATCAGTGCCGCTTCCAGCCTGTCGCGCATGGTGCTGAGGCGTTTGCTTTCTTCTGCCATTTCATTCATGCACAATTCGCAAGCCTTGCCTAAACCAACAATACCCGGAACGTTAAGTGTGCCGCTGCGCATACCGCGTTCGTGGCCACCGCCATCCATTTGGGCAGTTACTTTTACACGTGGGTTTTTACGACGCACATATAAAGCACCTACACCTTTAGGGCCATACATTTTGTGACCGCTGAAAGCCATCAGGTCAATACCATCTGCCAATACATCAACAGGCACTTTGCCTACCGCCTGTGTAGCATCTGTAAAGAACAATACGCCATGCTTGCGGGCAATAGCGCTTATTTCGCGTACCGGTTGTATAACACCAATTTCGTTATTGCCATACATTATGGAAATAAGGATGGTTTTATCAGTAATCGCTTTTTCCAGCTCAGCAAGGTCTATCAAACCATCAGCCTGAACTTCAAGATAAGTAACCTGACCGCCCATTTTTTCAATGTGCTTGCAGGCATCTAATACGGCTTTGTGTTCGGTAGTGCAGGTAATTACATGGTTGCCCTTTGAAGCATACATTTCAAACACACCTTTCAAAGCAAGGTTGTCAGATTCTGTTGCACCTGAAGTAAATATAATTTCCTTAGGGTCAGCATTTATCAATTTAGCAACCTGCTCACGTGCATAGTCAACAGCCTCTTCAGCTACCCAGCCAAATGAGTGGTTACGGCTTGCTGCATTTCCGAATTTTTCAACAAAATAAGGTAACATTGCTTCCAGTACCCGGGGATCCATTGGGGTCGTGGCGTTATTGTCCAAATATATTGGCAAATTTAATTCCATAGTTTTATCCTTAAAGGGATTTGGGGGTAAAGTTACATACATATGTACTAATTTAGGCCCGGTGCCGGATATTAGCTGTTAATATTCCCATTTATAAAAACAATATAATAATGTTGAAATTAGAACATCTTGGAATAGCGGTAAAAAATTTAGCCGATGCAGTACCGTTATTTGAGCAATTGCTGAGTACTCCCTGTTATAAAACTGAAAGTGTTGCCAGCGAACATGTCAGCACCGCCTTTTTTAAAACTGGTGAATCAAAAATAGAACTTTTAGAGGCTACAGACGATAACAGCGCGATAGCAAAATTTATAGCAAAAAAAGGCGAGGGCATTCACCATATTGCTTTTGAAGTAGAAAATATTGAAGCTGAAATGAAGCGCCTGGCTGCCCTGGGTTTCGAAATACTGAACGCCACGCCTAAAGATGGTGCCGACAATAAACTGGTTTGTTTCCTGCACCCTAAAACTACCAATGGGGTATTGATAGAGTTGTGCCAGGAAAAAAGGTAAGTTTCCGTACCATGTCACCCATTGCGCATTGCCACTCGCTTAACGACGTTTTCTTTTCGGCCGGGGTGTTTGACACTACACCTGCTCCCCCACCCCGGCCCTAACGAACTGCTTTCTGTTATATGCTGCCGGTGCGGCCCCCATCAACAGGTATAGAAGTGCCGTTGATGTAGGCTGCGGCAGGGCTGGCAAGAAAAGCAACAACCGAACCTATTTCTTCGGGTTTGCCAAAGCGGCCAGCTGGTATTTCGGCCAGCATTTCCTGTTCTACTTCATGTATATCCTGCCCGGTTTTGGTCGATTTATTGTTTACAATAGTGGCTAAGCGCTCGGTTGATGTGGCGCCCGGCAACACATTGTTTACTGTTATACCGAACTGCCCCAGCTCATTAGCCATTGTTTTGGCCCAGCTGGCAACTGCGCCCCGTATGGTATTAGAAACACCCAGCCCTTTTAGCGGTATTTTCACCGAGGTGGAAATAACGTTAATGATACGGCCATAGCCATCCTTTTTCATGCCGTCGGCTACCAGGTTGGTAATAATGTGGTTACAGATGAGGTGTTGCTGAAATGCCGCCAGAAAATCTTCGGGTTTTGCGGCAGTAATGGGGCCACCCGCAGGGCCGCCGGTATTGTTTACCAATATGTGCACAATGTTGTTTTTCACAAAGTCTGCAACAACCGCTTTTACCTGTTCAAAATTGCTGTAATCAGCAATCAGGTAGGTGTGTTTCTGACCTGCGCTGGCATCGAGTGTACTTACTGCATTTTGCAGTTTATCTTCGTTGCGGGATATCAATACACAATTGGCACCCAGTGTAGCCAATGCCTGTGCTGATGCCAGGCCAATGCCTTGTGTGCTGCCGCCTATTAATGCTGTTTTTCCGGTTAAGTTGAGTGATATCATTTTGTGTTTTGCCAGTTTTTATAGTGCAAATTTAATAGGGTAAACTTTGCATAAAGGTAATACATGGTACTACAAATTGCTTAGAGAATTTAACGCGTTATTGCTCTCCGGTTATATCACAAACTATTATTAGCGAAACGCCTCGGGCGACTTAACATTCAAGCACTTTTAATTTTTTTATCATTTTAGCATAGCCCATTATCACTGCTGGTTCATTTAAAATTACCATCTATAAAACCTAATTTTGTAGCAGCACTATGGCACATAGCATTTCTATACTCATCATAACCTACAACCGAGCCGGAGATCTGCTCGATCTTTTGATAAATCTGGGTAAACAAACCGGTAATAATACCGTGCTTGAAGAAGTGTTGGTGCTTAATAACTGCTCTACAGATGCCTACACCACTGTAACCGATTACATTGCAGCCCACCCCGAGCAGAAGATACAATACATTATGTCTCCTGACAATTCAGGCGTGGCGCGCGGGCGTAATACACTGATGCAAATGGCTAAGGGCGACCTGATGTTCATTCTTGATGATGATGCCCTGCTCACTAAACCTGATGATCTGGAGCAGCTTTCGGCATTGTTCGATCTGCCTTTTTTTAAAGAAAATAATACGGGCATTATTACTCCCAGGGTCATTTATTTTGATACTAAGGAGGTTCAGCTTACCGCCTTCCCCCACAAAAAATACGACAAATACAAGGATAATGCACAATTCCTTACCGGCTACTACATAGGGTGTGCCCACATTATGAAGCGGGAAATAATTGACATTACCGGTGTATACCCTACCGATTTCCACTATGGCATGGAGGAATACGACCTTGGGTACCGCGTGCTGGATGCGGGTTATACCATAGGTTTTGATAACCGAGTGACAGTGGAACATAAAGAGTCGCCACTGGGGCGACAGCCGAATTACAAGAAGCTGCAAATGCAGTGGGTGAACAAGAGCAAGGTGGCATGGCGCTACCTGCCTGTAAAAGATTTTGTTACTACTGCTTTAAGCTGGGGCGTGCAGTATCTGCGCCTTATAAAAGGGAATATGGGCACATTTTTTGTTGCCATAGCGCAGGTAATGGCCATCCCCTTTACTGAAAAGCGCACTGCCATCAGTAAGCAGGCACTCGCATATCTTAAAAGGGTGGAAGCCAGATTGAAATACTAGTTTAGGTGTTGTTTATTTTACCGCCTTAAACCTTACACCAAGTCCATTTCTGCCACTGAGTTGTATGGCTCCATTATCGTAAGTGAGGCCTTCTGTAATATCGCCTTGCAGCAGTAACGGGCCATCGGCATCTACTTCATCAAGCAGCGGCAACATATTGGCTATAGCAGCGGTGCCTATGTTGCTTTCATTCATGCTGCCCATCATTACTTTTAAGCCCAGTTGCCTTGCTTCTTTTATCATGCGTAATGCCGGGGTTATACCACCGCATTTGGTTAGCTTAATGTTGATACCGTCAAAACCTGCGGCACATTTTTTTACATCGTGTTCTGTTACACAACTTTCATCGGCATATAGCGGCAATGTCGATAGCGCTTTCAGCTCCTTCATAGCATCCGGTTCTGTTCGGTTTAAGGGTTGCTCTACCAGTTGCACACCCAGCAATTTCAATTCGGGCAGCAGTTGGCGCGCCTCATCAAACGTCCAGCCTTCATTGGCATCTATCCTGAAGGGAGCATCGGTAACAGCCCGCATGGCTCTTAGTTTATCAATATCATCAGTGCCGCCAACTTTAATTTTGTAAACAGGCCAGGGACGGGCGTTTACTTTGGCTACCATGCTTTCGGCGGTATCCATGCCTATAGTGTAGTCGGTAAGAGGCAGGTTTTCCCAATTCAGACCCAATAATGTATACAAAGGCTGCCGGCGCATTTGGGCGAAAAGGTCCCAGCCCGCAATATCTAATGCTGCGGTGAGGAAATTCTGGCCCGGTATCAGGTGGTGCAAAAAATGCCAGAAACGCTCCGGGTCGGTGAGGGCATACCGTTCTATCATGCCACGCTTACCGTCTAATGAAGCTATCATTTCATCTACCGTTATGTTGTAGTAGCTTATGGCTGGTGCCTCGCCCAGCCCCATCATCCCGGCAAGCCCAAGGCCTACTATAAGGGAAGGTTGGTGCGTTTTAGTGCCTTTATGCGTAGTAAAAGGGTATTCGAATGCTAAATTTGACCGCAGATATTTTAATTGCAACATTCGTTAAAATTGCAACTATTTTTGCAATTCTTGAGTTTCAAAATTCCTGCATGCCAAAAATTCCGTTTTGGGTATTTATTATCATCGCCATTATCTATTTTACCGGTATACGGGTAGATACTATGGATATTGATGCTTCGCAATATGCAAGCATGAGCCGTGAAATGCTGGATAGCCACAACTGGCTTTTTCTGTACGACCATGGTTTTAATTACCTGGATAAGCCTCCCTTCCTTTTTTGGGTGAGTACACTGAGCATGAAGGTATTTGGCATTGGTAATTTGGGCTATAAGCTGCCTTCCATACTTTTTGCGCTATGGGCTATTTATGCCACTTACCGGCTTGCCCGTTTGCTGTATACCGATACTACTGCGCGCATGGCGGCTTTTGTACTGGCCACTTGCCAGGGTATGTTCCTGATGACCAACGATATCCGTTGCGATACGATACTGATGAGCTGGGTGGTAACTGCAATATGGCTGGTAAAGGAATGGGATGTTACTAAAAAGAACCTTTACCTGTTGGCTGGTTTTGCTGCAGTAGGTTTCGGCATGATGACCAAGGGGCCTATTGCACTGATGGTGCCCGTTTTTTGTTTTGCCAGCGATTGGGCATTAAAGCGGCAATGGGCTAAGTTCTTCAGGCCTGCTTACCTTGTAGGATTGGTTATTATTGCACTCATTTTGTTACCTATGAGCATGGGCCTTTACCAGCAATACGATCTGCACCCTGAAGCAGTTGTGAATGGGCAAAAAGGGGTGAGTGGGCTGCGCTTTTTCTATTGGTCACAAAGTTTTGGGCGTATAACCGGCGAAAGCCCGTGGAAGAATGGTGCTGATATCAGCTTCCTGCTGCTCAATATGTTGTGGTCGTTCCTGCCGTGGATATTTGTTTTGGTGCCTGCGCTTGTGGTGAATATTGTTACGGTCATCCGACAAAAATTCAGGCTTCGCGATGATCAGGAATGGATAACGAGTGGCGGCTTTCTATTGGCTTATTTGGCTCTGGGTTCATCGGCCTACCAGTTGCCGCACTACATTTTTGTGGTGTTTCCTTTGGCGGCCATTATCACCGCTGCTTCCTTCGCGTCTTTTCTGCAGGCCGGCACTAATATACGCCTGTATAAAGTGTTGAAACCATTATTGCTTACCATATCTGTATTAGTATTGGGTATAGTGTTGCTGCTTATCACCTGGGTATTCCCTTGCGGTGTTTTTGCTATTGGCTTGTGGGCAGTTTGTGCTGCGCTGTGGCTTTACCTCGCATTTAGCCAGCGGCTTACGGCAAAAGCTTTCTGGCTACCGGGCATCTGCCTCATAATGACGAATATATTACTTACCAACTTCGTGTACTACACCCTTTTGCAATACCAGGTGGGGTCGCAAATTGGGAAGTATGTGCATGAAAAACATATACCAGCCAGCGATATTACCTTCTATAAAGTGAGTGACCCGCTGAATGCACTCAGTTTTTACGCGCAGGAAATTATTCAGGGTAAGGATGATTCATCGCTTGCCAAAAGCTATAAGTATGTGCTGACAATGGATGAGGGTATGCAAAAACTGCGTGATGCCGGTGCCAGTTTCGATATTGAAAAACAAGGCAAACTGTTTAAGGTAAGCGAACTAACCCCCGAATTCCTCAGCCCGGCCACGCGGGAGAAAGCTATAAAAAGCTACTATTTGCTGAAAATGCGGTAGGAATTATCCAAAATATTTCAGCCAATATTTTTTACTCAACTCGTTGAGCAGTTTTACTCAGTATATTGAGTAAATTTGCAAATACGCCATAAGTAATTATAAATCAATATTTTATGACAAAAAACTTCTACCTAAACTGCTTAAAGAAGTAGTTTACCCCGCCTTCAGATAGTATTAATTCTCCATTCTGGCATTTAACTACTTTAATGGATCGGGGATTCTTGCCGTCGCAATCCAGGGTTTGGTCATTGGTCACATAGCCCTTTACGTACCAACCCGGGTCGTTATTGGCATCGTTACCGCAATAGAGGTAGCCCTGCTTTTCATCACTGCCTTTTCCGGTAACATACAAACCCTTTATCTGACTTGGGAAATCCACTCCGCCACCATCCTTATCAATAGTTCTCTTATATACGGTCCAGTGGCCTATCATCTGGTCAATTGTACCTACAGGTAAAATTTTCTCAGTAGTATCCAGCACTATGAGCGCAGCGGTATCTGAAGTATCGGGAATGAAGTAGTAAATACCCTTGGGGTTAGCCAGTATAAGGCTTCTGTTAGGCCTGCGTAATGCTACCTGGTATGCTGCGGTCCCAAATTCCAGGTGATCGTCCTCGTCATAAGTATACTTGCCACGATACACAAAACCGTTGCGTAGCCTGTACGTGAAGGTATCGCGGATGGCAAAGGTCATGAACAAAGTATCTGTAAAATCAACCACGGTTGAATCTGGTGTAAGGCGTTTTACTTCCACCCACCTACCCGGCAGCATATGCTGTGGCTTATCTTTTTTCTTTGCCCAGAGTGCAGCCGGAAGTAACAACAAAATTAAAATCAGTATCTTTCTCATCCGTTAATCAATCAAAATAGAGCCGGCAACAATGCCCGACAAAATTAAAAATTGCCGGTTACTATCCGTTTCTTTATTATTGTAATATTATCACAAATAAACGCATATTCAAAATGGCCGGCCAATATTTACATATAACGCTGATACAACCCGATATAGTATGGGAAGATGTTGCGGCTAACCTTGCCAATTACGAAAAAACAATTGCAGCGATACCCTCGCCAAAACATGTGGTCGTATTGCCAGAGATGTTCAGCACAGGTTTCAGTATGGCACCGGAACGTCTGGCAGAGCCAATGACCGGACCCACGGTGCGCTGGATGGCCGATATGGCGGTTAAATACCGCTGCATACTCACTGGCAGCCTTATTATTGAGGAAGATAGCAAATACTATAACCGCATGCTGTGGGTGCAGCCCGATGGCACAATTGGCACCTACGATAAAAGACACCTTTTCGGCTACGCGCATGAAAACGAACATTATACACCGGGAGATACCAGGCTTATTGCGCAAGTAAATGGCTGGAAACTAAACCTGATGGTGTGTTACGACCTCAGATTTCCTGTTTGGGCCCGGAATACCGGCGAGCCTTACGATGTGTTGGTTTATGTCGCCAATTGGCCGCAAGCGCGCAGCACAGCCTGGAAAACACTATTACAGGCCCGCGCAATTGAAAACATGTGCTACTCAGTGGGTGTAAACCGTGTAGGGACTGACGGCAAGGGCCATTTATATGCCGGCGACAGCAGCGTTTTTGGTCCGCTGGGTGAAACCATCTGGCAACATACCGGCAGTGCTGCGGTGCACACTGTGACCCTGGATAGAGAGCATCTGGAACAAACAAGGCAAAAACTACCCTTCCTGAATGACGCAGATAAGTTTATGTTGCTGTAACGAATCACTACAGCAAATGAATGGGCTACCTTGCCGGATTGTCCACTCTACAAAAAACTTCAACCACAGCAAGAAATGAACTATAATAGAAAATCCCCCGCAAATGCAGGGGATTTTTCAAATATTGTAATTGTAACAGACTATTGCTTTTGGAATACCCTTACTGCATTAGGATTAAACGGACCAGTACCACCGATCTTGTACCTGAAGGTAGAATCAGTCATATTGATTGATGGATCAACGCCGAAGATATCACCTTGTGAAGTTGACTGCAACGGGAATGACATAGTTGTATCATCAACCTGTACAAAAAGAGCCGGAACGATGGCCGACGACGGAGGAGGAACACCACCAACGTTGTCTATTTCATACAAACCGTTTGCGTGGCGTACAACAGTTACCGCCTGCAAATTAGCCAAGCGCAGGTAATTACCTTCCATGTGAACCGTAGGGCTAATGTTGGTAACAGCTACATAAATGCCTGTACTACCCTTCATGCCATACTTGTTTTTTGCGGTAATGTTCACCACATACAAACCTGGAGCAGTGTTATCCAATGTACTCTGATCGATCACCACCGGATAAGATTCCTTGTAAAAAGAATCGTAAGCAGTAGCCGCGATAGTAGGTAATGCGCCACCCACAGGAATACTGTAGTATTGATCGCCTGAAACTACGATTGTAGGGGTTGAATAAGTAACTAAAGTTGAAACTGTATTTTCTTTCTTCCTACAAGCAGTAAATGCCATTACAGCCAAGAAAGGTATGATTAAATATTTTTTCATGTTCGTTTGTTTTGTTTCAAAAATTGATATTATAGATCCCACCACATTTTAGTAGAAAGTGGAAGCAAACCAGGGAAAGCAGAATTTCTTACACTTTCAGTTGTTGGATATAAGAACCTCTTCGGTAAAGCAGCGCTGCCAGCAGCTACTGAAGGAACGAAGAAATCAGGATAACCGGTACGACGCATTTCAGTCCATGCTTCGAAGCCCTGATTACCGCACATTGCAAACCATTTACCGGTAATAATGTGACGTAATTTTTGAGTAGGCGTTCCTGCATAAGGATATAGTGCCCAATACCCAGCTGGTATAGCATTCGCAATATCTCCATTTACGTAAATATCGTAAGAAGTAGCACCATCAACACCAATTTCAGTGCTCAACTGTGCAGAATAGTAGTTAAAGCTTGCTTCAACACCTTTGTAGAAAAGCGCAGAGTCATTACCACTAGCCCATCCTCTTGCAACAACTTCCGCCTGTAAGAAGTAACTTTCGTAGCTGGTTAAAAGGTTAACCGGAGCCGAAGTAGAACGTGCATTTGCAGCATCGCCGGCAACATAAACGTTAGGAATAGAATAAGTACCGGGAGCAGGATTACTATTGTAGTTACCCTGAGTGATACCCTGTACCTGACCGCTGCCTAATGCTTCGAAAAACACATAAGCCCTGTAGTCATCGTTGCTGTTCATGCTGTCAATAACTGTAGAGCTACCAACAATATTTTGTGTACCATTGATCACTGCTGAAGATGCTTCAGCATACAAAGGATTTTTATTAGCGGTAGAAAAACCATACTTAATTGCAGCATCATCGCCTGTACCGATAAATGAAACACCCGGAGTTGCATAAAGTGCAGCGATACCTGTTTGTGCCCAAGTAGGGTTTATTTTACTCAACCTGAGATAAGCGCGCAATTTCAAAGTGTTTGCGAACTTCATCCACTTGGTCATATCACCACCATACATCAGGTCGTCAGCACCAGGACCCGCAGCATCAGCCTGATTGATAAGAGCTACTGCTGAATCGATATATTTGAATACACCATTGTAAACAACAACCTGTGAATCATACTTAGGATTGGTATAGCTACCGTCAGCAGGTTGTGCCCTAAGCGCCTGGTTGAAAGGAACATCACCAAATGCATCGGTAGTAAGCTGATAGGTATAAGCCTGCAGCAACAATGCTACGGCTTTATAATGCCTTTTCTTTTGCTGATCAGCAACTTTGATCAACTGAAAAAGGTTTTCGTTAGCTGTATACAAATTATCCCACAGGTAAGAATAGTTATCCTGGCCTGTATTGTATTGCTCAATTATTTTATACTGGCTTGCGCTTGGGCTCTGTGTCCAGTAACCTGCCCACATACTGCCATTAACCTGCATATCGCAACCTAGTGCTGTGCCTATGTTCAATTCGCCTGCTGGCAATAACGTGGCAACAGTACCATAAGTAGCAATGTTAGGATTTGTATTTACATCCAGGAATTTTCTACAGGAAGAAGCTCCCAAAATTAATCCTGCTGCTGCTATAATGAATTTTTTATTAACAAACATAATAGTTAATTTACAACTTTGTTTAGATTAATGGTTTAGAAAGTAGCTTTAATAGAGATACCGTAGTTTCTCTGCGATGGGCTTGCTGTAAAGTTAAACCCTTGTGCATTACTTGCAGAACCACTTGAAGTTTCCTCAGGGTCATTGAACTTGTTGCTCTTAGACGTCCACAGTATCAGGTTAGTACCGAATAAACCAGCTTCAAGATTGCCGAATGGGCTGCGCTTGTAGTATTTAGCAGGTATTTTGTACGATAAAGTTAATTCCTGAAGCCTTACAAAACCAGCATCAATCAATAATTGGCCAGGAACTTTGTTTTCCACGTTTACATAGTAGTTATAAGGAGAGAACTCTGTAGTGTTCTTAACATAGTTGTTAGTTGTACCCACCTGGTTAACTGAGTTGTTCCAAACATAAGGATTACGATTATTAACAGTAGTAATTTCTGATGTACCGTTGAAATCCATATCGCTCTTTGTTTTTGAATAGAACTGACCACCTTGTTTGCAAACGAACAATGCGTGTAATTTCAAACCTTTCCAGCTAAGATCAGTACCCCATGAGGTAATGAAACGTGGCTGATAAGAACCTTTATAAACTGGCTTGCTTGTAGGAACTGGTAAACCGGTTGCAGCATCAACAACTGCATGACCATCGTGATAAGCGATATCATTACCAAAGAAAGTACCCAGAGGATGACCAACTGCGGCAACAATAGCCATATCGTTAGTACCACCTAATACAACATTCTCTAAACCACTTGTAAGGCGCTCAACATTGTTTTTGTTGTGTGTATAAGTTCCAAACAGTTCCCAAGTCAAACCCCATTTAGTTTTGATAGGAGTTCCCCTCATGCTTAACTCAACACCTTTATTAGAGATATCGCCAACGTTAAGATAATGGAAACCTAAACCACTTGACGGAGGCAATGGAGCAGCTGTGATCAGATCGACAGTAAGGTTATTATAATAAGTGAATGTTGTGCTGATGCGATCGTTCAGGAAAGAAAGTTCAGTACCCATTTCAAACTCACGGGTTCTTTCTGGCCTAAGATTAGAAGGGCCAAATGTGGAACCGATAGAATAAGCAGGTACACCATTGAATGGAGGCTGAACGCTACCGAAACCGGAAACAATAGGGCTTTGGCTATAACCAGCAGGGTTATTAGCATAAGCGATACCTGAAGAACCAACACCTGATGCAGCGAAACGGATTTTACCGTAGTTCAATACATTTTTCTTGAATTTAGTACCATTCAACCTTTCAGTGAACACCCATGATGCATTGGCACCTGGGTAGAAGTATGAATTATGATCGAACTGAAGTGTTGAACTCCACTCGTTACGGCCAGTCAATTCCAGGAATAACTCCCTGCGGAAATTCAATTTGATGTCAGTATAAACGCCATGGCTTCTTCTTTTAGAAATTGGGTTAAGTGCAGTTAAAGGACCTGCATTGTTACCCAGATAGTAGAAGTTAGGAATTACCAGACCAATTGAAGGATCGATAGTGGCGTTCAAAGCCTCGCTTTGCGTAATAGATGCGTTATGACCAGCAAGAACATTGATACCGAAATCTTTGCCCAATTCGTGAGCGAAAGTAACCATCAGGTCATTGTTCATAGTGAAGAAGGTGTTATCATACTGAGAGAAACCACCTTTGTTTGAATAAGGATTGCCAGAATAAAAACCGTCAACTGGTATTGCATTAGAAGTAGGTACTTTATAAGTTGTTCTGTCATCAGAAACATCTAAACCTAACCTGTCAACCACATTGAAAGAACCTTTCTTGAAACCTACGTTAACATCGCCCATTAACCTGTCGGTCTTGTTACGGTTATCATAGTATTTTGAAGCCCAATATGGATTCTTGTAGTAAGCATTGTAATAGCCATACCTTTCAACACCTAAAGTGTCATAGAACTGCATAGAGTAGTATTTGTTCTCCAGGTCTTTTAATTCCCAAACCGGAATGTCACGCGCTGTTTGGTAAAGGTTGCTTAAAACCGAACCAGTACCCTGACCGCCAGAAGCTGCCCTTGAATAAGAATTGATATAGTTTAAGTTGATGCTTGAATAGAAGTTATTGCTGAACTGTGTAGTTGCATTGAAACGCATGCTATATTTATTATAGAATGTGTTAGGTACAATACCCTGACTGTTCAAAGAATTCAATGAAAGGAAATAAGTGCTGTTTTCGCTACCGCCTGATAATGCAACATAGTTGTTCAGGTTCTGGCCATGGTTAAAGAAGTCTTTAATGTTATTAGGTTGGTCAGAATATGGCTTAACTAGTTGTTTGCCATCGATGATTTGGCCCCATGGGCGAAGTGCGTTATCGAAAGGTAAGCCCCAGCTAAAGTTTTCACGACGGTCATCAGCAACACCATTGTAAATGTTACCCTGACCATATTGGTGCTGAAGGTTAGCAAATTTTAAGATGTCAGACTGCGTGAAAGTTGCCTTGTAAGTGATATCGAATTTGCTCGCTTTGTTGCTGTTGTCATGACGCTTGCCTTTTTTGGTTGTGATCATTACCGCACCGAAAGCACCCCTTTCGCCATAAAGTGCTGCAGCTGCAGGACCTTCCAGAACAGTGATTGATTCAATTTCATCAGGATCAAGATCGTTACCGCTATTACCAAAGTCAACATCAGTCAATGCCTGAGTAGCATCAGAGTTACCTAACCTACGGTCATAGTTATTGGTAATAACACCATCAACCACCATTAAGGCGTTGTTGTTTTTACCAATCGATTTTTCACCACGTAAAATGATACGGCTAGAACCACCCGGGCCGCCAGTTGAGCTGCTGATGTTAGCACCTGCAACTTTACCTTGTAATGCAGAAACAACACTGGTATTATTACCCTGTGTCAGTTCTTCACCACTTACAGTAGTTGAAGTGAAACCAACTTCACGCTTTTCCCTTTTTACACCAAGGGCTGTAACAACAGCACCCTCAAGTGTTCTTGCATTAAGCGTAAGGCGAACAACTATTTCAGATTGGCCGCTGTCTTTTACATAAGCGGTATTGTAACCTAAAGCCTGAATAACCAGCGTTTGCTTGCCATCCGGCACATCTAAATTAAAATCTCCGTTTGCATCAGTAATAGTGCCTACAACGGTACCTTTAACCGAAACGCCGGCTGCCTGGTAGCCTTTGCCGAGCTCGTCTAATACTTTTCCTGTAACGTTATGCGTTTGAGCAAAAGCTCCTATGCTAACAGAAAGCAGTAATACAAATAGTAACAAAGTTCTTTTCATACTGTTTGTTTTTCTTTAAAAATTGCAGTGGTAAGTGTGTACTCAAAATAACAACCCCAATGGCGATTAAAGCCACTTAGAGTCATTTGGGGGGTGAATTTATATCAAGATATTGAATTAACAAAGCGTTCTTTGCATTTTTCTTAACAATAAGGTGCTTTTTTCGGCTTTTTGGAAAAAAACATCTGAATTAGCTTATCAACAGCTTATCAACAAGTGCAAAACATCCATTTTTTAATGTGGTGCAATTTATTTTATTAGACTGCACTTTCCGGGCCGGTTACAGAATCGGGAGGGGTGAGTTTCTGCTTCAACTCCATCATATCCATCTCCAGATCGCCCAGCCTTTGGTACACTTCTGAGGGTTCGCTGAAATCGCTGCTTATTTTAAGCCTGCCGTACCATATTTCGCTAATATCCGCAGGGTCTATTTCTATGGTAGGGAAGTCATGCCGGTGCGCTATGGTGTCGCTTTTCAGGTAAAATTTACCCCGCTCTTTAAGCCGGTTAATCACCCTTTTCACGGCTACACCGCCGGAATGCACTATTATATATACCCTGTTATCGCGCACATCGTTCAGGTTTTCAACCCACTCCCCTATCAAGCGGTCGCCGTTCAGTACGTTGGGCGCCATTGATGGTCCTTCCACTTCAAACATGCGGTATGTGGAATTGCTCAGGCCCGGCAGGCGGAACGTGGGTAACTGCTCCATAAACTCCGCATCGCCATAACCAAGCAGATAGCCTGCACGGGCTTTTACCGGCACGTATATAATATTGTCGTTGCCCTCCTTGTCTACAGTTATCACTTGTGGCACACCGGTGAATTTTCCAGTTTTATTGGCTTTGGGGTCAATAAAGGGTTTGCCTGTCTCGGCAGCATTTACAATTAATGCGTCTACTTCCAGATTTTTTGACACTAGGTCGTCAACTGAAACCGCGAAATACTTGGCAAATGCACAGAGTGTTTCCACATTTGGCTCACTGATACCGGCCTCATAATTGGCTATGGTAGTCCTACCTATTTTCAGTTCCGCGCTAAGCCCGTCCTGTGTTTTGCCGTTTTTCTTTCTTAAATATTTCAGATTGGCCGATAGATGCATAGCAGCAAAGTTAAAACTATTTTGTCACAAAATTTGGATTTGTCAAATTATTTGGAGTATATTTGTGTTGCAATTGTTTAGTTCCATGTCAAAAATACTATTCAGCAGCAACTTTTCCAAAAAACATGTAAATCAGCAAATATGAATTATACAGTACCGCAACAAGTGAACGATGCAAGGCACATTACCCGTGCCGCAGAACAACAAATTATGCATAAAACCGGCATGAGGGTTACGCTGGTGCTTTGCCCCGATTACCATACTTCAAAAACTCCGGAGCAGATGCTGCGGGTAATTGCAGATGCAATTGGTATGGATGTAGCCTGTTACAAGGTAAAGTCGCGCGAAAGGGACTTTGTTGATCTGCGTTTTATTGCCGCTTCCTTGCTCCGCTCCTTCTTCCCGGGCATCACCTTGCACGATATTACCATTCTTTTTGGCGGGCAGGACCATACTTCGGTTATCAACGGCATATCACGCGCTGCGATGTTGCTGGCTGCCGGCGACGAAAAATTCACCTGTAAATATGAAACTGCTTTAAAATCGGTAAACAAATGGATAAGAAAAGAAGTATTGGAATTCGCATCAGCCATCAGCGCCTAGAAGCAATGGTGGAAGTTTGCGATACCATGCTGGCTTCTTTCCGCCCGGCAAATGAGCATCAGGAATTATTACACGAGTACCTTGGGGAACTGAAATATAAGCTGGTTCAGATGTCGAAAAAATCGCAGGAGCTATATACACTTACGCTAAGCGGTACGGAAGCAATGGCCTTTTATCAGTTGTGCCAGCTTATGGATGTAAAACATGACCGCTACGCATCCGTTATCATTGAAAGTATGCTTAGTAAAATAGGGAGCCTGGCCGCGTAAACTAGAGGAAATTATCTCACACAAAGGCGCGAAAACGTAAGTACACTAATGGTCAAGGCTCAAGGGGTGCTACGGGGATAAACGATGTTTGCCTATGTTTTAAGCAGGAACAATGGCAAGTATGTGAATCTTATAACTTTTAACCTATTCCGTGTAACATATTAAAGTCTGCACTTTCGCAACTTTGTTCTATGAAAAATGTTATAAAAAACTAAACCAAATTATTCAGCAAAATTAACAACGTGTACCATGAAAACCTCACTCCACCAACCGCCGAATGTTGCTGTAATATTTTCGGCTAATAACAAATATAAACAAAGAACTACGAGGCGCCAGCAAAAGCATGATCTGCTGCTTACATTCATGGCTCGCTTACACGAACCACCCCCAGTGCCTGTTAAAAAGAAATCGAAGAACGCCTTTTTAAGGTCTTTGCTTTCGGTATTTTTTTAGTAATCGTTATTTTCAAATAAATAAACTTCCTGATATCGAAGCCAGCCCTACACTTTTAACCTGATAAGACTTTAACCTTAAACACAAAAACAAATTTCGCTATGAACAGAACAGCATATATTGCCGGAAAAATTACGGGCCTGCCTAAAGAGCATGTACAAAGTAAGTTCAACACCATAACAACACAATTGAGCAACCAGGGCTACAAAGTTGTGCGCCCGGTAGCACTTACTGATGATGCCCCAACATGGAACGAGTCAATTCGTAACGACATTAAAAAAATGCTGGAATGCGATGAGGTGCACATGTTGCCTGACTGGCAAGAAAGTAAAGGTGCCAAGCTGGAAAGAGACATTGCACTGCGCCTGGGTATGCAAGTAATTTATCATTGATACGCTTATGGCCCCAAAAGCCATGATTCTGATAGCTAAAAGAGCATTGAAATTTTTTCAATGCTCTTTTGCTTTGTATGCCTGTTGTATTGCACGCGGCAGTTAGCACCTTGCTACCACATTCCCTATCCAAGTATCGTTAACTATAAATTGAGCTGCCACAACCGCTTCTGCCATGCTGCATTGAGTAATCACCTTGTTTACTACTATCTGGCACAATAAACAGAACAGCAACATATATACGCAAAATCACTACCTGTGATATATACAACATATATTTCTCAATAGCCAATTTATGTAAGTGAAAATAGCCCACCTTTACCTCACTGTAAATTAAAAAACAGCCTTTATTTGAAACTTTTTATAAAATACATGGTGAGTGCGCGCTGCAAAATGGCCGTGAAGGAAGAACTCAAAAAAATGGGTCTTCACTTCGTGGTGGTTGATCTTGGGGAAGTCGAAATCATGGAAAATCTTACCTCCAGCCAACAAACCGAATTAAAAAGCGGCCTGTTAGGCATTGGCCTTGAACTAATGGATGACAAAAAAGCGATCATCATTGAACGGATCAACAATCTGATCACGGAAATGGTGCACTATTCTGACGAATTACCAGAAACCAATTATTCCGACTTTATAAGCAAAAAACTAGGCTACGATTATACCTACCTTTCCAATATTTTTTCAGAGGTAAAAGGCATAACGATACAACACTTTATAATTATACACAAAATTGAGCGCGTTAAAGAGTTGCTTTTTTATGGAGAACTGAATCTTACTGAAATTTCTTATAAATTGAGCTACAGCAGTGTAGCGCACCTTTCGAAACAATTCAAGAAAATTACCGGCCTAACACCATCACAATTCAAAGAACTTAAAAGCAATAAAAGAATTCCATTGGAAGACATCGGGAATTCACCAACCAATCAAGCCTGATATGGAAACCAAAGGAAGACAAGAATCGCAATACGCAAGAAGCCTGATAGAAGCCAGCCTTGACCCGCTTGTAACCATTAGTACAGAAGGGAAAATAATGGACATGAATGAGGCTACCATTAATATAACCGGCCTAAACCGCGAACAACTTACGGGTACCGACTTTCTGGACTATTTTACAGAACCACAAATGGCTCGTGAGGTATACCAGGAAGTGTTTGCCAAGGGCTCCGTGGCTAACTCACCCCTCACCCTGCGTCATAAAGACGGTAAACTCACCGATGTGCTTTTTAATGGATCGATATACCGAGACGATAAGGGGAATGTATTAGGTGTTGTAATTGTAGCCCGCGATGTAACGGAACAGAAAAAAGTTGCTACCGATTTAACAGAGGCCATTGTATTTGCCGAAATGGCGACTACCATTGCTGAAGCAGCCACGAAAAAAGCAAATGAAGCCACAAAAACTGCCGAAGACGCAGTAAAGGCCAAGCAGATGTTCCTGTCGAACATGAGCCACGAAATAAGAACACCACTCAATGCCATCATCGGCTTTACAAAAGTGGTATTGAAAACCGAACTTTCCGCAAAACAAAAAGAATACCTTACGGCTATTAAAATGAGCGGCGACGCCTTAATAGTATTGATAAACGATATACTTGACCTTGCCAAGGTTGATGCAGGCAAAATGACATTTGAACAAACACCCTTTAAACTGGTGCATTCGGTGTCGGCAATGATGCATTTGTTTGAAACCAAAATACAGGAAAAAAATCTTACACTAATTAAGAATTATGACCCCGCTATACCCGAAGTGCTGCTGGGCGACCCGATAAGGCTGCACCAGATCATTTTAAATTTAGCCAGCAATGCTGTAAAATTTACAAAAACCGGCTGTATAACCATAAGTATATCGCTGCAAAGTGAAACAGCCAGCGAAGCGGTGCTGCAATTTGCAGTTACCGACACAGGAATTGGTATACCCGAAACAAAGATCAATGACATATTTGAAAACTTTCAGCAGGCAACTAGCGGCACTTCCCGCCTTTATGGGGGCACAGGGCTTGGCCTGGCTATTGTAAAACAACTGGTAGAGCATCAGGGTGGTTCTATTTCTGTTGTTAGCAAAATAGACGAAGGTTCTACATTCAGCTTTACGCTTCCCTTTGTTAAAACTAACGATGAGGCACCTGCGGACCCTGAAACTGATGCACCTGAATCGCCAATTGGCAATATAAAAGTACTGGTGGTTGAAGATATTGCACTTAACCAGCTACTCATGAAAACGGTGCTTGATGATTTTGGCTTTGAGCCTGATATTGCAGCAAATGGCATGCTTGCCATTGATAAAATGGCCAACAAAACATACGATATAATACTTATGGACCTGCAGATGCCGGAGATGAACGGATTTGAAGCCACCACATATATACGCAACGTACTGAAATCGAACATACCGATAATTGCACTTACAGCCGACGTAACAACGGTAGACCAGGCCAAATGTAAGGCTGTTGGTATGAACGATTACCTGGCTAAACCTATTGACGAACGCATACTCTATTCTAAAATAGTAGCCTTACTAAAAAAACAAATACCACCTATAGAAAAAAAACAGGAGTACATTGATGATACTAATGTTGTAAAATGCACCGATCTTAACTACTTGCACAGGCGAACAAAATCGAATCCCTCGCTAATGATGGAAATGATATCCCTATATCTGGCGCAAACACCACCACTCTTG
This sequence comes from Chitinophagales bacterium, assembly GCA_038228575.1. Lineage (GTDB taxonomy): Bacteria > Bacteroidota > Bacteroidia > Chitinophagales > Chitinophagaceae > Flavipsychrobacter. The sequence goes on along the minus strand of JBBRPD010000016.1, from coordinate 30,142 downwards.
GAAAGCATGAAAAAAAGCCTTCGGGATGAAGACTGGGATTCGTTAAATGCAGCCCTGCACAAAATGATACCTTCTTTTTCAATAGTAGGTATTCATGCCGATTTCGAAAATATGGCCAAAAAAATGCAGGAATATTCTAAAACAGAACTGCAGAGGGAGGCTATACACGATATGGCAGCACAAATTGAAAATGTTTGCACCCGGGCTTGTAACGAACTGAAACAGGAATACCAAAATATAAAAAACAAAATTTCATGACCATAAATACTAAAATAAAATTATTCCTTGTCGATGATGACGCGGTCTTTCTAAAACTGTTGGCGATTGAATTCAGTGAGCACGCAGATTTTGAAATCGAAACATTTGCTACCGGAGAACTCTGCCTGGCTAACCTTGATAAACAGCCTGATATTATTGTGCTAGACTATAACCTTGATGGCATAGAAAAAGGCGCAATGAATGGTATGGATACACTAGATGCCATTAAAGCCTCGCATCCGTCAATACCTGTAATAATGCTTTCATCGCAAGACAAAATTGAAGTAGCTGTAGACTGTATGCACCACCATGCGATAGACTATGTTGTTAAAAGCGAAACTGCATTTATGCGATTAAAAAATATAATTACCGTTGTGCTCAGTAAACAAGTGCTACAAAAGCAACTGAACTGGTATATGGAAAGAATGTAAACCAACATAAAAACAAAAATAATGAACACCAAGAAGAACTTAGGAATATGGATGGACCATGCGACCGCCCACATAATAGAATACAGCAACGATGCAACTGGCAACGAAACTGTGGAGTCAAAATTTACGCATGAAGTAAAAGAGCAAAGCTTCAGCAAGAGCGAAGGCCTGGAGCACAATAAAGAGCAACACCAGCAGGCCAGCTATTATAAACAAATTGCCGAGGTGATTAAAGGCTATGACCATGTGCTGTTATTTGGCCCTACCGATGCGAAAGCCGAACTTTTCAACACACTGAAAAGCGACCATCATTTCGATAAAATAAAAATTGAAATGGAAAGTGCAGACAAAATGACGGAGCCTCAGCAACACGCATTCGTTCGGGAGCATTTTGCAAAACACAATCAGGCGTTATGACCACAAAAATTGTGGGAATTGCCCTTATAGTATTCGGCGTGTTAATGCTGGCATTTACAGGTTTTCAGATGTATACTACCCAGAAAATAGTAGACATAGGACCTATTGAAATTAACAGGCAAGTGAAACATTCTTTTGACTGGCCACCCGTTGCCGGGATTGTATTAATAGTAGCTGGCGCCATAATAGTGGTAAGGGACCTCAAACCTGCGACATAAAATAGGCTTACATTCCATAAAAAAGACTCAGTATTCATTACACAATAACAATTTTGTTGCAGTATTTGCAGCACAGAAAAATAATTATGCCACGCATTTTGCGTGGCATTTTGCATATATGGCATAATGCCAACAGTGTGAATTCTGTAAGTCTTTCATAAAGTCTTATAACAATGTCATTTGCGGGTGGTTCTACCTTTGTTGCCAGTGAAATTTCTCTCACGAACAACATAAACTATGAAAAGACTTTTACGCGCATTTACGTGGATCATCCTGTTCCTCATGCCACACATCGATTACGGACAGGCGCCGAATCTGGGCACGGCGGCCGATTTTGTCCTCTTTACGAGATCGGGGGCCGTCACCAATACGGGCACGGGCTACCTCACTACACTTACAGGAAATGTAGGCACGAACAGTGGCTCCAGTACTGGTTTTGGTAACGTCAATGGTGTTATTCACGACGCTGATGGCATCAGTGCAGCTGCTTCTGCAGACGTACTGACGGCCTATAATCAGCTGGACACGACAACCGCGACCTTTCACCCCTCGGCATCGCTGGGCGGCGATACCCTCAGTCCCGGTGTGTACTCCATCGCTACAGCGGCAACATTAACGGGCAACCTTGTGCTTGACGCTATGGGCGACCCAAATGCAGTATTCATCTTTCAAATTGGCGGCGCATTTTCGGTTGCCACCAATGCAAAAGTAAAAATTATAAATGGCGGCATTGCCTGCAATGTGTTCTGGAAAACAGAAGGTATGGTAAGTGTTGCATCTGGGGCTACCTTAAGGGGCACTATAATTGCGCATAACGCAGCAATAAATTTCGGTGTTAATGACACACTGGAAGGACGTGCTTTTTCAACTACAGGCGCTATTACTACTACCAGCATGCATGGCTACACCCCAATTGGGTGCGGAAGCGCAGTGCTTACCGGCCCGGGTGCACCCACCTTTGCTGCAACAAAAGTATACGGTATATTTTCTGCAACAGGCAACGTAACCAATACAGGTAGCGATACCCATGTTGCCGGCGATGTTGGCACTAATTCAGGCGTTACTACAGGTTACAATCCACTTTATGTAAACGGCATTATACATGTTGTGCCCGATGCGTCAACAGCAGCAGCGGCATCTGATCTTGCTACTATATACACTACACTCAATTCACTTGCTTACGATATTGAACTTCTTTTTCCTGCTCAAGTGGGACATAACCTTACACTTACACCACATACTTACTTACTAAATTCCGCTGCCACACTTACTGATACATTATATCTGGATGCACAGGGCAATCCTGATGCAGTATTTGTAATGCAGGTAAATGGAGCGTTCACTACGGGCACCAATTCGGTTGTAAAACTGTTAAACGGCGCGCGTGCGAAAAACGTTTTCTGGGTAACAGAAGGTGCTGTGACAATAGGCAATAATGCTACTTTTGAAGGTTCAGTTGTAGCTAACAACGCTGCGATAGCAATTGCTTCAGGCGCTATGTTCTTTGGCCGTGCATTCACTACGAATGGTGCAATAACTACAAGCGGAGATTCTATAACTGCCGATGTGTTTCCTTCGGCTGGCCCTATAACTGGTGCATCTTTTGTATGCGTAGGAACTTCAACTACCCTTACTGGTAATGATACTGGTGGCATCTGGACAGCACGTAACACACATGCTACAGTCACCCCAACAACTGGTGTAGTAACCGGTATTACCGCAGGTACTGATACCATTCAATACACTGTTGTTACGCGCTTCGGTACTGACACAGCAACAAAAATAATTACAGTTATTGCACAACCTGTTGCAGGCCCTATCACCGGCCCGGGCAGCGTATGTGTGGGCGCTTCTATTACCCTTACGGGTAATGACACAGGCGGTGTATGGAGCCGCAGTAACTCCAATGCCTTAATATCATCAATTGGTGAAGTTACGGGTGTTACACAAGGGCTTGATACAATGACTTATGTTGTAACCAATGCCTGCGGTGCAGATACTGCTTCACGCACCATTACCATTAATGCCGCACCTGATGCAGGTACCATTGTTGGAGCCTCAACAGTATGCACAGGCAACGTAACTATATTGACCGATACCGCTACTGGTGGTGTATGGAGTGCAACAAACCTGCATGCTTTAGTAGTTGCAGGTGCAGTAACCGGCCTTACAACGGGCGTGGACACTATAAGGTATATTGTTACCAATACCTGCGGTGCAGACACGGCGACAAAAGTAATAACCATTAACCTGGCACCTGATGCAGGTACCATTAGCGGACCATCAAGCTTATGTATAGCCTCAGTAGCTACCTACACTGAAACCGTTACAGGTGGTGTATGGAGCGCAACAAATACACATGCAGCAGTTGTAGCAGGTGTTGTTACCGGCATAAGTGCCGGGTTAGACACGCTTATGTATATTGTTACGAGCACTTGCGGCAGCGATACTGCATTTAAAGTAATAACCGTTACCACAACCCCTGATGCGGGCACTATTTCAGGTCCGTCTTCGGTTTGTGCGGGTGATGCAATTACGCTAACTGAAAGTGTTACCGGCGGCACATGGCGCGCTACAAACGCACATGCAACAGTATCGTCAACAGGCACAGTTAATGGTATTACCAATGGTGTTGATACTATTCAATATATTGTTACCGCAGCATGTGGTACTGATACCGCTTCAAAAGTTATTACTGTTGGCGGATCAGCCAGTGCAGGTACAATTACCGGCCCATCAGCTGTATGCCCTGGTTCAGTAATATTCATGACAGATACAACTACTGGTGGCACTTACAGTGTTACTAATTCGCATGCTACCATTTCTGGTACCGGAACGGTAACTGGTATTACACCAGGGCTGGATACAGTAAGGTATATTGTAACCAATGGTTGCGGAACTGATACTGCTACAAAAGTGATAACGGTAAATCCATCATCATCTCCCGGCTACATAACTGGTCCGTCAAATGTTTGCGTAGGTTCAACAATTACACTTACTGAAATTGTAACAACCGGCGCATGGAGCGCAAGCAACAACCATGCTACTATAACTTCAGGTGGCGTAGTTACCGGCGTAAGTGCAGGCTTAGATACGATAAGGTATATTGTTAACAACAGCTGTGGTACTGATACTGTAACACATATTGTAAGGGTTAACAGCACCCGTAATGCAGGTGCAATACTTGGCTTTTCTTCAGTATGTCCGGGCTCAGTAATATTCCTGACCGATACTATTTCAGGTGGTACATATAGTGCTTCTAACAGTCATGCTACCGTTTCTCCAACAGGTACAGTTACTGGTATTACTCCCGGCCTGGATACTATTAGCTATATCGTAGACAATGGTTGCGGTATTGATACTGCAACGAAAGTAATAACTGTAAACCCATCATCATCTCCCGGCTATATAACTGGTCCGTCAAATGTTTGCGCAAGTTCAACAATTACACTTACTGAAATTGTAACAACAGGTGCATGGAGCGCAACCAACGGCAATGCTACTATAACTTCAGGTGGCGTAGTTACCGGTGTTACAGCCGGCGTTGATACCATTAGGTATATAGTTAGCAATAGTTGTGGTACTGATACCGTAACAAAAATAATAACCGTTGATACTTCAGGTAATGCAGGTACTATAAGCGGCCCTGCCACAGTATGTACCGGTGCTTCTGTTACGCTTACCAGTTCTGTTAGCGGTGGCACATGGAGTGCAACCAACAGCCACGCAAGCATTACCAGCGCAGGCGTAGTAACCGGCGCTACTACAGGCACTGATACTATAAAGTATATTGTAAACACTGCGTGCGGCACTGATACCGCCTTATATACCATTACAGTGAACGCTATACCTAGCGCAGGTGCCATATTTGGCGGCAGCGCGGTTTGCGTGGGCAGCAGCATTACATTAACAGAATCGACTACCGGTGGTACCTGGACAAGTTCTAACACCAATGCATCAGTTTCAGGTGCGGGTGTGGTTACTGGTGTAAGCTCAGGCTTAGTTACCATTATGTACATTGTGACCAATGTATGCGGTAATGATACAGCCAGAAAAGTTGTTACCGTTGATACCGCAATAACAGCACAGGCAATTACCGGTCCTTCTTCAGTTTGCTCAGGCAGCAGCATCACTGCTTCAAATTCAGTAGCGGGCGGTGTATGGTCAGTAACCAATACAAATGCTACTATTGGTTCTGCAACCGGTGTTATAACCGGTGTTACGGCAGGGCTCGATACAGTGATATATACAGTTACCAATTCATGCGGAACTGTTAGTTCGCGCAGAACAATCACTATCAATCCATTGCCTTTTGCAGGCACAATTACAGGTGCTTCCGCTGTTTGCGTTGGTGCTTCAACAACACTTTCCAATACCACTACGGGTGGCACATGGTCTGCTAGCAATGCTACTGCCACAGTTAGCAGCACAGGCTCTGTTACCGGTGTTACACCAGGTGTTGATACTATTATCTATTCTGTAACCAACAGTTGTGGCACAGCTACAGCTACAAGGGCTATCGTAATTAATGCAGCACCTGATGCGGGCACTATCACTGGCCCAGCGAGCGTGTGTGTGGGCCAAACAATAGTGCTGAGCAATACAGCTACCGGTGGCACCTGGAGTGCTACCAACACGAATGCTGCCATAGGTAGTACAGGTGTTGTAAGCGGGCTTTCTGCGGGTATTGACACTATTTACTATACTGCAACTACCGCATGCGGAGTAGCTGTTTCAAGCATGGTTATTACAGTAAATGCACTGCCATTGCTTACCAGTACTGCAACGCCAGCGGCCATTTGCGATGGTACTGTTTTCCACTATGCACCTTCTGCTGACTCCGGTTTTGCTACCATCAAATGGTTACGTCCTGTTGTTATAGGCTTGTCAAACAATATTGACAGCGGCAATGGTACTATTAATGAAACATTGAACAATATTACCAACAACAGCCAGACAGCTTACTATAATATTATGGTAACAGCCAATGGTTGCACAACCGATACTATTGTAAGTGTTGTAGTTAACCCTACCCCAAGGTTATCAAGTAGTTTAATTGATACCTTCTGCAGTGGCAGCGCTGTTACTTATGCGCCAACAAGCTTTACTGCGGGTACTACTTATACGTGGAGAAGGCCTTATGTAGGTGGCATTGCACCAGACTCATCTAACGGCGCAGGTAATGTAAATGAAGTGCTTACTGCGGTAGCGGGTGGTACTACAATATACATATTCACAGGCACCGCAAATGGTTGTTCGTTCTCTCAAAATGTTTCGGTGGTCATCAATCCATTACCAGTTACACCGATCATTACAACCAAATCTCCGGGTACACTTTGCTCTGGCACAAAATACCAGAACTTCGGTACCAGTTTTGCACCGCCTACAGGTATGTCTTATCGCTGGAGTGCTACCAACGCTACCGTTTGGGCTACCAGCAACAACGGCATGAATGCCATAGTTAACTTCCCTAATTCAGGTGTTGCGAACATTATGCTTACCTTGATTGGTGGTGTTTCTACTTCGGCTTGTTCAAGCGTTGCTAGTTACACGGTTAACGTAAGCTCAACAGCAACTGAAGATCCTACGGTTACGTATTTTGAATCTCATTTCGTTTGCAGCCGCAACGATGAAGATTTCTACCAATGGGGTTATGATGCAGCAGGTACATTAGATTCTAACCTGTTATCTGGTGAGATTAACCAGAGCTATCTGAATACTGCTCCTGATTTCGCCAATAAATTCTATTGGGTAATGACAGGCCGTAACGGTTGTGTACAAAAAACCTACTACCGTGTGCCTACAGCTGTTCAGAACGTGAGCGCTGAAGTATTAGCCATGAATCTTTATCCTAACCCTTCAGACAATGTTATCAATGTGGCTCTTGAAAATGCCAGCAGAGGTAATATCCGTTTTGAAATTGTGAACATGGCCGGACAGAGGCTGAACACCATTGATGCAACAGGCACTACAACACCAATTAATGTTGCAGACCTGCCAGCAGGTATCTATATGCTTGCTTGCTATCAGGATGGTATTAAAGTAGCCGTTACAAGGTTCACAAAAAACTAAACACTCACAACTAAAACAAAAAACAATGAAAAATTTCATTCTTCCACTAATAGCTGCCGGCGGTGTTTTATCCGCCGCCGCACAAACGACCAAGACCGACTATCTTAGGGACAGTTCATTATCCAGATGGGTAATTGACGTGAACCTTCTGGGCGGTATGAGCTCGCAAATGTACACATCGGCCAATTCAACCATTAACTACCTGAACGCGGTAAACGCCAATACAGGTGAACTGAAATTCAAGAATGGCTGGGCTTATGGCGCCGATGCACAATTAGGTTTCTTCTTCGGTAAAAAACGCCATTTCGGTATAGGTGCCGGCTTCATGTACATGGGCCAGCAAGGCGATGCAGTTCTTGACAAATACCATGTGGAATACCAGTCTAAAGACGCCATGGGCAGCACCTTCAGGCAGGTTATTACAGGTAACAACTTGAAGGAAAATGTGAAGATCACTAATCTTAACATCCCGGTTATGCTGAAGTATAAGAACCGCTTTTCAAAAAGATGGGGTTTTGCTACCGACCTGGGCGCATTGGTGAATGTGCAAATGAAGAACAGCTATACTACCAATGCCAACTTTGACTACGAAGCCATTTACAGGCTGGTACCAGGCGAAGGCGGAACAACTGTAGCTGTTTATGATGGTGCACCTACCCCATCGGTAAACGACTGGCTCATAACCAAAGCTGAGTACCTGAAGTATAACCCTAACGGGAATATGAATCAGTACTTTAACGACAAGCGTGCTTTAGGTTTCCGCGTTGGCCTTAACGAACCTGTAGCAGCGAGCAAGGGTACAGTATCTTACAAAAACCCATCAGTGGGCGTAATGGTTAAACCATCATTTAACTACTTCCTTTCTGATAATGTAGCACTTGATTTTGGCTTGTTCTATATGTACCAGCCATTTAAAAATGACGCACAGACTAACTATCGCCTTGTGGGTGGCGAAAGCAACTACAGCTCTTCACTTAACAATGTTACCGATGTTTCTAACCATGTTTACGGACTTAACATAGGCGCACGTTTCTTCCTGGGTAATGTAAAAGACCGCGACCACGATGGTATACCTGACAAGAAGGACAAATGCCCTGATGTATTTGGCCTGGCAGAATTTCAAGGATGCCCTGATACCGACGGCGATGGCATTCCTGACTATGCTGATTCTTGTGTTACTGTAAAGGGTCTTGCATGGTTCCATGGCTGCCCTGACAGTGATGGCGACAGTATTATAGACAAAGAAGACATGTGCCCTTTCAATGCCGGACCGCGTAGCCTGCATGGTTGCCCGGACCGCGATGGTGATGGCATAATTGACAGAGACGATGCTTGCCCTGATGTTGCAGGCCTTGTACAATTCCACGGTTGCCCTGATACAGACGGTGACGGATTACCTGATAACGAAGATAAATGTCCAACAGTTGCAGGCCCTATCAGCAACCAGGGTTGCCCTATTGATACGATCAAGATAACAACTGAACCAGTAGAAACACATATTGATATCTCTACGCCTATTTTGTTTGAAACAAATAAAGCAGTAGTACACCAGTCTTCCATGCCTGTAATTGATGAAGCTGCAAAGGAACTGAAAGAAGAAAAGTCAACTATTGTTACTATTGATGGCCATGCTGATACCACAGGCTCTGAAGCTTATAACAGGGTACTTTCATTGAAGCGTGCGAATGCCGTTAAAACCCAACTTACCAAAAGAGGTATTAACGCCAAGAGAATAAAAACAAAAGGACATGGCAGCCGCGTACCGGCAGCCGATAATACTACACGCGAAGGCAGGGCAGAAAACAGAAGGGCTGTAATGGAATTACACCCAAAAAATAGAAGCTAAGCCACCAGAACGTACGGGAGTATATGCTAACAAAAGCACAAGGTATAACGCCTTGTGCTTTTGTATTTATATATAGGCGATGTGTGAATAATGTAATTCTTTCCCATAGTTGTATAACACAGGACCAATGTTTTAGAGGGACTTTTACATGTAAGATGAACACACGTCTAAAAATACCGCTTTATGCTAAAGTAACGCTTATATGCGTGGGTATGCTTGCCTTCTTCGGCATGATGTATCTGGCGCAAAGTATTATAGTGCCCATAGTGTATTCCATAATACTGGCTGTTGTACTGACCCCGATAGTCAATTTCTTTGTAAAGAAAAAAATGAATCGTATTGTCGCCATCACGTTAACATTAACGTTAGTGATAGTAGCCTCGCTTTCTATAATCGGGGTACTCAGTTCGCAGATGGGTATGTTCAGCGATTCAATACCTGCCCTTACCGAAAAATGCCACGTACTGGTGCATGATATGAGTATTTGGGTATCGCAAAAATTCAACATCCGCCTCGCCACAGTAAATGGTTGGGTTGATGAGGCCAATGGGGAGATAGCCAAAACAGGAAAAACAATGATAGGCCGCACCATAGTTAATCTGGGCAATGTGCTGGTGGTTGTGTTTCTGATACCAGTCTATACTTTTCTGGTATTGTTTTACAAACCATTACTTGTTGAATTTATACATGAACTTTTCAGCCACAGCAAACATGCGGCCATTAATGATATTCTGAAAACAACTAAGGCCATTATACAAAGTTACCTCGTTGGCCTTATGCTGGAAGCGGTAATAGTTGCTGCACTCAATTCCGGTAGCTTACTGCTCATTGGTGTTGACTATGCCATATTGCTGGGCGTAATAGGGGCATTGCTCAACGTTATACCATACATAGGGGGCATTATAGCCGTTGCCATGCCAATGCTGATTGCACTGGCTACCAAATCGCCAACAAGCGCATTACTGGTACTGGTAGCCTATATCATTATTCAGTTTGTAGATAACCACTACATTATACCAACAGTTGTTGCCTCGAAGGTGCAGATCAATGCTCTCGTTTCCATTATTGTGGTATTGGCAGGTGGCGCACTATGGGGCTTTGGTGGTATGTTTCTGGCCATCCCTCTTACAGCAATAGTAAAGGTGGTCTGCGATCACGTGGAGGCACTGAAACCATGGGGTCATCTGTTGGGCAATGTCATAAAAAAACCGCTAATAATACCTGTATCAAAAGCGAATTTTCAGGTCATTCAAAATTAACCACCTTTTAAAAAAATATAAAAATGAAACCGAACATCGGACTATCTGAAGAAAAAATAAGTAAGAGTGTAAATATATTAACCGAAGCACTTGCAAACGCAACAACCCTTTACATTAAAACCCGCAAGGCGCACTGGAATGTAGCTGGCGAAAGCTTTATGGAGTTGCACAAGCTATTCGAATCGCATTACAAGCAACTGGAAAAATCGATTGATGAGATAGCAGAACGCATAGGAAAACTGGGAGAAAAAACCATAGGCACTATGAGTGAATTCATTAAAATGTCAGCTATTAAAGAGGCACCCGGTAAATACCCCACACAGAAAGAATGGCTAAAGGAATTACTGACCGACCACGAAACAATTATTAAGCAACTGCGAAAAGACGTGGACGAATGTGCCGAAAAAATTAAAGATGCCGGCACAGCCGACTTCCTAACCGGCATTATGGAAGAACATGAAACAATTGCCTGGACAATAAGAAGGTACCTTAACTAAACATATACAATGCCAAAAGACAATCAAATATCAACAGGAGCCGTTGCAGGTAACACACTTGCTAAAGAGCAACCTTCCACTTCGGCCTTCAAAAGCCTTTTCGAAGAGGTTGCCGGCATTTCAGTATTTACCATGCACTTCTTCAGGGAACTGATAAGGCCGCCGTATGAGTTTAAGGAGTTTGCTAAGCAAGCCTACCTTATAGGGTACAAAACGTTGCCGCTGGTAGGTATTACGGGCTTCATCATGGGGTTGGTGCTTACCATACAATCAAGGCCAACATTGGCGGAGTTTGGTGCAGAATCATGGATACCGGCAATGGTGTCAGTTTCCATAGTGCGGGAGATCGGTCCGGTAATCACAGCTTTGATCTTTGCCGGTAAGGTAGGGTCTGGCATCGGTGCTGAACTGGCTTCCATGAAAGTTACAGAGCAGATAGACGCCATGGAAGTATCGGGCATAAACCCTTTTAACTATGTGGTTGTAACACGGGTCATGGCCGCAATGCTTATGTTACCCGTGCTGGTTATAATAGCTGATGCAATAGGTATGTATGGCTCTTACGTAGGTATCAATATTAAGGGCGATGTTAGCTTTCATCTGTATTTCCTGCAGGCGTTTGAAAAGCTTGAATTTTCCGATGTGATACCTGCTACTATTAAAACATTTTTATTCGGCCTGGCGGTGGGGCTGATAGGCTGCTACAAAGGCTATAATTCAAATAAAGGAACGGAAGGTGTTGGCGAAGCCGCTAATTCAGCGGTAGTAATAGGCTCCCTTTGCGTTTTTATAATTGATATGATCGCGGTGCAGGTAACCACCCTTATATATAATTGATTATGGAAGATATAGTAGCAGAAATAAAACACGTAAAAAAATCGTTCGGCGCCAAAGAGGTACTGAAAGATATTAGCCTGACCATTAATAAGGGGGAAAACCTGGTGATATTTGGAAAATCAGGTACAGGAAAATCGGTACTGATAAAGTGCCTGGTTGGCCTTTTGCAACCAGACGACGGAGAGATCATTTTGTTTGGCAAAAACATTAATGACCTTAAAGATGCTGAGCTAAATGATGTGCGCAAAAAAATTGGTTTCCTTTTCCAGAGCGCCGCTTTGTATGATTCCATGACTGTTCGTGAAAACCTCGAATTCCCGTTGCGCGATCTCAAAAAATCATCGGCAGAGGATATGGATAAGCTGGTTAGGGAAGCATTGCAGAATGTAGGTTTAGAGGAGGCCATTGACAAAATGCCTTCTGAACTTTCGGGCGGTATGAAAAAAAGAGTTGGCCTTGCGCGTACACTTATTTTGAAGCCAGAGATTATTCTGTATGATGAACCAACTACCGGGCTTGACCCCATAACATCGAAAGAAATAAGCCAGCTTATACTGGATGTACAAAAGAAGTATAATGCAGCTGCCATTATAATAACCCATGATGTAGAGTGTGCCCGTATTACAGCCAACCGCATGATGGTAATAAAAGAAGGCATAACCGCAGCAGAAGGAACATTTAAAGAATTATCAAACTCTGAAGACGAATGGGTTCGCTCATTTTTCCAGTAAACAACATAAAAAAACAACACTATGGAAAAACAATCGGGTAATAGAGCTAAATTAGGCATGTTCGTAACCGCAGGTATCGCACTATTTATAGGCGCAATTTACTTTATAGGCGAAAAGCAGCAGCTATTCAACAAAACATTCCGCGTAAGCTGTGTATTTAAAGATATAAGCGGCTTGCAGAACGGCAATAATGTGCGGTTTTCCGGCCTCACAGTTGGCATTGTAGATGCAATAGAACAAATAACGGACTCTACCGTAAGGGTGGAAATGATCATCAATGAAAAATCGAAGAAATTTATAAAGAAGACCGCCTCGGCTACGGTAGGCAGCGATGGGCTTATGGGTAACAAAATTATACTTATAGCACCTGGCGAGCCTTCCAATGACGTGATAGCTAATAACGACACACTAAGAACCCTAAAGGCCATAAGTATGGATGAGATATTAGCGAAAATAAAAGTGACCACTGATAATGCCGCAGAAATTACTGGCGACTTGTCAATTATATTAAAAGGCATACGTGGCGGAAAGGGTGCAATAGGCAAATTCTTTTCTGACACAGCATTCGCAAAAAATATTGATCAGACGGTGGCTAACATCAAAACCACTTCTACCGGTCTAAAAGACAATATGGATGCTGCGAAACACAGTTTCCTGCTGAAAGGTTTCTTTAAAAGGAAGGAAAGAAAAGCACAAAAAGCCAGGGAAAAAATGGAAAACGAAAAAGCGGAAAAAGGCCAGAAATAGCCCTCAGTATTTGAACTTACACGACCGAGCCATGAAACATACTACAGCTATAATTGAAAACAAATCGTCACTTTGGGTACACTTTACCTGTTGCAAGATGGAAGCTCATGAATTTGAACTTATGAAAATTAAGAATTCAGAAAGCCTTACTTTGCTTTTAGAAAAATACACTGGTATCGTGTCTGCAATAGCAAACTGGCGGGTTAAAGATATCAGCGTAGCGGAAAAACTGGCTCAGGACGTATTGGAGAATATATGGGATAACATACCCGCTTTTACTAACAATAAGGAAGCGTTCATAAAGTGGGTGGTTGAAACCACCCAACGTCATTGCGATACCTACAATAAATTGTACTCCCGCACTAAACTGAATTAGATACTTACGAATAACTTACCGATTTTATAACCACAAAAATCAATCACCATGGACAATCAATTGAATGTGGACGGAACCGGAAATTTAGCACCAGCTCCACAAAACGAACAACAGACACAGGCCACAAGTTATCAGGATCGCAAAAATGAACTGCATGCGAAGATAATGAAGGTCACAATGGCCATACGCGAACAACACCCAGAGCTTACGAAATACCTGGATGAAATGCAAGACACGATACCTGACGAAAGAGACCCTGAACTTGTGCTTATGGACTTAAAAAAATATCACGACTCGCTTTGCGATATACTCGCTAAATACAAGGTTGAGCATCCCGGCGCAACTACATAAGGAATACCGAATCAATTTTTATTAAAAAAACCAAATGGACAATACACAATCGTTTACCAAAACAAAATGGGTTATTGATTCCGCACACAGCGAAATCAGCTTTAAAGTTAAACATCTTATCGTGGCAACTGTCAGGGGTGTTTTTAAGGAATATGACTCCAGCATTTACACAACAGGCGACGACTTTTTGAGTGTGGAAACTGATATATGGATAAACCCTGCATCAATAACTACCGGAGACGAGAAAAGAGATGAGCACTTGCGTGGCACCGATTTTTTTGATGTGGAAAACTATAAGGAGATCAACTTTATTGGCAACACCTATTCGCAAACCGATGTTGCTGGTAATTATGAATTGACTGGCGACCTGACCATGAAGGGTATTACAAAAAGAATAAAGCTTGATGTAAGCTATAAGGGCAATGTGAAAGACCCATGGGGTAACCTGAAAGCCGTGTTCGGCGCAACGGGAAAGATAAACAGGAACGATTGGGGGCTCAACTGGAATTCGGCACTGGAAACAGGTGGTTTCCTGGTGAGTGAGGAAGTAACAATAGACTGCGAACTGCAATTAGTGAAGAAGGCCGTATAGCCTATACATAATATTTACGGAAAGCCTTGCAATACGATAGTATCGTGCTGTGGGGCTTTTTTCATTTACAACTATTACAAGCTTTTAAAGATGTGTGAATGATATAACTTATTGACAAGGTTTTATAACAATTACGGGCATTTTACGGGCCACCTTTGTGTTATCAAAAACAACTCAGTATAAAAGCGAAAACACCATGGGAAACATTAATGAATTAAAAGGAAACTGGAACGAAACCAAGGGCAAATTGAAACAGAAATTTGCTATGCTTACAGACGATGATCTGCTACTGGTAGAAGGCAAACACGACGAACTGCTAGGCCGCCTGCAAAAGAAGATGGGCAAAACAAAAGAAGAAGTTCAGAAAATAATAGCTGACCTCTAGTATTCAAAACACGTAACAATATTTATAACACACACATAAAAAGGACTAGCATGAAAAAATTATTACTTGCAGCAGCAACAATTACTATAATAGCGGGTGGCATGGCAACAAGTTGCACCACACCTACTGAAAAAACAACTACTACTGTTGAAAAAACAACAGTAGTTGACCCTACGGCTGCAGATGCAGCAAACGCTAACCAAGACTATATGATGGAAATGGAAAGCTACAGAAAAGCGAATGCAGACCGAATTGCTGCAAACGAAAAAAGCGTCGCTGACCTTAAAGCACAAATTGCGCTGGAAAAAGCAGAAGCACGAGTAGAAAATCAGAAAAGGTTGCTGGAGCTTGAACAAAAAAATATGGAGCTCAAGATGAAGCTGGCCGATTTTAAAGGTGATACCAAGGAAAGTTGGGAAGCTTTTAAAGAGCAATACATAAAAGACATGGACCAATTAGCACAAGAGTTTAAAGATCTGTCTGACAAGAAATAATATCACAGTAGGTGGGTTCTCCCGCTATATTTAATACTATTCACCTGTCACCATGAAAACACTATTTTATAACTCACCATTAAATATTACTACAATGAAAAAATTAATTATCGCATCACTATTATTACTAGGGTTAAGCACAATTGACGCTTCAGCAAAAACCACTTACGCAGGCGAAAAATATGGCAATACGCTCAACCTTGGTTTAGGTATTGGTTATTATGGCTATGCAAATGGCAGCGCAATGCCTGCTCTGCATTTTGACTATGAATTTGACGTGGCTAAAAGCTTTACGCTGGCTCCGTTCGTTACGTACATGACGTACAAAAACTACTACTACTGGGGCAATCCACATTCCCCGTATCGTGAATACTACTACCGTGAATCAGTAATACCAATAGGCGTTAAAGGCACCTACTATTTCGACAATATACTGGGTGCAGGTCCGAAGTGGGATTTCTATCTGGCAGGTTCATTAGGTTTTGTAATTCATAAAACCGTTTGGGAAGATACTTATTATGGCGACAGAAATGTTTCAACCGCACCTAGTCCTCTGTTCCTCGATCTGCATATAGGTACTGAATACCACCTGAGCAAAAAAGCTGGTTTATTCCTCGATCTTTCAACAGGCATTTCCACCCTTGGCTTAGGCTTACATTTATAAAATAAAGGTAATCACAAACAAGATTTTAATTTCATTTTTAACACACAACGAAGGTTGTAAAAATCATTATACCATGAGCAATCTACTTTATATTATCGCCGTAATACTCGTAATAGGTTGGGCAATAGGCTTTATAGGATACAATGCCGGAGGCGTTATCCATATCCTTTTAGTAATAGCTTTAATAGCCGTTATCCTTAGAATTATTCAAGGGAGAAAAGTACTGTAAACCTTCCTGTAACCTTAAAAATTAAAAACAATGGCACATTCCAATAATCCTTCAAAGCTATTATCTGTCCTATTGGTTGGGGCAGCGGCAGGTGCTGCACTAGGCATGCTTTTTGCTCCCGATAAAGGTTGCAAGACCCGTAAGAAAATTTTCCGCAAGGGCGAACAGTCGGCAGAAGATCTGCAAGACCGATTTGACGATTTTCTGAGCGATATGAAAAAAGAGTTTGACACAATGAAAGACGACGCTGAAGATTTCATAAAGAAAAAAGTAGCGAATCTGTAATTGACACAGGTCTATAAAAAAAGCTGCAAGCCAATATGGTTCGCAGCTTTTTTGCGTGCGGTCTTGCACCATTATTCTTTAAGTTCTTTATCAATGATATGGGTGCCCGAATAGTTTGTAATAGCATCGGGAATGCCATATAAACCATGTGGTTTAAAAACAGCGAAGTGTACTTGGCCTGCTTTAAGCGAATCGATAGTACCAGGGTGTAAGGTCCATGAATATGCATTTATACCGCCATTGTAAAACATTACATCAACATCTTCAAATGCAACCGTATTCAGCACCAGC
The DNA here is from genome assembly GCA_038228575.1 of Chitinophagales bacterium. GTDB lineage: Bacteria > Bacteroidota > Bacteroidia > Chitinophagales > Chitinophagaceae > Flavipsychrobacter. Next base: position 13,162 of record JBBRPD010000016.1, on the reverse strand, counting down.
TTTACATTGGGTGGCAATTCGCGTTGCAGCTTTTTGTAAACAACAGTGTTGCTTATTTTGGCCATGCGGTATGGGTCGGCAGGGCTATGCGCCATTGCCAATTGAAGGGGCCGGAACACAGAAAGACACGCAGCAACCATAACAATGACCAAGGCATTGCTGGTCTTCAACCTCTGGGCTATTGGTTGCCAGCAAGCCGCAATGCAAATAAAGCCAAACGGCGCTACAACAAACACATAAGGCGGCCATTTAGTTTTTACTACCAATGAAAAGAATAACACTACTAATAACGAAACCGTAAACCACATCACCAGCATTTTATTGTCCGCCAGCTTGGTTAAAGTACGTTTCAGCAATGTAAACAAGCCACAAGCCAGCAAGGGTAATGCCACCCAGCCAAAGTAAACAGGCAGCTGCCCGATGTAGTAGAAAATACTGCCTGCATGCCCTTCTAGCTGCTCTGTAATATGCCGCGAATTAAACCCGTAAACATATTGCGCCTCTTCGGGGTAGGTGTGCAGTATATATAATTGCCAAGGCACGAAAACTACGCAGGCTACTGCTAATGCGAGGGCGAAATGCAGCATCTCTTTTACTACTTTCTTCCCTTTAGCCGCCAACACTATGTTTACACCCCAGCCACTGAAAACTACCAGGCCCAGTAACCATTTGTTCAAGACAGCACAACCCGCGAAAAGCCCTATCATCAATACAAACTTTAAACTCTTTTGCTTCAGGTATAGTTGGTATGCCCAAATACTGGCCAACACATAGCAACCCGTGGCTACATCGTTATGGTCAGTGCCGTTATAGCCACTTATAAGTTCCTGGTGGTAGTTGCAAAAGCAAAACATTATTGCGGCAAAAAAAGCAGCTGGCTTATCAACAAGCATATCTTTAGCCATGCTGTATACCATAACCACCATTAGCGATCCCATTACAATGCTGGGGTAACGGGCCGTCATTTCCGATACACCAAAAAGCTTCATGCTCACTGCCATTTGCCACAGGAACAGCGGTTGCTTGTGCAACCAAATATGGTTGCAGCACCATTCAAATTTATTATAAGGACCAATTGGGTTTACCCGCAACATAGGTTGCAGCGGATGGTCCATCATGTTGCGGGCCACCAACGCATGGAACTTCTCATCCCAGGTGTGTAAAAAGGGGTCAAGTTTGGCAACAAACAGCCGCACCACCAACGCAGCAAGCCAAAGGAAGAGCAAGCCAATGCGCTCCCTGTTTTTGAACAGCAGCCAACCGCTTATTGCCGCAAATAACACAGCTACTATCAGTAGCCATAAACCCGGCAAAGCAAAAAATAGCGAAATGGCATGCATTAGTGCAAAAATGGCGATTTAGTTTTAATATGCCTATAAAGTGTTTCACTGAATAATTAGTGTGGTAGTTATGTTAGGCGCAATTATAGTCCGTAATTTTAATCTTGGTTCAGATAAAATACCGTTTACTCCGCAAGAACGTGATGTGAGGTTGCTTCACTGCGTTCGCAATGACCGTGTTTTTTTATAATTAAAGACGTTGGTCATTGCGAGCTTTTATTCAGCGCACTGCAATCCTCCTGCAATGACAATCAACATGGCAGATGCGGTTCAACACCCTTCGGGGTTGGCCCCTTTTGTTATAGTTACCCCTGGTTTCACCAGGGGCTATTTATGTTAAAGTCCTCCGGACTTTTCTCAATCTGACGCACAACATCCACAAGCCCAAAGGGCTTGAACAATAATAGCCGGGAGTGAAACTCCCGGAATGAAAAAAAACACGACGAAGCCTGACAGGCTTCAACACATATAAAATGAAGCTACAAAACACAATTGTCATTGGCAGGCTTTTCGCCGAAGCCACCTTACGGCTCGTTCTTGCAAAGGTCTTGAACATTGATTTATTGATCGCATGAGGACAAGACATTATACAAACCAACTCTAACTTTGTCATCCTTGAGCGCAGCGAAGGATCTCAGCTAGCCGTTCTTGCGAGTTAATGGAGTACGCATGTTGTAGAAGATGCTTCCTACGTCAGCATGACAAAGTCAGAGTAAAGAAAGAAACGCAAACCCTCTCTAACTTTGTCATCCTTGAGCGCAGCGAAGGATCTCTGCTAGCCGTTCTTGCGAGTTAATGGAGTACGCATGTTGTAGAAGATGCTTCCTACGTCAGCATGACAAAGTCAGAGTAAAGAAAGAAACGCAAACCCACTCTAACTTTGTCATCCTTGAGCGTAGCGAAGGATCTCTGCTAGCCGTTCTTGCTTTCTATATAGATGTGACTCAGTTTACACCGCAAGAACGAGATTTGAGGTTGCTTCACTGCGTTCGCAATGACCGTGTTTTTTTATAGTGGCCCGCCCCGTTTATAGAAGATGCTTCCTACGTCAGCATGACAAAGTGTGGCACAGCGGTGTACCAATTTACTTTTTCAAAAGGGAAATGATCAACGCATAGTTAACCAGTACAATGGCCAGTGAAAACAGGAAGGTACTCCAATCGCCCAAGTAGAACATGCAGGTTAATACTATTAAAAATGCCGGTACTACATGGGTGTTCATATTTTTCAGGAAGAGGTAGAGCAAATTAACCAGTTGAATAAAAACGTAGGTCCAGCCAAATAAGACAAGCATCATTAATATCAGTTTGCCATCAGTACCCGTGTGATACAATATTTGCGCTCCGATTAGAAAAATTATGGTGGTAGCTATGCCTAACAGAAAATTCCATCCGGCCAGCCTTTGCCAGTCCGCGAATAAAAATGGTGTTTTGGTAGGCATAATAGTATTTGTTGCTAAGATAAGGAATGCCTATCATTTGCTACCGCAATACTTGCCGGAAGCCAACGCCAATCTTTCCGCAAAAAAATTAAAAATATCGGGTTACTTTTGCGACACTCATACTTTTATACGCAAAAACAATGAAAAACACTCCGTTTACCGAGAAGCACATAGCGATGGGCGCTAAAATGGCTGAATTTGCAGGCTATAATATGCCTATTTCTTACACCGGCATTAATGAAGAGCACCACGCAGTGCGCAACAATGCCGGTATTTTTGATGTGAGCCACATGGGTGAGTTCATACTAAAGGGCGAAAACGCACTGGATCTCATTCAGCGTGTAACAAGTAATGATGCTTCCAAGCTTACCGATGGTAAGGCGCAGTATTCTTGCCTGCCTAATAACGAAGGCGGCATTGTTGATGACCTTTTGGTTTATTGCGTGGAGCAGAATAAAGTGTATATGTTGGTTGTAAACGCATCGAACATTGAAAAAGACTGGAACTGGATAAGCAAGCATAATACCAATGGTGTTGAAATGCATAATGTCTCTGATAAAACTGCTCTTTTGGCGGTTCAGGGCCCTAATGCTACTGAATACATGCAGAAGCTTACTGATATGGATATTACCGGCCTTAAGTACTATACTTTCTGCAAGGGTAAATTCGCGGGCGTTGATAATGTGCTGGTGAGTGCTACTGGTTATACCGGTGCTGGTGGCGTTGAAATTTATTTTGAAGATAAAGATGGCGAAGCACAGAAAATATGGGATGCTATATTTGAAGTAGGCACTCCATTAGGTTTAAAGCCAATTGGCCTTGCTGCCCGCGATACGCTGCGTCTTGAAAAAGGTTTCTGCCTGTATGGTAACGATATTAACGATACTACCAGCCCTATTGAAGCTGGTTTAGGCTGGATAACTAAATTCACCAAAGACTTTACCGCTCGCCCTATAATTGAAGGTCACAAAACAAACGGCGTTAGCCGCAAGTTAGTAGGTTTTACCATGGTGGACAGAGGTATTCCACGCCACGACTATAAAATTGCTGATGCTGATGGTAACGAAATAGGCGTAGTTACTTCAGGCACACAATCGCCAACTATGAATAAAGCAATTGGTCTCGGTTATGTAACTACCGCTAATGCCGCTGAAGGAAGCGATATATATATTATGATACGCGACAAAGGCGTGAAAGCGCAGGTTACGAAGTTGCCGTTCGTTCAATAAAAATTTTATTAAGGCATCTCAATTGAGGTGCCTTATTTTTGTGTTCATTTTATTTCTTTGCATAATAATACAATCTCATGCTCCCAAAGTTTAGTCGTGTACTCTTAAAGCTCTCAGGCGAATCGCTGATGGGCGACCGCCATTATGGTATTGACCCCAAAATGCTGGAACTGTACGCTAATGAAATTAAAGCGGTTACCAATATTGGTGTACAGGTGGCCGTTGTAATAGGTGGTGGTAACATTTACCGTGGTATGAATGAAGCTGAAACCGGTATTGAGCGTGCCCAGGGCGACTATATGGGTATGCTGGCAACCGTTATTAATGGTATGGCCCTTCAGGCGGCGCTAGATAAAGCGGGCGTAAGCACCCGCCTGCAAAGTGCCATTAAGATGGAGCAGGTTGCTGAGCCGTACATACGCCGCCGTGCTATACGCCACCTTGAAAAAGGAAGGGTTGTAATATTTGGCGCAGGCACCGGTAACCCCTACTTCACTACCGATACAGCAGGTTCACTAAGGGCAATTGAAATAAGCGCTGATGTGATACTGAAGGGAACCCGTGTAGATGGCATCTATACCGCAGACCCGGAAAAGGACCCTACCGCTACCCGCTACGAAACCCTGTCTTTCGATCAGGTTATTAAACAAAACCTGAAGGTAATGGATATGACCGCCTTTACGCTTTGCCAGGAAAATAACCTGCCTATAATTGTATTTGACATGAACCGTGCCGGCAATTTGCTGAATGTGGTTACCGGCAAGCATGTAGGCACACTGGTTAGCTAAAAAACAACGTAATAAACCAAATAATAGCAAAAGCAATTTTCACCTGTCGTGAAAATTGCTTTTTTGTTTACGTGCTCAATGTTAGTCGGTAAGGTGTTTATTATTTTTTCTTGTCTTCTTTTTTCGCAAGTGCTTTTGGCCTTATGTTGTCGTAAGAGAACATGGTATCAGCATCGGGCGCATCGGCTTTATAATCCAGTTCCAGGCTACCAGTTTTCATTTCAATGCCATACACCAGCGCGAATTTGCGTGAAGGGTAAACCAGCTTTACAAAATACTTGCCAGGTGGCACTGAATTAGTAGTGTAATGGCCTGCTGAATCGGTATTTGCTGAAGCAATGATGGAAGAATCTTCTTTGTAAACATAGGCTTCCACCCCTTTAATAGGCTTATTACGCAAGTTTCTTATGGTGCCGGTAACATTGTTACCCTTACCAATAACTGTTTTGTCGGTGCCTTTTTTAGGCGCTGCAACGGTTTGGCCATGTGCAATACCACCTACGAAAAGACATACTGAAAGCGCCGCTATTATTTTCTTGCTCATTGCTTTTATAGTTTAACGTTTAAAAGTAATCATTATTCTAAAATTCTAATAAAAATATACACCTGTATTCAATTGCGAGGCAAAAAAATACTATCACCGAATTGTAAAGTACTTATAAATTTAAAAAGGTGTACTACTTAGGTACAATTAATTTTATTAATTTCACTTGAGCATAATGCCACAGGCACTTTATCTTTGGCCTTTATTTTAAGAATTCTAAAATTGGCATCACTAAAAAAACTTGCAGGGCATACGCTCTGGTACGGGGTAAGCAGTATTGCAGCTAAGCTTTTGTTCCAGCTCATGACACCCATCATCACCTACATGCTGAACAAACCGGCATCGATGGTAGATTACGGTAACTTTAGTATACTCATGTCCAGCATAGCGTTCCTCAATGTTATTTTCACTTATGGCATGGAAACTGCCTACTTCAGGTTTTCATCTGGCGGCACGGACCAGAAGAATTTATTCCAGACCATTTTCACTTCCATACTCATTTCATCTGTTACGCTGGGTGGGGTGCTTATTGCCTGCCGTGTGCCACTGGCCAACCTGGCCGATATAGGCAGGCACCCCGAATATATTACCTGGTGCATACTGATAATAGCTATTGATGCTGTTGCTGCTATCCCTTTCGCACGGTTGCGGCAGGAAGAGCGCCCCCGTAAATACGCCTTTACACGGTTGGCGGGCATTGTAGTTAATATTATTATTACCTTATTCCTTATTGCTTACTACCCATCTCATGCTAATGCGCAGCCAGTAAGTGAGTTTGGCAAATGGTATGCCCGTAACGATAATGTTGGCTTTCTGTTATTGGCTAACCTGGCGGGTTCCGCCGTTACCCTGCTGCTGCTTTATGAGGAATGGCTTGCTTACAGGTTTAAATTTGATGCTGAGCTCTGGAAAAAGATAATAACCTACAGCGCGCCCATGCTTATAATAGGGCTTGGCGGCATGATCAACGAAACGTTCGATAGAATTATGCTGGGTAATTTAGGTACGGGCGGTAAAGCAGCCGCAAAAATTGCCACGGGTATTTATGGTGCTAATTACAAAATTGCCATCTTCATTACGCTGTTCATTACGGCTTTTAAAATGTCGGCGGAGCCCTTTTTCTTTAGCCAGTCGGCAGATAAAAATGCGCCTAAAACCTATGCCAAGGTCATGAAATGGTTTGTCATTATTCTGTGCTTTGCCTTTCTCTTTACTGCCAACTACATTGACCTATGGAAATATTTCGTGGGCTCCAAATACCGCTCTGGTTTGGGTGTTGTGCCTATTTTGCTGGCTGCCAATGTGTGCCTCGGCATTTACTACAACCTATCGGCATGGTATAAAATTACGAACCAGATGCGTTTTGGTATGTTCATAACCCTGTTAGGTGCTGCCATTACCCTGGTGTTGAATTTTGCATTCATACCCCGTTATGGTATGTATGCCTGTGCGTGGACTACACTTGCCGCCTATGGCACTATGATGGTGGTTTCTTACATAATGGGCCAGAAGTATTTTCCGGTGCCTTATAACCTGAAAAAGCTATTCGGCTACCTTGGGGTTATGCTGGCTTTGTTTTTTGCGCAGCAGTTGGTGGTTTATTTTACACCAATAGTTTTTGTGCACTTGCTTTCCGCTTCCGTTTTTATGTTGTTATTCCTGTGCGTGGTTATTGCAGCCGAAAAAGCCGAGCTTGGTAATATGCCTTTTATTGGCAAATGGATAAAGCCAGCCGCCACTGTAAATTAGGCATAGTGGGTTTTCACAAATGTCTTGAAACTTGAATTATTGATTGCATGATGTATTATGATGGGTAATGCAAAGCAACTCTAACTTTGTCATCATTGAGCGAAGCGAAGGATCTCTACGAGACGTTCTTGCTTTCTATCAGAGGTTGTTTCACTACGTTGCCAATGACCGTTTTTTTAGTGCTCAGCCGCTTATAGAAGATGTTTCCTGCGTCAACATGACAAAGTTAGCGTAAGGAAAATTACTATTACCAACGCTAACTTTGTCATCCTTGAGCGAAGCGAAGGATCTCTGCAAGACGTTCTTGTTTTCTATTATATGTGCCACACCTTCCCTCAGTTTACACCCAAGAACGAGTTGTGAGGTTGCTTCACTGCGTTCGCAATGACCGTGGTTTTTATAGTACGTCAGCCGCTTATAGAAGATGTTTCCTGCGTCAACATGACAAAGTTAGAGTAAGGAAAATTACTATTACCAACGCTAACTTTGTCATCCTTGAGCGAAGCGAAGGATCTCTACGAGACGTTCTTGCTTTCTATCAGAGGCTGCTTCACTGCATTCTCAATGACCCTGTTTTTAATCATGATTCAAATAAAAACAGCTTACGACTTTAGACTTTAGACTTTAGACTTTAGACTAAAAAGCAGCTTACGACTTTAGACTTCCTACAAAAACTTATCGCCTTTATTCCTTTTCACTTCAGCAACATATTCTTTAATTTGTTGTTCGCGGTTGCGCTCGCATATCAGTAATACATCGGGGGTATCAACGACAATGAAATTTTCAAGACCCTGTACTACCAAAAGCTTATCAGCAGGAGCCTTTATCATGCAATCGCTGGCATCAATTACCATTACGTTAGAGCCTAACACGGCATTGCCCAGATAATCTTTTGCGCAATTGTCATAAGCCGATTCCCAGGTGCCGAGGTCGCACCAGCCAAAATAAGATGGTATTACGTATACATTGCGGGCTTTTTCCATAATACCGTAGTCAATGGAAATGCTGGTACAATGGGGGTAAAGTTTAGTTATAGCCTCTTGTTCGCCAGGGGTGTTGTAAGCATTGGTAGCTTGCAGAAACACTTCATGCATTTCAGGCATAAAGCTTTCCAGTGCTTCCATAATGGTTTTTACATTCCACACGAAAATGCCTGAGTTCCAAAGGAAGTCGCCACTTTTCAGGAAGGTTTGCGCCAGTTCGAGCGATGGTTTTTCGGTAAAGGTGCGCACACGGTGTGCCTTATCCAGTTCTTCATCCGTATCGTACTGTATGTAACCATAACCCGTGTCGGGGCGTGTGGGTTTAATACCGAGTGTGAGCAGACATTTGTGATGCGCTACAAAATCGAGTGCATCATGCGCGGTACGCTCAAAAGCGCGTTCATCCATAATCAGGTGATCGGCGGGCGACATAATAATGTTGGCATTCGGATTGAGCGACATCATTTTATGAGCGAAATACGCGGCACACGGTGCTGTGTTTTTGCGGGATGGTTCGCTTATAATATTGGCATCCGCAACATCTGGCAACTGGCTTTTCAGGGTATCTATATACTGTTCATTAGTTATAAAGTATATATTTTCCTTAGGGCAAATATGCAGAAAGCGGTTGTAGGTCCATTGTATCAGCGATTTTCCGGTACCCAACAAATCGAGGAATTGTTTAGGGAAACTGGTACGGCTTTCAGGCCAGAAGCGGCTTCCGATACCGCCCGCCATTATTGCAACATAATTATTTTGAATGCTCATAGTTGAAATGAAGGTCAAAAACACAAAAGAAAATATTGTATACTTTCTCCCTGAACTTATATAAGGCCGTAAAAATACGATAATTTAGTAGTTATTCCATTGCTGCGGTAGGCGCTCTTTCGGCCAACGTCACTAATTTATGGGCTGCGTTATACCCGCTTGCCGGGCTGTACCAACTGTAAAATGGAAAAGGGCATCCGTGCGGATGCCCTTTAGCAAATATACTTTAGATAATTTATTCAGCTTCAGCCACTACTTCATGTACTTCAGGTATCATGCGCTTCATCATGGCTTCAATGCCTGATTTTAATGTTATCATTGATGACGGGCAACCTGAACATGAACCTTGTAACATTAAAGTTACCGTTCCGCTTTCAAAACCACGGAAGCTTATAGCGCCACCATCCATTTCAACGGCTGGTTTTACGTAGTTTTCCAGCAATTCTTTAATGCGTACTACAACATCGGTATCATCAGCATTAACGGTATTGTCAATAGTTTTTACCGGCACCTGATCTTCATTTACAACGGCCTTGCCTTCTTCCAGATATTGCTTCAGAAATTCGCGGATAGAAGGTATCACTTCATCCCATTCCGTTGCAGGAGTTTTGGTAAGCGTAACAAAGTTGCTGGCTATGAACACAGCCTTTATAAATGGGAATGCGAACAATTCTTTTGCGAGTGGCGATGGGCCTGCACTAGCCTCATCAGGGAAATCAATGCTTTTACCGGGATACAACAGCTTGTTAGCAACAAACTTCATAGTCTCGGGATTAGGGGTCATTTCCGTATATATGCTTACAATAGCGTTTCCTGTCTTCAACATTTCAATTATTATTTTGGCAAAAATACTTAAATAGTCTTTTAAGTGCGATTAATTATACAAATAGCATTAAAGGGGAAACCGATAAAGGGGTGATTGATGGTTTAATATTTGGAGCTTAAAGGCTTATTTATTGCTAAATCAATATTTTCTGTTGTAAGGTCTGTCTGCGCCTTCATTGCTATTCTCCGCCCTTTCACCGCCGTATAACTAGTGTTCACCGCTTTTGTTTATCGCTTAACCGAAATATTATGCCATGTTTTGACTGGCTGGTTTAGCTTTGCGGCATAATTTTACAATTATATGAGGAAACGTTTATTATTCTTATTTTTTGCACCTCTGTTAGCCGCCAGTTTTTCTGCAAGTGCAGACTTCAGGATTAGTGGTAAAGTGATAGACCTTAAAGATAAACCGGTAAGAGGGGCCAGTGTTTACCTGGATAATACTATCGACGGCGGCACAACCGACAGCCTTGGCCAATTCAGCTTCACAACCGAAGAAAAAGGTAGCCAAACCATTGTGGTTACAGAATCGGCACACGAAACAACAGGTTTGCCCATTACTATTGCCGGGGACGTTACCGACATTGTGCTACACATGAAAGATAACCTGCACAACCTGGAATCTGTTACCATAACGGCCGGTTCCTTCGCATCGAACGACCGCACGAAAACGGTATTGAACCCTATTGATGTGGTTACTACTGCAGGTTCTAACGGCGATGTGGTAAAGGCTATGCAGATGTTGCCGGGCACGCAGCAAACCGGTACCGATAATGGCCTGCTCATAAGGGGTGGCGATGTTAGTGAAGCCGCTATTATTGTTGATGAAACCATAGTGCAGAGCGCTTTCGTAAGCGGCCCTCCGGGTTTAGCTACGCGCAGCAGGTTCAGCCCGTTCCAGTTCAAGGGGGTATCTTTCAGCAGCGGGGGATACAGTGCCAAATACAGCCAGGCACTTTCCGGTGTGCTGGACCTGAATACTAACGATCTGCCTGACAAAAGCAATGTGAACCTGGGTGTAAACCTGGCCGGCGTTTATGCTTCGGGCACCAAAAGGTGGAAGAAAAGCAGTTTTGATGTTGGTGGTAACTACTTTAATCTGTCGCCGCTTTTGGCTGTTTCGTCGGTTTCCAATGGTTATAAATTTTATACCGTTCCCATGGGGGGCGGTGGCAATGCCCGTTACGTATGGACGCCGAATAAAGATGGTATACTTAAAGCTACCTTCAGTACCACCTACAATAAAAGCGGCATCAACATACCTAACCCAACTTTAGGCGTAAATGACACTACCAATACTTTCAACACTACCGATGCACAGGTAAAATACATTACCGAAGACAGGTTCTATTTTGGTACCATCAGCTACAAGCAGTCGTTCAAAAATAAATACGTTCTCTATACAGCCGCATCATTCAGTTATGATGACCTGAATAACGTATTTGACCGCTTTAGCCTTACTCAAAAAGAATACAGGAACCAATACCGTATTGAAGTTAAGCGCACATTTACCAACCGTATAAGCTTGCTGGTGGGTAGTGATATACAGAATTACGGTGTGAAAAAAGATTTCCAGTTCAAGCAGCAGTTTGATGAAACACAGGAAGCTGGCTATGCTGAAATGGAATGGAACCCTATCTACTGGCTGGCACTGAAACCCGGCATAAGGTATGAACACAGCACCTTGCTGAACCAGAACAAAACCGCACCGAGGTTTTCCGCAGCTATCAAGACTGGTAACCACAGCCAGGCTTCGCTTGCTGGTGGCATCTTTTACCAGAACGCCAATAACATTTATTACCTATCTGGCTTTAAACCCGGCATGCAAAGTGCTATACACTATATAGCTAACTGGCAATGGAGCAAAAACGACCGCACACTAAGGCTGGAAGGTTATTATAAAAACTATCAGGACCTTGCGAGAGAATATGGCATGGGTTATAACCCTAACCGTTTCCGTCAGTATGTTGTTGCGAATTATGTTGATAATACGGGCTATGGTTATGCGCAGGGTCTGGAGCTTTTCTGGCGGGATAAAAAGAGCTGGAAGAACACTGACTACTGGGTATCATACAGCTACATTGATACTAAGAGAATGTATGAGAACTTTACAGCATCGGCAACACCAACTTTCGTGGCAACGCATAACCTGAGCGTGGTGGGCAAGCATTTTATTGACAAATGGCACACCAACATTAGTGCCACCTATAGCTTTGCAAGTGGTTACCCGTATTACAACCCGGCTAAGGCCAGCCCGAACAATTTTCTTAGCGACCGCACACCGGTATTTCATAATACCGCTATTACCGCGGCCTACCTGCATTCATTCGGCAAGTGGTTTACGGTGTTTTATATAAGTGTTGACAATGTGCTGAATACTAAAAACGTATTCGGTTACAGGTATTACAACAATGAAAAAATTGCTATTACACCGGGCTTCTATCGTACTGTGTTCTTTGGTGTGAACGCATCGCTGAGCCAGTTTAGTAAAGACGAATTGTAAGGAACGAAAATCAATAAAAAATTTAAAAACAACCAAACAAAAAACAAATACAATGAAAGCACTATTACTGATTGGCGCATTGACGCTGGGCGCACTAACTACAAAGGCGCAAGACTACAAGCAACCACTTACCAAAGCCTGGAATGCGTTCGATGCTTTGCCAATGGATGCTACGCACGATACCAAAGTGCAGCTGGCCAACAAAATTGAGCTGATAGCCAAAAAATGGGATAAAGATTGGGCACCACACTTTTACGTTGCCCTTACTAAAACCATACTTTCTTATGATGAAAAAGACGCTACCAAGCATGATGCTATACTAGATGAAGCTGAAAAAGAACTACAGGATGCAGTAAAAGGCCTTACTAAAAATAACGATGAAACCTATGTTTTAGCCGCTATGATCGCTAATTCCCGCATGGCGGTTGACCCAATGAGCCGCTGGCCTAAATACGGCAAAATTTTTACCGATAATCTACAGTCAGCCAAGGAAATTAATGCCAGTAACCCAAGAATGTACTATCTGAAAGCGGTAAGTACTTACTTTACTCCGGCAGCTTATGGTGGCGGTAAAAAGAATGCACTGCCTTACTTTGAAAAGGCCGATGGCCTCTTCGCAACAGAAAAGAGCGATAACATTGATAAGCCATATTGGGGCAAAAAAGCCAATGACTATTTCTTCGCAGAGTGTAAGAAGGATGATAAAGTGGAGAACAAAAACTAAGGAAAATTTTAGTCGTTTCTATAAGCGGCTATAATCAATCCAACAATTCGCAAGAACGTCTCGTAGAGATCCCTCGCTACGCTCAAGGATGACAAAGTTAGAGTTGGTTTATGTTACTTCCATACGTTTATTTTGTCATGCTGACGCAGGAAGCATCTTCTACAAGCAGCTATAATCAATCCAACAATTCGCAAGAACGGCTGTTAGAGATCCTTCGCTGCGCTCAAGGATGACAAAGCTAGAGTGGGTTTATGTTACTTCCATACGC
>JBBRPD010000015.1:0-93518 GCA_038228575.1 Chitinophagales bacterium | reverse complement strand
AGGGAGGTTAGGTGGTCATTTAGGTAGAAAATCAGATGGACCACCCGGACTTAAAGCAATATGGATTGGCTACCGGAGATTACACGATGCAACCGAAACCTATCTCATTATGAATACAAAATTTGGGTAAGGGGTAGCTTGCCAAAGAGGGGAGTTTGCCCATTTATTGTGGGTTAATGCACTCATGTGTAATGTGAGCGAAAATACGCTGCTATTGCAAGCGAAACTCATATTTGTGTGCACTAAGATGCAACTCCCCTCTTGCCAAAGAGGGGACCGATTTTTTCGGCACGAAAAAATCAGGGGTGATGGGGCTGCAGGCTATTTATGAAAGGATGTAAATTCAACTCCTTCTTATCCTCGAACAACTGAGAAGAGGCGAGGGAGTGAAACCTATTTGTCGAGTTTTGGATTGAAAATGTGGGTCTTGTAGTTTTCAGGAATCTGATCTTTCGAAAAGGTGGAGTAGTCTCTGTTTCCGAAGGAATAATTTTTGAAAATTAGCTCGTTTGTATAGATGGTGTTATTTTGAGTGTACTGTGAGATCAGGTAAAAAGGCATATTATCCTTTTTGCTAAAATGTATGAGCAATGTGTGTTTGGTGACGGCTGTATCATCGGGGTATTTTACAAGAACACGGTAGCATGCATTTCCATCAAACACCGTATCTGTTTTTGGTTCTAGAATCAATGGCGCTTCAGTCTTCTCTTTTAATTTCTCTGGCTGCGCGAAATATGTCCAAACAAAGGCACCCAATAAATTATCTCCAACCAACCAATTTGTGATAAAGTAGTAGGCATCATAAGCAGTAGCAGCGTTTCGCTTTTTGTTAACGCCCCAAACGTTTTTCATGTTAGAAAAAAAGAAGGTAGTGTCGTTTGGTTCAATGCGAAAGTAGAATCCCATTGTAGTGTCGTCGCCAGGGCGCATCAATTTACATTTGGCTTGGTTGGTTTCGCGAGAATTGGATGAGCTATTGTAGTTGTAATACGTGACTTCATAGCTTACAAATGGATTTTCCATAACTTTCGTGTAAGCAGCATGAAGAATATTTTCCGGTTCTTTGAGCGCAATATTGCAGTTTACACCGCCTAATTTATTCAAGGCAATAAATCGTGCTTTTGTTGAACCTAAGCTAATGGCTTTAGCAATGTCTTCGCAGACACCGACGCTATCGTTTAATTTCAATTTAACTAATGCCCTTTGCAGGTAAGCTGTAGTGTCGGGCTTAATATTTATTGCGATATTAAGTTCTCTTAATGAGCCACTGAAATCGTGCGTAATTCCCCTGATATACCCCAAGGACAGTCTGATTTGTTTGTACGTACTATCTTTAATGAGTGCTTTATTAAAATAGAAAATACAGTCGTCGCTGTGGCTATTTTCAAATTGGTAATAGATGTCGTATGTAGCTCCTAGCTCGTAATATGCTTCTACTCGATTTGAATCAAGTGCAATTGCTTTTTTAAACTGCTCTTCAGCGAATTGCAGTTTGCGTCTCTGCTTTAAGTCTATCCCGTCTTTGATATAACTTTCGTATTGTGATGATTGACTCCAACTGACGTATGAAATAAGCAGGCAGAGCATTGTTTGGATAATTTTCATAAGGAACATTATTAACGAAAATCGGTCTGGTTTATTATATTCGAGTAGGAACTGCTTTTCCTGTGAGATTGCTTCGCAAATGGCTCGCAAAAACCGATGTATTCTAATCCCATTGCTACAACCACTCAATTAACCATTTACAATTAACCATTAACAATTGAATTACTCCTTCTTATCCTCAAACAACTGATCTTTGGCAACTGATTTAACTTTGGTTTTGTCGTTGAGCGTGCGCGCGATGGCACCGTATGGGGCAACAACTACTTCTTCGTTTTCATTGAGCCCATCGGTTATTTGCAGGTAAGTGTTGTCTTGCAGGCCGGTTTTTACGTCTTTTATATGCACTTCGCCGGTTATTTTGTTGTACACAAATACAACCTGCCGTATGGTTTCAGGCGTTTTATCAGCAGTCATTTTCTTTTTAACGCTGTCGGTCCATTCGCGGGTGGTAACGGCATTCACCGGAACAGAAAGGATATTGTCCTGCCTGTTGGTATGAATTTCAACCGATGCTGACATGCCCGGTTTGAAGGGGAATTTACCCTTTGGTAAGTTAGCGGCAAGGTCTTCATAGCTGGAAGGCAGCACCAGAATATGCACTACATAATTCGTAACCTGATCGCTTGATGTTATTGCAGATGTTTTGGAACTTACCGCTATTTTAGAAACGATACCTGTAAATTTCCGGTTGCGGTATGCATCCGTTTCCAGCAGGGTAGTGTCACCTATCTTTACTTTGGTTATGTCGGTCTCACTTACATCAACGCGCACTTCTATGCGGCTCATATCAGCAATGGTGAGCATTTCTGTGCCGGCATATTGAGCGGTACCAACAACCCTTTCACCTCTTTTAACATTCAGTTGCGAGATAACGCCGGTGGTAGGGGCTATGATCGTTGTCTTTAATAAATTTTCGCGTGCCTGAGTAAGTAATGCCTGTGCGCCTTTAACCCCAAATTGCCCTCCCGATGTGCTGGCGCGGGCGGCATCTAAAGATGCCAGTGCAGATTTATAGTTCGCTTCACTTTGCTCAAATTCCAGTGCCGAAATAACTTTATCCTGAAACAGCTTTTTATTTCTGTCGTAAGTGGCTTTGGCAAGGTCGTACTGCGATTCCGCCTGCGACATCATTTGCTTCGTATTGGTAGCACTGGCGCGGGTCTGTTCTACCGATGCTTCCTGCTGGTTAACCATTGATGAGTAAATGGCGGGGTTTATTTTAACCAATACCTCGCCTTTGTGCACGCTATCCCCTTCCTGCACATCAAGCATGGTGATTTCGCCACTCACTTCGGGGCTTATTTTCACCTCAGTTTCCGGGTAAATTTTACCCGTTGCCGTTACGACTTCGGTAATGGTGTGTTTGCCTACTTTTTCAGTGGCAACCTTAATGCCGTCGTCACCTTTGCCCTTTACCAATGCTATTACCACAACCAACACCACCAATAAAATGCCTATTACCCAATACAGCGTTTTGTTGGATTTTTTCTGCGGCAAGCCATTTGATGTATTCGAAGCCATTGTTATTTTGTTTTCTTGTTAAGTACTAATAGTTGTCAAAGATAAGGGTACTTTGTATCATCCTCACTCTGGTCCTCCCGAAGCGAGTTCGGGACAAGTTCTCCATAAATGGAGAGGAGATCAATGTCTGCGCCGTGGCGCAGGTGTTTTTTTTACAAGGTATCTTCAAATTGTTGGTTGTGTAGATTGTCAACTTTTTGGAAAGTAGACAAATTGAGAGGTCTAAACTGCACACTCCCAACCGCGAATTGCCAACTGCCAACTATTTCACTTCACTTCCATTGTCCGCTGTTTCCAGTGGCGAAGTGAAAATAAGTTTGCCATCGGCATTTTGTGCCATTAATATCATGCCATTGCTTTCAATGCCCCTCATTTTGCGCGGAGCAAGGTTGGCCACAACGGTTACCTGCTTGCCCACAATATCTTCCGGGTTAAAATGCATTGCAATGCCCGAGACTACCGTGCGCATTTCATTGTTACCCATATCCAGTTCCAGTTTCAACAGCTTATCGGCTTTCTCCACTTTTTCTGCTTTTACAATAGTGCCAACGCGCAGGTCTATTTTAGCGAAGTCGTCGTAGGTTATTTCTGCCTTCTTCGCAAGGGCTTCAGTAGTTGCAGGTGCGGCTGTTTCTGTTTTTGGGGCTTCTGTGGGCTTGGTTTCCATGGCGGCGGCGGCTTGTTTTAAGTTACTTTTTAATTTTTCAACCTGTGCTTCAACTTCGGCATCCTCTATTTTGCGGAAGAGTATTTCCGGTGCACGCAACGGGTAATTTACTTTCAGCAAATCTAATTTACCGGCATTTTCCCATTCCAGCATACGGTCAACCACCTTCATCATATAGCACATTTTTTTGGCCGTGAATGGTAGGAAAGGATTCACCAGGATAGCAAGATTGGCGGTTAATTGCAGGCAGAGATGCAGGCAGTTATCAATCCTTTTCTGGTTCTCCGCTTGCAGCTCAGGCGTTTTGGCCAGGCTCCAGGGTGCATTGTCCTGCAGGTACTTATTACCTTTGCGGGCAAGGTCCATAACCTCGCTCAAACCTTCGCGGAATTTATAGCTTTCCAGCGCATTTTCTACCTTAACTTTTGCCGACTGAATATCTTTTATCAGGTTTTCATCCATTTCCGTAACTGCATCAGGATGCACGGCCGGCACACGGCCTTTACAAAGTTTATGCATCAGCACGAAGGCGCGGTTCACGAAGTTGCCCAGGGTAGCGGCAAGCTCGCCATTTACTTTATCCTGAAAATCTTTCCAGGTAAAATCATTGTCCTTGGTTTCCGGGGCATTGGCGCATAAAACATAGCGCAGTGCATCTTGCTGATCGGGGAAGTCTTTTATGTATTCATCTACCCACACCGCCCAGTTGCGGCTGGTACTTACTTTTTCGCCCTCAATATTCAGGAACTCATTGGCAGGTACATTTTCAGGTAATACAAAACCACCGTGGGCTTTCAGCATTGCCGGGAAAATGATGCAATGGAATACTATGTTATCCTTACCAATAAAGTGCACCAGTTTGCTGTCTTCCTTGCACCAGTAATCGCTCCACTGGGGGGTTAATTCTTTTGTTGCACTTATATAACCAATAGGTGCATCGAACCAAACATACAAAACCTTGCCCTTGGCATCGGGTAGCGGAACAGGTACACCCCATGTACTGTCTCGTGTCATGGCGCGTGGGTGCAGGCCGCTATCTATCCAGCTTTTACACTGGCCGTAAACGTTTGCTTTCCATTCGTCTTTTTTGCCGTCAACTATCCATTCTTTCAGCCAGTCTTCATACTTGTTGAGCGGGAAGTACCAGTGCTTGGTCATTTTCTTTTGCGGGGTAGCATTGCTTAATGCACTCCTTGGGTTAATAAGTTGCTCCGGAGAAAGGGTAGAACCGCATTTTTCACATTGGTCGCCATAGGCATTCGGGTTGGCGCAAACGGGGCATGTACCCACAATGTAGCGGTCTGCCAGAAAAATATCTTTCTCCGCATCGTAATACTGCTCGCTTTCGCGCTCTTCGAATAAGCCGTCATTATACAGTTTCAGGAAGAAGGCCTGCGACGTTTCGTGGTGTATTTTGTTAGACGTTCTGGAATAAATATCAAAAGAGATACCCATTGCTTCGAAACTATCTTTAATAATAGTATTGTATTTGTCCACAACATCCTGCGGGGTAATGCCTTCCCTCATGGCGCGTATAGTTATGGGCACACCGTGCTCATCGCTGCCACAAACAAATTTTACATCCCTTTTTTGTGCACGTTGGTAGCGGCTGTAAATATCGGCAGGCAGGTAGCAACCAGCTAAGTGCCCTATATGAACTGGCCCGTTGGCGTAAGGCAACGCAGCCGTAATTAAATAACGTTTAAAATCCATAGTATGCAGTAATGTATGAACACGGCCATAATAGCACGCCCAATAAGGGTGCAAGATAATTAAGATAGAGGAGTTTTAAGGAACGACTTCTGCAGGAAGTATGTTGCGAGATAATATGTTACCGGTTAGGCTTAATATAGCGCAGTATTAAAATAATAAAATTGGTGTGGTTACTGTACACGTTACCGATGAACTAAAACTGGGCTATGAGTTGAGTGAAATATGGTGCGAAGTTATTTGTTTCGTCGATCACCCCTTCCCTAAAGGGGCAAATGCATTGTCAACATGCTTTTTTATATTGCTTTTTAATATTGGAAGTCTACATATTGCGTTCACGTTACATGTTACCCTTTATGCAGGGGTGCAAAGAAACTGCCATTAAGCAGCCCTATAACTATTTCACCATATCAACAATAGGCTTGCCAATGCAGCCGTTAGGCATTTGTATATGCAATAAAGCGGCTAGGGTAGCGCTAATATCCGTCATATTTACCACGGTATGGGTTTCGCCTTTAGGTATGTTCCAGCCAAACCATAACAGGGGTATATGGGTATCATAGGGGTTCCAGGTGCCATGGGTGGTGCCGGTTTTGCTGTAGCCTTCAAACCAGGCCGGGTTAGGTATCACTTCCATGCAGCCGCTGCGGCCGTGGTAGTAACCATTAACTACCATAGTATGTATCGGCTCAGGCAAGGGTGTACGATCAATATGCTCCATGTCAATAACATAGGCTAATTCGGGGCGTTTGTTCAGGCAATCGGCAATGCTTTCTTTTACTTTATTTCTGTCCAGTTTGGTGCTCGATATTAAATTCTCATTCAGGTAGAATTGGTAGTTGGTAAAATTACTTACCAAAGAATCTTGCCCGAAAGCATTTTTCAGATAACTGTTTACGCTGCTTTTAATGTCTTTTGCAAGAAAACCAGCCTGCATCTTTTCATCGGTAAGGAATTCCGGGTTGTGTGCCGCACCATGGTCGGCGGTAAGGAAAAACAGGTAATTTCCCTTGCCGTAAGTAGCATCCAGATAATTCAGGAAATCGCCCAGTTCTTTATCGAGCTTAATATAGGTGTCTTCAATTTCTATGGAATTAGGCGCAAATTGGTGGCCAACATAATCGGTGCTGGAAAGGCTTACACATAAGAAATCGGTAAACTCGTTGCCTGTGCCCATGTTTTCGCCTTCAAGGCAGGCCTTTGCGGCCATAAGTGTGAGCGTATTGCCTGCCGGTGTCGCTTTAAACGCATTATATCTGTTTTTGCCGGTAAGGCCACTTATTTTGTGTGGGAAAACAGGTTCTTTTTCGCCTTTAAAGCTGCCTTCATATTTATTATTATCAGCAAGGCTTTGGGTGTAAATAGCTTTGGTAGGGTCCGTCAGGTTCCAGTCAAGGTTAATTAAGCTATCAGGCACACGCCTTTTATTAAAACTTCGTAGCCACGCCGGCGAGCTGTTTTTATAAAAAGTGCTGCTGCAAAAATTACCACCACTATCATCGAGCCAATAAGCACCGTTGGCCAGGTGACCCGCCGGTATTATGCTTCCCCTGTCTTTTATTGCAACACCATATACTTTGCTTCGGAAGTTACTAGCCAAACGCAATTCATCGGTAATGGTAGAGGCGAGCAAGTTTTTCGGGCTCATCGATTTTTCAAGTGTATCACCATTGGTAATATCGCGAACTGAATTATCATCTACACAATAGGTGCTTTTGCCGGTAAGGTTATCTATCCAGTCGTTAGCGGCTATGCCATGTATGGCTGGCACACTGCCGGTATACACGCAGGAATGCCCCGGTGCGGTGAAAGACGGCAGGTAGTTGATCATGGTGTTCTGGCAGTTAAAGCCATCTCGCATCAGGCGTTTAAAGCCGTTATTCCCGAACTGGTCGTTGAACCGGTACAGGTAATCCCAACGCATTTGGTCTATAAC
Organism: Chitinophagales bacterium; assembly: GCA_038228575.1. Classification (GTDB taxonomy): domain Bacteria; phylum Bacteroidota; class Bacteroidia; order Chitinophagales; family Chitinophagaceae; genus Flavipsychrobacter. Next base: position 86,079 of record JBBRPD010000015.1, on the reverse strand, counting down.
AACACCCACTACTAATTTAGGTTTTTCAACCTTCTGCTGCTTCTTCGCAAACAGGAATAATGGAGTGGCGGACGCTAAAACGAGGAGAAAATAACGTTTCATTAGTAGTGTTTTGGTGCAAAAGTGCAAATTAAGTAAAGAAATGGCAGTTATATTTTTATTATTTTTGCAACCTGAACGCAAATTTGCTTTTGTCTTTTAAACAGATAGATAATATTTGTGGCTGAAAGAAGCTTCGCATTACATTTTGATTTTTAACTTTGTATTAATAAATAATTACTGCCGATGGACATTTTTGCCAAATTCGAGAACAGGCTTGGGCCGATAGGAGATTACGCTGAAAAGGCACCAGGATATTTTGCATTTCCTAAACTGGAAGGTGAAATAGGAAACAGAATGAAATTTCGTGGGAAGGACAAGATAGTATGGAGCCTGAATAACTATTTAGGTTTAGCTAACCACCCTGAAGTGCGTAAAGCAGATGCTGAGGCTGCTGCCAAGTACGGTCTTGCATCGCCAATGGGTGCCAGAATGATGAGCGGTAATTCAGACAGCCACGACAGGCTTGAAAAAGAACTGGCTGAATTTGTAGGCAAGGAAGATGCTATGTTGTTTAACTATGGCTATCAGGGCATGGTTTCTGCGATCGATGCGCTTTGTGGCAGGCACGATGTGGTGGTATACGATGCTGAATCGCATGCATGTATCATTGATGGTTTAAGGTTAATACCTAGCCACCGTTATGTTTACAAGCATAATGATATTGCCGATTGCGATAAGCAACTGGCGCGCGCTACCGAATTGGTGAAAAAGACCGGTGGAGGCATTTTGGTTATTACGGAAGGCGTGTTCGGCATGTCGGGCAACCAGGGTAAAATAAGGGAAATAGCGGTTTTGCGTGAAAAATATGAATTCCGCCTTTTTGTTGATGATGCACATGGTTTTGGTACTATGGGTAGCCGCGGTGCGGGTATTGGCGATGAGCAGAATTGCATTGATGATATAGATGTTTATTTTTCTACGTTTGCAAAGTCGATGGCCAGCATAGGTGGTTTCCTTGCGGCTGATAAAAAACTGCTTACCTTTTTAAGGTATAATATGCGTTCGCAGATATACGCCAAATCATTACCAATGGCTTTTGTTGAGGGTAATTTGAAGCGTCTTGAGCTGTTGCGCGACCAGCCAGAACTGCGTGAAAAATTGTGGCATAATGTGCGCCGCCTGCAGGAAGGTTTCCGCCAGCGCGGGTTCGACCTGGGTACGAGTAATACACCGGTTACCCCTGTATTTATGAAGGGTGGTTTGTATGATGCTGTTCAGCTTACATACGATATGCGCGAAAACCATGATATTTTCTGTTCTGTAGTGGTTTACCCGGTAATACCTAAGGGCCAGATAGAACTGCGTATAATACCAACTGCAGCACATACCGATAAGGATATTGACGAAACACTGGCTGCATTTGACGCTGTGCGTTACAAACTTGAAAATAAGCTGTATCCGCAGGAAATGCCGAATGTTATGCAAACAGCATAATTACAGCACTAATAATATTTCAGAAGCCGCATCATTTATTTGGTGCGGCTTTTTTGTGGGTATATTTTGGCTGCGGCAATTGAAATAAATAAAGGCCACGCACCTGCGCCTGGCAATATATACCCTTACTGGTGTATGCATAGCAAAGGTTTATTTTGCTATTTTTACCACCATATAATAATATTCATGTTCAGAAGATATAGTTTTTTACTGCTCCCTTTCTTATTGCTTGTTGCCTGCGGGCCGGGAAATAAACCCACCAGCGATTCCAAAATAACAACTGTTGATAGTACGTTGATTGACGTACATACCCAATGCAATGCCGATAGTATTGAAATAAAACACCTGGACCTGGATATAGTGGTGAGTATGGAACACAAGCAGATAAGTGGTTGTGCCCTCTGGACCATCAGTAACAAAAATAAACAAAAAGAACTGCGGCTGGATACCCACGACCTTACTATTGACAGTGCCTTTGTGGATGGCAAAAAAGTGCAGGTAACGCTGGGCGATTTCGTGGAGCATTTAGGCAGAGCGCTGAAAATACCTATTGGCGATAACAGCACGCAGGTTATGGTTTGCTATACAACAGGCAAGCACCCCCGCGCACTGCAGTGGCTTGACCCGCAGCAAACACATGACAAAGCGGCCCCGTTCCTGTACACGCAGTCGGAATCGATTTATGCCCGCTCTTGGTTGCCATGCCCCGATGGCCCGGGTATACGATATACTTATGCTGCCCGAGTTACTGTGCCAAAAGGCTTGATGGCGTTAATGAGTGCTGAAAACCCGCAGGCGGTTAACGATAGTGGCATTTACCATTTCAAGATGGACATACCAGTGCCTGCATATTTGATGGCACTGGCTGTGGGTAAGGTAACCTTCAAAAAGATAGATGAGCGCACCGGGGTGTATGCCGAGCCCGGTATGATAGATAAAGTGCGATATGAATTTGATGCCGTAGGCAAAATGGTAACTACCGCCGAACAACTGTATGGCCCTTACCGCTGGGGCAGGTATGATGTGTTGGTGCTGCCTCCGGGCTTCCCGATAGGGGGTATGGAAAACCCGCGCCTTACGTTCTGCACGCCTACCGTTATAGCCGGCGACCGTTCGCTGGTGAGCCTGATTGCACATGAGTTGGCGCATAGCTGGAGCGGTAACCTGGTTACCAATGCCACCTGGAACGACTTTTGGCTCAATGAAGGGTTTACTGATTATTTTGAACGCCGCATAATGGAAGCCATGCAGGGTAAAGATTATGCTGATATGCTTTGGGAACTCGGTTATCAGGACCTGATTGTAAATGTGACTGAACTGAAAGAGCAGCCAAAAGATACGTGGCTGAAGCTTGACTTGCTGGGCCGCGATCCGGATGATGGCTTAACGGACATACCCTATGAGAAAGGTTCTCATTTTTTAAAGCTGATAGAAGTGAATGTTGGCCGCGAGCGTTTCGATAAATTTCTGAATGCTTATTTCAGTTCGCATGCATTTAAAACCATCACTACCGAACAATTTTTGACGTATCTGGATAGCAACCTTATAAAGGGCGATACGGTACTTGCCAATAAAATAGGTATCAAGCGGTGGGTTTATGGGCCGGGTACACCACAAAACTGCCCGAGGGCCGGAGATGTGAGGTTTAAGAAAGTAGACCATGAAAGGGCGGAGTTCCTGAATGGTATTGCACCAGCGAAAATGGTAACAAAGGAATGGAGCACCCAGGAATGGCTGCATTTCCTACGAAAAATGCCATCATCGCTCACAGTGGAACAAATGAAAAGTCTGGATGGTGCCTTTAAATTCACCAATAGTGGTAACAGCGAAATTGCAGACCTGTGGTTTATTATGGCTGTTCGTGCCAGCTATAGCCCCGCTTATGCAGCCATGGAAAAATTCCTCAGTAGTGTAGGCAGGCGCAAATTTTTAGAGCCCCTCTATGCCGAAATGATGAAGACCAAGCAAGAAGATATGGCCCACAAGCTGTACGCAAAATATAAAAACAACTACCACCCACTGGCGCAGGAAAGTTTAGACAGGATATTGGAATTGGTGGATAAGAAGCATTAGGAAGGGAGACCATAAAAAATCAGGTGCCCAGATTTTTCTAAATGAATTGTAAATCGTAACTTTACACTATACGCTATTCGTATGATAAAAAGCATACGTCATAAAGGGCTAAAATTACTTTGGGAAGAAGGTAATAAAAGCAAATTGCCTTTTGACCAAGTTACAAGAATTGAAATGATATTGGAAACTATTGATAGCGCACAGCAAGTGCCACAGGATTTCATGATCTTTAGAAATTGGAATATGCACCAACTATCAGGCGACCTTAAAGATTTTTGGAGCATAAAAGTGAATAAAAATTATCGTATTATTTTCCGTTTTGATGGGCAAAATGCCCATGATATTGACTATGTAGATTATCATTAAAATGACTTCTCTATGCTAAAAAGAAAAATGAGAAATATTCATCCCGGTGAGATACTTAGGGAAGAGGTGGTATTTGCAAATGAATTAACCATTACGTCTGCGGCCAAAATGCTCGGGGTTACTCGTACGACGTTATCGAATGTTCTCAATGGCAAATCAGACATTAGCCCTGAAATGTGCTACCGTATAGCGGGTGTTTTTGGTGGCACACCTGAAATATGGGCTAATTTGCAAACTAAATATAACCTGAATAATATTGCGGATAAAATACGGACCTTAAATTTGATTCCCTATAAGCCAGGAGTTGTAGCGTAGCAATATACAAGCAGCAATGTATTTTGTCGTTTACAATCAGAAGGAAACGGCAGCGGTAATCATGACACTATTTTAAAGGTTTTCGCTTTGTTGCAATAAGGTTGAGGGTATTAATTCTCATCCCAAAATAACCCATACCTTTGCAATATGGGATTAATATATGCGGAGCTTTCATTGGCAAATCCCGTAAAGGAAGATTTAGAGCCGATACATGCGCGTGCGCTTGTTGATACAGGTGCATTGTTTCTGTGAATTCCCCAGCATATCGCAACCCAACTGAAACTTAAAGAATACGAGCAACGCGAAGTAACCATTGCGGATGGTTCAAGAAAACTTTGCAGTTATGTAGGGCCAGTCCATGTGAAATTTGCAACCGGCAATGCCTTACCGGAGCTATGGTTATTGGCGAAGAAGTACTGCTTGGAGCCATACCAATAGAGGATATGGATCTGATCATACATCCAGCCAAATTAACCATAATGCCCAACCCGGAAAACCCCAATATTCCCGGAGCTATAGTAAAGTAATAATTTAGATTCTTATTATTTGGTGCTATCCATTCGCGGGTCACTGGCAATAATTTTTTCTGTCTAAATTAGCAGAAAGTGGGAGTATGCGTGGCAATTTTGAGTGAAACTGAAGCACAAATCAACCGCTTTCTACTTTCTACTTTTGACTTTCTACTTATTCACTACATTTGACTCCTAAAATTAAAACATACATGCAAGCTTGGATAGACTACCAAAATCAGAATAAGGACCGTTTCCTGGAGGAATTACTGGATCTGTTGCGCATACCTTCGGTGAGTGCTGACAGCAAGTATAAAGATGATGTAAAACGCTGTGCTGACGCTGTAAAAGAGCATCTTCTGAAGGCGGGTTGCGATAGCGCGGAAGTATGCCCTACAGCCGGTCACCCGATTGTGTATGGCGAAAAGATGGTAGACCCGAAACTGCCTACTGTATTGGTTTACGGTCACTACGATGTACAGCCTGCCGACCCGCTTAACCTCTGGACAAGTGGTCCGTTTGAGCCGGTAATTAAAGATGGCAAAATTTTTGCCCGAGGTGCCTGCGACGATAAAGGCCAGATGTTTATGCACATTAAGGCACTGGAAGTAATGGCAAAGACCAATTCATTGCCTTGCAATGTGAAGATTATGATAGAAGGGGAGGAAGAAGTCGGCTCATCGAACCTTGGCAAGTTTCTGGAAGATAATGTGGACCGCTTGAAAGCCGATATCGTGTTGGTTTCCGATACTTCTATGATAAGTATGGACAGCCCTTCCATTGAAAGCGGCCTGCGCGGCTTGGCTTATATGGAAGTAGAAGTTACCGGCCCTAACCGCGACCTGCATAGTGGCGTGTATGGTGGCGCTGTAGCCAACCCTATCAATATTCTGTGCAAGATGATAGCTTCTATGCACGATGAAAATAACCACATCACTATTCCTGGCTTTTATGATAAGGTAGAAGACCTTACAGAAGCAGAGCGCAAGGCGCTTAATAATGCTCCTTTTAACCTGGATGATTACAAAAAGGAGTTGGGTGTAAAAGAAAATTGGGGCGAAAAAGGCTACACGACATTAGAGCGCACCGGCACAAGGCCGACACTAGATGTAAACGGCATTTGGGGCGGTTATACAGGCGAAGGCGCCAAGACGGTATTGCCGTCAAAAGCCTTTGCAAAAATTTCCATGCGCCTGGTGCCACACCAAACCAGCGAGGAGATTTCCAACATGTTTGCCAAACACTTTGAGTCTATAGCGCCCGATTATGTGCAGGTAAAAGTAACGGCACACCATGGTGGCGAACCTGTTGTTACCCCAACCAATTCGCACGCTTATAAAGCGGCTGAAAAGGCCATTAAAACTACCTTTGGTAAAGACCCTATACCTACGCGTGGTGGTGGCAGCATACCTATTATCGCTTTATTTGAGCGTACTTTGGGCTTAAAGACCGTGTTGCTGGGCTTTGGGCTTGATAATGATAACATACACTCGCCAAACGAGAAATACGACGTTTTCAACTATTACAAGGGCATAGAAACGATTCCGTACTTTCATAAGTTCTTTGCGGAAAAGGAGTAGACAATTGTAAATGATAAATTGTAAATGATAAATTGTTTTTGACGGGTAGGGGCTATGCTTCTGCCCGTTTTTATTTCTAGATTTTAATCCAATGCAAGATCACATTACCAGTGTAGTCGTAGTATGGAGCAAGGGTAAATTTCCCTATCTCAGGGGCGATGAGTTAACTATACGCAAGATCAATATAAACATACTCCATTTTAGCCACCAAATGGAGAGGCTCGGTTTGCATACTTGGCCTTGTGTTGTTGTTTGCCCTTATTATTGGAGTCGGCCTAAGCACTTGTGAAGTGAACTTAGCCATATCAAACCAAATAAAAGGCGAGGGCGTATGTTTTCCCGGTTCAAGTGGGTAAGCTATGATCAATGCTGCCATTTTTGCTGTCGTTTTTTGCTTAATGGACGGGTTCCATATTGGTTCTATGGTCATTTTACCCCTTTGAATACTAGTCAATACTGGATTTAATCAGCATGCCGATAAAATAAATCACGAGGAGTATGCAAGTTGGATGTTGAAGTGGTTTTCATTGCAGCATACTTGTATTTTCCGTAATGGTTTATCCAACATTATGCTGCCAGAAGATGACTACTTTTAATACAAAAATGCTGCGTAACTACCGCACACACTTTTCTATAAAAATAGTTGTTTAATTATTGATTATCAATATTTTAGGTATAAAATACTCCTTTTTCTGCACAGCTGCATAAATGGCGGGTCTTGACAAAAGATGGTACGCGCATTGATATTTCAGGTGGGGAAGGCAACTACACCAATACCTGCAAATGATATCGACCGCGCACGTGTGCAAGAGGTACATACCACAGGGGGGCACGGCTAGTTTTTTACCAGCCGCGAGGACATTTAATCATATTTTATAACCAAATGATTATCATTTCGTAAAATAAACCTGCACAGGCATTATTTTTCCCGTACATTTGCAGCCCCAACGAAGGTTTTACAAGCTAAAAATGTTAAAAAGTGCGCGTTTTTTCCTCTCTCACAAAAACATTTTAAAAATTTCTAAAAAAATAGTTGGTCAATCCAAAACAATCATTACCTTTGCAGTCCCAAATTTTTAGGGAAAAGAAGATATTTATAAAGTATGTCACAGCGTATCAGAATAAAGCTAAAATCTTACGATCACAACTTAGTTGACAAGTCAGCTGATAAAATCGTTAAGACGGTGCGCAACACAGGAGCAGTGGTTACAGGCCCTATTCCGTTGCCAACAGAAAAGAAGATCTTTACAGTATTGCGTTCTCCGCACGTAAACAAGAAGTCACGTGAGCAGTTCCAATTGTGCACTCACAAGCGCCTATTGGACATCTACACTTCCTCATCGCGTACCGTTGATGCTTTATCTAAATTGGATTTGCCAAGCGGCGTTGAGGTTGAAATAAAGGCATGATGAATGGTGGCTGACCAATGGTTAGCTGCAAGAAGTTGAGTGCTTAGTTCTTTAATAAATTGAAAAAACACTAATCCCGGCCCACACAAATACGGCTCCGGGCGCTTAGTAAAAACATAATAATAATGAAAGGTATTATTGGTAAAAAAATTGGCATGACCAGTATTTTCGAACCAAATGGCAAGCAGACTGCTTGTACCATTATCGAAGCTGGGCCTTGTGTGGTTACTCAAAAGAAGACCGTGGATACCGACGGTTACGAATCTCTCCAAATCGCATTTGGTGAGGCTAAGGAGAAAAATACTCCTAAAGCGCTCATCAATCACTTCGCGAAAGCTAACACGACTCCAAAGCGTGTTGTAAAAGAACTTAGAAATTGCTCTATTGATAAACAAGTTGGTGAAAGCCTTACTTGCGAAATATTTACTGAAGGTGAAAAGGTAAGCGTTATCGGCACCACCAAAGGTAAAGGTTTTCAGGGTGTTGTTAAACGTCACGGATTTAGCGGTGTGGGTGAAGCAACCCATGGCCAGCATGACCGTTCACGTGCACCAGGTTCTATAGGTGGTTCATCTTATCCTAGTCGTGTATTCAAGGGCATGCGTATGGCAGGCCGTATGGGTCAGGATAGCGTTAAGATCAAAGCTTTACGTGTTGTAAAAATTTTCCCGGAACAAAATTACATTTTGATCAGCGGTTCAGTACCGGGTAGTAATGGTTCTATTGTTTTAATTCAGAATTAATTTAGTCATGCAAGTTGACGTTTTAAATAGTAAAGGCGCAAAAACAGGTCGTTCGGTAGAATTGCCGGATGATATATTCGCCATCGAGCCTAACGAACATTGTATTTACTTAGCGGTAAAGCAATACTTAGCAGCTCAGCGCCAGGGTACGCACAAATCTAAGACACGTGCAGAAGTGCATGGTTCTTCTAAGAAATTGCATAAGCAAAAAGGTACCGGTGGTTCTCGTAAGGGTAATATCCGTAACCCATTGTATAAAGGTGGTGGTGCCGTTAACGGTCCAGTCCCTCACCTTTATGGCTTTAAACTTAACCGCAAGGTGAAGGATCTGGCTAAGATGAGTGCTTTAGCTTTCAAGGCCCGCGAAAATAAAATAGTTGTAGTTGAAGACCTGAAAATGGATGCTCCTAAAACTAAAGATTATATCGCGGTATTAGATACGCTTCGTGGTGATAACCGTAAGTCAATGGTTGTTATACCTGAGTACAACAGCAACATCTATCTCAGCAGCAGAAATGTGCCAAACACAAAAACTGTTATGTTGAGCGATTTGAACACTTACGATATTACGCATACTAATGTTATCGTGTTCATGGAGTCTGTAGCTAAAATGTTTACAGAAGATGATGTAACTGTAGTTGAAGAAGGTAATTAATATATCGTAGTTAGTACATAGTATTCAGTACTGCTTATATAAAGAATTGGGTGGCGGCGACCGCAACAGAAAAGCAAATAATAGAAGAATTAGTCCAGGTTATAGTTTGTAGATCAGCTTTTGACTTTCGACTTTTGACTTTCGACTAATAAAAGACTAAAACCAAAGAAAAATGAGACTTTCAGAAGTGTTGGTAAGGCCGGTAATTACCGAGAAGGTAAATCGCCAGATGGAGCGCAGCGGCCGCTACACATTTGTTGTAGGCCACGCAGCTAATAAGCTGGAAATTAAAAAGGCTGTAGAAGAGTTTTACGGAGTTAAAGTTAGCGAAGTAAACACTGTAGTTGTTCCGGCTAAAAATAAGACCCGCTATACAAAGGCTGGTTTCTTATCAGGCAGGAAGCCATCATACAAGAAGGCAATTGTTTCTCTTGTTGAAGGCGATACTATCGATTTGTTTGCAACACAGGGCTAATTGAAGGTTATTAACTAAAATATTTAAATGGGGTGGTTGTACCCTTGGTACATCAATCGCAAATAGAAATAAAAATGGCATTACGTAAATACAAACCGGTAACAGCCGGAACGCGCTGGAGAATTGGTAACGCTTATGCGGAAATTACCACTAACGTGCCTGAAAAGAGCTTGTTAGAGCATCAACATGGTACTGGTGGCCGTAACTTTCAGGGTCGCCGTGCAATGCGCTACATAGGTGGTGGTAATAAGACACAATATCGTCTTATTGATTTCAAGCGTAACAAAAGTGATATCAAAGCAACCGTTAAGACCATTGAATACGATCCTAACCGTACGGCTTTTATTGCTCTTCTTCATTATATTGATGGTGAAAAGCGTTATATTATAGCTCCTCAGGGTTTACAGGTTGGCACTTCTGTTATTAGTGGTGTTACTGTTCCTCCTGAAGTTGGTAATGCTCTTCCACTTAAAAATATGCCATTAGGTACTGTAGTTCACAATATCGAATTGCAGCCTGGTAAAGGTGGTGCACTTGCTCGTTCTGCAGGTACTTATGCCCAGCTTAATGCAAAGGAAGAAAAGTATTGCGTTCTTAAAATGCCTAGCGGTGAGTTACGTAAAGTGTTAAGCACTTGTATGGCAACTGTGGGTATAGTTTCTAACAGTGATCACGCACTCCAGTCAATGGGTAAAGCAGGTCGTAACCGTTGGAAGGGCATCAAGCCACGTACAAGAGGCGTAGCGATGAACCCGGTAGATCACCCGATGGGTGGTGGTGAAGGTCGCGCTTCAGGTGGACATCCACGTAGCAGGAAAGGCAAATATGCTAAGGGTGAAATTACAAGAAGCACATCGAAAGCGTCAAATAAGTTGATTATTCAACGCAGGAACGGTAAGAAATTATCTTCGAAATTTAAGTAAACAGGGTATTGCAGGAGGTTGTATGGTTATGACTTCTTAATTATAAAGTAAAAATTTAAGTCAACAAAATGGCTCGTTCAATAAGTAAAGGTCCTTACGTAGACGCGAAACTGGAGAAGAAAGTTGTCGCACAGAATGATGGTAAGGTGAAGAAGGGTGTAGTAAAAACCTGGAGTCGCCGTAGTACTATCACTCCTGATTTCGTTGGTATTACGTTCGCCGTTCACAATGGTAACAAGTTTATACCGGTATATGTTACTGAGTATATGGTTGGTCATAAGTTAGGTGAGTTCGCACCAACGCGTAACTTCCGCGGCCATAGTGGTAGCAAACAATAATATCGGTTGCAGGGTAGTATTGCACTCGTAGTCAATATAGTAAAGGACAATAACAAAGTTTAATAGTTTTTGGCTGTCAGTGTATTCTGATACCGGTGGTCAATAAAAAAATAAAAAATAATGGAAGCTGTAGCTCGCTTACGAAATTATCCGACCTCACCACGCAAAATGCGCCTTTTGGCTGATCTTATCCGTGGTATGGAAGTGGAAAATGCGCTGAACACTTTGAAATTCAGCACAAAAGACCCTTCAGTTGCAATGGAAAAGTTGTTACTGAGTGCTATTGCCAACTGGAGAATTAAAAACGAAGGTGTTGATCTGGCAGAAGCTAATTTATATGTAAGTACCATATTTGTTGATGGTGGCCGTGTACTTAAGCGTATGCGCCCTGCACCACAAGGCCGTGCTTATCGTGTACGCAAACGCAGCAATCACGTTACTATTAAAGTAGATAGCCGCGCACCGATCACTGTAACTGAACAAACTGAAGCTTAATAAAATATAAAATAATAATTCAATAATAGTACAATGGGTCAAAAATGTAATCCTATAGGTAACAGGTTGGGTATCATCCGCGGATGGGATTCAATGTGGTATGGCGAAAAGAAGGACTTCGGCCAGAAGCTGATTGAAGATTTCAAAATCCGTACTTATCTTAATGCACGTATCAACAAAGGTGGTATTTCACGTATTGTTATTGAGCGCACATTAGGCAAGTTGATCATCACTATCCACACATCTAAGCCTGGTATTATAATAGGTAAAGGTGGAACTGAAGTTGACCGTATAAAGGAAGAACTGAAGAACCTTACTAAAAAGGATGACGTTCAGATCAACATCATGGAAATTCGCCGTCCGGAGATGGATGCTATGATCGTAGGTGATACGATTGCCCGCCAGATCGAAGGTCGTGTTAGCTACAAGCGTGCTATTAAGATGGCTATTTCTACTGCAATGAGAATGGGTGCTGAAGGTATCAAAATCAAAGCAAGTGGTCGTTTAAATGGCTCTGAAATTGCACGTAGCGAAGAATTCAAACAAGGTCGTACCCCATTACATACTTTACGTATGGACATAGATTATGCATCAGTATATTCAATGACCGTATATGGTAAAATTGGTTTGAAAGTATGGATTTGTAAAGGTGAGGTTTTAGGTGCACCTGAGTTGAATCCAAATTTCTCTGCTAATTCAGATAGTCGCGGTAACAATCGCCCGGGTTTTGCGGGAACTGAAGGTTCACGTGGCGAGCGTCCGGGTGGTGATCGCAGAGGCGGTGACCGTGGTGGAGACCGCAGAAGCGGCGGTGGTGGCCAAGGCGGTGGAAACCGTGGTGGTACTGGCGGCGGCGGGAATCGCGGTGGTGCTGGTGGCGGTGCAAATCGCGGTGGTACAGGTGGCGGTGCAAATCGCGGTGGTACAGGTGGCGGCGGTGGTCGCAGATAATTTGAACTCGTAGTTTTAAAGTATCAGTAGTATTAAGTGGTATTCACAATCTTTAGTATAAATATAATTTTGTAACAATGTTACAGCCAAAAAAATCGAAACACCGTAAGGCCCATAAAGGCAGAATTAAAGGAGACGCACAGCGTGGAGCAATGATATCCTTTGGTTCATTTGGACTAAAAGCCATGGAGCCAAAATGGATAACTAACCGCCAGATTGAAGCTGCTCGTCAGGCAATGACTCGTGAAATGAAGCGTGAAGGTAATGTTTGGATCCGCATTTTCCCTGATAAGCCAATTACCCGCAAGCCTGCTGAAGTGCGTATGGGTAAAGGTAAAGGTAGCCTGGAGTTTTGGGCTGCTGTTGTTAGGCCGGGACTGATCATGTTTGAAATTGAAGGCGTGCCAATGGAAGTAGCTCGTGCAGCTATGGGTCTTGCCGCTCAGAAATTGCCTATCCGTACTAAGTTCGTAGTTCGTCATGACTATGCTGGTGCATAAGTAGTAGAAAGTATAGAGTAGAAAGTAGAAAGCCGCTGCAAAACGGTTTTTACGATAAAATAAAAAATTAGAAGTTTGTTGAATTAGGTTGCTGTATAGCTTACGACTTTTGACTTACGACTTACGACTAAAAAAAATAACAATGGCAAAGGAAAAAGGCACAGATTACCGTTCGCTCGACAACGAAGGTCTCGCTAGTAAAATAAGCGAAGAGCAACTGCGTATGAAAAAAACAAGGTTTAGCCATGCTGTTAACCCTATTGAGAATCCGCTTATCATTAAGCAGATGCGCAGGGAGATAGCACGCTTAAAAACTGAAAGCCGCAAAAGAGAATTAGGTTTCTAATAAATATTATTGATGTCCGTTATGGCAATTGAAAGAAAAAGCAGGAAAACCCGTATAGGCGTAGTAAGTAGCAGCAAGATGATGAAGACCATCACTGTTAACGTTGAGCGCAAGGTGAAACACCCTATGTACGGTAAGTTCATTAAGAAATCATCGAGCTTTCACGCTCACGACGAGCAGGACACTGCCGGCATAGGTGATGTAGTTCGTATTATGGAAACGCGTCCGCTTAGTAAAACTAAACGCTGGCGCCTGGTAGAAATTATTGAAAAAGCTAAGTAACTTTTTAGAATGATACAACAAGAATCCCGGCTCAATGTAGCCGACAACAGCGGTGCCAAAGAAGTACTTTGCATACGTGTGTTGGGCAATTCGGGACAAGATTATGCCGGTATAGGCGATAAAATTGTAGTAACCGTAAAAGATGCTATTCCAGGTGGTGGTATGAAGAAGGGAACCGTTTCAAAAGCGGTGATCGTTCGTACTAAAAAGAAACTACGCCGTAAGGATGGTTCTTACATCAGCTTTGACGACAACGCTGTAGTGTTGCTCAACAATTCCGATGACCCTCGTGGTACGCGTATCTTTGGACCCGTAGCTCGTGAATTGCGTGATAAAGGATACATGAAAATTGTTTCCCTTGCACCCGAAGTATTGTAAAATTTGTTGTACCTTTGCAGCCCGAATCAAGAATCGGAGTAAAAACAACGCTTAATTCATAGTAACAGTGAAACAGAGATTTAAACCAAAGTACAATATTAAAAAGGGCGATAACGTGGTTGTTATTGCCGGCGATGATAGAGATCGCAGTACGCCGCATCAGGTATTGAGCGTTAACCCTACCGAGGGCCGCATACTTGTAGAAGGTGTAAACCTGGTAACCAAGCATCTGAAGCCAAACGCTCAGAATCCGCAGGGTGGTATCGTTAAGGAGGAAGCTCCGATCAACATATCTAATGTGATGCTTTGGGATGCAAAGGCTAAAGCACCGGCACGTGTATCACGTACCCGCACTGAAGCCGGTTTTTCGCGTATTTCTAAAAAATCAGGGGAGGTAATCAAATAATGGCAACGTCAACAACATATAGTCCTCGCTTACTTAAGAAGTACAGGGATGAAGTGGTTCCCGCACTGATGAAAAAATTCGGGTATAAAACAGTTATGCAATGCCCAAGGTTGGTTAAGATTTGTCTTAACCAGGGTGTTAAAGGTTCTGTTTCTGATAAGAAAATGATCGATGACGCGGTAAACGAAATGTCATCTATCACAGGTCAAAAGGCGATACCTACAATGTCTAAAAAAGACATCTCGAACTTCAAGCTTCGTAAGAACATGCCAATCGGTTGCAGGGTTACTTTGCGCAACGTAAACATGTTTGAGTTTTTAGATCGTTTTGTATCTGTTTCTCTTCCACGTGTACGTGATTTCAAGGGTATCAATGAGAAATCATTTGATGGCCGTGGTAACTACACAATGGGTATCACTGAGCAGATCATCTATCCTGAGATCAACATCGATAAGTTACCTCGCATCAGCGGTATGGACATCACTTTCGTGACTACTGCCAAGACTAACGAAGAAGCTTATGAATTGCTTAGCCTTATGGGTATGCCATTCAAGAATATGACCAAAACAGGTGGTATCTAATTATAAGATTTGGGTAGCAATACCTTTCTGATAAAAACATTGAATATAATTGTTTGTTCCGGATGTAACTGATGGCAAACAATCAACACAAATAATATGGCTAGAGAATCAGTAAAAGCCCGTCAGCGTAAACGTGAGAAAATGGTTGCACAGTATGCTACAAGGCGTGCAGCCCTTAAAGAAGCAGGAGATTATGCAGGTTTAGATAAATTACCTAAAAATTCTTCAGCAGTTCGCCTGAAAAACAGGTGTCAGATCACCGGTCGCCCACGTGGTTATATGCGTTACTTCGGCATGTGCCGTAATGCATTCCGCGATATGGCTCTTGATGGTAAAATACCAGGAGTTAGAAAAGCGAGTTGGTAAATCCTGCCTTTTATAGGTAGGCCTTGTCCCGCAGTGCAGGAAAGGAACACGTTTCAAGGTCAGGTATAAGCCTGAAACCCGTAACATTTTTTTATAAAAACCTAAAAATAATCATGGTAACAGATCCAATAGCAGATTTATTAACCCGTATCCGTAACGCCCAAATGGCACGTCACCGCATCGTAGAAATACCTGCGTCAAATGTTAAGAAACGTATTGCTGAAATTCTTTACGAAAAAGGTTACATTTTAAAGTATAAGTTTGAAGATGACAGTAAGCAAGGCCTTATTAAAATAGCCCTGAAGTACGATCCGATATCAAAAGAGCCTGCAATTAAGTCACTAGAGCGTATCAGCCGTCCAGGTTTACGTCAGTATTCAAAGCCAGCTGATATCCGTAGGGTACAGAATGGTTTGGGTATATCTATCATTTCTACTTCAAAGGGTGTTATGACAGATAAGGAAGCTCGCAACCAGAATGTTGGTGGTGAAGTAATGTGCAATATTTATTAATTGATTTGGTTAGCTGGATGTTTGTCCGGCTAACTGTTTTTTTGCGAAAGTCTGGCTGAGCATTTAAGTTCTCTATACGGTGACTGAACACGGCAGGCTTTTGAATATTTTTTTAATTTTTTTAATTATTTTACAATGTCTCGTATAGGTAAAAAACCTGTAGTTCTTGCAAACGGTGTTACTGTTTCTGTATCACCTACAAACGAACTTGTTGTTAAAGGCCCTAAGGGTAGTTTAACGCAAAGTATTGACCGCGATATTATTATCAATATCCAGGATGGTCAGATAATAGTTGAGCGTCCAACGGAGCAGATTCGTCACCGCGCACTTCACGGCTTGTACCGTTCTCTTATTGCTAACATGGTTACTGGTGTAACTGTTGGTTTCAAAAGGGAATTGGAGCTTGTAGGTGTGGGTTATCGTGCTGCAGTTGCTGGCAACCAAATAGATCTTGCTTTAGGTTTTTCGCATAATATCATTATGGAATTACCTGCTGAGATCAAGGCTTCAGCTATCGCTGAAAAAGGTCAAAACCCAAGAATTATCCTGGAATCAATTGACAAACAATTATTAGGAGCTGTTGCAGCTAAAATTCGTAGCCTTCGTAAGCCAGAGCCATACAAAGGTAAGGGTGTGCGTTACTCAGATGAAATTGTTCGTCGTAAAGCAGGTAAGTCAGCAGGTAAATAAAATCGGTAAGTTACTGGTATATTTTGTTAAACATTTTTGCCAGCTAATATATAATCAAATAACACTTCGGCAGCCACCCCTGTAACAAGGGGTGAGCCCGTAAAAAACAGATAATATGTCTTTAGATGAAAAAGTAATTCGCCGCCAGAAACTCCGTTGGCGCATCCGTGCCAGAGTATCTGGTACAGCAGCAAAGCCAAGGCTTTCGGTATTTCGCAGTAACAGCGATATTTATGCACAGTTGATCGATGATACAACCGGCACAACATTGGCTTCAGCTAATTCCCGCATGAAGGATATAGCGGCTGCTACCGGTACAAAGGTTGAAAAATCAATCATGGTTGGTAAGGCATTAGCAGAAAGGGCGATAGCTTTGGGTTTGCATAATTGCGTATTCGATCGTGGTGGTTATTTATACCATGGCCGTGTTAAGTCAGTAGCTGATGGTGCACGTGAAGGTGGATTGAAATTCTAACACAATTAAAAAATTTTAGTTACAAGGTGTGTTTATACAACGGGCACATTTGCTAATAAATATAAGATGAAAGGAACATTAAATCGCGTAAAAGGGGGAGACCTCGAATTGACTGAAAAGGTAGTTGCTATCAATCGCGTAGTTAAGACTACAAAGGGTGGTCGTGCATTCAGCTTTTCAGCCCTTGTGGTTGTTGGTAATGGTAATGGTATAGTTGGTCACGGTCTTGGCAAAGCTAAAGAAGTGCAGGAAGCTATCACCAAAGGTATTGACGATGCTAAGAAGAATCTGATCAAGGTTCCTGTGATGCATGGTACTATTCCTCACGAACAGTTTGCCAAAGAAGGCGCTGCAAAGGTTTTAGTTAAACCAGCTGCACATGGTACAGGTGTTATTGCCGGAGGCAGTATGCGTGCTGTTCTTGAAGCTGCAGGCGTTACAGATATCCTTTGCAAATCATTAGGTTCAGCAAACCCGCATAACGTGGTTAAAGCTACCTTCACTGCTTTGGGTATGTTACGTGAACCAATTCAGGTTGCTAAACAACGCAATATCAGTTTAAAGAAAGTTTTTAACGGGTAGACCTCACCCCAACCCTCTCCAAAGGAGAGGGAGGTATTACGAAAGCCCTGGTTTTTAATTTTTAAGTTTTGATTTTTAAGTTATACAGATATGTCTAAAATTAAAGTTACACAGGTAAAAAGCGGTATCGATCGCATGGCGAAGCAGAAACGCACGCTTATTGCACTTGGTTTGCGCAAAATGCACCACAGTGTAGAGGTAGAAGGTACTCCACAGATAATGGGTATGGTTCGCGCTGTGCATCACCTGGTGAAAGTTGAAGCAGAAGTAAACGGCAACTATGAAATGGTTAATGGTTCTGATCCCCTTTACCGTGGCCTGAATGCTTCAAGTACAAAATAATTTTTTTAACTGATTTGCGAGCGGTTTTACATTCCGCGCAAGTTCAAAAATCGTAAGTAATGCAACTGCATAATCTGAAACCTGCAACAGGTTCAACTAAGAAAGTAAAGCGTATTGGTCGTGGTGAAGGTAGTGGTCATGGTGGTACCTCTACACGTGGTAACAAGGGACAACAGGCTCGTACTGGTTCTCAGGAAAAGAAAGGACACGAAGGCGGCCAGATGCCAATTCAGCGTCGTATGCCAAAACGTGGATTCAAGAATCCATTCCGTGTTGACTACAAAGTGTTTAACCTTGGCCAGATAGATTTACTTGTAGAAAAGTATAGTCTTCCTGAGTTTTCTCCTGAAGTACTTTACATCAATGGCCTTATTAACCGTACTGACCTTGTTAAAATACTTGGAAATGGCGAGTTGAAAGCTACTATTGCATTTAAAGTTAATGCTGCAAGTGCTAAAGCAAAGGAAGCAATTGCTGCTGCCGGAGCTTCTATTGAGCTTATTTAAGAATATTAAAAGGCGCATTTTTGGATAAATGCGTCTTTTGTCGTTTATTCGCATTTCATTTTAGACTAACAAAACTCCCTGTGAAGAAATTTATAGATAAGCTGAAAAATATCTGGAGCATTGACGAACTTCGTAAACGCATAACTTATACTATTATACTGGTATTGATTTATCGTGTTGGTTGTTTAATTACATTGCCAGGTATCAACCCTAAACTGATTGATGACAGTAACAGCGCTGGTGGCGGTGGTCTTTTAGGTATATTGAACATGTTTGCTGGTGGTGCCTTTAACAGGGCGTCCATTTTTGCATTGGGTGTTATGCCTTATATCTCTGCTTCTATCTTTATGCAGTTGGCTGGTATTGTTGTGCCACAGGTTGCTAAAATGCAGCGTGAAGACAGCGGTCGCCGTAAGATCAATCAGTATACCCGTTATCTTACCGTATTGGTTACCGCTCTGCAGGCAAGTGCTTATGTAACTTACCTGTTAAATACACAGCCTTATGCTAATGCAATCGCTCTTAACTTTAACGGCTTCACATTCTGGTTATCTACAGTAATTATTCTTACAGCTGGCACATTATTCGTAATGTGGATGGGTGAAAAGATCACTGACAGAGGTATTGGTAATGGTACATCATTGATCATCATGGTGGGTATCCTTGCCCGTTTCCCTTCGGCTATCATGCAGGAGTTTGTTGATAAAACAGCAAGCGGTGCAGGTGCAGGTGGTTTGTTGATCCTTTTAATTGAAGTTGCTGTATTCATAGCTGTTATTATCGGTCTTATTCTGTTAACTCAAGGTGTTCGTAAAATACCACTTAACTACGCCCGTCGTATTATAGGTAGCACAAACGCTGCGAAAGAAGTTAGCGGTAACCGTGATTTCATTCCTTTGAAAGTTAACTCTGCTGGTGTAATGCCTATCATTTTTGCTCAGGCAATGATGTTTATACCTACAGTTTTCCGTGGTTATGCAACAAGTGATGGTGCCGCAGGGTTCCTGAACTCATTGTCTGATAACCATTCGTTGTGGTATAATCTGTTTTACTCTATCATGGTAATCGCATTCACTTATTTCTACACTGCGTTGATTTTCAACCCAACAGAAATGGCCGACAACCTGAAACGTAATAACAGCTTTATACCTGGTGTTAAACCTGGAGAGGACACCGCTAACTATATTGCTACCATCATGGATCGTATAACCTTACCTGGTGCTGTATTTTTGGCAGCTGCCGGTATCTTACCTGGTATAGCTTCGTTGGTTGGTGTAACTAGCGGTTTCTCATCATTCTTTGGTGGTACTTCAATGCTGATTGGTGTTGGTGTAATTTTGGATACTTTACAACAAGTAGAAAGTTATTTATTAATGAATCATTATGATGGCTTAATGAAAACGGGCAGGATCACAGGTCGTACTGTAACAAGTCCGGCTCCGGCTTCTAAGAGCATATCTGCTTAATTTATTGCAACAGGCTATCAGCTTTTTAAACTGATAGCCTGTTTTTTTATTACTTTATATTCTAATTTTTATGATACATATAAGGAATAATGCCGAAATTGAAATTATGCGTAAAAGCGCTTTAATGGTTTCGGCTACCCATGTAGAGGTTGCAAAGATGCTGAGGCCGGGTATTACAACCCTGTCATTAGATAAAATGGCCGAGGCGTTCATCAGGGATAACGGAGGAGTGCCTTCCTTTAAAGGCTATCATGGTTTTCCTGCATCGCTATGCATATCAGTAAATGAAGTTGTTGTTCATGGTTTCCCCAGCAGTTATGAGTTGAAAGATGGTGATATTATCTCGGTTGATTGCGGGGTATACATGAACGGTTATCATGGGGATTCTGCTTACACGTTCGCAATTGGTAATGTAAAACCTGAAGTACTGCGTTTATTGGATATTACCAAACAATCGGTTTTCAAAGGTGTTGGCCAGGCCCATGAGAATAACCGGGTAGGCGACATCTCTTATGCTGTGGAATATTTTACCAGCAAGGAGAACCCGTATGGTGTTGTTAGGGAGCTGGTAGGCCATGGTGTGGGCAAACAATTACATGAAGACCCACAGGTGCCTAATTTCGGCCGCAGGGGTGATGGTAAAAGATTAAAGGAAGGTATGGTGCTGGCTATTGAACCCATGATAAATTTGGGCACTAAAGATGTGTACACTTTAAAGGATGGTTGGACAGTAGTGACCAAGGATGGTAAGCCATCGGCGCATTTTGAACATACTACAGCCGTGCGGAAGAACAGGGGAGAGCCATTATCGACATTCGAAACGATTGAGGCTGCAGAGCAGGCGAATCCGGAGTTGAATTCAAGTTACTATGCAAAAGCTAAGTCGGCAGTTATTGCAGAGTAGGGTTGACGCTAAGGGAAATCAAAACTAATTTTCAAAGACAAACGGATCGCGTTTGTCTTTTTTTATGGCGTTATACAGCTGGCCAATTGAAGAGAGCCCGATTGTAGCGGGGAAGAGCATTGCTGCATCTACTAACCCCTTACTGGTGTGCAGGCTGAACAAGCTTAGCGCGGCTGAAATGATCAGTAATACTACGCCCGCAATTGTACTCATAAATACTTTGTTGTCAATGCTTGGTTGGTTATTCATAGTCATGGTTTTATATAAAACTTATTGACCACAAATTTATTGCGAAGTACAGACCCTGCTAAGTTGTTTTAGGTTAACGTTATGATTTGGTAGGTGAATGACGGTGGATCGTAACATTTTCCCGTTCGCCAATGGCCGCAGTAGATTACACTCAATTCAATTACTATGTGTAAAGTGATTTGTTCCTGACTGATGTTTTATTAAAACATACCGCTAGGACTTACCGTTTATTATCTGCAGTTGCTTCAGCACTTGCGCCGAACTGGGTATACAGGTATAAATATACCATGCGGGACATACGCCAAAGCCACGGCTGCATGATAAGCACGATAAATGTGCTGGAAGCAAGATACCATTCTACACTGTTATTTTCGTACCAATGTTCGTTAGGGTTTTTCTTCAGGGAAATGTATAAGGGGCAATACCACGCCAGGTTCAAGAAAAATATAATTACGGTGAGGGCGTAATTCATGCCGGCGCCATTATTTTTTTCTGATGTTAATTTTTGGCCACAGACTTCGCAACGTTCCTTTAAATTTACAGTCTGCCCCAGCGGGAACATGCTTTTATTTTGGAACACAAAGCCCTTCCTGCAGCCTGGGCACTTCATTGTAAATATTGCTGGTAGTAAGGCTGGTTTGTGATCGGTACGGCTCATTTGGATGCAAATTTACAATTTTTAAAGGTATTTTATCGGGTGATTTTGTGGTAGTTGTCCGCATTTACACCATTAAATGAGATTATACAACAAATGCTCCACCCGCAACAGAAATCCGTTCGGCGCATTCCTCAGCATATTACTGTAAAGTTCATGGCGATAACCTATATCAATCCTCGTCTGGCTGTTAAATATGAACTGCAATGACGGCGCAACATCCATGAATTGTTTGCCATTGCCTGGCTGTAATTGCCCAAGTAATTCCACCATCAGGTTTACGTTAGTTTGCTTGTAGTTATTGTACTGCTTCGGCAGTATCAGGTGTCCCACGGAAGCAATATAGCTGATATCATTTTTATTCAGCGTTGCAGGGTAATCATTGCCCTTGCCATTGTCAGAAGCCTGTTCGTAATAGGTGGTAAGCGACAAGGCCGTTTTATGCAATAGCTGTGTGGCCACTATGCCAAACTGGTAGCCTGTATTATGGCCATAGGTCGCTATTTCTTCCTGGTGTATCGGGGCGTTATTGGTAGTAGCCCTGGCGAATGCTGCCATGCGAAAATGCCTGTGCACTTTATCTGTACTGAAGAAGCGGTATTTCAGATACACACCGGCACCTTCAAAACTAAACGCTCCGTCTTTATTGCTCAGGAAGGCTTCGGTATGCAGCATCAAGTGCTTATTAGCCCCCCACATCAGTTCGGGAATCAGGTGATAGTCTTGCCGGTTGCTTGCACTTTCCTCCATGAGCCAGTTGGTCATGCGGACACCCACCGATTTCTTAGGCATATTGCTTGCCGGTTCCGAATAAACAAACAGTTCCTGTGCAAGTGAGTGCTGTGCTATGCAGCAAACCAGCAGTACAAAGAATAACTTATAGCGTAACATGGTAGATGCGGTTTTCCAGTTTTTTATCTTTCGGGCAGCAGCTGTTCATGTACCCGGTTTCGTAGCATTTCATTTTGGTGTACTTATGGTATTTGTTGTATTCGGCCTTGGGCAGGTAGTTCTTATCCAGTATCGTCAAGGTGGCATCGCCTTGCAACAACTGCTTATTTACGTGCACAAAATGAAAGGTGCTGCCACCAATGTTAACGTGGCTGTCGTCTGCTATCTCTTGCTTGTCAATAGCGGCGACAACCTGCATTGATGCGACGGAAAAACCGGCACCTGTAACCGCATTTTTAATGTCGTCCAAAACAATATTTTCACCTTCCTTAAATAGTATGGTATAGCTTGATTTGTCAATATCCACAGTTATTTCCTTAACTGATTTTACTGCGCTCAGCGCCTTGTAAATGGCCTTACTGCACATGCTGCAGGTAAGCCCGCTGGCGGTAAGTGTAGCCGATTTTATTTGCGCCATAGCAGGCATGGTAAGTACCAGCAAGGCTATGGCTATGATTATTTTTTTCATTGTTGAGGTTTGTTTTAAAAGTGTGGCACACGAGTAAGTGTGCCACACTCTGCATCAATTAAAATACCCTTACAGCGTTGCTACGCTTGCAGTTGGCAACTGCTTGTTAAAGCGCAGCACTGTTGCGGGCAAAACTATTTTTACTGCGCTCTTTTATCATCGTACTGGCAGCATTCTTCAAGGCTTTTGTACGCCTTCATATCACCCGCATATTTTTCGGTATCATAACCTGCGGCTGCAACTTGTTTTTGAATGGCATCATTACTTGTTTTGGCGTCATCGTAAGTTATGGCGAGCACTTTCGCTTTTTTATCCCATAACGCCTTCGTTGCTCCGGCTTTCTTAGCTGCGGTTTCTATTTTCTTTTCGCACATGCCACAATTGCCTGCTACTTTTACGGTTTCAGAAACTGATTTTGCATAAGATGCAGATATACCTGCAAACATAATAATAGCCGTAGCTACTGTTTTTAAATTTTTCATTTTTGTAAGAATTTGATTTTGTTGAAAGTACCCCTTCCCAAAGTGCAGCATCATTAAGTAAACGTCATTAGGTCTTTGCCCCTTCGGGGTATTGCCCAATTGATAGCCTTTTTTATGATCTGTTTACACGCTGTGCAAGTATGCTTATTGCTTGTTTCATATCGGCCTTTAGGTTGGGGATAATGTTGGCTGGTATGAAAGCATGCTCTATTGCTGGTGCACATTTATTATGGCACTAGAAATAAACCTTTGGGGAATGGTATCAAATTCTGAAATTGCGGATGCAGAGGTAGATTGGCTTCGTTCGCCACGTGTTCGGAGGTGCATTTACCAATACTGCGGTTGCAGTATGTAGGGTAAAAACAGATAAAGCAGGATGTGCTACCGATGCGAGAACCGGAAGTATGGCAACAGCAACGGGTGTTATAAAAAAAGCGAGGTTTGCGGGCTGATGATCGCCTGTTTTAAAGGTTTCCTGCTTGTCTTCGCAACAACCCTTGCTTTTGCTTTTGTGCATGCCACATTTGCGGCATTTATCATCTTCCTTATGCACAAAATTTGCGCCAACGCTTTTGCCCATGCAATAATGTACATCAACTGTTGCACCCATGGCGCTGGCGAGGTATAGTATTGATAGTATGGTTACAAGAAAGCGTTTCATTCGTAATGTAAAGGTAAGGAATGCGTTTCAAAAAAATGTGTTAAGGTAGGGGAAATGCCTGAGTGATCTTGATCATTACTTAATTATGGCGTATGCTGGTCACCTAAAGCAATGCAGTCAATAGCCGGAAATGCTGCTTGTCGATATGGTTGGCTAAAGCCGTTAATAATTAGTTGGTGTTCCACGGTCTGAATATCATGGCTATTTGGAGGTGCACTGGTAGACAAATATCATAAACAAAAAAGCTGCTTCAATTGAAGCAGCTTTTTGAAAATATGTAAATAATAGTTTAAACCAAAGCAGTAGCATCTTCAATAAGCACACTTGCAGTGTTATTGATCACTTCAACAAAACCGGCTGATATTTCGTAAACATCGGTATTGTGTTTGTCAATAAGCACCTTCATTTTGCCCTTACCAAGTGCAGCAATAATTGCAGCGTGCTTGTCAAGTATCTCGAATGAACCTTCAGTACCTGGTAACTGAATACCATATACGTTGCCGCTAAATACCTTGTGCTCGGGTGTTAATATTTCTAATTGCATTGTTGTTATAGTATAAAGTAAAAAGTATAAAGTCGAAAGCTGCTATTTTGGTATAAAGTATAAAAATGCACTAGTAAAGCCATACAACCTGTACTCTTTTTTCGCGACAATAGCTTTCTACTTTCTACTTTAGACTTACGACTCTTTTAAATTAATTCTTCGCCTGCTGCATCAGCTTCTTGCCTTTTTCTATGGCAGAATCAATGTTACCAACAAGGTTGAACGCAGCTTCAGGATATTCGTCCACTTCACCGTCCATGATCATGTTAAAGCCTTTAATGGTATCTTCTATAGGTACCAGAACGCCTTTAAGACCAGTGAACGCTTCCGCAACGTGGAAAGGTTGTGACAAGAAACGCTGTACTTTACGGGCACGTGCTACTGTCATTTTATCTTCTTCGCTCAACTCATCCATACCCAGGATAGCGATGATATCCTGAAGTTCCTTATAGCGCTGTAATATCAGCTTTACACGGTTAGCGCAATTGTAATGCACATCACCAACTATAATAGGCGTAAGGATACGTGAAGTTGATTCCAGCGGGTTAACCGCAGGATAGATACCCAGATCCGCAATTTTACGATCCAATACGGTAGTTGCATCAAGGTGGGCGAAGGTTGTAGCCGGAGCCGGATCGGTAAGATCATCCGCTGGTACATAAACCGCTTGTACTGATGTAATAGAACCGTTTTTGGTAGATGTGATACGTTCCTGCATCAGACCCATTTCCGTAGCCAGGGTTGGTTGGTAACCCACCGCTGATGGCATACGACCCAGAAGTGCCGATACTTCAGAACCTGCCTGTGTGAAACGGAAGATATTATCAACGAAGAAAAGGATATCTTTACCTTTACCTGTGCCATCACCATCACGGAAATACTCAGCGATAGTAAGACCTGAAAGGGCCACGCGCGCACGTGCACCAGGAGGTTCGTTCATTTGTCCGAATACGAAAGTAGCTTTACTATCTTTCAATTCTTCCATATCAACTGAAGCCAGATCCCAGCCACCTTCTTCCATGCTGTGAAGGAATTTCTTGCCGTATTTTACAATACCTGCCTCAATCATTTCACGCATAAGGTCATTACCTTCACGGGTACGCTCACCTACACCGGCAAATACCGAAAGACCGGCATATGCTTTTGCGATGTTATTGATCAATTCCTGAATCAATACTGTTTTACCCACACCGGCACCACCGAATAAACCAATTTTACCACCCTTAGCATAAGGCTCAATAAGGTCAATTACCTTAATACCTGTATACAGTATTTCAGATGAAGTGGTAAGGTTTTCAAATTTTGGTGGCTTGTTGTGTATCGGGCGACCGTTTGTTTTGTCAGGCGCAGGAAGACCATCAATTGCATCACCAGTTACATTGAACAGGCGACCATTGATCTGATCTCCGATTGGCATTGCTATCGCTTTACCGGTATCCCTTACTTCAGTGCCACGCACCAAACCTTCGGTTCCGTCCATCGCTACGGCACGCACACTATCTTCCCCTAAATGTTGCTGAACTTCGAGTACTAGTTTGTCACCGTTCTCGCGGGTCAGTTCCAGGGCGTTAAAAATCTCAGGCAATTTGCTGTCACCGCCAAAATAAACGTCCACAACCGGACCAATTATTTGCTTGATTTTACCAACGTTCGGCATAAATTACAGTATAAAAATAAATGAAGTCTTGTGAAATTTTGCGCAAAGGTACGGGTTGAAGGCAAAAGAAAAAAGAAAAACGAAAAGAAATAATGAAAATGCTGCGCTATGTGGCATTTACACGTCGCGTTTTTATCGTATTTCACTCAAATGAGTGAAATATACTTCTTTTTCTAGTTGTGTTTTGCCGTGAATAACCACTTCGCGCATTAAAATTGGAAATGTAATAATAGAAAGTAAGGATGGGGACAGAAACGATGAAGTTGAGCCGCTTGCTATAGAGATGCTACGCAGCTTTCCTTCGGTATGGAAATAAAAAATCGGGCCCAGAATTTCTCTGCGCCCGTCTTTGCATTTTTTTAAATATTATTTCATTATGACTAATTTCTGGGTCTGCATCTTGTCGGCTCCTGCAATAGTTACCAGGTAAACACCCGAGGCGAGATTGCCTGCATCAACACTAAATGTTTGTTTGCCTGTTTGCAGGGTAATGTTCTTGCTTATCATGGTTTTGCCTGTAATGTCAGTTACTCTCATTGCATAAACATCTTCTTTTTCGTTGTCAATAGTAACGTTAAAGGTATTATTTGCCGGATTCGGGAACAATGTAAATGAGTTGCCTGTTGCACCAGCGCTGGCATCAGGTACGGTTAGGGCCCAACCTAATGTATTAAGCGTTTTGTTGGTATAAATTGGCTTGTTGTAGTCGAAATAGATAGCAGCACAGTTCCTTATCTGTGTACCTATATTTAAACCGTGGCGTGTTTTGATGGTATAAGTGAACATGCCATTGCTGCGCAGGTCATCAAAGCCTTGCGGATCCAGGTGTATATCTTTAAAATTGAAAGACGCGACACCGGTTTCACTAACAGTTACCCGGCAAGGGTGCGAGCTGTAAACGGGTTTCAGAGTAGTCCAGTCAAGATTCGGGTCAAGTGTATCTAACACAATAATGTTTTGAGCATACCAGGTGCCGGTGTTCTGGAAATGAACCATGTATTCTAAAACGGAATCATGATAAGTAATAACACCAGTGGGGCCATAACCTTTTGGCGATACTTCCTTAAAATTAGGGTCGTATGAAGCGACAACATTTGTAGAAAAATAGTTGGTATTATTCCATGGCGAATAATCACTCAGCCAGTTAGTCATGGGGCTGGTATATGCTACCGTATCTTTAAAAAGTACACTAGTTCCTATTGGGATATCGGTAGGTACATTATAGGTCATGTTGTAAGTTGTGGAAGCTCCCGGAGCAAGTGTTGGGAAAGCGCTGCCAGATGTATACCAATAGCTGGTGCCGCCCGAAAAAGTTCCTGAAGGCACAAAAGAAGGGGAGAATAATTGCCCGTCGGCCTTGTAGCCTGCAAGTATTGATGTTTCATTTTGAGTACCATCATTGGTAATGATCGTTTTTTGCGTGTACGTATTGCCGGGTACAGCATAGTTAAAATCCCAGGTGCTGATATGAATATCGTGGATAGGGTTTATCGTATCGGCAAAATTTACTGTATGCGTGCAGCCTGAAGCGGCAGTTACGGCAACAGATATGCTGTTTGACTGGCAAGCGGATAACGGATAGTACGCGAGTATGTTTTGCGATATAGTGTAAGAGCCCGTAGGTACTTTAAATGAATAGTACCCTGATGCATCGGAATACGTATATCCGTAACCACTGCAATGCATTTGGATATGTTCGATGCCGGGTTCCGCTGTTTCCCTTGTACAATTACCATTCATGTCGAAGTAAATTTTACCTTCTATAGTGCAATAGCAGAAATCGGAAGTATGGTTGTAGCCGAGCGTAATCGTATCATAAGCAGTGCAGCCCGCAGCGTCGGCTACCGAAACCCAGTAGAGGCCCTCTTTTCTGCCTGAAAGTGTAGCACCGGTAGCGCCTGTATTCCAAGTGTAAGTATAAGCGGCTGTTCCGCCGGTTGTAGATGCGGTAATGCTACCATCTGCTGTAAAAAGGCAGGAAGCCGGAGTTGTAGCAAAATGTAGCGTTAGCGGCGAGTAAACAGGAACGTAGGGATATTTCACTACCTTACAGCCATTAACATCGGTTACTGTCAAAGAATAGCTGCCAGCTACAAGCCCTGATATGCTGGCCGCAGAAGAGCCAGTGCTCCAGGAATAGGAATAAGGCGATGTGCCGCCGGTAGGTGTAGCAGACAACGCTCCGGTTGCTGACGTACAAGTGGCTGGTGTAACACCTAAACCTGGCGCAATAATGGCAACGGGCGGAATGTAAACACTACCTGTTTGTACACAGCCCACATTGTCGGTAACTTTGAAGGTATAGTAACCTGCAGGCAGGCCTGAAGCAGTTGGTCCCGTTTGAGGTGGGCTAGTAAACCATTGTACTGTGTAGGGAGATGTGCCTCCGGTCATGGTTAATGTAGCCGTGCCAGTGGGGGCGGTGCAAGAACTCGGCGTTGTGGCATATGTAATAGTGATAGGAGAGGATGAACTTAAATAGGCAGCATCAACACCCACGCAGCCGTTAGCATCGGTTGCTGTAATGCCCAGATAACTTGCGCCTAAGCCGCCCAACCATTGTGTGGTGGCTCCATTGCTCCATAAATAAGTATATGGGCTTGTGCCCCCAGAACCGAATGCAGTAATACTTCCGTTAGTGTCAAGGCAGGTTGGCGGGGCAATTGTAGTATTAACCGTTATTACTGGCGTTTGGTTAATGTAAACATGAGCGGTATCCGCACAGCCAGAGGCATCGGTTATGGAAACCCAGTAAGACCCCAGCGACAAGCCTGTATTAGCAGCAATTGTAGTTCCATTACTCCACAAATAGTTATAGGGCGATACACCTCCGCTAACTCCAGTTACCGTAGCCGTACCGTTGGTGCAACTCGCCACCGTTTGAGCCATAGTGTAAGAAAAAGGGGGTGTAACATAAACAAACGAACCGCTATCGCGTGCATAACGGCCATCGAGAGAGCAGCCGGCATTGTCGGTAGCGACAAGGTAAAAGATACCGGAATGGATGGTGCTGAGTGGGTTGGCGGTGCCTACCAGTATGCCAGCAGCGTTGTACCAAGCATAGCTGTATGGGCTTACACCTCCTGTTATGGTTGCAGTTAATGTGCTTGGCGTAGGGCAGGCTGCAGAAGTATTGGTAAAAGAATAATATAGTGGCCCTGTTGAGTAACCCCCCAGAGGCATAGCCCGCACCATCAGTAACAAATACTATCATATCGCCACCAGGCCAGAAACTGAGTGTGTCAGTAGTAGTAGTAATCCCGGAATGGCTTATGGTCGGCGCTGCTCCAGTGCCAAAATAATAACTAAAAGTGAGTGGTGGTGTTAAGCCGGTGGTACTTATTGCTACGACGCCATCGTTATGGCAAGGTGCGGTAACGAGTGCTACTGTCGCAGTTTGGGCGTTAGCACTGAGTATTCCTAAGTATAGGAATAGGGGGAAAAGTAGACTTTTCATAAAAGAAGTTGGTTTAGGTAGGCTCAATAAGATGATTTGAAATGCCGTGCATTTAACAAATACTTAAGCAAATACTGTGCCAAATTTTTTATACAAAACCTAACGAACCAGCAAGCAATTACGTCAATCATTGCTATACAAGCAATTTTACGGCGGAACCCGGCTTTTTATACCTGATTTTGTCACAAAATTGTTTGTCTCGAAAAACAATTATAGATTCGCTTACATTTTTCTAATCAAACCTAAAATTCTAAGTATGAAAAAAAGTTTTTTACTTCTTCCTTTGGTAGCTGGTTTATGCTACGTTACGCTATCTAGCAACAGCAGCGGCTATCCGCTTAATGCTACTGGCAGCGACGGGTCTACAGCAATTGGTTGCGGTGGCGGCGGCTGCCATGGCACTGCTGCAGCGTCTTTTACGCCTACAATTGTACTCGATTCAGCCGGTACAGGTACCTTAGTTACCAAGTACACTCCGGGCAAAACTTATATTATAAGGTTCGGCGCTATAAATACAGTTGGCGGTACATTGCCAAAATTTGGTTTCCAGTTTTCTGTTGTTAAAACTTCAGGTTTAGCCAATGGCGGTACTATGGGTGCAATAACAGGTGCTACCACCTTTGGTACGGGTATCACAGTAGCTGTGCAATCGGCACCAATGATGCCATTGACAGGTGCCGGCGGTGCTGGTACAGTATATAAGGTTGATGTACCTTGGACAGCCCCTGTGGCGGGTACTGGTGCTGTTAAAGCTTATGGTATAATTAATTTAGTTGATGAAAATGGTGGTGCTACAGCCTCTGACAAGTGGAGTTCTGCTAATGCTACATTCCAGGAGCGCACAGTTTCTGCTGTTGACGAAATAGCGAACAACATTGAAGTGAATGCGTTCCCTAACCCGGTAATCAGCAACTTGAATATTCAACTGAATGGTGCCAATGCAGGTGTTTACAGCATTCATGTATTTGATATGAGCGGCAGGTTAGTTATAAACCAGGCTGCAAATGGTAATGCAGTTGTAAATATGCAGCACTTTACAGCAGGTATGTACCAGGTTGTAATAGGCAAAGATGGTGTTAACAAGACCATAAGCGTAGTTAAGGAATAGTTTCTTGTAATACTGACTAAATTCTGACTAAATAAAGGCCACCTGTTTCGGGTGGCCTTTAATATTTCATGGATACGGGTAGGTAGCTTGGTATGTATAAAATCGTATTCCTTTGGGTTTTGCTGTTACTTTTATACCTTAGCATTATCTTTGTAAATCATAGAATCTACTGTTTTATATATGCTGCCACTAGTCACTACATCTAAGTCTGAAAGGTTATCTTTTGAAGAATTTAAGCAGGAAGCGCTTAGCGATTACCGGATGGCGGTAGCGAGCAGGGAGGCCAGCCTTGTAGGCAGGCGAGAGGTGCTGACCGGTAAGGCGAAGTTTGGCATCTTTGGCGATGGCAAGGAACTGGTGCAGTTGGCTGCGGCAAAATGCTTTTTGCCCGGCGATGTACGCTCTGGTTACTATCGCGATCAGACATTGATGTTTGCTACAGGTATGAGCGATATACAAAAGTTCTTCGCTCAATTGTATGCTGACCCTAACGTGGAGCACGAGCCTTCTACTGCTGGCAGAATGATGAATGGCCACTACGGCACGCGTTGGCTTGATGAGCAGGGCGAATATAAAAATCTTACAGAAGCGCCACAGTCCAGCAGCGATATATCGCCTACGGCCGGGCAAATGATAAGAGCCCTCGGCCTGGCATGCGCATCAAAAATGTACCGCAACGTTGATGAGTTACAAAGTGGCTTTGAAAAATTCAGTAAGAACGGTAACGAAGTGGTTTTCTGTACCATTGGCGATGCCTCAACTTCCGAAGGCCCTTTTTGGGAAACCGTAAATGCGGCGGGTGTGCTGAAAGTGCCATTGGCAATATTTGTTTATGATGATGGCTACGGTATATCGGTGCCTCGTAAATATCAAACTACCAAAGATTCTATTTCGCAGGCTTTAGCCGGCATGCAATGGGATGAAGCGACAGGTGGCATCAATATCTATACCGTTAAGGGATGGGATTATGCGGCACTGGTTGAAACTGTGCAGAAAGGTATAGATAAAGTAAGGCAGACACATATACCTGCAATTTTTCACGTACAGGAAGTTACACAGCCCCAGGGGCATTCCACATCAGGTTCGCATGAGCGTTATAAAGGCAAGGAGCGACTGGAGTGGGAAAAGGAGATGGACTGCATTGTGAAAATGAAGCAGTTCCTGATTGAAGGTGAAATAGCGACGGAAGATGAATTGGCAGCAGTAGAGGAAGAAGCTAAGGCGGAAGCGCGCGCTGCAAAACAAAGGGCGTGGGATGATTTTGTTTCGCCAATACGGGAGCAGATTGCAACAGCCAGCACATTGTGCAATCAGGTTTTGTATGAAAGCGGTGCTAATGCCCGCGCCATAGCCGCGATAGTTGCAGAGCTGAATGCGATTAAAGAACCGATTCGTAAAGATGTGATGCAGACCGTACGTAAAGTACTGGGGTTATGCACGGAAGGCGGGCAGGCAGTAAACACGCTGCGTAATTTTTACGAACAGATAAAAGCCGATAATAAAGCAAAATTCTCATCGCACCTGTACTCCGAATCGGCTAAGGGCGTGATGAAGGCTACGGAAGTGCCTGCTGAGTTTAATGGAGAGGCTGTTGTATTGAATGGCTATGAGATATTGAATAAATACTTTGATCACGTATTCGCAACCAACCCCGCAGTGGTTGCTTTTGGTGAAGACCTGGGTAAAATAGGAGATGTTAACCAGGGTTTTGCTGGTTTGCAAGATAAGTATGGCGAACTGCGTATTTCTGATACCGGTATACGCGAAGCTACTATTATAGGGCAGGGTATTGGCATGGCCATGCGTGGCCTGCGCCCGATTGCTGAGATACAATACCTTGACTACTTATTGTATGGGCTGCAACCGCTGAGCGACGATGTTGCCACATTGCAGTACCGCACCAGGGGTGGGCAGAAATGCCCGCTGATAGTGCGTACCCGGGGGCACAGGCTGGAAGGCATCTGGCATAGTGGGTCACCTATTGGTATGATCATTAATGCCATAAGAGGTATGTATCTGTGTGTGCCCCGTAACATGACACAAGCAGCGGGTATGTACAATACTTTGCTGAAATGCGACGAACCGGGCATAGTTATAGAATGCCTGAATGGTTATCGGTTAAAAGAAAAAATGCCCTCGAACCTGGGCGAATATTCAGTGCCGTTTGGTGTGCCTGAAATAGTGAGGGAGGGTGCCGATGTTACCATAGTTTCCTATGGGTCAACTTTGCGCATTATAGATGATGCCATTAATAATTACCTGGAGCCGCAAGGCATAAGTTGCGAAGTGATTGATGTGCGAACCTTATTGCCATTTGACGTTAACCACATGATTGTGGAGTCGCTGAAGAAAACGAACCGTATTATATTTATTGATGAAGACGTTCCGGGTGGTGCCAGTGCGTATATGTTCCAGCAGGTGATGGAAAAGCAGGGCGGTTTCCGCTATCTGGATGTTGCTCCACGTACTATAAGTGCACAGGCTCACAGGCCTGCTTATGCCACAGATGGAGACTATTTTTCCAAGCCCAATGCCGAAGATATTGCAGAGATAATTGAAGCAATGATGCAGGAGTAGTTGATGCAATATTTTATATAATTGAAAGGCGACCTCTTAACTGCAGGGTGGGATATTCGGTGGCGGTATTTTAATTGCAAAGCCTTTTAGCTTTTGATTTTTACTTTTTTACTTTTAAAAGGTGGCCAAAATAAGTGTAGCTGAGTTTCTGGAATTGTCGAAATTACATCCGGTATTGGATGTACGCAGTCCGGGCGAATACGCTCATGCGCACATACCCGGTGCCATAAGTATGCCACTTTTTAGCGATGAGGAGCGGAAAGTGGTGGGTACCGCCTATAAACAACAGAGCAGGGAAGATGCCATTAAAATAGGGCTTGATTACTATGGCCCTAAAATGCGCAAAATAGTAGAAGAGACAGAAGCGATTCTGCTACAAAAAAAATATTCTGGTAACATAAGTGAAAAATGCGTGCTCGTGCATTGCTGGCGTGGTGGCATGCGCAGCGCTGCAATAGCATGGTTGCTGGAATTGTATGGCTTTAAGGTATACCTGCTTTCTGGCGGGTATAAGGCGTTTCGTAATTGGGTGCTTGCGGTTATGGAAAAGCCCTATTTCTTCAGAATATTAGGCGGCTATACAGGCTCTGGCAAGACGGAAGTATTGCATGAAATGGCGAAGCAGGGCAGAACCATACTCGATCTGGAAGGTATTGCACAACACAAAGGTTCGGCATTTGGTGGTTTTGGCATGGTGCAACCCGGACAGGAGATGTTTGAGAATTTGCTGGCCTCAGAATTAAGTTCACTGGAATCAAAATCGACGGATGGGGAATGTATCTGGTTGGAAGACGAAAGCCAGCGCATTGGCCAGCTGAACATTCCGCATACTCTTTGGAAAACCATAAGAAAATCGACAGTTTATTACCTGGAAATTCCGTTTGAAGAGCGCCTTGCCTATATTGTTTCTGGCTACAGCAAACACAGGAAAGAAGAACTGGTGAACGCTATTATCAGGATACAAAAAAGACTGGGTAACCAGGATGCGAAGAACGCCATCAATTTTTTACTGGAAGACAGGCATATAGATAGTTTTGCCATTTTGCTCAGGTACTACGATAAGTACTACAGGGTAAGTATGAAAAACCGGGATAACCCTGATGAATTGATACTAACCATACCTGCAAATACGGTGAACGCAAAAGAAAACAGTAAATTGCTCCCGGCACATTAATACACAATTTATGGACGATACAAGTACGGTTAAGTTAACCCAGTTTTCGCGAGGTGCAGGCTGTGGCTGTAAAATTGCGCCTGCGGTGCTGGAGGAAATATTGCGAACAGATACCGCGCAACAAATTGATGCCAACCTGCTGGTGGGTAACAGCACTAACGATGATGCCGCTGCCTACGATATGGGCAATGGCACGGCACTGATAACGACTACTGATTTTTTTATGCCGATAGTTGATGATGCCTATGATTTTGGGCGCATTGCTGCGGCAAATGCCATAAGCGATGTATATGCTATGGGTGGCAAGCCGTTAATTGCAATAGCCATACTCGGTTGGCCTGTTGATAAGTTGCCGGCTGCGCTGGCTGCAAGGGTGCTGGCAGGTGCCAGGGCCATTTGTAGTGAAGCTGGCATACCCCTTGCTGGCGGGCACAGCATTGATACTACGGAGCCCGTTTTCGGGCTTTCGGTAAATGGTTTGTGTGATACCGGCAATTTAAAACGGAACAGCACGGCAAAAGAAGGCGACCTGCTTTTTGTTACCAAGCCGGTTGGTGTAGGGATATTGGCGACAGCCCAAAAACGCGGTGTGCTTCAGGAAGCTCATGAACAGGCATTGGTACAGCAAATGATAACGCTGAATAAAATAGGGGAGGAGTTGGGTAAACTCAGCTGTGTTACGGCTATGACCGATGTTACCGGTTTTGGTATAGCCGGCCACCTTATTGAAATGGCAGAAGGCAGTGGGCTTTCGGCGGAATTGTACTATGGCAAATTACCGGTGATTGCTGGTGCGCGCGAGTATCTCGCACAGCGAATAGTGCCGGATGCTACCTACCGGAACTGGAACGGATACGGAAAGAAAATTCATTTTGAGCCGGGGGTAGATGTAATGGAAGCATTCAGCTTATTACCAGACCCGCAGACCAATGGGGGATTATTAATTGCTGTTTCAGCAACCCGGAACGATCCGTTTTTTCATGTGATGGAAGCTGCCGGGATGAAGGATTTCCTGGAGCCGATAGGCTGTTTTACAGCAGTAGGCGATAAATGCATTACGGTAAAATAAGGGTTGTCGTCAGAAGTTGCTTAATATCAATTGTTGATACGTATGTTTTATTTATGGTGCATAAAATAATTATAATTAAGCACCTACGTAACATTTTTTGAAAAATTATTTCCGTGGTATTTGTATCTTTACTTGATTCTATCTATTTTTAATGGTTATTATGAACGGTGGGCAAGCTGACAGTATACGGGGCAATACGATGAGGGATAAACACTTTAATGTAAACGATTTACAAGCTGTTTTGGGAGATATTAACGACAGTATCGTTTTACTTACCCGTGGCGGCGACTTGATTTGGAGCAATAAGGCATACGCTCGTTTTGCAGAGGAGTTGGGTATTGATGAGAATAAGAATTTTTTTGATTTCTTCGAAGAGAATTCCGACTTTGATTTGACTATAGGTGTGGAGCAGGCTTCGGCTATGGATAGTACCTGCCGGTTCGAATTGTTTTTTCACACATTCAAGCGTTGGTTCCTTTTGCACATTACAGTGTTGGAAGTGGGTATTACTATTCGGTTTGAAGAGATTTCGGTGCGGAAGCAAGATGCCGAACGGACGGATAAACACGTGCTGATCGACGAACGGAATTTAAGGATACTCATCAACATTACAGAACACCCCATCTGGCTGGTGGATATGAAGAAGGACATTGTGCTTTGCAATACAGCCTTTAAAAAATGGATATCGAATTTCTCAGGTAAAGAACTAGGTGTAGGAGATAATATATTATCAGACGGTGTTGATGCTGTATACCTGGAAAAGCTAAAAGCCTGTTACGAACTTGCCTTAACGAGTAAGAGTTTTACCGCAATAGAAGATATAAAAGTAGGGGATGAGATAAAATTCACTACCATCAATTTCAATCCTGTTTTTGACAGCAATAATGTGTTGGCCGGTATTAGTTGCCATGCAACAGATATTACCGATCATCGTAAAAATTTATCAAAAATTGAGTCGCAGACTCAGTTGCTAATGGAAATAGCCAATATACAATCGCACAAGGTAAGGGGGCCGCTGGCAACGCTTTTGGGTCTTGTGCATGTGTTTAATTACGATGATGTTACTGACCCTAATAATGTGGAAGTAATGAATGGCGTTGCTGAAGTGAGCAGCAAACTCGATCACATTGTTACCGATGTTATCCGCAGTATTAATTTACTCAGTTTCAGAACCGGCAAGGCAAAAGAAGACAGCGAATAATTGCTGTGCCGGCATATACGAAGCCATTTTGCAGTAGCCTGTTTCAAGATATACATAAAGTAAAAGCCCCGCAATTGCACTACCGTTTGGACACAAGTATTTAATCGGATCGGTCTTTGCGAGCGTAGCGAAGCAATCTCACAAAACGTTCTTGCAGGTGTAACGAGCTCGTTTACAGGCACCAGCCACCTATGCTTTTTGTCATCCCCTCATAGCTACTTTCTTTTTTCGTGGCGAAAAAGAAAGTAGCGCAAAGAAAAGCGCCATCCCGAATGCTTTCGGGACAATCGCTCGGCTGGCCAAGAAGCCGGGCGGCGTTTTCTGCTCAAGCTTGGCATTCTAATGATTGCGCCGGGACGGCGGCGCAGGTGTAATGCTACTATTTAAGTTACCGGCTTATTTTCTTTTACCGAATAAACGCAATAAGAATATGAACAGATTGATGAAATCGAGGTACAGATTCAATGCGCCCATTATCATTAATTTGCGGGTATCGCTTGCCGCAGTGCCTTCGAATTCAATGCCTGCACCAATGCGTTTCAGCTTTTGCACATCATAGGCAGTAAGGCCTAAGAATACCGCAACGCCAATGATGCTGATGATGTAGCTCATGCCTTCGCTGTGAATAAAGAAGTTGATCATTGAAGCAATTACGATGCCAACAAGGCCCATGATCATTAACGAACCAAAGGACGTGAGGTCTTTATCGGTTGTATAACCCATGAGGGCCATTACGCCAAACATTACCGATGCTGAAGCAAAGCAACCAATTAATGACGCTGAAGTGTAGGTAATGAGTAATGTACTCAGG
Source organism: Chitinophagales bacterium (assembly GCA_038228575.1). Lineage (GTDB taxonomy): Bacteria > Bacteroidota > Bacteroidia > Chitinophagales > Chitinophagaceae > Flavipsychrobacter. The sequence continues at coordinate 48,310 of JBBRPD010000015.1, read as the reverse complement.
CTCATGCCCATAACCGCGGCATACGCAATGAAGATGACACTGAGTGCAGTGGACGATAGCCGGGCAAGCCCAAATGACATAACCAGCACAAATGCAAGCGGTGCAAAAGCAACCAGCATACCTAACCCGCTAAGCCTTGGGCCACGGTCGGTTATCTGGTATAAATAACTGGCTAAATCAGCATTGGCTGAAAACAGGAAAGCAAATATTGTTGAAACTCCGAGTGCTGCGAACATCCATAAAAAAACACCGGACATATACTTCTTCGATATGGCCCCGGCAGGGATCTGTTTGCTTTCAATAACTGTAAAATTCGAGAAGCCTGGTGTTCGGTTGTAGTTTTCCATTTTGTTATTTAGTGAAGTGCTGTAAAATTAATCAATGCTATTGTTATTATCTGCTTATTGTTTGCAACGCTGTGCTTTTTAACGTCTTATTAAGCCAAAAGTTAAAATATGAAAGCTCGCTTTTTATAATCACTATTTCCGTTCGTGCCGGTAACACACATCGAGGGTAATGTAGAAACTGCTCTTTAGTTTTTCTGTTACTGTTTTATTGGGTAGGGTAATGGTTGCGGCACTTATAGGTATGGAATATGAAGGGGTTAGTGTAAAAAGCCAGTCGGGTGTGCGGAAGGTAGTGCGTGCATTAATTTCAACATTCAGTGGTTTGTAGCCGCCGGCATTTTTTACTATTTCCCTGTCAGCTAGTGTCAGGTCTTTCCTCTTGAGATTGTTAAGATAGTAGTCATCAAAATAATGCCTGCTGCCATAATAAAATGCTGCGGTCGGGTAAATATTCAGGGTGTTGTTGCGTAGCCTTATGTTATGGTCAATACTAAAGCCTACAACATAATCGTTGGTCTTATTCTGGTTAACAGCAAACGTTAGCTGCGGCTCTATTTTTTCGTTTTTATAAAGGCAGTACAGGGTAATGTTGTCTTTGATGGCCGATCGTATACCTGGGCTGTTTTTGTAGTAGAAATATTTTTCTATGGAAATACCGGTGAGTATGTGTTTGCCAAAAGTGCGGTCGTAGCCAAGTTCCAGTGTAAAGAGATCGAAGCGGCCAAAGTGTTTTACGGGGCTGTAAGATGCCGATGCTTTCCCGTAAATGCCATTGTGCATCTGGTAGCCGATATAAGGGGTGTAGTAGGGTAGCCTGGCGGTATCGTGCCGGCCCAGGTATACATTATTGCTCAGATAATTTACTCCGAAAAATGAGTAGGTATAATCGTCAAACGGATCTTCATTAAATTCCCGGTCCAAATAAAAAAGGCCATCATGCTGGCCATAAGCGAAGGCGAATGAGACCAGGGAAAGCAACAGCAGCACCCATTTTTTCATATTTATCGTAAGGCTTTAGGCTAACAAATATATACAAGTATTGGGTTAAGGCAATGATTGACACCCGACTATTTAAAAAATGCCGTAAAATGGATGGGATGTACTTATTTTGTAGCAGCGTATGCCTAATCTGTACATTATATCGGGTTGCAATGGTGCCGGTAAAACAACCGCCAGCCTCACAATATTGCCGGATATACTGGCTTGCAGGGAATTTGTGAACGCTGATAATATCGCCTTTGGTATTTCTCCTTTTAATGTGGAGGGCGTTGCCATAGAAGCAGGCAGAATAATGCTGCGCCGTATTGATGAGTTAATAAGCCAGAAAGAGGATTTTGCTATTGAAACTACGCTGGCTACCCGAAGTTATGTAGCATTGGTAAAAAATGCGAAGGAACAGGGCTATGAGGTAACATTGCTCTATATATGGCTCAATAGCCCGGAACTGGCTAAACAAAGGGTAGCCGAGCGGGTAAAAAAAGGCGGGCACAATATACCTATTGATGTTATTGAGCGCAGATATTATAAAGGCATCCAGAATTTTTTTAAGCTATTTATGCCCATTTGCAACCGTTGGATATTTATTGATAATTCAATCGGGGTGCAGCAAGTTGTAGCCGAAGGCGGCGAATCATTTGTAAATGTGATAGAAAACCCTGACCTTTGGGCGGTCGTTAATAACCAATCGCATGGCACTTAAAAAAGAGGATATCGAATTCTTTGACAAATTGAAGCACGGACTCCAATTAGCTGTAGATAAGCTATACGATCAGAAAGCTGCTAATAACGAGCTTGCTGTAGTGAGCATTAACGGCGAAATAAAGTGGATTGACGCCAAAGACGTTGTTAATGCCCGCAAGAATAAAAAATAATACTACTCACCATCCCTTTTAGCAAGCGTTTCAGATAGGCCTGAATTTTTTTTTGACAAAAAGATAAAAAATTTGGGAATGAAATGAATTTATTCTTACCTTTGCAGTCCCAAAAATAAATTAACATGGATGCAGCTGTAGCTTTTGTACACGCCCAATTAACTGCCAATAAGGAATTTCCTAAGTTTAAAGCAGGCGATAACGTTACTGTAAATTATAAGATCATAGAAGGAAATAAGGAACGTATACAGTCATTTAAAGGCGATGTTTTAAAGCGTCAAGGTACTGCACATACACAAACTTTTACCGTTCGTAAAATGTCTGATGGTGTAGGTGTTGAACGTTGCTTCCCTTTGTATTCTCCAAACATTGAGTCGATTGTTTTAAACAAATCAGGCCGTGTTCGTCGTGCTAAGTTGTTCTATCTTCGTGAGCGTCAGGGTAAATCTGCACGTATCAAGGAAAAGAAACAAATTCACGCAACAGCAAGAGTTAAAGCTTAATTACTTTTATTACAATATTGAAAAGGGTGCACATCAGTGTGCCCTTTTTTCGTGTTTATAACTGCTACGGTTTTGCCGGGGTTTCCGTTTCCGTTATCCATTTTCGCTTTGGTTGCACTGCTTCACCAAAAACGATAGGCATAAGCAATAGCCAAAACGATGGAATACTGCAAATATCTACCATCTGAAATCTGCAGATGTATTTATGGTGTTTCCGGTTGCCGTGGGTTTATAATTTACGTGATTCAGGCTACAGTGTATTATCGGCTAATATTAACGTTTTTCGCTAAATCAAATGCCGATATTTCTCCCTACCTTTGCACACATTTTTAATAATTTGGGCATAGTCTATGTCAGTAAAATATAGTGAGTACAAGGGGTTAAATATGCCTAACATAGAGCAGGATATGCTTGCTAAATGGAAGGCCGACAAATATTTTCAGCAAAGCATGGATCAGCGCCGTGATAGCGAGCCATTCGTATTTTACGAAGGCCCGCCAAGCGCGAACGGTATGCCGGGTATACACCACGTAATATCCCGCACGCTTAAAGATCTGGTTTGTCGCTACAAAACCATGCAGGGTTACCTGGTGGAACGTAAAGCCGGTTGGGATACCCATGGCCTGCCGATTGAACTTTTTGTGGAAAAGGAACTGGGTATTACCAAGGAAGATATAGGCAAGAAAATAAGTGTAGAAGACTACAACAAGAAGTGCCGCGAAGTGGTAATGCGCTACAAGGACAAGTGGGAAGACATTACGGAAAAGATGGGGTATTGGGTTGACATGAGTAAGCCCTATGTTACGTTTGATAATGAATACATTGAAACACTTTGGTGGGTTTTAAAGCAATTGTACGAGAAAGATTTATTGTACAAAAGTGTGAGCATACAACCTTATTCACCTGCCGCAGGTACAGGCTTAAGTAGCCACGAGCTGAACCAACCCGGTACTTACAAGGATGTAAAGGATACCACGGTGGTAGCTATGTTTAGCCTTTCAGCGGCTGATGGTAGCGGTTTGCCAACCAATCCGCTGCAGGTTAGGTTGCATGACATAGCTAAAAACGCATGGGCTCCGTATAGTACTGATGGTGGGGGAGGAGTGTCTTTTATGGCCTGGACAACTACGCCATGGACATTGCCAAGCAATTGCGGACTTACAGTTGGGCCGAATATAGATTATGTGCTGGTACAAACTTTTAACCCATACACCCACAAGCCTTGCTCGGTTATACTGGCCAATGCTTTGGTGAGTAAATTCTTTAAGGCAGAAAACGAAAGCAGCGACCTTTCAACCTATGCCCCGGAAAACAAGGCGATACCATGGCATATAATAGCTACTTATAAAGGTAGCGAACTCGAAGGCCTGCGCTACGAGCAGCTTTTGCCGTTTGAGGGCAACACCCGCGAAATAGCAGGTGGCGACCCCTTCAGGGTGATAACAGGTGATTTCGTTACTACCGAAGATGGTACGGGTATAGTGCATACTGCTCCCGCATTTGGTGCAGATGACTACCGTGTCGGCAAGAAAAATGATATAGGCATACTGGTAATGGTGGATAAGCAAGGTAAGTTTATTGACTACATGGGTGAGTTGAGCGGCAGGTATGTAAAAGATTATAAGAACGACCCTGACTATAAAGATGTGGATGTTGATATAGCTGTGAAACTGAAGCTGAGCGGCCATGCCTTTAAAGTAGAAAAATACGAACACACTTACCCGCATTGCTGGCGCACCGATAAACCAATTATCTATTATCCGCTTGACGCATGGTTCATCAGGACAACTGCGGTAAAGGACCGGATGATAGAACTGAACAAGACCATTAACTGGAAGCCAAAAGCTACGGGGGAAGGCCGTTTCGGGAACTGGCTGGAAAATATGGTGGACTGGAACCTGAGCCGCAGCCGTTACTGGGGCACACCACTACCTGTTTGGGTAAGTGAGGACGGTACTGAAAAGAAATGTATAGGCAGCATTGCAGAATTAATAGAAGAAGCCCAAAAGGCTAATAAAATACTTGGGTTAAACCAACTGCTTACCGAGAAACATACGGTTACAGAAGAACACCACGTAGTAGGTACTATGACCTTCAAGCCTACAAAGGCTGCTGACCTAGACCTGCACAAGCCATTTGTTGACCAGATAATACTTGTATCATCTACAGGCCAGCCAATGAGGCGCGAACCCGACCTGATAGATGTTTGGTTTGATAGTGGCGCCATGCCTTATGCACAGCAGCATTATCCGTTCGAAGCAAATTCGCTGGACGTGTTGAAGCGCAACTTCCCTGCCGATTTTATAGCAGAAGGCGTAGACCAGACTCGTGGATGGTTCTATACCCTGCATGCCTTGGGCGTAATGCTGTTTGATAGCGTAGCCTATAAAGCAGTAGTAAGCAACGGATTGGTGCTGGATAAGAACGGCAATAAAATGAGCAAACGCCTGGGCAATGTTGTTGACCCATTTGAAACGCTTGAAAAGTATAGTGCGGATGCCACACGCTGGTACCTGATAACCAACGCATCGCCATGGGATAGCCTGAAGTTTGACCTGGAAGGTATAAAGGAAGTACAGCGTAAATATTTTGGTACATTCTACAATACATATCAGTTCTTCGCGCTTTATGCAAATGTTGATTCATTCCTGTTCAATGAAGCATATATACCTGTTAAGGACAGGCCGGAAATAGACCAATGGATATTATCGTCGCTGCATACACTTATAAAAGATGTTACCGCATCGCTCAATGATTTTGAACCTACGCAGGCAGGCAGGGCAATGGAGTACTTCCTTGATGAGCAGCTGAGCAACTGGTATGTGCGTTTGTGCAGAAGGCGGTTCTGGAAAGGGGAATATGAGCATGATAAAATATGCGCTTACCAAACCCTGTATGAGTGCCTGGAAACACTGGCATTATTAACAGCGCCGATAGCACCGTTCTTTGCCGACTGGATGTTCAAGAATCTGAATGACAAAACGGGAATGAAACTGGATGTGTCCGCGCATTTGTCTCGCTTCCCGGTTGCCAATGAAAGTAATATAGACAAGGGCCTGGAAGAAAGGATGCAACTGGCGCAGGATATATCGTCGGTAGTATTGTCTATCCGTAAAAAAGTTAACATTAAAGTAAGGCAGCCATTGCAATGTGTGCTCATCCCTATCATGAACGAACATGTTATGGGACAGATACAGCAAATGGAAGACCTGATAAAGGGCGAAGTCAACATTAAGGAGATAAAATACCTTACTGATGATGATGGTTTTATTAAGAAAAAGATAAAGCCTGATTTTAAAGCATTGGGGGCAAAGATGGGCGCGAAGATGAAAAGCGTTGCCAATGCCATTAACCAGATGAACCAGCATGACATAAGTGAACTGGAAAGGAATAAAACATTCAGCCTAACAGTAGAAGGTGTAGCAGTAGAAATAGCGATAGCAGATGTAAGTATTATTGCCGAAGACATACCGGGTTGGTCAGTTGCCAATAAAGATAACCTTACCGTTGCGTTAGATGTTACTATTACCCCCGATCTGCAGGATGAAGGTAATGCGAGGGAGATCGTAAATCGCATACAGAAAATTCGTAAAGAGAGTGGACTGGAAGTGATTGACAGGATCAATGTTATGATTGAGGACCAAGCCTCATTAAAAAGTGCAATAATTAAATACAATGATTATATTTGCGCCGAAATTTTGGCAGACACCATTGATTTTAAGCCTTATTTACCAGAAGGTATTGAAATTGATGTCAATGATATAAATATAAAAGTATACATATCAAAAAACGGTTAAAATCATGGCCACAAAAAAGCAATCAGCAGCCAAAACCGCTGTTAAGGTAAATCCTAAGAAACAAGCAGCACCCGCTAAAAGCGCACCTGCTAAAGCAGCGCAACCAGCTGCTAAAAAGGCAGCCCCGGTAAAACCTGCTGTTATTGCGAAGAAAGTGACGAAACCAGAATTGAAGGCAGCTCCAGCGAAAAAAAGCGCACCGGCAAAAAAAACAGAACCAATGAAGAAATCAGTAGCACCAAATAAATCAAAACCAGAAACAGTTAAGGCAAAAGCAGCCCCTGCTGCACCAGCAAAAAAAGCAGCCCCTGCAAAGGCTGAACCTGCAAAGAAAGCTGCCCCTGCAGCAAAGGCGGCCCCTGTAAAGAAGGCAGCACCTGCACCGGCTCCGAAGGCAGCGCCCGTGAAAAAGGCGGCACCTGCCCCTGCCCCCAAAGCTGCACCTGCACCAGTAGCAAAGAAAGCAGCCCCGGCCCCGGCTCCCAAGCCAGCCCCTGCTGAAAAACCAGCTAAGAAGGTAGCAGTGCCGGTAAAGAAAGTTTTTTCGGCTAATTCGCTTGATAAAAGAGTTTTGGCAGCAAAGGCAGCAAGCGCTGTAGTTACCAAGCCAATGGCAACGCCAGCGGCAAGGCCTATAGAGAAGAAACCTACGGTTATTATAGCACACCGTCGTTTAGAAAATAAATCGAAAGACAAAGTAGAACCGGAAATGCCGGCAACTTACCAAACAGAAGTGTACCGTTCATTGCTTGATGACGCACCACCACCGCCAGTTACAGTTTACCGTTACAGCGATGAAGAATTGGTGGAATTCAGGGAGTTGATCAGCAACCGCCTGGAAGCAGCCCGTAAGGAACTTTTGTATCTGCAAGGCGTAATTACCCGCAAAGATGAGCCTGGTACAGAAGACACGGAGAACAGGCACATGAATATGGAAGACGGCAGCGGAGCTATGGAGCGTGAACAGCTCGCCCAGCTTGCCAGCCGCCAGATTCAATTTGTAAACCACCTGGAAAAGGCGTTGATCCGTATTGAAAACAAAACTTACGGTATTTGCCGCGTTACAGGCAAGCTGATTGAAAAAGCCCGCCTGCGTGCAGTTCCTCATGCAACCTTGAGCATTGAAGCCAAGAAGATGATGAACACAAAAACAAACTAATTGTAAATTATAAATGGTAAATTGTAAATGGGTAGCTTCGGTTACCCATTTTTAATTACCAGAGATATGCGGCGGATTTTATGAGGGGGCATATTTATTTACACGAAATTCATTGGGCATCGAGTAACTTTAAGGTAATAAGGAAGCATATACCTTGAGCTGTACTAGTATGTAAAGGCGAGTGTTATTTTACGAGGGAGGTAAATAACCAAATGATAGTAGATTGAATGAATAATAAACTGAAGATAATATCAAGCTATTTATTGCCGCAGTATGAACTGGCGGTAGATGATGGGGTACAGCAGTTTTTCGAAAATCTGCAGGATAGCGAAATGAGCATGGATACCTTTAGCTTTTATACGTCAGTATCTGCAGTGTTTTCTTCGAAAATAGAAGGAGAAGAGATTGAATTGGACTCCTATATTAAACACAAACGTTTAGGTGCGCATTTTCAGCCCGACTATACGCAAAAAATAGATGATCTTTACGATGCTTATCTCTATGCGCAACAGGCGGGGTTGAAGGAGAGTAATCTGCTTCAGGCTCATGCATTGCTCACCAGGCATATATTACAAAAGAGGCAACAAGGTAAAATGCGCACGGGCAATATGTTTGTAATGACTGGCGAGGGGAGGATAGAATATGTTGCGGCTGCCCCCGGAATGGTACGAGACCAAATGAAACTGCTCTTTAATGATATTACAACATTGTTAAGTGCCGACCTCAACTTTAAGCAGGTATTATTTTATGCTGCCATGATTCACCTTGTATTTGTGAAAATACATCCGTTTGAAGATGGCAACGGGCGAACATCGCGCCTGCTCGAGAAATGGTTTCTTGCACAAAGGCTGGGGGCAAAAGCTTGGTTTGTAGCATCGGAGAGAAACTATTATACGCAGCACCAGCTCTACTATAATAACATCAGGCTTTTAGGGCTAGAATATGATATCCTCGATTACTCGCGGGCTTTGCCCTTCTTATTAATGTTGCCAGAATCAATACGGCCACAGGAGTAGGTATGGGGACCCCGTAGTGTGGTGTACAAATATATGCGGAAAGCCGCATGGAGTAATAAAGGATTAGCTGGCCGGGCTAACCATAAATCAACATCCTGTAACTACGATAATGACGTCTTCTCCATTAAAAAGTCTATGGCTACTGTAACGGAGCGCTACATCTTCACCCCAACCTCTCTTCAAACACCCCATAGTTATCCACATTTGGGGCGAAAACATGCTTTTTGAAGGTGTTTTTCGTTAATTTGGAGCAGGTTCTTTACCAGCGACCCAACCTTTTCTAAATGTTAGCGGTCTTATTGTAGGTAAATATTTAATAATCACTATACTTGTCCATAGCATTGGCATATACCGCAACAAGTCAAGTAAGTGAGTTGGAACAACTCATTAAGGGGTGTATTCGCAACGAGCGAAGCGCACAAGAGAAGCTGTATAAGCTCTTCTACCCTAAAATGATGGCATTGGTTCGCCGGTATATCGATTCGGATATGCAGGCGGAAGAAGTTATGAATAATGGTTACCTGCGTGCTTTTCAGAAATTGAGTCAGTATAATTTCCAGGGATCGTTTGAAGGTTGGTTACGGAAAATAATTTTTCATGCCGTATCAGACTATGTGAAGCAGAATTGCCGTTATAACGAAAAAGTGGTGCTCGTTGAAAAAGATGAGGTAGTACATAAAGACCACGCTGATAAATTATATTACGATCAGTTGGTGCAATTAGTACAAGGGTTACCCAATGCCACACGTACAGTTTTTAATATGTATGTAATGGAAGGGTTTACGCACAAGGAGATAGGGGATATGCTGGGCATCAGTGAAGGAACATCGAAATGGCACTTGTCGGAAGGCAGGAAAATATTGAAGGAAAAAATTGAACATTTAGAATTGCATTTTAAAGCTTAAAAACATTTATCCAAATGGATAACAACCTTATTAACATTGATGATCTTGTAAAGCAGCGGCTAGGCGGCGGCGAGGAGCGGGAACGCCCTGGCTCCTGGTCACGCATGCAAGAGCTATTAGAGCAGGAGGAGAAGAAAAAGCCAATTGGCATGATCTTCTTCAGGCGTGGTTTAGGCGCGGTGGGCGTTCTGTTGCTGTTAACTATGTTGACAGTGGGCAGGGACGAAGTTATTACTGTCTTTAAGGGCCTCGGCACTGCTATGACAGCTGGTAACAAAGTCAACGCAACTACCGTAGCCAATAATGAAGAAGTTGCTGCCATAAGCCAACCAAAGGGCATAGCAGCTGCGACAGCCAGCAATGCCCCGGTTGCTGACGCTGAAAAAACTGTTAATGAAGGCACTGCAGCGAACAACACTGCCACCCTGGTTAAGCCCAATGCAAAAAAGAGCATACAACCTGTAAAGGCGGCTACCACTGCGGCGCATGTACCAGTTAGCAGCCACAGCAATGTGAGCGCACTTGCGGGTTCAACCACTAAAGCAGGCAATAACAGCCCGTTGTTGAATAATGCCACCAGCTCCGCTGATGTGAGTGACTTGCGTATTACAGAAGGTGAAGACAAAGCCAGCGTTAGTAACGGCACTTCGGCCCCAAAGGCAACAGACATAGCGCATAGCAGTAAAAACGGAATTGCGGGTACAAAGAAGAATACACCTTTACATAACGAAATAGCCCCAAATGCGGTTAAAGCAACTGATAAAGCGGGTGCCCCTTCAACGTCAAATTCTCAGCCTGTAGCTGCAAAAGTGGGCTCGGCGCAGAAAGCAATTAGTGGCATTAGCACTGATAAGCACAACACCCCGGTAACTGATGCACGTAAGGCCAATGTGTCCACAGCTATGAAACCTACCGCATCAGCTTCCAAATCAAATACTGTAAAAACAACAAACCAGACTGATAACGCAAACGATGCCAGTGAAACTGCTGCTAAATCTGCAGATAATGGAACGATTGGTGCTGCATCAATTACTAAGCACCACCATAACAAGGGTATAGGCAATACAACACCAGTTGCACATAACAGCAATACTACTGCTGATATACATAACATGCCATTGAGTTCAGGCGCATCGGGCATTGCGGGTTCAACTAAAAAGAACAACAATCAGTCACTTGCCCCCGTAAGGTCAATAAATGCTGGGAAAGTTGCAGCTAATAGCACAATTAACCCAACTGATGTTGATGCGACTGCACCAGCCATGAAAACAGCAAACTCAGGTTTAGCGGTTAATGCTCCGGTTAATCATACTAATATTGGTGGTTCTACCGATATAAATAAAGCACCTTTGGCTGGCGTAGCGCAGAAAAAGACACATGAAATGATCGTGTCAAAAAAGCAGGTACGTACCATTGAGACCAAGGAGAAAACTGAAGGCCAATATCCAGGCAAGTTAATAGCGCACTACGATACTATTTCAAATGAGAAGAAGACCATAGTTGAGAAGAAGATTGTAAATGACGATGATGAAATTGCAGCAAACAATGATGCAGCTACGGCTATTACTTCTGAGCCTGTTGCAAAGAAAGCAAAATCAACATCGAAGTCAACTAAGACAGTTAACAACAATAAAACAGCGGCTAAGGGTGGCAACAGTTCTTCAGCAAGCACCGGTACACCGGCAATAAGTACCGCCGCTAAAACAGGTAATGCTTCAGGTTCTTCAGCCAACGGCAGTGTAGCATCGAGGGTATTTAAAATGACCCCGATAAGCAGGATTTTACCAGCTGCAGCACCAAAACCTATGATTGTACCTGCCAATGTAAAAACCTCGGTACCTAAGCTGGCTAATCTTAACCCTGCTGAAACAGAAGGTAACGGATTGATAGCCGATAATAAGAAAGGGCTGTATTTCTTACAGAGTTTGTCAGCTGCCTTTAACGATATTAAGTACAAATTTGGTAATGCTAAATTCAGTGCGGGTCTTACTGGTGGTATCAATGGTACTTTCTTCGGGCCAAACAGTTGTAAGGGCTTCCATTTCGGAGCCACCGCAAACTTTGAGCTGGATGAAAAATGGAATTTCATGGCGGAATTGAAGTATGTGCACAGATTAAACAGTAACTACTTTATGCACGTTACTTACGATAACTACCTGCCTGATTTGCAGAATGGTGGCTATACCAAAGACCCAACAGAAGTTGATTATACATTCTCAACCCTGCATAGTTTTGAAATGCCTTTGTCAGTGCGTTACAATGCTGGTAAGTTAGATTTCTTTGGTGGTGCAAACTTCCTGTATACGTTAGGTGTTAACGTAACCGGATCGCCAATAAGGGTTCAGGGTGCACAGGTTTCGCATGTAAGTGCTATTGGCCCGAACAGCGCACCTACAATACTGGTTAGTGACTTTGACCGCGGCCGTTTTGGAGTAGGTTATTTGTTCGGTGTTGATTACAGAATTGCACCAAATATGATGCTTGATTTCCGTAATGTGCAAACCGTATGGGATAATTCAAAAACAAGTTCATCGAAGGTGGTATCTAACAATCTATTCAAGAGCCCATCATTACAGTTTTCGTTATTCTATACCTTTGGTTCTAAAAGCGACGATAAATAAGAGCTATAAATTTACTTCAGTAAACAATCCCTGCATCCCGCGCTTTTTAGTGCGGGATGTTTTTGTGTGTAGTAGAACTTCACGCCCGGTAATGGATTTCAGGCTATAACGTGTTGTGCTTCGTAGCGTAATACCAATTGCATCTCAAATTTCATTATTATACGGTATAACGCAAAGTACGCAGAGGGTTCGCAAAGAAAGCGCAAAGCCACTAAGCTCAATGTCGCCTTTTGACAGTTAGCCGCATAAATGGCTAAATGAGGTTGTGCAAGATACACTTGCGGTATGCTGGGTCAAATTGTTGAAGTAGTGCTTAACTGGTTGCAACATAGAGCAGCTTATCGCGCTATACGATAGATTTGGCCGCTTATTCGAAAGTGTGAGTTAGGTTGCATGCTCGCTTTGGTTTTCTCACGGTATCCCCGAGCTTTGTAGTATAACCGCAACAAAAAAGCCACCGTTGCCGGTAGCTTTTCAATAGGAAGTAATAGTTCTTATTGTTATTGTCTTGCCACACTTAATTGACCGGCCAAGGCATCGCCTGCGGCTGTTTTTATAGTGTAGATATAGTTGCCCGCAGGTAACTGATCTGTTGCAACACTTAGGGTATGCGTGCCTGCACTGTATTGCTGGTTACTGATGTTGTTCACTAATTTGCCACTCATATCCAGCAGGTTAATGGTAACGGTAGTTGCAGTAGCAACTGCAAACTGAATATTGGTGCTGGTGCTTGCCGGGTTAGGGTAGTTAGTGAAGAGGGAAAGATCGTTTTTGGTAACGCTGTTTACACCTGTAGGGCCGCCTATTAGTACTATGGGGAATATTGCCAGGTCGTTAAAGATAGAATCGTTTTCAGTGTAGTTTTCATGCCAGTAGTTATCGGCCCATTGGGTGGCATTTTGCACATGCATAATGGTATCAACATGGGTGGTGTCGCCATCGTCGCCAATGGTATAAGCAAGGTTGTAAAGCGATATGGAGCGGTGGCCATTTTGTGTTGATGCAAGCCCGATGGTGTCTCCTGAAAGTGAAGTGAATGCATAGCTCATATCATACCCAATGAAGAAAGCTCCGTTAAGGGCTACAGAAGGCGAAGCAAATGTAAACGACTTCATAGTATCGGTTGCCGTAGTAGGACCGATACCAAGCTGCGTAAAAGGAACTGCGAGTGAGTTGACCGTATTGTTGGGGTAGCCTTCATAAACTATGGTTCCGCTAACCCTTTTTGGTACAGTTATATCCCATACCTTAAAGTTGACTGCATTGGTTGATGTTGTAGTTACTTTTCCGCCAAATTGAGCCATAACGCCAATAACTTTTAAGGAACTATCATGACCGTTAAAGAAATAACGCTCAGCAAAAGCCTTATCATTAAAGGAGTTGGTGCCGGCAACGTAGCCATGCGAAGTGCCAGTATAACTGATAACCACCAATGGATCGAAAGGGGCAATATTCGTCAACGTTTCTGTAGAGCCTACTCCTGTTGTACGGGCGTTAGACCCGCTGTGAGCTGAAGTTACAGGGGTTTCATGCGTTGTAACTATACGTTGTGCAAAGCATGATGTAGTCAGGTATGCGGTAAAAAGTAGCAGGAAAGTTTTTTTCATTCTTATGTTATCCGGTTGAATTGCTGTTAGGGGAGCAAGTTACTCCGTTAGTTTTATGTAAAAGCATTTTTTGTTATAAATATGCCTCTTTTTAGATTATATTTAACTGAAAAGCGCCATTGGCTGGCATATTGTGTTTCGTTATTTGTGTAGCAGTTTAAGGTCGGCAAGCGTAACAGCGGTTACCGCTTCAATAACTACGGGCACGCGCAATGCTATGCACAAATCGTGACGGCCTTTTACTTCAAAGCTTTCTACCGATTGTGTAGCCTTATTCCATGTTTGCTGTTCCTTAGGGGTGCTGCTGGTGGGTTTTACCGCAACGCGGAAGTACAACTGGTTTCCGTTGGTTATACCGCCGTTTATGCCGCCTGCATTGTTGGTTTTTGTGGTGCCTTGCGCATCAATAATTGCATCGTTGTGCTTGCTGCCTGTCATGCCCGCCGCCGCAAATCCGCTACCGAATTCAATACCCTTAATTGCGGGCACTGCAAATACCGCATGACTTATGCACGACTCTACGGAATCAAAAAATGGCTCTCCTAAACCAGTGGGCAAACCACTTACCGCGCAGGCAACAATGCCGCCAATACTATCTTGCGTGGCAATTGCTTTATTTATGGCGGCTTCAATATCTGTTTCTCCGCCAGCCTCTGCCAGTATAGCACTAACGGTTACATTGCCCAGTATTTTTTTTGCCACAACCCCTGCGGCTACCAGCGCAACCGTGAGCCTGCCCGAAGAGTGGCCACCACCGCGGTAGTCGTTATAACCATTGAATTTTTTATCGAGTACAAAATCGGCATGGCCAGGGCGTGGCGTATTTCTTAATGTCTCATAGTCGGCAGAGCGGGTATTGTTGTTCTCGAAAACTATCGTGATTGGCGCACCCGTGGTATGATCGTTAAATACGCCGCTGGCAAATATAGGGCTGTCATCTTCTTTGCGTGGGGTAGTGCCGGCAGCGCCTGCTTTCCGGCGTTCCATGTCAGTACCGAAATCAGCCGCAGTAAGTGGTATGCCTGCAGGGCATCCATCAATGGTAACGCCGACCCATTTGCCATGAGATTCACCAAAAATACTGATGCGGAAAACCCTGCCGAATGTATTCATTATAGTAGTCAAAAACTTTAAAGTAAAACCAAAATCGCACTCGCATGAACCTTGCCATACGCACAATATTCAAAAACGCAAATTGAACAATTATGCTTCCTGCTCCTTTACGCTTACGCCGCACAAAGATAGGTCATTGTAAAACGATGGGTAAGATTTGTGTACTGCTTCAGACTGTACAATATCAACCGGCCCATTGGCACGCAGGGCACCAATGGATGCCGCCATTACAATGCGGTGGTCGTTATACGAATCTATTATAGTGCCTTGTAACTGCCTTACACCTGTAATGCAAAAAGCGTCGTCTTCCAGCGAAAAGGGGACAGCAAAATTTTGCAGCATTTCAGCTATACTTTCTATACGGTTACTTTCTTTATCATGCAGCCTGTGAATACCTTTTATTTCGCTATCGCCGTTACAGCAAGCAGCTAATATGGCGAGGCAGGGGAAGAGGTCAGGGCAATGTGTAGCATCAAAATGAAAACTGTTCAATGGGGCGGCAGCAACTGTTACCTCTTTGCCGTCTGTTTGTACCGTAGCACCGGCCAAACGCAAAACATTGAGCAGGGCAACATCAGCCTGCTTAGTTGCCGTGCTTAAATTATTGATCGTGACTTCTCCTGCAATGGCTGCAGCTACCAAAAAGTTTGCGGCGCCGCTCCAGTCGCCCTCAACGGTTATTTCAAGGTTTTCTTTTGCAGTAAATAAGGCCGGGTCAATATAAAAACTGGTATAATTATCGTGTGCTATCGGCTTGCCTGCATTACGCAGCATTTCAAGCGTTAGGTCAATGTACGGTTTGCTTTTAAGGTCGGCTACTTCAATAGTCACCAACTCTTTTGCAGAATACGCTACAGCGAATAATAGTCCGCTTAAAAACTGAGACCCATTAGCAGCATTCAATTGGAACGACAGGCTTTCCAACGGGCCATGTACTGTTACCGGCAGGTAGCCGTTAAAATTGTGAACGGATATGCCCAGCGAGGTAAGTGCCTGATTAAAGCCGTACATGGGACGTTTAAGCAGAGAGCCGATACCTGTAATAGACACAGGGCTTGCGGCCAGTGAGGCTATTGGTGTAAAAAGACGGGCTGCCAATCCGCTTTCGCCACAATTGATGGTATCGGTTACCGGCACAACGCCCTTACTTTCTATAATTAGTTTTCCGGGTGATTGTGAAATAATTCGTGCGCCAAGCTGTGTTATGATATGGAGCGCACTTTTTTCATCATCAGAATTGCCTGCAAAATAAATGGTTGTAGTGCCGTGCTGTAGCAGCGCGGCCGCGAAGGCGCGTTGCGTCATGCTTTTGGAAGACGGGGCATGAATAATGCCTTTTATTTTACCGGGCGAAATTATTGTACGCATGCAGCAATGGCTTTTTCAACAGTTAGGAATGATAGAGGGGTTATTGCGGCATTGCCGATGCTTTCCAGTAAAATATAGTCAATTGAATTGTTGTTTCGTTTTTTATCCATCTTCAGCAGGGTCATGGCTTTTTCTACATCAATGGGGTAGGTTACAGGTAAGCCGTATTGTTGTATTAATTGGCCAAGCCGCGGAATTATAGCTGGGTCTGTTTTATTTATTTCTTCCGAAAGTCTGGCCGCAATCATCATGCCGATAGCCACAGCTTTTCCGTGCGATATTTCATACAGGTTTTCTATGGCGTGTGCGGCAGTATGGCCAAAGTTGAGCAGTTTTCTTTGCCCGGTTTCATGCTCATCGGCAACAACGGTTTTGTTTTTCCAGTCTACACAGCGTGTTATTACAGTTGCAAGGGCGGTTGTATTTTGCTTGTAGTAGCTTACGTTATGTTGTTCCAGTTCTTCAAACAAATCAACGTCAAACAGGCAGGCATATTTAATTATTTCAGCGAAACCATTGCTCCATTCCTCAGTGGGTAAAGTAGCTAAAAAGCGGGTGTCGTATAAAATAAATTCAGGCTGATGGATAGTGCCCAGCATGTTTTTATGCAGGCCCACATTCACACCATTTTTGCCGCCAACTGCCGCATCAACCATACCCAGCAGGGTAGTTGGTACAAAACCGAATGCAATACCACGCATGTATACCGATGCTGCCAGGCCGCATATATCGGTAATTACGCCACCACCAATACCTACGATCAAGGTCTTTCTTGTGGCCTGTAGTGCTATTAATTGTTCGGCAATATGCTGGATGGTTGCAGGGGTTTTGCTGTGCTCGCCGGCCGGTATAACTATGTGTTTATAGTTGTGGAGTAATTGCGGGTAATGCAGGGCTATATTACTGTCTGTAAGGAGCACTATATCCCGGCTGCTATAATGGCTTTCCAGTACAGAGATCGAACTATCAAAGTAATAATTTACATCTCCCGAAGGAAAAGAAACAATGTTAGCCATGGCGTTACGCGATTCTCAAAGATAATGTTTTTAATAAATAAGGGGTAGTGGCGTTGCGGAATAAAAAATGCCTCCGGAGGTTTCCGGAGGCATTTTAAAATATTCAAAATGTGGTATTAGAATTTGTCAAGACCATTGAAGAAGAAAGAACCTTCAATTTGTGCGTTCTCATCGCTATCAGAACCGTGTACTGCGTTTTCGCCTATTGAAGCGGCATACCTTTTACGGATAGTACCTTCTTCAGCTTGTGCAGGGTTGGTAGCACCGATCAGTTTACGGAAATCGGCTACCGCATTGTCTTTTTCAAGAATAGCTGCAACTATTGGGCCACTGCTCATGAACTGAGTCAATTCGGCATAGAAAGGGCGTTCAGCGTGCACTTCATAGAATTTTTCAGCTTGCTGAGTAGTAATTTTCAGGTACTTCATAGCTACGATCCTGAAACCAGCTGCATTGATCATTTGCAAAATGTTACCGATGTTACCAGCTTTCACTGCATCAGGCTTGATCATTGTAAAAGTAAGATTAGACATTTTATTTGTTATTTGGCTTGCAAAGGTAAAATGCATTCGCCATGTTAGGGTGTTTTGGTGTGATAAAAAAAGGTTAAATGCGGTTTAGTAGTAAGTCGTAAGTCGAGAGTCGTAAGTCGTAAGTATAAAGTATAAAGCTGCGTTGTGGGGGTACTGTACCTGATCGTAATTCAATAGGTAGTAAGTAGTGAGTAGAAAGTAGTAAGCTGCTTTGTGGGGGTAAACCTGATCGTAAGCCGTAATTCAATAATTCGTAAATAGAAAGTTGAAAGTTGCTGTGTGGTGGATAGAGGAAATTCAGTTTTTTATTTCGAGTATAATTTCATTTAATCAATTAATTATAGTTCAGGAATCGACCGGAACATTGGCTCAACAAAAAAGGTGACCAGCGGCCACCTTTTTTACTTATACTTTCGTTTATATTATCCTTCAAATGTTGGTTCGTCGTAAGCTACGGCATCTTCGAAAGTGCGTTTGCCAATCAGGCGTTCCAGGTCATCTTTAAAGAGTACTTCTATTTTTAAAAGCTCTTCTGCAATTACCTTAACGTATTCCATTTTGTCCATCAACAGCAGTTTCACTTTTTCGTAAGCTACTGCTACCAGCTTCCTTACTTCCTCGTCAATCATTTTGCCTGTCTCTTCAGAATATGGCTTGGAGAAGCTGTTTTCGCTTTGTGCATCGTAGAACGAAATGTTACCTACTGCTTCGCTCATACCATACATACTTACCATTGCATACGCCATGCGGGTAACGTGTTGCAGGTCGCTCAAAGCACCGGTTGATATTTTACCGAAAACCAATTCTTCAACTGCACGGCCACCTAATGACATACACATGTCGTCCATAAGATGGTCGGTTGTGCGGATGTACATTTCCTTAGGCAGGTATTGCGCATAACCTAAAGCAGCTACACCCCTTGGTACAATAGTCACTTTAACAAGCGGGTGTGCATGTTCCAGGAACCAGCCTGACACAGCGTGTCCTGCTTCGTGGTATGCAATAACCCGTTTTTCTTCCGGCAGTATAATTTTGTTCTTCTTTTCAAGCCCACCTATCACACGGTCAATAGCATCGTTGAAGTCACTCATTTCTACTTCTGCCTTGCCTTTGCGGGCAGCGATAAGGGCTGCTTCGTTACAAATGTTAGCAATGTCAGCGCCTGCGAAACCCGGGGTTTGAACCGCCAGCTTTTTAATGTTCAGATCTTTTGACCTTTTGATAGGTTTAAGATGCACATCAAATATTTTCTCACGGCCTTTTACATCTGGAATGTCAATAGATATCTGCCTGTCAAAACGACCTGGCCGTAACAATGCCGTATCTAATACATCTGGGCGGTTGGTTGCGGCCAACACTATAATGCCACTTTCCCCGCTAAAGCCATCCATTTCCACCAACAATTGGTTCAGGGTGTTTTCCCTTTCATCATTGCTCATCATTACATTCTTACCCCTTGCACGGCCTATTGCATCTATCTCATCAATAAACACGATACAAGGTGCTTTTTCCCTGGCTTGTTTAAACAAGTCACGTACACGGCTTGCACCTACACCTACGAAAAGCTCCACAAAATCAGAACCTGACATAGAATAGAAAGGTACCTGGGCTTCACCTGCCATAGCTTTCGCCAGCAAGGTTTTACCAGTGCCCGGAGGGCCTACTAGTAACGCACCCTTAGGTATTTTACCACCCAATGCGGTGTATTTTTTAGGATTCTTCAGGAAATCTACAATTTCCATTACTTCTACCTTAGCTTCATCAAGGCCGGCAACATCGTTGAAGGTGATGTTAACACGCGTGCCTTTTTCAAACAACTGGGCTTTTGATTTGCCAATGTTGAAGATGCCGCCAGCACCACCAGCGCCGCCACCAGAGCCCATTTTACGGAAAATAAGGAACCAGATAGCTACCAGGAAGATAATTGGTAACAAGAACTGCATAAGCACATGCAGGTAGTCGGGTTGCTGATCGTAAAACACAGGAACGTGATTGCCTGATGGTGTGTTCTTTTCGTAGTCCTGCAGATCTTTACTAAACTGCTCAATGGAACCGATCTTGAACTCAAATGCCGGTGTCTTTTCATTGCTGGCCGTGCCCCCGAGTGGCGGTTTTGCGCCAGGTGCAACCGGTACCGGAATGCCATTTTTGAAGTACACTTCAACGTGGTCGGTATTAATAACCTTCAGCTTTGCAATTTTGCCGCTGTCGTTGTAGTTCTTAAAGTCCTGGAAACTGCGTTCTGGCCCTAGTGCGTTGAAATTACCACCGTAGAACTGCACGCCGAGTATAATAAGAACAATAAGCCCGTATACCCAGTAAATATTGAATTTCGGGCCTTTTCTCTGATTAGGGTCATTGTTGCCGGGTTTTGGGCCGGGGTTTTGCTTTATCTGATCTTCCATTCTATGTTGTGATAGTTATATTGTAAACTTAATATTCGGTACGTGCAGCATCGGCCCAAAGGCTTTCCAGGCTGTAAAATTGCCGCTGTTCGCTCTGGAAAACGTGAACAACAATATTCACATAATCCACCAACGTCCATTTTTCACCAAATTCTTTGTGGTAAGGGTTTTCGTCACACTCTGTATCCACTTCGTCAATAATGTTATCAGCAATTGCCTTTACCTGTATGTGAGATTGGGCATCGCAAACGATAAAATAGTCGGCAACGGCTTCGTCAATTTTCTTCAAGTCCAAAACAACAATGTTCTGGCCTTTTTTATCTTTTATAGCGCTAAGTATGGTCTTAAAAAGCTTACTGTTCTTGTTGATCCTGGTTGCAGGTTTTTTTCTTTCCTGTAATGCGGCTAATATGTTCTCCAAATTTTATTTTTTTCGTTTTTATTGATTGATTATACCTTTATGGTTTATCAAAATTATAAATCTTTTTGCACTAAACCACATGTCTTATTCAAAACCACAAATTATACAGCTCGAATGTGTAGATAGTACCAATAACTATGCCATGGGGTTGATAGATGGCAATAAGGCACAACACGGTATGACAATAACCGCTGTTTCGCAAACAAATGGTAAGGGCCAACGGGGCAGGGTGTGGGTTGATGCACCCGGTAACAGCTTGTCAATGAGTGTAATTCTTACCCCTGTGCACTCATTAGCCGAACAATTTCTCTTCAATGCCTTGGTTGCGGTAGCAATTGCCAATGTTTTGCGAAAATTAGATAATGCGTTGCAGGTAGAGATCAAGTGGCCCAATGATATTATTGTCAATGACAAAAAGGCAGGGGGCGTGCTCATTGAAAATGTATTGCGTGGCAGTGCCTGGGCAAATAGTATTATTGGCTTCGGCCTGAATGTAAACCAATCGCAATTCCCTGCCGAGCTTCCTTTTGCCACTTCGCTCAATATTTGTTGCGGGAAAAATTTCGAAATTACGGATTTGGCTGTGGCTATACGCGATGAAATAATGGTAATGACGGCTGCCGTAAAACCAGAACAGGAAATTATGCAGGCTTTCAACGCTCACCTTTACAAAAGGGGCAGGACGCAAGCTTTTTCCGACAAAAATGGCAGATGGACTGCCACCATACTACATGCGCTACCTGATGGCACTTTACAAGTGCAACTAGAAGATGGCAGCTTACATAACTACGTGCACGGCCATGCAGTGTGGGAGTACGGAAGTTAACCAACGCTTTTAATTGATCATTAGGGGCAGGCGAAGTTGGCAGGTAGGTTGGTATTGCCGCTTAGGATGGTGGACTTTATTTTGTTATCGTTATTTACTATTGCACCACAACTTTTGCAGTGCCGTAAGTAATGCCATTACTTATTTTAATGAAATACATACCCGGTGCCAATTGCAGGTCGTTGAAGTTGAAATTTTGCTCGCCGCTTGGTGACCGCAATGTTTCGGTATGTAAATTGCGACCCATAAGGTCGTTGATAACAAGTTTATAAGTGCCTGCAACAGCAAATGCACAAGCAATAGTAAGCTGGTTGCTGGTGGCGGCGCCAACAATGGTAATGGGGATAATTTGCTTTTCCAGATCTTTTATATTCAATGCCCAAGGAGTGGTCATAATGTTGTCAATCGTCCAGCGACCACCTGAAAAATTTGTGGAAGTGTATTTGAAAGCAAAGATGAGCGGGCTTGTTTTATACGGAGTAAGGTCAACAAAATGCGTAACCCAGTCCAGGGAATCGTCAGGACCTACTGTTGGTGTTGAGGTGCCTGTAATATCGAACCAGTCGATGTTTGAGGTATCAGGATTGGTATATTTCACGTAGTTATGAGAGTACAGCAGCGATAATTTTGCAGCCGAATATTCATAACGGGAATCGTACCGTAAATAAATATGATCGTTGTTGGCAGAAAGGTTCAGTTTTGGGGTAAATAACCATGCGGTATCAGCATGGTGGTAAGGTGCATAGTAGCTGTTGCAGGTAAAACCAGGGGTGCCGAAACGGCCGCCTACAGGGTAACAATTCCAGGCATAAGCAAGAGTTGGGGTGAAGTTGCAGTAACCCGACCAATAAGTAGGATAGGAAGCACTTGTGGATGATGCACAGTCAGCATCGAAATTTTCGCTCAGGCTCGTAAGCTGAGCTGAACAATTCAACGCTGAGAATAGGGTTATGGCAACAATAAAAAATAATTTCATAGGTAATTATTTTTGTGCAACAGCATTTATTTGGTGATACATGGTTATTGGTTCAAGCTAAAAAATTAAATTATCGGACTATAATATTAGGAAACTTTGTTGAAATTTAACTAAAACCAAAAGTAATAATTTCATTTTTGACATTGACCTTACCTTACAGACGCTATTTAAAGAACAAATGTTAGTAACTTAGAAAAATATTTTTCCAAAACCTAACGTTTCGTACCAAAACCTCGTCATGTACCATTAGGCAGGTACTAAAGTTTATAAATGACGAAATAAACAAATATTATTTTTGACTGACGCAATAGCCATAAACAGTTTCTTTTCAACGCAAGAAAACAGGATGTCGAAAGACAATGACCTTGTTATGCTTGTGAGGGAATGTATTGGACAATCGCGAAGTGCACAGAAAAAACTATATGACATTTACGCGCCAGCGGCTTACGGAGTTATTAAGCGGTATATGTACCACAATGAGCAGGCAGCTCAGGAATTGCTGAATGATTCGTTCTACAAGATATTTACCAAACTCGATCAGTATTCGTTTCAGGGAGCATTTGAAGGATGGATAAGGCGAATAGTTGTAAATACGGTAACGGATTACCTGCGTAAAAACATAAAGGACGAACAGCTGCATAAAGAGGTTGCGCCGGAAGATGGTTTCATTGAAAGCAATTCTGTTCAAAACCTTTCTTACAAAGAGCTGTTGCAACTGGTGCATACTTTGCCCGAAGCGCAACTGGCAGTTTTTAACTTGTTCGTTTTTGAAAATTACCCGCATAAAGAAATAGCAACCCTACTGGATATAAACGAGAATAACAGCAGATGGTATCTGAATGATGCCAGGAGGAGATTGAGAGAGAAATTACAATTTAATAGTACCCAATAGCATACAATGGAAAGAAAATTAGAAAATATTGATAATCTTTTTCGAGAGGGGCTTGGTAGCTATACCGAGCTTCCGCCTCCCTCCGTATGGGATGCGCTCGAAGAACGGTTAGATAAAGACAAAAAGCGCCCCGGCTTCTTCTATCGCTGGTCTTGGTTTATTTTACTACTTGCCTTTTTTGGCGCAGGTGGTGCTGCATTTTTTGCCTGGAAAACGGCAGGGAATGGTAATAGCGCTGCATCGCAGCCAATTGCGGCAAATGATGCAAGTCAATTACAACATGCAACAACCCCTAATACGGATAGGGATGCTGCAAACACAGCTACAACAGGCAAAAATGAAACAGCGGTAACCGCAGCGCCTGTAGTAAGCACTGTTAAAAAAACTGCCAGGGTGCACAACAATGTTGCCGCAATTGCAGCAAACACAACCGGCGGTGTTACAACACTCGCCAATGCGGCAAATAATACCCCTGTTGCTGAAAAAACAGTAAGGGTTGGCAAGCCCGTGAATATGGATCAGGCTATTGCGTTGAACGGTGCGCCTGCGGGTGATGGTGTGGTTAATGATGTGCCGCAGCCTACCAAAACAGCAGTTATAAAATACATAGTTAAGAACAGTACCCACAACAATATAGCGGTTGCTGAATCGGAGCCTGTTTTTGTAAATGTAAGAGAAACAAAAACAGATAACCTGCTTTCTAACCCTGTGGAAGATGATGAAGATGATATGACCTTTGGTGGCACTGCGGGAAAAGCAAAATCTACAGTAGCGGGCCAGCCAGCCAGCCAGCATATCCGGAATTACTCCAGTCCGGCACAGGCAACCAACAGGCGCATCAGCAAAAGTATAGCTGCCATTACAACAAACAACCCTAATAAGCATGCACGATTAATACCTGTTACAGTAAATAAGGAAGGTGCACATAGTGCACATAAGGAAACTGCGAATAGTAACACAAATAGTGCTACTGCGGCAACAAGCCCTACTACAAAAGCTGAAGGGAAAGCAGCTAAAGCAACGTTGGCTAGCACAACAAAAACAAACAGTGATGGGGTAGCTGCAAATAATGGCGCTACCGCTGGCCTACGTAAGCATTCAGCCCCAATAGTTGCAACCAAAGCTATAGCTGCTGTAGTTGAAAAAAATGAAAAAAGCGATGTTCTTGTTCCTGCTGCAAAGGCGGATAAGATAGCGGAAAAATTGATTGCCGGGGTTGAAAAACCGCAGCAAAAAGATAAGGTTGAAAGGGTAAATACGCAGTCTAACACTCAGGCATCAGCCCGCAGGCAAGCTGCTTTGAAACCGCATACCTATGCTGCGGCAATACCAAAGGTTCCTGCTACAAATGTTGCAGCGAATACTGCCAAAAGAACAATACCTGTTGTTGGTCGTAAAGCAAGCGGCAGCATGGCAATAGCAAGCAGGAAAACTAACTCAAGTCAACTCCTTGCCGCTAACTCAGCTATGGTTGTTAAGGGTAATGATATTGCGCCACTGCCTGTTAAAACACGTGCTAATGCGGCTAAGAAAACGCATTCAACCAAAATCGCTCCCGCTAAAGCGGTTGCATTAAAAGAGCCAACTCGTGCAAAGAAGCATACCACTACTGCTGCTATAAAAAGTGTAGCAGAAGAGAATGTAGTTACAAACGCAACCCCATCAGCAAAGGCATCGAAAACAGCGAAGCATAAAGCCGTTGGCGTTGCTTCCAGAAGTGCTAAAACAAAGAACAGCGTTACACCTGCTCAAAAACCTGCTTTAGCAGCATCAAAAGCTAAAAAGCAGCAAGGCACAACAGCCGGTGCCGCAACTAAGGTTGAAACAAAGAAAGTAGAACCGGCGCTCGCTTTAGTTACAGCGGCAGCCACTACAAAACCAGTTGTGCCACAAGCATCGCCGGAAGCTCCGAAAGTTGCTGCAGTTCCTAAAAAGGACAGTACACCAGCACTGCATGAGGCCGCGAGCACTCCTGCCTCTCAAAACGATAGCGTTGTCAATAAACCTAAACGTACTTTCTTAGGTTTTGAAGTAGGTATTAAAGCGGGTTACGAAGGTAGTTTTGCTGCAGGTGGCGCGAAGAAATTTGTGATTACACCCTTCCTTGAAAAGAAGTTGTCTTCAAAATTCTCATTGCTGTTACAGCCTGGTATTAAGTATGCAGGTTTGAGCTCGCACAAACTGAGTGGCACAGCAGCATACGTTGACGCTGATGATAACAGCACTACTTACAAAAATGACTCTTTCATATTGGTGGATAATAATGGGGTAGTAGTGGGCTGGTTCCATTATGATACTGCTATTCAAAACCATACCTCTGTTGTTAAGTCGTATGCGGTGAGTGGTTCTTACCTTGAATTTGATTTCCCAGTATTGCTTAAATATAATATCACCAACAAACTGTCAGTTTATGGTGGTGCTAATATTACGTACTCTAAACGAATCGGCATTAACGAATTAACTACCCGCGGTACTACCACGAGCGTTACGGCTGATACTACTTATTTTACGTTAGGCAATCAGGTGGCAGTGCATCCGTTGGCTAATAGTTACATGACCTATGCTGGTACACCATTATCTGGTTATAAGGGTCCGCTTTACCCATCACCCACCGGTGGCGCATTCCGGTTGGGCTATACGTTCGGGTTCAGCTACCAGTTCAATAAACGCTGGCTGGCCGATGTGTTGGTGCAGCAGGCAAGCATGAAGGCGAATGTTCAGGGTGGTTACAACATCAATACAGCGCTTTCTCAGAATTATTTCAGGTTTACGCTAGGCTACAAACTTTTTCAATAAGGCACAAAAAAATTAACTACAAGTCAATAAAAAGCCCGGTTTTGCCGGGCTTTTTTAATGAGGGCACCATGCGGTGCCCAACGTGTTAAAATACCATTGTAGAACCGCATTTAGTGGTTTTTTTTTAATAACTTAGCAACCAAATTAAACGAATTACCCGGTCATGAAACTGCGTCTATTGTATATTTTTGTTGCTCTGTGTGCATTATGTATCCCGAATGTAAACGCCCAGAATATTGATACCTATGCCGGAACCGGAGCAGCCGGTTTCAGTGGCGATGGCGGCCCCGCAACTGCGGCTAAAATTAATGGACCTTATGCTGTTACAGCCGACCTTACAGGCAATGTTTATTTTGGCGATCATGGTAATTTCCGGTTAAGGAAAATTAATTCATCAGGCATTATCAGTACCATTGCGGGTAACGGAAGCAGCGGGTATACTGGCGATGGTGGCCCTTCGGTTAGCGCAAAAGTGGGTTATATAAAAGGGATATGCCTGGATGTTGCAGGCAACATTTACTTCACTGACGATTATAGTGTTGTGCGAAAGATTGATATAACCAGTGGCGTAATTACAACTGTTGCGGGTATCGGTACCTCTGCCGGTGGTTTTACTACAGACGGTATACAGGCAACTGCGTCTAAACTATACAACCCTATTGGTATTACCTTCGATAATTCAGGCAATCTTCTAATTGCCGATCAGCTGAATTCAAGAATAAGAAAGGTTACTATGTCCACAGGTATCATTACAACTATTTGCGGTAATGGCAGCGTGGGCGGCACAGGCGATGGTGGCCCGGCAACAGCTGCATTGGTCAACTATCCTGCTGGTGTAGCGGTAAGCCTTACCGGTAATATTTACATTGCTGATTTCGGCAACAATCGCATCCGCAAGATAAACACAGCAGGTAACATATCCTCTATAACCTATCCGGTTGCTACCGGGTCTTATGGTTATTCCGGCGATGGTGGCCCGTCAACTGCTGCGCACATTTATTACCCTTACGGCGTAGCTACCGACACAGGCGGCAACATCTACATCAGCGACCAGAATAACAACACGATAAGGAAAATAAACCCATTCGGAATTATCAGTTCTTATGTGGGTTATGGCTTCCTGGCTGGCACCGGTACCGGGGCTTTCGGTGGCGATGGAGGCCTGGCTACAGGCGCGCAGATGAATCAACCATCTTCGTGTGTAGCGGTTCCATCGCTAGGTAAAATTTATGTTGCTGACAGGGATAATAACAGGATACGGGTTGTTTCTACATTGCATAAACCATACTTTACCAATGGCCACAGCCAGACGTATACAGTCTGTCAGGGCGTTGCTAATGTTGGGTTAGATACCATGTTGGCAATTGACGATATTGATGTTGGGCAGACCGAAATATGGGACCTTGTTACAGCAGCGGGGCACGGTGCGTTGGTTGTAGGCTATGCAGGTTCTTCAACGGGCGGTACGGTACTTCCTTCTGGTTTGTTTTATGCGCCGTTCAGTTCTTATTTTGGTGTGGATTCGTTCAAGGTTCGGATTTGGGATGGCACTGCCTACGACACCACAACCATTCATATCAACATATTGCCTACCTATCCTTTTGCCATTACAGGCAGGGATTCCCTTTGTCCCGGCGATACCACTACGTTAATGAATGTAGTGCCCGGTGGCACCTGGGGTAGTTTAAATAGTACACTGGCCACAATAGGGTCCACCACTGGTTTTGTTAGTGCATTAACGCCGGGTATGGATACCATTACCTACACCTATACTAACCCTTGCGGTGCAGTTACATCTTATTTCCCATTGCTGGTAGGTACGTACATTTTTTGCCGCACAGGCGTTTTTACAATCACTGCACAAGAGCAAATTCTGACCGTTGCTCCAAACCCGAGTTATAATGTATTTACACTTATGCTGTCATCACCGCAGCAAGAGGATGCGCACATTGTTATTACCAACATGATGGGTGTAAAAGTGAAAGAATTTCATGTAACCACCAATAAATCTACCGAGGTACTGCAAGACTATGCTGCCGGTATTTATTTTATTACGGCAACAACAACCGATGGTAAACTGGCCACCAAAATGATAACGAAATTGTAAAGAGATGGCTTGCTTTGTTCTGCTGGTTTTCCGAAAACTTTATTTAGCTTATACGTAAAAGAGCCGCATTCGCGGCTCTTTTACGTACAGGGAACTGTGTAGCATGAATGGTGGTGAGTACTACCAATAAAAGGGACGTACCTTATTTCGCTTCCTTGTTTTGGCGCTCTCTTTCTTCTCTTTTCTTGCGGTCTGCTTCTATATCCTCGGGCGGTACTTTAGCTAATATTTCCGTTGAAAGTGTTTTGGCCCATGTTGTTATTGCGGCCTTTTCTTCCGGTGTTAAAATGGCGTCGCGGTGAATGATGGTGTAACTGCTTAGAGGCATTTCGCCCTCTTCAATTTCGCCCGCGGCTTTCTTCAGTTTTCTGGACTGACGTAACAACTTATAGGTGCCAAATTCTGAAAAGTTAAGTTCTTCTTTTCCTTCCCGAATGTGATCGTTAAGCCACCAGGCAACTGGTTGTATATTGCTGTACCACGGATAGGTCGTATTATTACTGTGGCAGTCGTTACAGGCTTTTTGTAAAATTACCTGCACGTTGCCTGGCACTGTGTACATTTTGGTGATGTCGTTTTCACTAATAGCCCCGCTTTGGTTTTTTGCCGGCCTTATAAATTGTATAACTACCAATGCTACCAAAATAACGATCAATGTCCTGTTAATAATGTTCTTTAATTTAAAACTATCCATTTGTCAAAAATACGGAAAGTTTCCGAGGCATAGCCTGTTGTAAATCATAGCTGTAGTTGCCGAAGAACAGTTAATGATTAAAACTCCAGAATGAAACCAATGGTAGGTATTACCACGGCACTGCTGTTATCAAGTAGCAGTGGTATTCCGTTGCTGCCATCAGCTTTTAGGGGTTTCCCATCGGTGGTGAGGAAATCTTTATTGTCTGTGGTGCGTTTGAAGGTAAATGTTGGTATGGACGGTTGTTTGCTGGCGTAGGCATTGGTAATATCCATGTACAGGTCAAAACTCCACTTCTTAAAATTCCATTTTTTATCGAGCCTGACATCCATTGAATTGAATGCTGCGAGGCGCAAAGTATTGAACTGTGCATAATCAATTATGCCAGTACCCAATGTATTGTAGTTGGCCTGCGATGCAGCCATATTAAATGGTGAATAAGGTGCGCCGCCCTGATAGCGGAATTTTACACCTAATTCGTAGTTCCTTTTAAATTTGTAGCCGCCAATAAATGAAAGCAGGTGGCCATTGTCCCATGACGCGGGCGTGTACTTGCCACCGGCATTTGTAAACTCGCTTTTATATAGGGTGTAAGACAGTATTACAAACACATTTTTGGTGAGCTTTTGTTGAAACTGGAACTCCGCACCATAGGCGCGTCCCTTGCCTGTTGTTGTTACAGGTTCGTTGCCCAATACATTAAAATCGCCACCCTTATTAGCCAGAGAAATACCATCTGTAAGCGAAACCGGGTAGCCATTATATATTTTGTAAAAACCTTCCAGAGTAAACCTTGTGCCACGCCATTTGGGCTGGTATTCTAAACCAGCAACATAGTGGTCGCATTGGGTATAGTCTGCGCTTTTGTTCACGTATTTTCCGGTGCTATCTGTATACCCGAGCAATGTATAAACAGGTATTTTGTAATAGCGGCCCAGCGATGCGTTCAGTTTAATGCGTTCAGTTATAGCATAAGAGCCCGAAAGCCTTGGTGATAGCTGCTTTAACACGTTATTGCCGTTGGTCATAAATGTATTGCCATCTATGCGCAGCCCGAAGGACGCGGTTAATTTTTTATCGAAGAAAGCGGAGGATATCTGGCCAAAGGCACCGTACTTAATAAAGTGCACAGCGGTGTTGTTATTAAAGGCAATTGCAGAGCTTACTATATTGCCATTTACATCTTTTACCGCAGCCCTGTATTGCACAAAAAGGTTGTTGGTATAGTCGTCATTCTGCACCATTGCGCCATAGCTGTAGCTCCATTTATTCAGGTACTTATTTACATCAAAACGCAGCTTTGTTTCCGCTTCAACAGCATGTATTTTAAGGGTACGGGTGGCTTCGCTCGGGTTTTGGTTGTCGAGGTATTTATCCAGCTGGTTGTTGAGCATGTTCCGGCTGAAGGTGAGGTTCCAAAAGCCTTTATCAATAAGCTTCTTGAGGCCGTAGCCATTAGTATAATTCCATTGTTTGATCAACGGATTGGCGTGCAGGATGTATACATTTTCGGGCGTAAGATCTTTGGGGATCAGGAAGCTGAATTTATCTATTGCGCCTATTGCCAGGGTATAGAAAGAGAGTTTTTTATTGATCTTCCAGTTCAGCTTATATTGAAAGTCGTAATAGTCTGGCTGAATTGGGATTTGAAGGGCCTGAAACAGAAATTGCAGGTATGATTTGCGGGCAGATACCTGGAACGAAATTTTATCGGTTATAGGGCCGTCGGCACTGTACGCAAGTTCAGTCGCGCTCAGGCGGAAGTTGCTTTGTATTTTATCAGGATTCGCTTCGCGTTGTTTGAGTTGCAGCACGCCCGAAAGTGGATTGTCATATTTGGCAGGGAAGGCACTCGTATAGAGATTTACATCTTGTATGAAGGAAATGTTGATAATGCCCGTTGGGCCGCCAGCAGACCCTTGAGTGGCGAAGTGGTTAATAACCGGCACTTCAATACCATCAAGGTAATAAACGTTTTCATTGGGCGCTCCGCCTCGTATAATGAGGTCGTTCCGGTAGCCGCCAACGGAGCCTGATGTGCCGCCCACACCGGGGAAGGCTTGTATAACCCTGGAAACATCGAAGTTACCACCGGGATTACTCTTTATTTCTTGTGCAGACAAGGTTTGTATGGATAGTGGTGTTTCCGCATTTTTTGAAAACGGATTCCTCCGCACTACTACTTCTTTTAGTGTGCCCGGTTTCTGCCCTTCCAGCTCTATAGCCAGTATCTGTTCGTTACCCGAAGAGATGACCACGTTATAAATGGTGGCATTTTCGTACCCGAAGTTTTGAGCAATTATATTGTACGATTTTGCCGGAATATCTTTCAGTTCAAACTTTCCGTTACTATCTGAAATTGCGCCGAGCGATGTGCCTTCAATAAGAATTGTGGCACCTGCAATTGTGGTGTCATTCTTTTTGTCGCGTACGGTGCCCGATATTTTACCTGTTTGGGCAAAGGAAATAACAGAGAAAAGCAAGGAGAGTAGTACGAATGTTGTTTTCATTAAATGCCTGATTATAAAGCTTGAAGTTGCAAAAATAATACATAGAATGCCATGAATCATTCATTTTGTCTAAAAAATATTAAAAAATAGTAAACAAAAAACAATTGAGCTATCAGGAAGCTTTAAGAGGCAAGATTGATGCAGACCATGGTGGGATGCAAATGCGGTTAACCTTTGGTGGTTGTTCCCTTCAATAATTCATCAAGCGCAGCGAAAACTTCCGTTGCCGGAATGGTGGCTATGTCGTTGGTAACAGCAATATGGTTTTTGAAATTCATGTGGTTTAGTTTAGCCCATTTTTTCAGGAATACTGCAGGGTACAGCGTTGTAACACCTTTGATGCCTGCCGCCTTATATTCACTGAATTTGAAAAAATTGTCGCCACTTGCCACCACTACCGTTGGGCGCGCCAGAGCTACTGAAAGGTGCGATGCCATAGTATCGTTAGTTATGGTAGCTTGTGCATGTGCTATCCAGTTAACCATTTCGGGCAGTGATACCTTGCCGGTGATGCTTTCTACGGCTGTTGCTGCCACAATGGTTTCTGCAATGGGGAGATCGTTTTTACCACCCGCTATTACTACCTTTCTGCCGGCAGTATTGCATAGGTTTATAAATTCTATCCACCTTTCTGCGGTCCAGCGCCGGCTTTGCACCGATGCCCCGACGAAGCATAATACATAGGGTTGCGCATGCGGAGCGGGTAGTGCAGGGTGGGGGTAGGTGAGCCGTTCGGCATTTACCGGCAATTTATTGCACCAGGTAGCAAATGCCTTATTGAACAGGAATTCGTGGTTCATTATTTCGTCAGCATACAATTCCTGATACAGCTTGTCAGATGCTATATTGAGTGCCGGGTTACTGAAATCATTGCCACTACCAATGTTTAAAGGCGCATCAGCGGCCAGCATAAACATATCGTCGAGCAGTAGCGGGCGTATGCGCGATGGGCATACCACAGCCGAAAATCCTTCATTTCTCAGTTGCTGGCAAATATTGCGGAACAGTTCGGGGTCAGCAAAACAATCATGTTTATTTATCCAGATGGTGTTATCTACACTCGGTTTATCGGCAGCATTGAAGAGGTCCTTCCAGAGCGTGTAACCGAGTAGGGTAATTTCATAACCCTGCCATCTGGGGCTTTGTTTGTAGGTGGCGATCGTATCGCGAAACAGCAGGTAATCGCCAATATCATCTAGCCTGATGATGAGCAGCTTTTTGCTTTTTTGCTGCGGGCTTTTTAAACCGGCAATTTCTGTTTTTCCCTGCTCAAATTTTGCAAGTGTGCGCTTTACTTCTTTGTTTTTTTGCAGCGAGCGTATGGTAAGGGAAATTTGCCTGAGCATTACGTAATGTGTTTCCGGCAAAAGTAATGTTTTGCCACAATGCAAGTGTGCATCGGGCATGCTTTAATTATAAAATCACCCTATGTAATTTAGAACTTGACCCCAACCGTAAAGGCTGCATTGTTCAGCGTGGTTTTAATGTTGGCAACTGGCAGGTCAACCTCCTTGGTTGAATTGACATAATTGAAATTGATATTGCTGTAAGGCATTTCAGAAAATTGGTAATGACTGTTAATGAATGCGAAATCAGCAAAGAAATTGCGGTTCCTGTAGCCCACACCGGCGGATACATCAATGCGTTCGGAAGGTACATCGGCATTTTTGTACGGATTACCATAGTAGCCAACGCCACCCCTTACCATTACGTATTTCGATACTTTTATTTCCGCGCCTAACCTCAGGTTGGATGCGCTTTTGTAGATGCTTTTTAGCTCATCATTGATTTGTTTCGCTTCATAGGCATAGGAAACAGAACCATCCAGCCCGGCAGGATATACAAAGCGCATGGTATTGTAGTCTACATACTCATAGTCGGCCGTAAGGAAGCCTATTTTTTTGAGGATGAAAGTAGCGCTGAGTATAGTGCGTAGTGGTGAAAGGAACTTATAATCGAAACGGAAAACAGGCAGGTCGTTAGCGGTGGAAACATCATATACACTGCCATTTATTTTGGTAGCGATGCCATAGTCTGTAACGTCAGTTATGCTGTAAAATGTAGGCGTGTGTATTGCAGCCCCTATCCTGAAGAAATCAGTGAGCTTATAAATGGCACCCAGCTTCAGGTTAATGCCGCCGCCGCTAATATTCAGAGTGTTATTGTAAGTAAAAGATTGGAAGTTATATTGGTTCGGTGCTGTATTAGTGCTCAGTAGTTCTTCGGTATAGTCTGATGTGCGGCTGTATTTAAGCATTGGGATACCTATGGTTGCACCCACCATCAGTTTTTCTTTGTAGTTGCCGCCGAGCGAAATAACGTACTCATTTACTGAACCTCGTTCCTTTACTGCATTCAATTGGTGTATGCCTCCTTTAAAGGGTACACGGCTAAGGTAAGAACCTGAAATAAAGCCACCGAGAAGCCCCGTTGTATAGCCCATATAGGCAAGGGTAGATGGGTCTCTTATTGCATTAGAATCGTAGTTGGCACTGCTTTCAAACGCCAGCGATGCCGAACTGGTGTTGTTGTTGCCTGCATACGTGTAATTATGGTTAAAATCGGCAACCCGGTTCATGCCCAGCGCAAAGGAAACCGCTTTCCAGCTGTGGCGCTCATAGCGTTTACCCGTTGGTGCATTGGTGAACACGATGCCGAAATTGTTGAAGTTGAGTTTGCCGTTGAAGTCGGTAGTACGGGTGCCCTGGTATTGGGCATCGGCACCATTTATTTTTAAAGAAGGAGTTATTGATAATTCCGAACTGCGATATATACCAAGGCCCGCAGGGTTTACGCTGAGCGAACTGAAATCGCCGCCAACGGAACCCAGTGTATTGCCAAAGCCCATAGAACGTGCCGTGCCCTGCACGGTAAGGTTAGACAGGTTGAGTGCTTCGTTAACGTCCTGCGCGGTAACGGCGGTAACTGAAACTGCGAAAACAGGCAATAGAAAGAGCCAGATTTTTTTCATAGCAATAGCACTTTTGTTTAAAGGTAATGTAATAATAAAATTTACATCAAAAACGAAGCCAAAATTATACCTAAAGTTACACCGTGCTTTGGTTACTGACGATGCCATTCGTTGCGAGCGCACAAAAGTATTTGTTAAAATTAGCATAATGCGGTCAATGCTGGTAAGTGTTGGGCTGGTATTGCCAGTAATGCGCTTGTCAATTTATTTTGAACTTTACACGGCAGCCCGCCCCTATTTATATAACTTTGACCGGGATATGAGGAATCTGTTGTTCAATATCACGCTTGCTTACCGTGCCCTGCGCAATAACCGCATGCGCTCGGGTATTACAATTGCCGTAATAGCATTGGGTATTACGGCATTGGTGGGTATACTTACTACTATAGAGGTAATGAAGAAGGCTATTTCTTCCAGCTTCAGCAGTATGGGCGTGAATAGCTTCCAGATAACGAGCGACATATTGAAAAAGAAAAAGCGTGCGGGTGGTATGAATATTTCGTTCAATGAGGGTAAGAGCATAACCTATGCAGAAGCTCGGCTTTTTAAAGAGCGTTATACCTATCCGGCAACCGTGGGCATTTCTGTAAATGCAATGGGCACGGAAACGGTTCATTTTGGTTCGGAGAAAACGAACCCCAATATTAGTGTTACGGGTGTTGATGATGCCTACTTAACGGTTAACGATGTAAAGCTTAGCGCGGGGCGTAATTTTTCGGCCAGCGAAGTGCAGTCGGGCAGCTATGTGTGCATATTGGGCGAGGGTACCGCAAAAAAAATATTTAAGAAGAATATCAATAAGGCCGTAGGGCAGCAGGTTTCAATAGGTAATTTCAGGTGTGTGGTGCTCGGTATTCTGGCATCGAAAGGGGCGAGTATGTTCATGAATAATGATAACTCTGTGCTGGTGCCGGTTAACACTGCCCGGCAAATGTATGGTGGTGAAAGTTCTTTCCTGGTTACAGTGCTGGTAAAAGACGTAAAAATGAAGACGTTCGCATCGGAAGAGGCGGAAGGTATTTTCAGGGTGATCAGGAAACAGCCATTAGGCACAGACAATAATTTCAGTATATCGAAGAATGACGATATTGCCAGTATGGTAATTGACAATACTAAATACATACAGGTAGCGGCCATTGTCATCTGCATCATTACGCTGTTGAATTCGGTAATAGGCCTCATGAACATTATGCTGGAATCGGTTTCGGAGCGCACCAGGGAAATTGGGGTGAGTAAAGCATTGGGTGCTAGAGCAGCATATATCAGGAGCCAGTTTTTAACGGAAGCAATATTGATAAGCCTTATGGGTGGTGCTATTGGTGTGGTAGTAGGCATATTGTTAGGTAATGTTATTGGTATGTTTCTGGGTGTGGGCTTTGTTGTGCCCTGGCTATGGATATGGCTTGGTGTGGGCTTGTGCGCCGCAGTGGGTATTCTTTCTGGTATCTATCCTGCCATAAAGGCATCAAAGCTTAACCCGATAAATGCGTTGCGTTACGAATAGAATGGTGAATGGTGAAATATGAATTTTTTAAATGAAAATTGAAGCGTACAATTTGTGAAACTTACAATTGAATAGGGGCGATCAGTAAAATGCAATGTGAAGGATTAATTTATAAATCGACAGGTAGTTGGTACATAACGCGCGACAAACACGGTGTGTTGTGGAACACACGTATTAAAGGGAAGATGAAAATTGACCAAGACATTTCATCTACTAACCCGATTGCCGTAGGAGACCATGTATTGTTCGATGTAGAGGATGATGCTATAAAGACCGGCATGATAACGGAGGTAAAAGCCCGCAATAATTATATGGTTCGGGTATCGCCCCACAACAAGAACCAAAAGCACATTATCGCTTCTAATCTTGACCAGGCGTTGATCGTGGTTACCATCAATGAGCCTCGTACATCGACTGGTTTTATCGACCGTTTTCTGGTTACTGCCGAAGCCTACCACATACCTGCTATAATTGTAGTTAACAAGACAGATCTGCTGAAGCCCAAGCACGTTGAAGTGCTGCAGCAATGGGAAGATATTTATGCACGCGCTGGTTATGAGATATACCCTGTGGTAGCTAAAGAACCAGCAACCCTGGCCGCATTGGTAGGAAAGATACAAGGGAAGACCACGCTGTTCAGCGGCCATTCTGGCGTTGGTAAAAGCACACTCATCAACCAATTGATACCCGATATCAATCTGCGTACCAACCAGGTATCTGGCTGGAGCGGAAAGGGCCAGCATACCACCACCTTTGCGGAGATGTTTGACCTGGAAACCACTGGTAAAATAATTGACACACCGGGTGTAAAAGAGTTCGGTATCATTGATTTTGAAAAGCAGGAATTGTCGCATTATTTCCCTGAAATGCGGGCACTGCTTAACGATTGTAAATTCAATAACTGTGTTCATATTAATGAGCCCGGATGCGCCATAATAAAGGCCGTGCAGCAAGATGTGATATCGGAAGAGCGGTACATAAGCTATGTAGGAATACTGGAAAGTATTGAAGAGAAGTACTGATTTTAATGGTGAATTGTGAATGTACATTCTTGTTTGATAAACGCTTTATACTTTATACTCTCTACTTTATACTTTCTACTCTCTACTTTATACTTTTGACTTTCTACTCGTTACTTTCTACTTTTGGCTTTATACTAAAAGAGAAAAACAATGATCATTTATAACGTAACCATTAAGGTGGATAATGATGCTGCTGATGCATGGGTTGCCTGGATGAAGGGGGAGCACATTGCCGATGTGCTTTCCACGGGCTTATTCGCTGACGCGCGGCTGAGCCGCTTATTGGAGCAGGATGATAGTGAAGGGCTCACCTATATAGCGCAGTACTTTGCCGATACTATGGAACAGTATCAAGCTTATATTGACAACCATGCAATAGCTATGCGGGAAAAGGGTTTCAAAGCTTTTGGCGGTAAATTTGCCGCTTTTCGTACAATTATGGAAGTTCTTTAACCAAAAGGTAAAATCGGGTTGCTAGATGGTTCATTGTCATTAAATTGTAAGTTAGGTGTGGGTACATACGCCCTGTATTGCGCTACAGTACTATTGCATGGTTAATTTGTGAATGTGTGAATTTTGTAAGGTGTTATCAGATTGTGATTAAAATTGGAGCAAATGTGGCGTTGGATAAGGCTTCCGGCGGAAAAAATATTTTAGAAAATATTTGGTAGTGTTGTAATCGTGAGTATTTTTGTCTTAACACTCAAACAAATTTAATTTTTATCTAAAAAAGCAAACGTTATGAACAAGGCTGAATTAATTGACAAGATTTCGAAAGAAGCTGAGATAACCAAGACGCAAGCAAACAATGCGCTGGATGCGTTCACAAGTTCAGTAATTGCAACGCTGAAAAAAGGCGATCGCGTTACTTTGGTTGGTTTCGGAACTTTCTCGGTATCTGAACGTGCTGCACGTAATGGCCGCAACCCACAAACTGGTGCAGTTATTAAGATCAAAGCACGCAAAGTGCCTAAATTTAAAGCTGGTAAAGAGTTTTCTACAAAAATCAGCAGCAAAAAATAATTTCTACACTTATAGTGCTGAATACAGGTTTCAGATGCCTGAGTGATTCAGTAATTTGTTGTTATTTGTATATACTGAACTAAAAAATTTCGCGGGGAGTATTATTCTCCCCGCTTTTTATTACATTTGCATTCAAAATCAAATTTAAAATGGGCAGAGGAGATAAACGTACCAAAAAAGGAAAAATTACATTAGGCAGTTTCGGCAAGTTACGTCTTGCACGCCCTGTTAAGAAAGTAGTCAACAAAGTAGAAGAAAAGAAAGACTAATAAATCTTCAAAACATCATTGCCGTACCTTTTAAAAATGTACGGCTTTTTTTTGCCCTGTTGTTAACGTGGCACAAACTATAAATACACGCAGCATGTTCACTTTTCACAATAAAGACCTTTCAACAAGTAATTTTTTGGTAACTGGTGGGGCCGGCTTTATCGGTTCGCACATAGTAGCATATTTGCTTAAAAACGGAGCGGGTAAAGTGCGCGTGCTAGATAACCTGGCAACAGGTTCTATAGCTAATGTTGAGCTGTTTTCGGCTTATCCGCAATATGAATTTGTAAAGGGCGATATACGCGATATGGCAACTTGCGTTGCCGCCTGCACGGGTATAGACTACGTTTCGCACCAGGCCGCATTGGGTTCTGTACCTCGTTCCATAAAAGACCCCGCAACAAGCAATGATGTGAACGTGGGGGGCTTTGTAAACATGATTACAGCGGCGAAAGATGCGGCCGTAAAAGCCTTCGTTTATGCCTCATCCTCATCGGTGTACGGCGATGAGCCTAACCTGCCAAAAATAGAGGAAAGGACGGGTAATTTACTATCGCCTTATGCCGTTACAAAGATGGCCAATGAGTTGTATGCAAATGTGTTTCACAAATTGTATGATATGAAGGTGGTAGGGCTACGGTACTTTAATGTATTTGGTCCGCGACAAGACCCTAACGGCCCTTATGCCGCGGTAATACCTTTGTTTGTTAGTGGTATAATGGCCAAGCAACCGGTATACATTAATGGTGATGGCAGCCAGACACGTGATTTCACGTTTGTGGAAAATGCAGTGCAAGCCAATGTGCGTGGCATGTTGTGCGAAAACAATGCAGCTTTTGGCAAAGCATACAATGTTGCCGTAGGCGCCAATTTTTCAGTTAATTTCCTTTACGAAGCTATACGCGATATACTGGCGGTACAACATGAGGCCACCTACAGAGAGCCACGTGCCGGAGATATACGCGACAGCCTTGCGAATATAACGCGCGCGCAGGAACTATTAGGCTATCAGCCAACCCGTCAATTTATGGATGGACTTCAAATAACAGTCGATTTTTTCAGGAGTGGGAAAGCAGTGCCGAGCGGTATCTGACAAAATATTTTACAGAAAAATCTCTTATAAGTAAAAAAGCCCCGGTCGGGGCTTTTTTACTTATAAGACGCTTATATTTTTCGTTCGTTTTTGAGTGTATTAACGGGCACCGGTAAATGTGCATGCTGCCGTTCCTTTACCTGATGAGGTAACAGTGGTAATGGTCATGATATCGCCATTTAGCGAACCGGAACCAGTTACAGAATAGTTGTTGCCACATTTGTCAACCGAGCTGTTGGTACCAATACTGAAGTACTCTTTGCCAGCAACTGTGCTGCTAACAGTACCGAGCAATTTAATTTCCTGCTGGCAACTATCTACACCAATGGTAAAGGTGAGATAGAGCGAGAAGTTATTAGGGCCTGCGGTAATGCTGAAACCGGCAGAATTGCTTGGCGGGGTGAACTCATACCAATAGGTATAGTTATTAGTGTTAACCGCACCACCCAGACCAAGATATGCCTTGGTCGCATTTCCATTTACCGAGTTAACGCCGGAAATTGGTTCTGCATTAAACCTGCCAGGGAAGTTGCCTAATTTGGTCCATTTGTTTTTCAGCGGATTGTAAGAATAAAGGTCTTCGAAGGCGTTTACGCCATCGGTGCCCAAGCCACAATAAGGTATGCCCTGCAAGGTAAACGCAGTGCCACCGTGGCGCGGATTGCTCGGGTAGCCGGCAACTCTTTGCCATGAATTAGAAGTAGAATCATAATAGAAGGTTGCTGTATCTTCAGCTGTGTTCTGGCTGCCGCAAGAAACATAACCACCTCTTGCAGGGTTGTAAGATGCTAAAGGGCTTGTTTTGGTAGAAAAAGCAAACGGTAATACCACCGTGCGTGGGAAGTCTGCTTTCGCTGTCCACGAATCAGTTACAAAATTATAAGCATAGAAGTCGCTTAGAGCAATACCGCCGGTATCAACACCGCCACCAACATAAGCAATATCATTCACTACAAAAGAGAACGCCTTTATCCTTGGCTTGCCAGGGAACGGGCTGGCTGATGCTGACCATAAATTGGTAGAAGGGTCATACATCCATACATCATTCTTATAAAAACCAGAATCAGCACCACAGGCAATGTATCCCTTATTGTTCATGGTAAAGGCTGTTGCATAAGTTCTGTAGCGCAAAACGCCCGGAACATCAGCGAGGCGAGACCAGCCATTGGTGCTCGGGTCGTATGCCCAGAAATCTTTCTGCAGGTTGCCACCGGCTACATAAATAATGTTGTTGATAGAAAACGAAACTGCTCCCTTTCTGCCATTGGCAAAAAACGGTGCTTTTTCCGTCCATCCTCCCAAACCTTCCCCGCAACTGGTAGTGCCTTTCCAGTCACCGATATATTGGGCAGTAGAAGATGTGTCGACTTTTTTAGAGCAGGATGCAGCAACAAACAAAGATGCTGCGAATAGGGTACCTAGTGCCAAGCGAAATTTACTCATAGTATTTTATTGTAACGTAGTTTACTTTTAATTGTACAATTCATTGGGCATAGCTGCAAAAAACAGAGCGGTACAGAACAGGTGCAAATTGAACTCAAATATATTAAGCAGTTAAGTTGTTTTCAACCATCAACTCATATTTTTAAATTAAAACTATTTTATTGCACGTCATATCCGCCGCCTGAAATCAGCCAGCCGGTATTTTGTGCATAAAGATAACATTTTTGTTAATGATATAAAGAATGTGGCATCAAAATAAATGGAAGTCGGAAAACAGCCTTAAAATGGAGCTGTAGAGGTGAAAGATTGTTCAAATTTTAACTTTTGTATTGTACGTAAATAGATTGAACCCCCTTTCATTTTATTATATTTGCCCTCCCCGAATCATAAGCGCATGCGCAGTATTTTTATAAAAGAAATTAATTCGTTCTTCAGCTCCATTGTAGGCTATGTTGCTATACTGGTGTTCCTTTTTTTCTGTGGCTTGCTCTTGTGGATAATGCCCGACTACAGCATACTGGGTTATGGCTTTGCCGCTATGGACCGTTTTTTTCAGTTTGCACCATGGCTTTTGCTGCTGTTAGTACCGGCAGTAACCATGCGGTCGTTCTCCGATGAGTTCCGTGGGGGCACCATAGAGTGGCTTTCAACCAAGCCACTTACCGATCTGGAAATAATATTGGGCAAGTATTTTGCAACCATTGCGCTTATTGTATTCGCACTTTTACCTACACTTATTTACGTTTACACCATATCCAACCTTGCATTGCCCGATAATTCGCCGGATGCTGCTGCTATCACAGGCTCGTACATCGGGTTGTTTTTTCTGGCTTCTACGTTTGCCGCTATCGGCGTTTTTTGTTCGTCGCTCACCAGTAACCAGGTGGTTGGCTTCCTTGTTTCGCTGGTTTCATGCTATTTGCTATACAGTGGTTTCGAGCATCTGAGCCATCTGCCTGACCTTTCTGCTGGTATTGATTATTACCTGAGCCAGATCGGTATGGAATTTCACTATACCTCCATCAGCAGGGGGCTTATCGATTCCCGCGATGTTATTTATTTTCTTTCTGCAATAACCTTATTTATTGCCCTTACCCGTTTTTCGCTGAATAATAAGACCAAGGATGTGGCATCGGGTGGTGGCAGG
This sequence comes from Chitinophagales bacterium, assembly GCA_038228575.1. Classification (GTDB taxonomy): domain Bacteria; phylum Bacteroidota; class Bacteroidia; order Chitinophagales; family Chitinophagaceae; genus Flavipsychrobacter. The sequence continues at coordinate 6,355 of JBBRPD010000015.1, read as the reverse complement.
CGCAGGCAGGCTGTAGTTCGCTTGGTTACCATGGGCCTGATCCTGATTTGCCTGAACATACTGGCATCTTACTTCCATACAGGTTTTGATCTTACCCGCGAAAAGCGGTTCACGCTGTCCGCATCTACCAAAAAGATGTTGCGCGAAATGAAGGAGCCCGCAGTGATAGATGTTTACTTGAAAGGAAGTTTCCCTGCCGATCTGCAACGGATGCAGGAGGCGGTTCGGGAGCAACTGACTGCATTTAAGATGATTGCCGGTAACAAAATTATTTACCGGTTTATTAACCCATTGGAAGGCAAGCCGGAAAGCGAGCACAAACAAATTGTGCGCGACCTGCAACAGAAGGGTATTGAAGTAATGTCGTTGCCTACGCAGGAAGAAGAAGGATATTCCGTAAAGGTTTACTTCCCTTTTGCGCTGCTGCATTATAATAATAAGGAGACACCGATTGCACTGCTGGAAAGCCCTCCGGGTAAAGACCGTTCTGAGCAGATAACTACAGCAAATGCGTTGCTGGAATATAAGTTTGCAAGTGCTATTAATTTGCTGGGCAAACCTACCAAGGCAAGGATAGGGTACATACTGGGCAACAACGAGGAAAAAAGTGTAAAGACGGCTGATATGCTGTATACGCTGGCTACCTATTATGCGCTTGATTCCATAGAATTATCGCATACCATTCATATTTCCAACGCGTACGATGCCATTATTATTAACCAGCCTGTAACTCCCTTCTCTGAGCCTGACAAGCTGAAGATTGACCAGTATGTAATGCGGGGTGGACATGTACTTTGGGCTATTAACCAGATGACGGCCAGCATGGATAGCTTCACCAAAGATCACCTGAAGTTCATGACCATGGACAGGGGCCTTAATCTTGATGATATGCTCTTCAAATATGGCGTAAGGGTAAATAATGATATAGTTGAAGACTTGCAGTGCGTGAAGATACCTATTGTAGTAGGCCCCGGTAAACAAGAATATCTGCCATGGGTTTATTTCCCGAGGATCAATCCTATATCTACACACCCTATTGTGCGCAATATGGATTTTATACTGGGAGCCTTTACCAATACCATAGATACTATAACAACTGCTGGCATAGGCAAAACCATATTGCTTACTACTTCAAAATACAGCAGGGCGGCTGGTAGCCCGGCAATAATAAGCCTTACCAAAGCCAACTATCCCGGCCAGCCCGATAACTACAATAAATCTTACCGCCCGGTTGCCGTATTGATGGAAGGTAAATTCCATTCGCTGTATCAGAATAGGTTGGCGCCTGAATACCTGATGCGCTTAGATTCTTTGAAGGAGCCGTTTGTGCCATTCTGTAAAGATTCAACGAGCATGATCGTGGCTTCTATTGGTAATGTATTCTTCAACGATTTCAGCAATAGGGAAGGACCAATGGAAATGGGGTATTACAAATACACCAACGAATATTTTGCCAATAAGAGTTTCCTGATGAATTGCCTGGAATACCTTACTGACCATTCCGGTATACTGGAAGCGAGAGCGAAAGATGTGAAGATGCGCCTTTTGGATAAAGGAAGGGTAAAGAGCGAAATGAGTATGTGGCAATGGATAAATGTGGGTGTGCCCATAGCATTGGTGCTTGTATTTGCATCGGCATTTATGTTCTGCAGGAAGCGCAGGTACGAAGTGAAGTCTGCCAGATAGCGGGCCTTCTTTTCTGGTAGCGCTGAAATTGATTGTATGTGCCGTTGATATTTTTCTTTAACGTTAAACCAATTACCCATGAAAAAGACGCTTGTATATGTGGCCATTCTGGCTCTGTTAGGGTTTGGTATTTATTACTTCATTCTGAGGACCGATGATAATCCCTTTGGGAGTACAGAGGCGGGTTTCAATGTAAAAGATACCGCATCGGTTGGTAAAGTATATATTGTGGCTGCCGATGGTGAAAGCGTTACCGTAGAGCGCAAGGGGGCGGAATGGGTTTTGAACGGAAAGGAAAAAGCATTGCCGAGCATGGTAGAACTTACACTCAATACAATGGCAGGCCAGCGGGTTATTGCCCCTGTCACTAAAGCGGCTTTCGATAATGCAGTAAAACTACTGGCTTCTGATGCTATTAAAGTGGAGGTGTATAACAAAGAAGGTAAAAAAATGACTGTTTTTTATGTGGGTGGAGCATCGGCCAATGGCAATGGAACGAATATGCTGATGGAAGGTGCCAAAACACCTTATGTAGTGCAAGTGCCTGCATTTACCGGAGACTTAACCCCAAGATATTCCACACGGATGCGCGACTGGCGTGACAGGACTGTTTTTGATGTGCCTGCAGCCGATATTAAAAGTGTATCCGTTCAGTATGCTGATAAGCCGATCAATTCATTCGTGCTGTCTCGCGACGGTAATAATTACAAGATACAGGGCGACCCGATGATAACGGAAAATATGGGCCCAATAAATGTGGCTCGAGCTAATTACTACATGGCCTACTTTACCAATGTAAATTGCGAGGGTTACATGAATGGCCTTGACGGCATGGATACAGTGATACAGAAAACGGTAAAGCGCTGTTCCATAGATTTGGAAACCATGAAAGGACAAAAGCAACATGCCGATATCTTTTGGTTACCGATAAACCGCAGAAGTAAAAATAAGCAGAGCGCTGATGCAACTGTGCCAGATGAATATGACGCAGACCGCATGTATGCCATAATTAATAACAATAAAGATACGGTGCTCATACAGACCCTCACTTTCCGTAAAATACTCAGGATGTCCTTTGAGTTCTTTAAGAAAGATGAGGTACATACCGAGTCGGCCCCTGTGCCTAACAATGTGGTGATGCACAGGCCGCAATAAGGCCGGTTTTAATCATTGAAAACCGACTTTATTGATTTGTTGTAGTATTCTTTATTGGTAGGGTCTTTTTCTTCAGCGGCAATTTCATTAAATGCACCTTTTAGCAAACCAAACCTTACGCGTGCCGTTGCTTGTTCTTCTTTATCAGCCGAAGCCATATCGGTTTTATAATCGTCTGCATCTTTAACTAACATACCTGCCAGCGTTTTTCGGGTGGAGTTGCGGTCTTCCTGACGGATAAGCTGCTGAAATACCGCCACCCCCCTTTTATAGGAAGCATCGCTGGCAACATGGTTCAGATAACTGTTCAGGCTATTAGCGAAGGGTACTTTTTGTTGCCCCTGCGGATACGCTGCATAGTCTTCGTAAAGGGCTACATCTTTATCAGTACCTTTCTTGCCAATAATGGTCCAGATGGAATTCTTTAATACCCCGCGTGGCTTTGTTGTAAATAGCGCTTGTGCGAAGTAGTAGGCTGTGTCTTTATCAATTTTGTACAGTGCATCCAGCGCATTGCCGGCAATGGTATAGGAGCTGTCATATACCGCTTTCAGCATGGCAGGTTTGGCGGTATCGGCTTTCCAATAACCGAGTGCAGTAAACGCCTCAGCCCTGGTAAGGTTGTCTTTTTCATTATTGGCCATATCCATTACTGTGGGTATCCATCTTTGCCGGTATTCAAAACTACCTATGTTTTCCAGCGCTGAAAGTGTGTAACGGCGTATCGATTTCATGTCACTGTGCAGGCCCATATCAATAATGTGTTGTGCCAGGGTATCGGAAAGTTGCTTTGCCGCAGCGCCCATAGCCAATCTTTTATTGGCATAGTTGTCAGCATTCGTGTATTGCACCATCCATTCGCGGGCTTTTTTGTTTTCTTTAATTTCGCCGGGTAACACGTGGGGGTAATCGGGTATTATAACTGGCCTAATGCCCGCCACATAGGCATAAGTGAAAGTGTCCTTCTTTCTGGTAATATTCCAGTCAACAATAGTTTTTTGGTTGCCATAAATAATGGCCGTCCTAAGTGGCAACTTATAATTGAAGTTACTATCGTCCTGCACCTGCGTAACCGACACGCCAAGGGTTTGGGCGGCATCGTCGTAATTATAATTTACTTTCAGCACCGGGTGGCCGGCATGGTAGTACCATTGGTTGAAGAACCAGTTCCAGTCCAGCCCTGTGACTTCTTCAACGGCCAGCCGCCAATTGTGGGCTTCTGCGCTGTGCAATGCATTTTTAGTCAGGTATATTTTCATGGCCAGGTTAAACGCGGTATCACCTACCATAGCGTTAATATAATGGAGGGTTGCGCCGCCCTTGTTATAAGATATGGCATCAAACACTTCTTCTTTGTCGTCGTAGTAGAGTCTCACCAATTGTGGGTCACGCAGGCGCGAAGCGTAAATATATTTCTGCAAGTCATCAAAGGCCAGCTCATCGCGGTAGGGTTTGCCATATTTAAATTCGCGCCACAATTGTTCGCCATAGTTTGCGAATGACTCATTTACAGTTACGTTGCTCCATGATTCGCAGGTAACATAATCACCGAACCATTGGTGGAACAATTCATGCGAAACCACGTCTTCAGAATTTTTGTCAGCCATTTCGCGTGCCGTCTGGTTCATAAATTCACCAAAGAGCGAGGCACTGGTATTTTCCATTGCGCCCGATACATAGTCGCGCGCTACAACCTGGCTATATTTATTCCAGGGGTAGGGTACACCGGTGCAGTGCGAAAAGAACTCCATCATTTCGGGCGTGTTGCTGAACATCCTTTTAGCATAAGCAGCAAATTCAGGTTCTACATAGTAGTTAACCTGTTTGGCCTTCCAGCCATCTTTAATTATACTGTACTTACCAATTGCGAACATAACTGCATAGGCCTGTATGGGCATATCCATCTTCCAGATGTCGGTACGCATGCCGTTCTTCCCTTTTATCTGTTGTATTAATGCGCCATTGCTCAGCGTTGTGCAGCTATCGGGCACAGTAAGCTCTATCTGGGTAGTGAAACGGGTGTTGGGTTTATCAATGGTCACCATCCAGTGCGAATTCGATTCAGTTTCACCTTGTGTCCATATTTGTGCAGGTTTGTTGGGCACCTTGTTATCTGTGTTAATGAAATAGAGGCCGCGGTCGTCTGATATTGCTACACTGTCGCCTGTTTCACTCGTATAAGGCATGACAGTGTATTTTAGAATAAGCTCCAGTTTATCTTTAGCGGTGTACTGTTTGGTAAACAATATGGTCAGCTTATCATCGGCATACGTATATTTCAGCGGGTTGTTGCTGGTTTTATCTGCAAGTAATACGCTATCAATGTGCATGCCCTTCGCATCCATTACCAACGTATCTGTTGTAAAGCAATAGGGGTGCAGCTTTATCCATTCCTTTACATTCGCCGTTTTTTCCTGCCAGTTAAATGAAAGCGCCACGCGGGTATTGTCTATTGCCCACGTTCGGGGTGCCGATGCCTGGTAGGGGGGCAGGCCGGGTTTAGCCCTAACTACCAGTGTATCGAGGGTTTTATATTGAATAGTATCATTTACAGCCTTCTTCTTTTGTTGTGAAAAACCGTGTAAACTATTGATGAGCAGTAAGGGAATTATTATGCCTGAAGAATATTTCATTATTGTTACGGGCTGAACCCGCAACAAATGTAAGAGGAATTGTTATTGATTTTCATCCCCCGCGCAGGGGGCTATTATAGGCAAGGTCGCCAGGCGATCAATCGGCCACCTTTATTGTAGGAGTAGATCAACTCGGGCTTATGCAGCCTGAAGGGTAGGGAAATACATGCAAATATCAGACTGGCGGACGGGTGTATATAATACAGAAGACAATGCTATTGGACTGAGCGTATATATATAATAGTACGCAGGCGCGCCAGAAGAGACCTTAATTCTCTCTTTACTTAGTATTTTTTGCGGCCACCTTGCTTTTGTGCTTCCCTTATAAAGCCCATAACACCCATAAAACCAAGCCCAAGCCCTAGTATGAGGTATAATAATGAAGAGTTATCCTGACCATCACCTATTTTGATTACTTCGTCACTTTCGCCAAATAGCATGTCGTACGCACTTATAGCTACTAATAGAAGCCCTATTATAAGGAAGGCAAGGTTCTTGATGGATGCTTTCATTGCTTGTTTTGCGTTTTAAAGTACTTCAAAGGTAGATACTTATGCTGATATGGGCACTTTGTAAACGCGCCATGCTGATGTAAGTAGGCCAATTACAGCCCGAAAGCAGGTGATACGCAACAGTATTGAAACTATTTTTCGGCTGAAAGCCACTATAATCAATACTCTTGCAATTTTCTTTAAAAATCTTTTGTTTAGTGTGATCCACTTCCTTATCTTTGCGCTCCTAAAAAAAGCGAGGCGAAAGCGGAGAAAAACGGGGTTTGAAGTTCTTAAAAAATTTTTTGAAATTAAATTTGGTGATACCGATTAGGACTTCTACCTTTGCACTCCCTTACGGGAATCGGGTATGAAAGTATCTGGTTCATT